>CADCJT010000008.1:0-135251 GCA_902801815.1 uncultured Bacteroidia bacterium
TTCGGCCACTATGTAAGCCCTGTCGCTCGAAGGATTAGGATATAAGGCAACGGGAATATTGTCGTGGTCGTCAAGGTCATAGAATCCGGCATGGATTTCGATCGTCTGCTCGGTCATGCCGCATTCATTCCAAGCCTTGACCCTCAGAGTGGCTACGCCTTTTGAGACGACCCAAAGGTGGCAGTCCAAACCTGTCGTATCCATGGGCCAGTCGGCGCCGTCGAGTTCCCATTCATAGCGCGTGGCATGGCCGACGGGGTTGACGTGGTATTGGTAGTGACCCGAGAAGAAGTCGGTGCAAACATAAACCTCAGTCAAGCCTTGGATTTCAGGGATGGGATCGGGGTAGGGGTCGACGGTGAGGTGCAGGTGGACAAGCGAGTCGCAGCCCCCAGAGGTGACGAATAGGCTATCGTATATACCAGATTGAGTGTAAAGGTTCCCGTCCCAAGAATAGCTGTCACAGGCCGTGGTGTCGACGTCGACTTCCAAGGCGTCGGAGAAAGTGAGATGCAGGGTGACGATGCTGTCGCACTCTTGCGAGGTGACGAATTCCTGCACATAGTCGCCCGGATCGGTGTAGGTGGTGTCGTTCCATTTGTATCGGTCGCAGACCACTATCGACCATTCGTGATAAATAGGTCCTGTGATGGTGAGATGAAGCGTAACGATGCTGTCGCAGCCGTTGGAGCCCTCGAAGGTCTGCTGGTAGTTGCCGGTTTCGTAGTAAGTGCTATCGTTCCATGTAAAGTGATCGCATCGGGTTTTCCATAAATGGAAGGTGATGGGCTGTCCCAGTTCGACTTCGATGAGGTAGAGTGTGTCGCAGCCGTCGGGCGATTCGATGAGCTGCTCGTAGTGACCACTCTCGGTGTATTCTATCCCATTGAAAGTGAAGGAAGAGCAGTCGCTTCCTTGGATGCTGATTTCTGTAGGAAGACCAGGGTTGTAGGGTTCGCCTTGGGGTGTGATGTAATAAGCCTGTTGCAGGAAGTTGTTGTAAGGCCTACGAACGGTGCCGTCAGATCCTGTAAATACGGTGGCCTTGTCGAAGCAGAAGGTGGGTATGGTGAGGTCTTCGTTGACGTTGGTGACGTGGTACATGTATTGGTTCCAGACAGGGCGTGACGGCGACCAGTTGCCTGGGCTACCAAAGATGAAAATGCCACCATAGCCGACTTCTTGTGTTGAGTTCAAGAGACCAGTTGCCACAATCTCAGCGAATCCGTCGCCATTGACGTCGGCCACAATGGGATACTCAACACCTGTACCTGCGCTCATCCTTCTGCTGTAAAGGTCGTATGGTCGTATGGTGTCATTGCCAGTGATGTGACTCTTCCCGCTGCCGTTGAGGATACGCAGGTTCTTGTTGTCGCGGTAGACGAGTTCCATGATGCCGTCTTGGTTGAAGTCGAATAGTGTGAGTCCCGTTTGCCCCGATGAATCGTTGTGTTCTTGTTCCCACACGGTGGTAAGCCCATCATTGGCCGTATAACGCCAGCAGAACAGCTTTGCAGGGTTATAGAGTTGTTTCTCGAGCAGTACGATTTCGGGATAAGGGTCTTCGTCGATGTTGCCAACGAAGGGGTAGCTTGTGCAATAGGCATGGTGCGCCTTTTGGAATATGATTTGCCCGTTGGAAGGCTTGTAGGCATAAATGTAGATGTAGCCAAGAGTGTGGTCGTCGGTGTTGTCGCGCAGCACTAATACCTCGCTCTCGCCGTCGAGGTCGAAGTCGGCAACGAGAACATGACCATCTTGAGAAAAGCCTGATGGCGGCGCGATGGTTTTGTTGACAGTGATGGAGTTTTGGCTTGGGTTGGTGCGGCTGACGATATCCACGTTGTAGATGGTATTGCCGCATATCAACTCTTGTTTCGTGTCACCTAGAGCATTGTAAGCCAATGACATGGCGTAATAAGTATGGTGGGTATTCACGGCTGTTTGCAGCGGCGGGCCTCTGAAGCCAAGGCCTTTATTGCCGTTTGCAGGTCCCGAACACAGCCATCGTAGCGTGGCGGCGTCGAAGATGTCGCTGCCAGAATAGATCTCAGGGAAACCGTCGCCGTTGAAATCGGCGAGTGAGAGCATTCCGTCGCACGATGTGGGTTGGTCGGAAACTCTCAGCAACGTGCCGTCGATGGTATAAGCTCGGATGTATTTGTCGTAGGTATGGACGAAGATGGCACCTTGCATCTCCCCATTGGACAAAGGATAGCGCCCGATGGCATAACCATTGTAATTATACAGGGTGTCGGGGATATTGATGATGGATTGTATATCTAAGTCAAGCCCACTAAAAACATACAAGCCATTCGAATGGTAGGCATTGTCGGTGTATCTGGCCACCACAATGTCGGTCACGCCGTTGGCGTCAATGTCGCCCGCCAAAACGGGGGAATAGGATGCGATGTCGTTTTCGGCGCTTGAATGGAGCAATTCTATGTTCCAAGGAGAGCCTTCCAAGGATTGGTTGCAGTCGCTTTCAATGATGTTATCGGGTAAGGTAGGGTCGGGCAGGGGTGGATTAGAAAAACTTAGGTTGCGGACCTCACGTACCCTATAGTTCGACGACTTTTCGCGACGTACAAAATGCCCAGCCCTGATATTGGCACTTGGGACACAACTCAAGGTGAAGGCTTCGTCGCCGTTGGCCTCCGAACTTGACCAATACTCTGCCTCGGCCAGGGTGCTGCCATGGGCTTGCAATGGGTCTTCGACGAATGGTAGTGCCCCAAAGAGCTTCGACAACTGACCCGCTGTGGGCAGGTACCAGCCATGCTCGTAGTCGACGACGTTGGCGGCGGTGTTCAACCCGTTTTGATAGCCTCTGAGGGTGCCGGTGTTGGCGAAGCCGTCGGTCTCGTCCAGCAGCCTTCCATAAGGCGAGGAGTAGGTTTGGTTGGTCAGCCCAGGCACGTCACCATTGCCCCATGACACGGATGTGGAGGCGTCATTCAGTGCGACCATCCAGCCTTCGGTTTGGTCGGGAGTGACATAAAACAGGATGCCTTGGCTGCCATCGTCGTTGGTGATGAGGTCGCCGATATGGTAGGTGGAATGGACGGGATTGGGTATGGTGAAGTCTCTGATTTGGCGCACACCAACACCGTTTGGGGGATAATTCACGTGGTTGTCTTTCACATAATCGCCAAGGCTGCCTCCTGTGTTCATGTCATAGGCATGAAATTCGGTGTATTCTGTCGACGACCACCAATAGCAGTTGTCGTGATAGGGAAGAGAAGTTCCATCCACTACTTGAAGTGAAGCGTTGATTTCGGGTGCATAGGAGTAAAGGTACCGCAGCTGGCCGGCACTGGGCAAATACCAGCCGTTGTCGTAGTCGACCGCCCAAGCGGCTGGGAAGTCGGAGCTGTTGCCGCTATTACGGATAATGCCAGTGTTTTCTAAGCCGTTGAGGTCGTGCATGGCGACACGGGCATCGGCATAATTGGCCAAATCAGGGATGTCGTATCCGTAATTGTTTTCACTGCACCACTGGATGGAAGCGCCTTGGCTGTCAAGCGAAATGGCCCAACCGTGAGTGTCGGTGTCGTCGACATAGAACACGATGCCCTGTGCTGTCCTGCCCGAAGAGGGGAAAGCCTCACGGCTGACAAAGCTCCCGTCGGTGCAAAGGATGTCGCCGATGGACACGGTTTGACCCCACACGAAAAGCGGCAACAAAAACAATGCTATGAGAAAACGACAAGGTCTCATTGCGGCAAGGGTTATAATGCCGCAAAAATATCAATTATTTCTAAATATAATAAGTTAATATGCCTTTTTTTTGAGAATACCTACTTGGAATGGCGGATGGCTGACAGAGCTTCGCGGAGTTGGCTGCTACTGGTGCCTTGGGTGTAGGGAAAATAGATGATTTTCACACCTTTGTCGGCAAAAATCTGCTCATAACGGTTGAAGCGCTCTGTGCCTTTGTAGTCGGAGCCAACAAAGAGGAAGTCGTATTTCACAATGCCTTTGAGGTAGACATCGCAGTCTTCTCTTTCCGAAGGAATCACCTCGTCAACATATTTGATGCTCTTGACGATTTCGCAACGTTCTTCAAATGAGATGAAGGTGCTCTTGCCCTTATGGGAGGCGTCTTTGTGCACACCAACGACCAGATAGTCACAATATTCTTTGGCGCGGCGCAACAGGTTGAGATGACCGATATGGAACAGGTCGAACGTGCCGCTCAGGTATCCGATTTTCAGTTGTGGTTTGCTGCTGGTGCGTCCACAGGCTTGCTTGTATTGATAACTGTCCAACCCGAATTGGCGCGAGTCGTTGTGATAGCGTTCGAGTACACCTTTGTACACTTCTTCATATTGCGGAATATAGAGTGTCTGCCTTTGCTCCATTTGGTCGATGATGGCTTTCGCCAAGGCTTCGGTTTGACTCAGGTCGTTGCTTCCACCGTTGAATTGCGTGCCTTTGATGGATCCGGGCGAGACGTTCAAGATACGATTCTCGGTTCCGGCCATCTCCAATTCCACGTTCAGGCTTTCGATGGCCTTGCAAAGTGCGGCTTTGGTGGCTCCGTAAGTGGCAAAAAGCGGCGAACTGATGAGTCCAGCAATACTTCCCATCACGGCGCAACGGAATGAGGCCTTTTCTTTCATCCTGGGGAAGAAGAAATGAAGTGTCTTTATGACTGCAATGCTGTTGACCTGAAAGTTGTTCTGAATCTCTTGTTCCAGAATGTCCTCAAAAGGTGCGATGCGACCAAATCCGGCAGTAATGACGAGGGTGTCGATGTCTTTGTATTGCTCTAAAAAGGAAAAGTCTGTATTGAGAAGATTGGCTTGACAGAAACGGATGTTGTCGTATTGATCAAGTGTGTCGTTTTTCACTTTATCGACAACATGTACGAAATGGCCTTTTTTCTGCAATTCCAAAGCGATGGCTAAACCTATGCCGTTGCTTCCACCAATGACTAAAGATTCTTTCATGGGTCTCAGAATGAGTTGTTGGGTTGAAATGAGGTGCAAAATTAGAAAAAAAGTCCCAACAACATCAAATTTGCCTATTTTTGCAGCTGAAATCCTTTCTTGATATGATTGATACCTCGGGATTAAGGCAGAAATATTCTCCAGATGGCTCGCCGTTAAGGAATCTCCAATTGCTATTGTTGGAGGAAGTAATGGTTCTCGACGAGATTTGTAGGGAAAACGGGCTTACTTATTTCCTTACTGGAGGTAGTGCTTTGGGTGCGGTCCGACATCAAGGCTTTATTCCATGGGACGATGATGTGGATATCGCTTTGTACGAAGAGGATTACAAGAAACTAGTAAAGATTTTGCTGGAAAAGGAGTCTGACAAATTCGTTTTGCATTCTAGGAAGACCGATTTTAACTACACTTTCGGCTTCCCCAAATACAGGGCTAAGGAAGGCAGTCTGTTAGGCTGTTTCCCCGCTCGGGGCGTCTTGTATAAGTACAAGGGCTATGGGATTGATGTTTTTTGTGTTTCTAAGCATAGCTATTTCAGGGCCTGGACGTGCGCCAAAGCACGAGCTGCCTTGCTCAATTGGATGTATAGGTTGAAAAACGACAGGCTTAGGAAGGCGGTTACTAAGGTCAACTGGTTCATTTATGACTGTTTTCAGCCGCTTACCTTCCCGTTGGATGTGTTTAGGAAAAAAGGGGAGATGCACTATGATTTGGGTAAGGGAACGCCATATCATGATATGCGGTTTTCAGAGGTCTTTCCAGTGAAAAGGGTGCCTTTCGAGGGAAAAGAACTGCCGATTCCAGGCAATGCCGACGCTTTTCTTACCCGCATCTTTGGCGATTATATGACACTACCTTCTGAGGAACAGATCAAAAAAGACGTCCATTCCAAGGATTTTCTGCAATTCAACCAATGATTAAACGATATTAAAAGTCATAATGATGAGTGAACATAGCTTTTTAAGGGATACGGCAGTGAAGGCGGCTGTCAAACTGGGCATTTATCCCAAGATTGTGGCTCTTCTGAACCGTCAAATTGCAAAACGAGAGGCGGCTTCGATTAAAAAGCACGGATTGGAGGTCTTGGCCAAGATTGACGAGGTGCTGACGAAGGAAGGCATTACCCCGTTTTTCGTGTTTGGCCTTTTGTTGGGTGCCTATCGAGAGAAAGGTTTTATCCCTTATGACTATGACCTTGATATTGGTATTATGGAGTCAGAACGACCTGATAATCTGATAGATATTATGCTAAAGAACGGCTTTGTCCTCAAGCGCCAGTTCTATTTCAAGGAAGATGGGAGAATAACGATTGAGCAGTTTGAATACAATAAGGTCCCGGTAGACTTTTATTATTTCTTTGAAAAAGACGAGAACACCATCGCAACCATAGTCTCCTATAAGCACGAATACAAGGATTGGAAAGAGGCCAACGAGTCGGATGGGTTCCCTAGCGAAATCATCACTGCTGAGAAGACTACTTTCTCTCGTCAAGATTTTCTTGGCATCCAGTTCTATATGCCTGACAAAGCGGCTTCATGGCTTTCAGGTTTCTATGGCAAGGACTTTATGACGCCTGTGAAGAATTGGTCTTCAGAGAAGAGCGAGACATGCCGCCGTCCTTATCCTGTACGACAATATAGGAATCTTGAGATTGTCCGTCAAAAGGCACCAAAATAATGCTACTAGTCGAACAAGACTTTCCGCATTTTTTCTGACAAAGTCGATTCTGAATATCTCTCCAAATACAATTGGCGAGAGTAGGTGTTGAATCTAGGTCGGGGGGAGGTGATGAAGTCATTGATTTTTCTGATGAAATCATCTGCTGTGTTGCATTTGCCTCCAATGCAGTCGTAATCAGCATCATAACCTTCAAAAGCTTCATCGGTTCCAAGGATGTTCTTGCCGAACATCAGTGATTCACAGGTTTTGACTTTCATGCCGCTACCCTTGAAGATGGGAAGAATCATGATGTCCGCTTCGTTGATGTAAGGCGTTAGGTCTGGTACGCTACCAATGACTTCAACGTCATGCATGATTGGTTCCTCTTCTTTGATTTTTTCCATGCCTTTCCCTACCACTTTAAAGTTGATTTCAACATGGGGAAGTACATTTCGGACAAACCATAGGAGCCCTTCGTTGTTTGGGGCGAAATAGCTGCCGAGAAACAGACATTCTGGTTTGGCTTTGGTAAACGCCTCGCTTTGGTGCTCAGGCTTGAATCTGTCGCGGAAAACGATGGGAATCAATATGTTGGCATGCCTTTGGTATCGCTCAAACAGTTTGTCGTCGTCTCTTTGGTTCAAAGCAATGACCTTGTCGGCGAATTGGCATGAGTAGGCATCGTTATGGTCGGCACTTTTGATGATGACGTTCCTGAAGGGGATGCGTTTTGAGATCTTGGCATCAAAATACAATGCCTCCACGTTATGGAAGAAAACGATGACTCTTCCTTTGTAATGGTTTTCTTTCAACTTTTTGGCAATGATGCCGAAGACGCTGCGGTCAATAAAGACAATGTCGAAGTTTTGAGCCAACTGGCATATTTGCTTGACTTTCTTTGGGGTCAAACCAAAATGATAGTCAAATGGAAAATACATGGCTCCACGTAGGTAATCCAGAATCGACCGTTTCTTGTCTTGTTTATGGATATAGCAGGTCTCGACATTGTCTTTTCCCACCAGTTGGGTCAAAGTGTCATAATGCATCTCGGTGACTTGTTCGCCACCGTCCAAAATCCCGTTGTTTTTCTTGTATCTTATGAATAAGACCTTGGTCATGCCGGTTTTTCCTTCTTCTTGACTAGGGAGAGAACAATCGTGGCGACAGCAAACAAGATGATGGCCAACGAACTCACCAGCGAAACAATACCGCCCACCTTCCAGATTTTGGGTTCGTAGCGCATCACGATTTCGTGCTGTCCGGCAGGCACCATGGCGGCACGCAGCAGATAGTTGGCGCGCAACAAGGGACTTTCTTGTCCGTCGATTCGCATCGTCCAGCCTTTGCTGGTCCAGATCTCGGAGAAGACCACCAGTTTGTTTTCGCTGGCAGAGAAGCTATAGGTCAGCTGGTTGGGCTTGTAATCGGTGAGGGTGATGCTTCCATCCTCTGCCTGAGGTCGATAGCTTGCCACTTCTTGCTCGAATTCTTTGCCGATGATGGCGGTGCGGTGCAAGTCTGAGGTGGCCAATGCATTAAATTCATCGTTTGGCGTGTTGGCAATCTGGACGTCGTTCACCATCCAGGCGTTGCCGTAGGCAAACGGGTTTTCAAACGGCTGGCTCTGTGGGTTGAAGATGATGTATTTGGTGTTCAACATGTTGAGCACCTCCTGTTGCGCCAACTGTCTCGCCATGTCTTCGGCGGTCTTCGCGCTGCGGAGTCGGTTGAGTCCAGGCCCAAGGTATTGGGTGATGACGTCTTGATAGCGACGGAGTTTGGCGCCTGAGTAGCCGCCAATCGACTTGTGGAAATAGCAGGTGCTGGCGTCGTTGAACATGTCTCTGGTGATGTCGGCCACCCTGTAACTTAAGGCCTTGTCGTTGAGGATGTATTGGTTGGCAGGAGAAGCCACAAAGGGTTTGTCGAACTTCGCCTTGTCGATGAAGTTGTCGTTGTTGAGGTAGCGCTTGTCGATGGGGAACATGTCGACAAGGATGAGTGCTGCAAGGACGGCAAAGGCGGGCACGGCTTTCAGCTTGCCTTTGACGTAGAGGAACAGCGGCACGGCAGCCAGGATGATGAAGATGAGGCTGCGCAGGGCGTCCTTGCGGAAGATGGCCACGCGGACGTCTTCAAGCTGCGATGCAAATTGGGCGTAGATGGCGCCGTCCTTGCCCGCGCTCATGGACGCGAATTGTTTGGCTTCTTCCTGGCTGAGGAAGTTGAAGAAGGTCTTGGGCATGAGATAGAAGAGGAGGCAGAAGCCTGCAGTGACACCCAAGGCGATGAAGAATTTCGTCATGTTCTTCTTGGCGTTCTCAGGGCTCTTGACCATCTCGGCCAAACCTAAGAAACCTAGCAAAGGCATGGTCACCTCAGCGATGACCAAGGTCATGCTGACGGCCCGGAACTTGTCGTAGCCGGGAATGTAGTCCAGGAAGAAGTTGGTGAAGCCCATGAAGTTCTTGCCCCAGCTGAGTAGGATGGAGAGTACGGTGGCTATCAGCAAGGCCCATTTCAGTTTGCCTTTCACCGTCAAGGCGCCCAAAACGAAAAGGAACACCACAATGGCGCCTACGTAGACGGGGCCACTGGTACCAGGTTGGTCGCCCCAGTAAGCGTTGCTCTGCGCAATGCTGTCCTTGAACTGGCGGTCGGCTTTTTCCAAAACAGGGTTTTGCTTCCCGATATAAGCCGATGCCCCGCCTTTGGCATTGGGGATCATGAGGCTCCATGTCTCCCCCTTGCCATAACTCCACTGCGTGATGTAATCGCGGTCGAGGCCCTTGGTTTGGTTGCTTTCGTTGTTGGTCAACACGGGTTTGCCACGGGTCGTTTCTTTTCCGAATTCGTAGTTGGCGTATAGCTTGGTGGAGAAGGTGAGGACGCTAATGACGGCCACCAACACCAACATCAGGCTTGCCTTGACGAAATGCAGCAGTTTCTTCTGTCGGATGTCGGAGATGAATTCTGCAATGACGATGACGACAAGGATCAATATGAGATAATAGGTGATTTGCAGGTGGTTGGCATACAGCTCTAAAGAAGCAGCGATGGCGGTCAGCACCAGACCCCAAAGGTATTTGCCTTTATAGGTCAGCAACACGCCGGCGATGACGGGAGCCATATAGGCCATGGCAACGGCTTTGGCGTTGTGGCCCGCTCCGATGATGATGTAGAGGTAGGAGGTGAACCCGTATGCGATGGCGCCTAAGGCACTCACCCATACTCCGACATCCAGGACAAGCAAAAGGATGAAGAAACCTAACATGCTGATAAACACGCTTCCCAAGGGGCTTGGTAGACCTATGGACAGCACTTTATGGACATATTGGAAGAGGTTGGTCTTTTGTGGTGCCGAGATGTTCCATGCGGGCATGCCGCTGAAGGCCGAGTTGGTCCAAAGCGCGGTTTCTCCCGTGCTTTCGCGGTACTGCGTCAGCTCCTGGGCCATGCCTTTGTGCATCTCCATGTCGTGTTGCTTCACGCGTTTGCCTTGCATCACGGGATAGAAGTATACCCAAGAGATGACTGCAAAAGCGAGGATGGCGATGATATAGTGCCAAACCTTGGGCTTTTGGGCTTGCTGAAGGGCTGTGGCTTGAGTGGTTTCGTTCGTTTTGTTTGTATTCTTCATAGTTTGGATTGTTTATTCAACTTCTTCAAAATCAGTATATTCTCCTATATTGGGATTGATGCGGGGATTCTTTGGCGTTTCTGTTTCTGTATTTGTCTTTTCCTGTCCGAATTGCTCCAGCTGTTCCTCGAACTTTCTCATCTTCCTTCTGAATACCCACTTGATAATCAGATAGAAAACGTAGAAAATCAGAACGGCAATCAGCAGTATTTTCCAAAATGCCCCCATGTTTTATTTTAATAAGGTGCTGCGAAATTACGATTTTTCCGTTTGCGATGACCGTTTTTTCCTGAAAAACGCTCCGATGAACCCAAGGCCATAGCCGAAGAGCTGGCAATAAGCCGCTGGAACTGAGAGCAATGCGACTTTCAGGTTCTTGTTTTTGATGAGTGAGTCAATAAATACCATCATGGTATAGAGTAGGATGGGGGCGAGCCATAGCAAAGCCCACCATGAGAACCTTCCCGTAAGGATAAAAGCCAAAATGAGATGCACCAAGCAAGCCAACACCAGCAAAACATTGCCGACCACAAAGGCAGCGGGCAAGAGGTGGACGAGTTTGAAGGTCTCGGGGTATTTGTCCTTTAGGACGATACGCGCCTCACCCGAGTGCTTCACTTGGCGGAAAAACGAGCTGAACTTGACACGTCGTTTGTGATAGACGAAGGCCTCAGGGAAGAGGCGGCAGCTGTATCCTCCGTTGAAGATCCTGGTGCTCAGGTCGATGTCCTCGCCATAACGCATGGGAGCGAAGCCGCCCAAGGCTTCGTAAACATTTTTCCTGATGCCTAAATTGAAGCTGCGGGGGTAGAACTTGTCCATTTTCTTTTTGCCGCCACGGATGCCACCCGTGGTGAAGAATGAGGTCATCGAATAGTTGATGGCTTTCTGTATGGGCGTGAACGAGGCATGGGCACGGTCGGGACCTCCGAAGGCGTCGCAAGGCTCGCGGTCCAACTCTTGCTGGACGGTCTCCAAGTAGTTTTCGGGCACGATGACGTCGGAATCCAAGATAATGAGGTATTCGCCTTGGCTGCGTTCGGCGCCATAGTTGCGCGAAGGACCTGGACCCGAGTTTGGCTTGAAGTGGTAGCTCAAGGCCAATCTGTCCTTGTATTTCTCGCAGACTATGTCGCACTTCTCCGTTGAGCCGTCTTCCACTACTACTACTTCAAAGTCCTTGAGTGTCTGAACACAAAGGCTCTCCAGCAGCTCGTCGACTTCCTGAGGCCGGTTGTAGACGGGTATGATGATCGAAAACCGCATTTTCATTATTTTTTGCAAAGATAGGGATTCTTTCCTTATTTTTGCGCTATCAAATGTGATAATCTTTCATGAAGAAACTCATCTCTTTTTTCACCAAGATCTTTCCCCGCCAGTGGCTCATCAAGTTGAGTTATCTGTTCAGCTTTTTGATCCGGCCTTTCTATTTGGGCAATAAGGTGGAATGTCCCGTCTGCGGCAAGCATTTCCGGAAGTTTTTGCCGTATGGCTATGGGGTGGCTGGAGACAACAGGTTGTGTCCAAAGTGTTTGTCGCTCGAAAGACATCGTCTGTTGTGGCTTTACTTGAAAGAGAAGACTGATTTTTTCACTGCCCCGCTCAAGGTCTTGCATTTTGCGCCAGAACAGCCATTCCTGAAACGGTTCCGTGCCCTGAAGAACCTTGATTACACCACCGCCGACCTTGATTCGCCCATTGCCGACTTGCATCTCGATGTCACTGCCATCGACCAGCCGAGCGATACCTACGATGTGGTCATCTGCAACCATGTGCTGGAGCATGTAAGCGACGCGAACAAGGCGTTTTCTGAGATCAAACGCATACTGAAGCCTGGCGGTTGGGCGATTCTCCTCGTGCCCATCAACCCCGATGTCGATACCTTTGAAGACCCAAGCATCACCGACCCGAAGGAGCGTCAGCGTCTTTTTGGTCAATACGACCACGTGCGCCAATTCGGCCGCGACTATGCCGAGGTGTTACGAAAAGCAGGCTTCAAGGTGACGGAAGACAGGCTGTATTACGAGATTTCAGAGGAACAGCGCGAACGCATGCATCTTGCGCGCAGGGGAGAGGAGATCATTTACCGTTGTGAAAAATAACAAATGTAGAGACGTTTCCCGAAACGTCTCTACAACATAAACATAAACAACAAAAGGCGATCCCCCATCGGGGTCGCCTTCGTTACCTTAAATGAGAAATATAACGGCTTCTGTTCCGTTTTCACGGAAAGGATTAATATTCGTCAGAAACTGTAAGTTTCTTTCTGCCTTTAGCTCTTCTGCGGGCTAAAACCTTACGGCCGTTAGCCGTCGACATTCTCTCTCTGAAACCGTGTTTGTTTCTACGTTTTCTGTTCGAAGGTTGATAAGTGCGCTTCATCTCTGTATCTGTTTATTTGTTATTTTTCACTAAAATCCCTCTGAATTGGGCTGCAAAAGTACAAAGATTTTCCTTTGCTCCAACATTTTTCTTGAAAAAAATAAAAAAGGCAAAACCAAATTTGATTTTGCCTTTTTCAAATTACTGATAATTAGTTGATTATGCAATCACTTCTTTTTCGGGGATATTTCTCAGCGTCTCAACGAGGAAGTCCCAGAAGGGCTGCACGCTCTCGATGAGGAGGGCTTCGTCGGGTGAATGCGGATGCACCAAGGTGGGGCCGAAGCTCACCATATCCCAATTCGGGTACTTTGAGCCGAGGATGCCGCATTCCAAGCCGGCGTGGATGACCATCACTTTGGGCTCCTTGCCGAACTTCTCCATATAAACCTTCTTCATCAGGTTGAGGATGGTTGAGTTGATGTTGGGCTTCCAGCCGGGATAGTCGCCGGTGGAGTAGGCCTCGGCACCGTTGTCGGTGAGGTTCTTGCGGATTTGCTCAGCGAGCTTGTCCTTGGCGGCGTCGACGAGGCTGCGGGTCAGCGAAGCGGTCGTGATCTTGCCGTTGTCCATCTTCCAAGTGGCCAGGTTGCTTGAGGTCTCGGTAGTGCCTTCAAAGTCTTCCGACATGGCGATGACGCCATTGGGATAGCGGGCGATGGCGCAGAACATGTTGTCTTGCGTCTTCACGTCAATGACTTGTTTGGGCATCTCGGCGCCTTCGCAGAGGATGGCCAGCTCGGGCTCGACTTCGGCAAACTCTTCCTTGCAGATGCCCTCATATTCGGCGGCATATTGTTTGAATTCCTCTTCCTTGTCGGCTGGGACGACCACGATGGCTTCAGCTTCTCTTGGGATGGCGTTGCGCAAGCTACCGCCATCAATGCAGGCGAGGCGCAGGCCGTATTTCTCTGCTGCCATCAGCAGCATGGTGTTCAGCACTTTGTTGGCGTTGGCGCGACCCAGGTTGATGTCCATGCCCGAGTGACCGCCTTTCAGGCCTTTCACGAAGAGGCGATAGGCTTTCATGCCAGCGGGTACGGCTTCGAAGGTGGGTGTCCAGGTGCCTATGTTGTCGACACCACCGGCGCAACCCACGTAAAGCTCGCCTTCGGTCTCCGAGTCCATGTTCATCAGGATATCGCCTTTCAGCACGCCGGGCTGCAACTTGTTGGCGCCCGTCATGCCTGTTTCTTCGTCGATGGTGAAAAGGGCTTCGATGGGACCGTGTTGAAGGTCGGTGGCCTCGAGGACTGCCATGGCAGCAGCAGCACCCAAACCGTCGTCGGCGCCGAGGGTGGTGCCATTGGCCTTCACCCAGCCGTCTTCGATGTGGGTCTCAATCGGGTCGTTTTCAAAATCGTGCACCTTGTCGGCGTTCTTTTGAGGGACCATGTCCAGGTGGGCTTGCAGGATGACACCTTTACGGTTCTCCATGCCTGGAGTGGCGGGTTTGCGCATGATGACGTTGCCGCATTCGTCGACGATGGTTTCAAGGCCGTGCTCTTCGCCCCATTGCTTCATGAAGGCGATCACTTTGGCTTCTTTCTTCGAAGGGCGCGGAATCTGGGTGAGACTGTAGAAGTTTCTCCACACGCCATTCGGTTCTAAATCTTTGATAGAGCTCATGTTTAAATGGTTTTATTTGTAATGATTGTTCAAATTTTAGTCGGCTAAATTACGGTTTTTTTCTCAAATCGAAACAAAAAGTCGTATTTTTGCACACTAAAACTTTAATAAAATGAAAAAAGTATTACCGCTTTTATTGTTTGTCCTGTTGGCTTTTGCCAGCTGCCAGAGAGGCCCTGCCATCTATCAAATGTCTGAGAATCCGAAAGAAATGGCCGACAACGCCGAGAAGTTTGCCAAGCAAACCATGAAGCGTGCTTCAAGCTATTCTGACGAGGAATGGAAGGTGGCTGTCGACCAGTTTGTCGCCATGTCAAAGGATTTTGTGGAAAAAAAGCGTACGATGAGCGAACAGGATGTGTTTCGCGTTGATGCTGCCCGTCTGCAGTTCATCAAGGCCGTCTCCGATAACGGTAACGAGGAACTTGTGGCTGAAATCAAGTCGCTCTACAGCGAAATCAACAGGTGATTACCGCTTCGGTTAGCTTTTTGCGCCGTTGGGTGAAAACTGTTCGTCGTATTGTTTATTCTTCCTATTTTTGAAAACTATTTACGACGATTATGACACTTCACACATTCTATTTATTCCTTATTGTCATGGCCGTGGTGGCCTTGGCCGTATATGTGAGCCTTTTCTTTGTCGATGCAGGCTACGGCAAGTTCTATGACCCAAAATGGGGTCCCGCCGTCAACAACAAACTCGGTTGGGTGCTCATGGAGTCGCCTGTGTTTGTCGCCATGCTGCTTCTGTGGCTCCTTTCCGACCGCCGTGACGATCTGGTTAGGTTGGCTTTCCTTTTCGTGTTTGAATTGCACTATATCCAGCGCTCCTTCGTTTTTCCGTTTCGTATGCGAGGCCATAGTGTGATGCCGCTTTCCATCGTCGTCATGGGCGTCACTTTCAACGTGCTCAATGCCTTGATGCAAGGCGGTTGGATTTTCTACTTTTCACCTGAAGACTATTATCCTGCCGATTGGTTGACGGATCCCAGGTTCATCGCTGGTTTTTTGGTGTTTATCATCGGCATGTACATCAACATCCAGTCTGACGATATCATCCGCAACCTGCGTAAGGAGGGCGACACCAGGCATTATTTGCCCAAGCAAGGGATGTTCCGCTATGTCACTTCGGCGAATTATTTTGGGGAGTTTATTGAATGGGTGGGCTTTGCCATCCTCACATGGTCGTGGGCGGGTGCCGTTTTCGCATGGTGGACCTTCGCCAACCTCGCCCCGCGTGCTCATAGGATTTACGATGCCTATAGGAAGGAGTTCGGCGCTGAACTAGATACGAAAAAGACAAAACGTTTTATTCCTTTCATTTGGTAATACAATTTGATTATGGAATCACAGATTTTCACTCCTTGCCAAATCGGTCCCATCACCTTGCGCAACAGGGTGATACGTTCGGCTGCTTTCGAGAATATGGCTTACGGCAACCGCCCCTCAGAGGATTTGTTCAACTATCATACGGCTGTGGCGCGTGGCGGTGTCGGTATGACGACGGTGGCTTATGCTGCTGTCAATCAGTCGGGCTTGTCGTTCGATGGCCAGTTGTGGATGCGTGAGGAGATTGTTCCCGAATTGAAACGCCTCACAGATGCCGTCCATTCATACGGCGCCAAGGCTTCCATTCAATTGGGGCACTGCGGCAACATGACGCACCGCGCCACTTGTGGTTGCATGCCTGTGGGTGCCTCGAGTGGCTTCAACTTGTATTCGCCTACATTTCATAGGAAACTGAAGAAAGAAGAGATTTACGGGTTGGTGAAAGACTTCGGTAAGGCTGTCAACTTGGCGCGTGAGGCAGGCTTCGACTGTGTGGAGATCCATGCCGGTCATGGCTACTTGATTAGCCAGTTTCTGTCGCCTTACACCAACCGCCGCCACGATGAGTTTGGTGGCTCTTTGAAGAATAGGATGCGTTTTATGCGCCTCGTCATCGAGGAGGTGATGCGTGCCGCTGGCGACGATATGGCCGTGGTGGTCAAGGTGAACATGCATGATGGTTTCAGACGCGGTATGCACCGGGAAGAGTGCATTAAAGTGGCGCAGGAGCTGGAACGTCTCGGCGTGCATGCATTGGTGCTCACCGCAGGTTTCGTCAGCAAGGCCCCGATGGAGGTGATGCGTGGCGCGATGCCGCTCAAGACTCTGCGTTATTACATGGATATGAAGAAGTTCTGGTGGCTGAAGGCAGGTCTTGCCTTTGCCGGCAGGCTGTTGATACCCACCGTGCCGTTCAGCGAAGGCTATTTCCTGGAGGATGCCAAGGAGTTCCGCGCAGCCCTTAAGATGCCTCTCATTTATGTTGGCGGCATGGTCTCGAAGGAAAAAATGGAAGAGGTGCTCGGCTCGGGTTTCGTGGCGCTTCAGATGGCTCGTGCCTTGGTCAACGACACCGATTTCATCAACAAGTTGCAAAGGGGCGAGGTGACGCGCAGCGAGTGTAAACACTCCAACTATTGCATCGGACGCATGTATACTTTGGAGATGAAGTGCCATCATTGCGTGGAGAATATGCCTAAGCAGCTTCAGGAAGAGATTGACAAAGCAGAGAGGAAAGGATGACCATGACCAATGACCCTGACCCTGGCCAGTTTTCTGACGGTCAGGGTCAGGGTTTTGGGTCAGGGTCGACAAACCAAAAACAATGAACAAAACAAAATGGATAAATAGGTTTCAGGAGTCTCAAGGACATCTGCCTTGGGCGCTAGTGACGGGCGGAAGCTCGGGCATGGGTCTGGAGTATGCACGCCAGTTGGCTGAAATTGGATGCAACCTGCTGTTGGTCAGCAATCAAGAAGAGGAATTGCAAAAAGCCGCTGAGGAACTGAGACAAGGCCGAACCATTCAAGTCATACCGCATTACCAGAACTTGGCTACGGAGACGGCCGCTGAGGAGTTGCTGGCTTTCTGCCAGTCGGCCGGCTTGACCATCGACATCCTCATCAACAATGCAGGGATGTTCTTCTTCGAGGAATTGACCACTGAAAACGAAGCCAAGGCTTTGACAATGATGCGCTTGCATATCCTGACACCCACGAGGTTGTGCGTCGTTTTCGGTGAAGAGATGAAGAAAAGGGGCAATGGTTACATCGTCAACATGTCGTCGATGGCGGCCACCTTGCCTTGTCCGGGCATCACGATCTACTCGGCCACCAAGGCTTATCTGAAGAGTTTCGGTAAATCCCTGTTTTTTGAGATGAAGCCATACGGCGTGGGTGTGACCACGGTCTGCCCGGCAGCCATCGCCACACCGCTCTATAAATTAAAACCCAATTTGTTGAAGTTTGGCGTGAAAATTGGACTGATAGGTACACCACAATGGTTGGTGCGGAAGGCTTTGAGGGGCATGATGAAGAAGAAAAGGGTAGTGAAGCCTGGGTTGATGAATCATTATCTGCCGCCTTTGATCGCCATTCTACCCCACGGATTAGTGAATAAGCTATGGCAAAAATTCAAGTAACGATATTGTTTTTGTTGGCCTGCCTGACGGCTTCGGCACAACGCTACGAGAAGGTGCCTTTTGGCGACTTCGAGCATTGGACGGTGCGTTATGTCACCGAATCGCAAGTTATTGGTGGACAGGAGAAAGTGCTCTATGTGATAGGTCCTACGGATACCATCCGCGGTAACGACCCTTATAAATACAAGAACACGATTTGGTCTTCGTCGAATGCCTTCGCCAAGGTGATGGGCGTGGTGAAGACGAGTACCAATGTCACTCCCGATAATGGCCCGACGGGCAAATGCGCCAAACTGGCAACGGAGTTTGCCTCCTGCAAGGCGGCGGGACTTATTAATATAAAGGTGTTGGCAGCGGGTTCCATCTATTGGGGCAAGATGCTTGAACCCATCACGGGCGTCAGCGACCCATACGCCTTCATGGACTGGGGTATCCCTTTTACAAAGCGACCTAAAGCACTTGTACTCAACTATAAAGCCACCATCCCAAATACGGGCAAGTTGGTGAAAGGCACCACGTTCCGCACCACGGAATTCAACGGCTACGATGCTGCTGAGATCCTCTTCATTTTGCAAAACCGTTGGGAGGACGAAAAAGGCAACATCCATGCGAAAAGGGTAGGGACGGCTGTGTGCCATATCGACAAAAGCTCCAACGGGTGGCAAAGCAATTTCAGAATTCCAGTCATCTATGGCGATGCCCGAAAGGCGAAGGAATACAAGCCTTTTATGGATCTTATTTCGGGCGACAAGTCCATGTATGCCTTGAACAAGAAGGGCAAGAAAAAAGTCATCCAGGAAGAGGCTTGGGCCGAAGCGGATTGCCCTGTCACCCATGCCATTATGATGATTACATCCGGCAGCCAAGGGGCTTTCACAGGCGCCGAAGGCAATGTGCTTTGGGTGGATGAAATCCGGCTGGAGTATTGAGTGATTTTTCATTTTTTGATTGCGTTTTTAAAAATTTCCTATTTTTGCAGCCGTTTTTGAAAAAAAAGTATTGAACTATGGATTTAAGCAAGATTGTTTCGATATCCGGTAAACCTGGACTTTATGTAGTTAAATCTCAAGCCATTGGAAGGCTTATTGTGGAATCTGTGCTCGACGGCAAGTGCTCTCCCGCTTTTGCCCGCGACCGTATGAGCTCGCTTGAGGAGATCTCCATCTTCTCCGTCGATGAGGACCGCCCGCTCAAGGAAGTCTTCATGATGATCCACGACAAGATGGGCGACAAGGTCGACTTCGACTATAAGAAGGCCACGCCTGAACAACTGCGTGAGAAGTTCGCTTTCGTCATGCCCGACTACGACGAGGATGCCGTGTATCCTTCCGACATGAAGAAGGTCTTCGCCTGGTATCAGATGCTGAACGATAAGGGCCTGCTCGACTTCACTGTGGAGGAAGAAAAGCCCGAGGCTGAAACGGAAGCCAAGGAAGAAAAAGAATAAGTTTTTCATAGGATACATTGATTGTAAGCCGCATTTTGCGGCTTTTTTTGTATCTTTGTCCCGTTAACCGTCATTGCGAGGAGGAACGACGAAGCAATCTAGAGTTTTAGCTTTTATACAAGGTTTTTTCCCTGGATTGCTTCGCTTCGCTCGCAATGACGAAAGTACCATAGTAATGACAATGTTATGAAGCAAATAATAGACTTTAAACTCGTTGGGAAGCAGGACTTCGGCCGTTCGGTGATGCTGCAGTTGCACGCGGAATGCGCCTTGCCCGACATGGCTCCCGGACAGTTTGTGCAGGTGCGCGTCGACGGCTCGCCGTCCACCTACCTGCGTCGCCCCATCTCCATCCACGATGTGGACTTCCAAAACCATGAAATCACCCTTTTGGTGCAACAGGTAGGCGAGGGGACAAGACATCTTGCCTCTGACGAAACTGGCGATATCATCAATATGGTGCTGCCGCTTGGCAATGGTTTCAGCATGCCCGAGAAAGGGGAGAGGTGCCTGCTTGTCGGTGGCGGCATCGGCATCGCGCCTTTGTATTATTTTGCCAAGGTGCTGAATGAGAAAGGAATCCGGCCCACTTTGCTTTTGGGTGGTAAGTCGGAAACGGATTTGCTTCGTCTGGCTGATTATCAAAAACTTGGAGAGACTTTCGTGACCACCGAAGACGGTTCACTCGGCGAGAAAGGCTTCGTGACGATGCATTCGGTATGGCAAAAGCAAAGCTTCGACAAAATCTATGTCTGCGGTCCGAAACCGATGATGAAGGCCGTGGCGAAACTGGCCTCCGAAAAGAAAATTTGGTGTGAGGTCTCGCTTGAGAATTTGATGGCCTGCGGCCTGGGTGCTTGCCTCTGCTGCGTGGAGGACACCGTCGACGGCAATATGTGCGTCTGCAAGGAAGGTCCGGTATTTAACACAAGGAGGTTGAAATGGTGAACATGACGATAGACTTGGGTCGCGGCCTGGTGCTGCGCAATCCCGTGATGACGGCATCGGGTACTTTCGGCTATGGCGAGGAGTACACCGACTTCGTGGACTTAGCCCAACTGGGCGGTATCATCGTGAAGGGCACGACCCTGCATCCACGTGAGGGCAATCCTTATCCGCGCATGGCCGAAACGCCTTCGGGGATGCTCAACTGCGTCGGATTGCAAAACAAAGGCGTCCAGTACTTTATCGACAAGATTTATCCCCGCATCAAGGACTTTGATACCAATGTGTTGCTTAACCTCTCGGGTTCCACTTTGGAGGACTATGTGAAAGGTGCCGAGATGGTGGATGCCTTGGACAAGATTCCAGCCATAGAGTTGAATGTCTCATGTCCCAATGTGAAACAAGGCGGCATGGCCTTCGGTGTGACCACGACGGGCATCTCTCAAGTGGTTTCAGAAGTCCGCAAGGTGTATCACAAGCACCTGATGGTGAAGCTGTCGCCGAATGTGACCAACATCGCGGAGATTGCCTTGGCTGCCGAGGCGGCGGGCGCTGATTCAGTGTCGTTGATCAACACGCTGATGGGCATGGCCATCGACGCGGAAAAACGCAAGCCGAAACTGTCCGTGATTACGGGTGGCTTGTCGGGTGCCTGCGTGAAGCCTGTGGCCTTACGCATGGTTTGGCAGGTGGCCAAGGCGGTAAAGATCCCTGTAGTGGGCTTGGGTGGCATCTCCAACGCCACTGACGCTGTGGAGTTCATGCTTGCTGGTGCCTCGGCCATCGAAATCGGTACGGCTAATTTCATCGATCCTGCTGTCTCAGCAAAGGTCGTTTGGGGTATCAATGAATATTGTGAGCGGCATGGGTTCCATAAGACAACGGATTTGATTGGGGCTTTAGAGGTTTAGACGAAATTCACCTCAGGGCTGATTCGAATCCCAAACTTTTCCTCCACGGAATCCTGAATTTTTTGTGCTAGTTCCACTATGTCCTCGCCTTTGCCGCCACCATAATGCACGAGTACGAGCGCCTGCTTGTCATATACACCCACGTGCTCATCGTGCCAGCCTTTCCATCCGGCTTGCTCAATCAGCCATCCTGCTGGGACTTTCACCTTGCCATTGGGCTCGTCGTAATGCGGCATGGTTGGATAATCCTTCTGCAAGGCATCAAATTGCGCCCTTTCAATCACGGGGTTCTTGAAGAAACTGCCCGCGCTGCCAATCTGCTTCACATCGGGGAGCTTGGCGTCGCGGATGGCGCAGATGGCATCGTGGAGTTGCTGCAAAGTAGGATCCTTAATGCTGTTCTGCTCCAGATAAGCCTTGATGTTCCCGTATTCGAGGTTGAGCGGTGCGTCTTTTTTCAGCAGGAAGTCCACCGAGGTGATGACATATTGTCCCCTCAGCATGCCTTTGAAGATGCTGTTGCGGTAGCCGAACAGGCATTCCTTGTTGACGAAAGTGCGTTTCTTGCCCGTTTCGAGATGGATGGCCTCGCATTGTACGAAGCTGTCCTTCAGCTCCATGCCGTAGGCGCCGATGTTTTGTACGGGCGCGGCTCCCACCTTGCCTGGGATGTTGGCGAGGTTCTCCACGCCGTGCAACCCTTTGGCGACCATCTTCTTGACGAACTCGGGCCAGTCTTCGCCGGCTTGGACGCGGAAAACGGCATGATCGTCCTCATCCACAATCCGTTTGATACCCTTGTTGTTCATGTAGACGACGATGCCGTCGAAGACTTCCTTTGTGAAAAGGATATTGTTGCCGCCGCTGAGGACAAGGACCTCCTTGCTCTTCAGTTGCCCTTTTCTGTTGAGGGTTTGCAACTCGTTTGCATCGTTGATTTCAACGAATTCTTTGGCCACGGCATCGAAGCCGAAGCTGTTGTAGGTTTTGAGGTTGACGTTGGTTTTCATGACTGCAAAAATAGTTATTATTCATCATTCCGCATTCTGCATTCCTAATTTTCCTATTTTTGTCCCATGAAACGCGCCATCGTATCGGTGATTAACGACTTGGTCACGGACCAAAGGGTCAACAAGTCTTGCCTGGCCTTGCAAAAGGCTGGATACGAGGTGCTTTTGGTAGGACGGAAACAACGTAAGAGTCCACCGATGGACCAGCGCCCATACGCCACGCACCGCATGAAACTGCTCTTCGAGAAAGGGCCTCTGTTCTATGCCGAATACAATATCCGCTTGTTTTTCTTTCTGCTGTTCCATCGCGCCAATTTGCTGCTGTCCAATGACTTGGACACCATTCTGCCCAATTATTGCATTTCGCGTCTGAAAGGCAGCAAGATGATCTTCGACAGCCATGAGTATTTCACCGAGACGCCCGAGTTGGTCCATCGACCCAAGGTGCAACGTGTGTGGAAACGGATAGAAGGCTACGTCGTGCCCAACCTGGATGAGATGATCACCGTTTGCGACAGCATCGCCGACCTGTTTCGAAAGAAATATGGTGTCAATTGCCACGTCATCCGTAACATACCACCACGCAAGGCCTTGCCTCCCAAAGGCGACAAGCAAGCCTTGGGCTTGCCTGCCGACAAGCACCTGCTTGTTCTTCAAGGTTCAGGCATCAACATCCAACGCGGGGCGGAGGAACTGGTGCAATCCATGGCCTTGTTGGACGATTGTTTCTTAATGATTATTGGTGGCGGCGATGTGTTGCCCATCTTGAAACAAATGGTCGAAGACCTGAAAATCTCTGACCGCGTTCGTTTCTTCCCAAGGATGCCTTACCAGCAGATGATGGCTTACACCCAACTCGCCGAATTGGGCTTCTGCCTTGATAAGGACACCAACCTCAACTACCGTTTCAGCCTCCCCAACAAACTCTTCGATTTCATCCAGGCAGGTGTGCCCATTGTTGCCTCGCATCTCACTGAAATCGAGAAGATTATTCGACAATATGACCTTGGTTTGTTCATCGAAAACCATGAGCCAGCCACAATTGCGGCAACCACCCGTGAGGCATTGTCAGACAAGACGAGAAGGACACAATGGCAGCGGAATCTTGCCCTTGCCGCACAGGATTTGTGTTGGGAGAACGAGGAACAGAAACTGCTTGAAATCTACCGACATTATGAGTGACCCTCATCTCCATATCATCTCCTTCGACGTGCCTTATCCCGCCAACTACGGCGGGGTCATCGATGTGTTTTACCGCGTGAAAGCCCTTTCGGAGGCGGGTGTCAAGGTGCATCTGCATTGCTTTGAGTACGGCCGTGGCGAGCAAGACCTCCTGAAGCGTTGCCATGAGGTGAAATACTATAAGCGCGACACTTCCTTTGCCAAACAGCTGAGCCTCACACCGTTCATCGTCAACTCACGTCGTTCGGAGGCTTTGGTGCAGGATCTGTTGCAGGATGATTATCCCATTCTTTGCGAAGGCTTGCATACTACGGCTGTTTTGCTGGATAAGCGGTTGAAAGACAGGAAGATTTATGTTCGTGCCCACAATGTCGAGCATGACTATTACAACGGACTGGGCGATACCGAGAGCCATGGTTGGAAAAGGCTGTTCTATCATACAGAAGCGTGGAAACTGAGACGTTACGAGCCTGTGCTGAAAAACGCAGCGGGTGTCTTTGCCATCTCACAACAGGATGCGGACTATTTCTCCAAGCGATATGGCAAGGTGACGCTTGTTCCAGGCTTCAATTCCGCCGACTCGGTGTGCTCGGAAACGGGTAGGGGAGAATACATCCTCTATCACGGCAACCTCTCGGTAAGAGAGAATGAAGATGCCGCCAAGTGGTTGATAGAGAATGTTTTTTCCGAGCTGGATTTGCATTGCATCGTTTCGGGTTTGAATCCGTCCGAAAAACTGGCGAAGCTGGCCGAGAAATACGCCAACGTGACTTTGGTGGCCAATCCCGACGATGCCGAGATGATTGATTTGTTGCGACAGGCGCAAGTGAACATTTTGGTGACCAACCAACCTACAGGACTGAAACTGAAACTGTTGAATGCACTTTACAACGGACGTTTCTGTCTGGTCAACACCGACATGGTGAAAGGCACTTCGTTGGAAAGCCTTTGCGTAGTGGCCGACGAGCCGGAGCAGATGATTGCCGAAATCAAACGTTTGATGGAAGAAGACTTCACCGAGGACGATATTGAGGAACGTGATGCTCAAATGCGGCAGTTGTATGACAATGAGGCCAATGCGCGAAAAATCGTTGAAGCTATAACCTTCTAACTTACAACTCTCAACTATCCACTGACTCTCAACTCTAAACTCTCAACTCTAAACTATTCCATCTCCGAACACACCACCGTCCCATTCTTACAGTTGGCAATGCGGGAAGGGTATTTCTGCATGAGCGTGTAGTTGTGCGTGGCCATCAGCACGGCGGTGCCTCTCTCGCTGATGCTGCGCAGGAGTTTCATCACTTCGAGGGTCGTGTCGGGGTCGAGGTTGCCCGTGGGCTCGTCGGCGAGGATGACATCGGGAGCATTGAGCAGGGCGCGGGCGATGGCAACGCCTTGTTGCTCGCCGCCCGACATCTGGTGAGGCATGCTCTTGCGCTTGTCGGCCAATCCCACCATAGCCAATACCTCATCGATGCGCTTGGAGATCTCCACCGAGTCGGTCCAACCCGTGGCGCCCAACACGAACGAGAGGTTTTTCTCCACCGTGCGGTCGGATAGGAGCTGGAAGTCCTGGAACACGATGCCGATCTTGCGGCGCAGGTAGGGGATGTCTTTCCGCTTCAGCTGGGTGAGGTCGTAGCCAGCCACGTGTACGATGCCATCGCGTGCAGGCAATTCGCCGTACAAGGTCTTCAACAGAGAGGACTTGCCGCTTCCCGTGCGACCAATGAGATAAATGAACTCGCCCTTGTGGAGCGTCAGGTTGACGTTGCTTAGCACGAGGTTCTCCTGCTGGAATATCGAGGCGTTTTTGATTTCTATGATAGGTTCCGACATGTTCGTTTGTAAATTGATTTTAATATTATCACAAAACCTGCAAAACTCTCAAAACTATTTTTCTGTGTCTGTGGGAAGCATGCCAACTGGCTGCTTCCCGGCGACGCACAGTTGTGCAGTCGCCACACACTACTCTTTGGAATTGTATATTGGTTTTGCATTGTTTTGTTAGTTTTGTGATTAAAAGAATTACCAGCTTCCGCTAGCGCCTCCGCCGCCGAAGCCACCGCCGCCAAAGCCGCTGAAGCCACCGCCTCCGCCGCCTCCAAAGCCACCTCCACCGAAACCGCCACCAGTGGGAATCCAAATGGTACGCGAACCTTTGCCAGTGTAGGTCGAATTAGAGCTCCTGAAGATGAGGATGAGGGCGATGATGACCATGATGATGAGCCAAACAGGGATGGGCTTGCCACCTTCGACATATTCGTCTTGCGTGAACTTGCCCGAGCAGAGGTCCATCATCACGTTGACGGCATTGTCGATGCCTTGGTAGTAGTCGCCTTCCTTGAAGGCTGGGATCATCTCATTCTCGATGATGTGTTTTCCTGTGGCGTCGGTGACATATTCCTCGATGCCGTAGCCTGTCTGTATGGTCACCTGACCTTTCTCGCTGCCTTTTTTGGGCTTGACCACGATGACCGCGCCGTTGTTCTTGCCTTGCTGTCCAACGCCCCAGGCGTGTCCGATTTTCCTGCCATACTCATCGATGCTGTAGCCTTGAAGGTCGTCGACGAGCAGGACGAGGAACTGGGTGGAGGTGCTGTCGTTGTAAGCTACCAACTTGTGCTCCAGCGTATTGATCTGCGATGAGCTTAAAGTGCCGGAATAGTCGTTCACCAAGCGTGGAGGATAGGACGGACTTGGCAGTTGTGCTTTCAACGTCGTGCCAAAGGTGAGCAAAACGAGAAGCAGGCCAAGGAATAGCGTATATCTTTGTTTGTCAGTTGTTTTCATAGGAAATGTCATCGTGGATTTCGTTGATGTCGTCGGATTGGTAGGGGAAATAGGTCTTCAGCTTCTCGCCGCAGCGCATGATGCCTTGCTCAAGGCCTTCTACGAAACGGCCTTCCTTGAAGTGGCTTAGCATCAAGTCTTTGACGTCGTCCCAAAAGCCGTCCTCCACCACGTTGTTGATGCCTTCGTCGCCGAGGATGGCGAACTTGTGGTCCTTGATGGCGAGGTAGATGAGCACACCGTTGCGCAGTTGGGTTTCGTTGAGTTTCAGGTGCTTGAAAACGACGAGGCTGCGCTTTTCCACATTGCCTCGACAGCGATTCTCGATGTGCACTTTGATTTCGCCCGAGGTGTTGAGTTCGGCCTGCTTGATGGCCTCCACGACGCGGTGGTCTTCCTCACGGTTCAGTATGGTGATGGCGTTCGACATAATGTGTTTCTTTGAAATGCAAAAATAGTCATTTTCCGTAATTCTGCATTTCAAAGTTGTCATATCCTGATTATTTTGTTTCTTTGCAATTTGAAAGACTAATACGGAATGTTATGAGCAGGGTTTGGAAATCCTTGACTGTCCTAATGCTGATGATGGTTTTTGCGGTGAGTTGCAACAAGCCAGACGGCCCAAACAATGGTAATGGCCAGCAAAACGACAGTATCATTGACAATGATGGGATGCTCAATGGGCACGCATACGTTGACCTTGGCTTGCCGAGTGGTATTCTGTGGGCAACATGTAATCTTGGTGCGGATACGCCAGAAGACTTTGGCGACTATTATGCTTGGGGTGAGACAGCGCCGAAGGAACTTTACGATTGGAAAAGCTACAAATATGGCCGTTTCATCCATGAGCGCTATGAGTTGAACAAATACTGCACTGACTCGGTGTTTGGCCTCAATGGTTTTGTCGACGATTTGACCCTTTTGGAACTTGACGATGATGTTGCAAGAGCCTGTTGGGGTGGAGGTTGGCGCATGCCTACCATAGAGGAATGGGATGAGATGTTCCAAAATACGTCCAGCGTATGGACAACCCAGAATGGCGTGAATGGGTGGCGCTTCACTGCCTCGAATGGTAATAGCCTTTTCTTACCCGCAGCAGGCTACTATTGGAATGGCGATCTTAATGCCGCCGACCTGGGTGTCTATTGGTCGGTCACGCTCAACGTGGAGTATCCGTACCGTGCTTGGGGCTTTCATTTCAATGCTTTCCAATGCCACCTCTGCGGAAGCAGCGACCGCAACCGAGGACAAACGGTGCGGGCGGTGTGCTCGGTACGCTGATTGCTTAAGAAAAAAGAAAAGCCGCAGCCAAGCAAACACATGCCTAACTGCGGCTTTTACTATTTCTTAAATTCTCTAATTCTTGATTACAGCTTCTCCATATTCCTCTTCACAAACTCGCTCAAATCCTTGCCCTTAAGTAAGTTCTTCGAGAGCAAAGCAAGGTCGTAGATCTGCCGAATCGTGGCTTCCTGTGCGGCTTCATCCTTGTCCAAGAGGCCGGTGATGACGGGGCTGTTCGTGTTGAGCATCAAGGTGTAGCTATCGGGCATCGAGCCGTAGAACGACATTGGGCTGCCACCCATCTGCTCCATCTCCTTCATACGGCGCATCCACTCGTTTTGGGTGACCTCCACGGGTGCGGCTTCGGCGCCTTCGTTGCTGAACTCCACGTTGAACTTCACCTTGTCGATGACTTTCTCGAAGGCGGCCTTCACGGTCTCTTTCTGCTTGTCGTCGAGGCCCGAGGCGGCTTCCTTTTCGTCCTTCACGATGAGCTTGTCGATGGTGTTGGAGTCCACACGGGCAAACATCGCGCGATTGTCGTCGCCTTTCTCACCTTCTTTCTGCTCGTATGCGCTGATGAAATGCGGGTCGAGGATGCCGTCCATCATCAATACGTTGTAGCCTTTGGCCTTGGCGTTCTCGATGTTGGTGTACTGGTCGTCCTTGTCGGTGGCATACAGATAAACGAGGGCTTTGTTCTTGTCGGTCTGGTTTTCCTTAATCAAGGTCTTGTACTCCTCGATGGTGTAGTATTTGTCGTCGGTGTCCTTGAAGAGGAAGAACTTCTCGGCGCGCTCGTAGAACTTCGGGTCGCTCATCATGCCGTATTCGATGAACACGCGGATGTCGTCCCAGTTCTTTTCGTAGGCCTCGCGGTCTTTCTTGAAGAGCTCTTCCAGTTTCTCGGCAACCTTCTTGGTGATGTAGGTCGAGATTTTCTTCACGTTCTGGTCGCTTTGCAGGAACGAGCGGCTGACGTTTAGCGGGATGTCGGGCGAATCGATGACGCCGTGCAGCAGCGAGAGGAACTCGGGCAGGATGCCTTCGACGCTATCGGTGACGAAGACCTCGTTGCAGTAGAGTTGTATCTTGTTGCGCTGGAACTCGTAGCGGTTCTTCACCTTCGGGAAATAGAGGATACCCGTGAGGTTGAAGGGGTAGTCCACGTTGAGGTGGATGTGGAACAGAGGCTCGCCGAAGTTCATCGGGTAGAGCGTGTGGTAAAAGTCGTTGTATTCCTCGTCCTTGATGTCGGTCGGGGCTTTCTTCCACAGCGGGGCCACGTCGTTGATGATCCAGGGCTTCTCCACTTCCTTGGTCTTGGGTTTGCCGTCCTTGTCGGTCTCGCCCTCGATTTCCTCCTGCACCTTGCGTGTGCCGAATTGGATCGGGATGGGCAGGAACTTGCAGTATTTGTTGAGCAGTTCGCGGATGCGGCCTTCTTCGAGGAACTCGGAGGCATCGTCGCTGATATTAAGGATGACATCGGTGCCGCGGTCGCCCTTCGGAATCTCGTTCATCGTGTACTCCGGGCTGCCGTCGCATTCCCAGATGACGCCGTTGGCGCCCTCTTCCTTGCAGGACTTGGAAATCAGCGACACCTTCGAGGAGACCATGAAAGCAGAGTAGAAGCCCAAGCCAAAATGTCCGATGATGTTGGCGGCTTCGGCTTCGCTTTGGGTCTTGAACTTGGCGATGAACTCCTCCGCGCCCGAGAAAGCGATTTGGTTGATGTACTTGTCGACCTCTTCGGCGTTCATGCCGATGCCGCGGTCACGCACGGTGAGGGTCTTTTTCTTCTTGTCAACTTCCACCTTGATGGTGAGGTCTCCAAGCTCGCCCTTGAACTCGCCCGAGGCAGCCAAGGCCTTCAGCTTTTGCGTGGCGTCCACGGCATTGCTGATGATTTCGCGCAGGAAGATCTCCTGGTCCGAATAGAGGAACTTCTTGATGACAGGGAAGATGTTTTCTGTCTTTACTCCAATGTTACCGGTTTGTTGCATATCGTTGTGTTTTAGAATTTCTAATAGACACGGGACTCGGGACTGCGGGACACGGGAAGGTTGGAACGTCTCGCGTCTCGTGTCTCGAAGTCTCGTGTCCGATAGTCAAATTGTGTGCCATGGCAAAAACTGACAATTTGGCAAAAATGTTTACCTTTGCGACATCAAAACAAAGGTTATGAGCGAAATCTACGACTTCTATAACAACGGTGCCGAGATAGGCCGGTTGGAGCGCGGCCTGGGCATCGTGGAGTTTCACAGGACAAAGGAAATCTTGGCGCGCTACATTGACAAAGGCAAGTTGATTTACGACATCGGTGGTGGCATTGGGATGTATGCGGCTTGGCTGGCGAAGAAAGGCAATGAGGTGCATCTGATCGAGTTGGCGGAGAACGCCGTGGAATATGCTAAAGCGAATATGATGCAAGATTGCCAATTCATTGCCGAGACGGGCAATGCCTTGCAAGTCAATCGCCCCGACGAGAGTGCCGATGTGGTGCTGCTGATGGGGCCGCAGTATCATCTGCGCGATAGGGAAGACCGTTTGCAGTCGCTTCGCGAGGCGTTTCGAGTGCTAAAGAAAGGCGGCCTCTTGGTGGCGGCGGGCATCTCCAAGTTCAGTTCCATGACGTGGGCCCTGTCGGTGTATGGCGAGAAAAAGAATGCCTCGCTCATGGAATTCCTCGATGACCCTGTGTTTTTCAATATGATTAAGGGCGAGATGACCACGGGTGACCATATTCGGCCTGCGGAATACCCAAAGTTCATCGCGGAATCGTATTTCACTACGGCGGAAGAGATGAAATCGGAAATCGATGAAGCGGGATTTATGGTGGAGAAAGCCATCGCCGTGGAAGGTTGTATCTGGTTTACGCCGCACCTCACGGAGAAATGGGAGGATGAGGCCAGCCGTGAACGCCTCCTCGACATTGTCCGCATCACAGAATCGGAGCCCGAGATGATGGGCATGAGCCCGCATTTTTTGGTGGTAGCAAGAAAATAAATGTGATGAAGACGGCCCTTCGACAGGCTCAGGGACCTGCTTTTTCGTTTGTTAAAACACTTTGTATTGAAACAATCCTTATTTTTGTAGGCAAAATAAAGAAAACCAAATATGAAAAAACTGTACGCTTTTATTGCGATGTGGCTTCTTGCAGGAAGCGCCTTCGCCCAAGTGCTTGTCAACGAGACTTTTGAAAATGGTAATACAGTAGATCAAACCCCTGTGGGCTGGATTGGCGATGGAGGCTGGAAGGCTGGCATCACCATCCCTGACGACAACGAAGCCCGTGGCAGAAAGCCGCATACCGGCGACTGGTACATGTACGCCACCTATAACACCGATGTGTGGATCTACAAGGAAATCAATGTGACGTCTGGAAATTATTACCGCGTATCCTTCTGGTACGCCACTTGGCATGTCGACCACTTCAATTTGGAAGTGAAAGCCGGTGCATCCGCTAATCCTTCGGCAATGACGGAAACGGCTGTGCCGATGATGGTGGTCGCCAATGAAGACTTTGAACAGACCTCGGGGGTGTTTCAGGCAACGAGTTCGGGCGCTTTCTATGTGGGCTTCCACAGTGTGGCCGATAATGGACCATGGTATCTGTCCATTGATGATATCATCATCGAGCAGACCGCGCAATACAACTTCAACGTGGAGCAACTCACTGCCGATACCTCAGTCTATTTCGGTGAGCCTGCCTATCTGCGTTTCCGTCTCAATAACACGGGTGAACAGCCGGATACCTATCAGCTCAACAGCACGGGCAACTTGCCGATTGAATTCTATCAGAACGGCACCCAGGTGAACCAAGTCAATGTGTCCTACAACAGTTCAGTGGAATTGGTGGCCAAGACGACTTTGCCGATGAATCTAAACAACAACGAAGTAGTCCACGCCACCTTCGATGTGGTTTCCAACCATTCCGCTCCTACACAAAATGCTGACTTTGCCATAACTGCCTTGGCACCTTACGCTGATTTCCCGCTTGAGGAAGGCTTCGAGAACGACTTTGTGCCTTTCGGTTGGCAAAACAACATCACTAATGGCAATTACGCCTTCGACCGCATCACGGAAGGCTCCACGCCGAGCGCGACGCCGCATGAAGGCAGTCAATATATGGCTCGTTTCTATACTTACACCAATCCTTCAGGTGGTTCGGCTGAATTGGTCTCGCCCAAAATGAATCTGAACGAACACGACAACATCGTCAGCTTCTGGATGTTCCGCAACAGCAACCCGAATATCAATAAGGACGACCGTATCAATGTGTATTACAACGCTGTGCCGCGTACGGAAGGCGGACAATTGCTTGGCACTATCCACCGCTGCACCTATAAAGAACCCGTCGTCGCCGATGTGGATGACTGGTACGAATATGCCTTCACCTTCGATTGCCCCGACGACTATGGTTTCATCATCTTTGAGGGCGTCAGCGACTACGGATGGAACCTTTATCTCGATGACATCTTCATCAATAGTTCTTCGGAAGACCATGAGGCCCCCACGGTGATCGCCGTCAGCGGTAACCAAACCTACGCCGACACCGAGATGGACCTCACTTTGCGCGTCCACGATGCATCTGACATGCCCGCTACGTTGGCGGCCACCTATACCATCTGGGGTGTAAGCCACGATTTGACATTCACTAGGGCAGGCAAGGGCAACTACGATTACACAGCCATCATTCCTGCCTACGATAACCATACCCATGGCACAATGACCGTGCAACTTGTGGATGCGTTGGGCAACAGCGCAACATCGGAAGAAATCCCGATTCGTTGGGACTACCAACGCCCGCTGCTCTATGAGACCTTCGAAGAATGCAGCAGCATGTTCACCATGCCCGAAGGCTGGACCACCGACGGCAACCCGACCTGGTGGGATTGGACCGTCCAAGGTACGGTGTACTATACGGACTACTATGAAGAAAGCTTTGTTGTGAATCCTCATCGCGGTAACAAGCACGCCGTGTTGGAGTGGGACAGCAGCGAGAGCCCTGCGGCACAAGACCAGACTTTGATTACGCCTGTTTTGACCATCACGAGACCCACTGTTTTGCAGTTCTGGACTTGGGTGCAGTATGGCACCGATAGCTATGACCGTTTTGTGGTCAGGGTGTACGACACCTACGACGGCACTTGGGACGACAAATGGGATGCCGCTGACATGCCTTACGGACAAATCAACGCTTACGACGAGCCGATTTCCATCAATTTGGATGAGTATATCGGCAAGAATATCAAGATTGGCTTTAGGGGCTACAATACCTTTGGTGAGTGGCTGGCCTACGACTGGTTTGTCGATGATGTGAAGGTCGTCCCGACCGACACTACTGATGTGAATGTAAATGAATTAGCTTCTCTGAAATTTAATGTCTATCCCAACCCGACGAAGGACAAGGTCTTCATCGATGCGCAAAGCGACATCCAACAGGTGACGCTGCTGGGCCTCAAGGGAGAGATGCTGGAGGACAGAAAGACCAATACGAACAAGGTGGAACTGAACCTGGAAGGCTATTCCAAAGGCATTTATGTCGTCCGTATCGTGACCGAGGACGGCGTGGCGACACAAAAAATCAACTTGATTGAATAGGGAAGAAGCACATAGAAAACGCGTGCCGCTTTATGCCAAGATCTTGCTGGGCATGGGCTTGGGTCTGGGCTTCGGCTTCCTGGCCTTGGCATTGCATTGGGAAGGCTTTGTGCACGACTGGGTTGCCCCTTGGGGCGACATCTTCATGCGCCTACTCAAGCTCATCGCCGTGCCTTTGGTCTTGGTGTCGCTCATCTTGGGTGTCGTCAACCTGAAGGACATCCGTAACCTGTCGCGCATCGGATTGAAAACCATTCTGATCTATGTCTGCACAACCATCCTTGCGGTGAGCATAGGTTTGGGCATGGTCAGCGTTATCAAACCGGGAAAGGTCTTCCCGAAAGACCGACAGACGGAATTCATGGAACGCTACCAGCAGACCGTCGAGGAGCGCGAGGCGCAGATGCAACAGATGAAGGATGAGTCGCCCTTGCAGTTTGTGGTCGACATGGTGCCCGAAAACCTTTTCAAGGCCTTGGGCGACAACTCCAAGATGCTGCAAATCATCTTCTTCGCCTTGCTTTTTGGTGTGGCTTTGATTGTCGTGGGACCTTCAAAAGTGCCTTCGCTGGTGCGTTTCTTCCAACAGTTGAATCTCGTCTTGTTGAAGATTATAGATTTCATCATGGCCTTTGCACCCTACGGTGTATTTGCCCTAATGTCCGCCTTGATTGTGGACTATGCGGGCGATGTGGGCATTTTCTCTGCTTTGGGTTTGTATGCCCTGACGGTGATACTGGCCTTGGCCATCATCATCTTATTGGTGTATCCATTCATCATGCGGGTCTTCGGCAAGCGGACGATGAAGCAGTTCTTCAAGGCGGCGGCACCCGTGCAGATGTTGGCTTTCACCACCAGCTCGAGCGCGGCCACTTTGCCCTTGACCATGGAGCGCACGCAAAAGCATTTGGGCGTCTCGGAAGAGGTGTCTTCGTTTGTGCTGCCCGTAGGCGTGACCATTAATATGGACGGCACCAGTTGTTATCAGGCGGTGGCAGCGGTGTTTTTGGCACAGGTCTTGGGCCTGGACTTGACCTTCGGTCAGATGCTGCTTATTTTGGCCACGGCTACCATCTCATCCATTGGCACACCGGGCATCCCTGGAGGCTCTATTGTGATGCTGATGATTGTGCTTGATTCGGTCGGTATCCCGATAGAGGGATTGGCACTCATCTTGGGTATTGACAGGCCTTTGGACATGTTGCGCACCGTGGTGAATGTGACGGGCGACATGACGGTGTCGTGCGTCGTCGATGAGGGCAACAAAACAAAAACGGCCGGTCACGAGGCGTGACCAGCCGTTGTTTGTGCTACTTTGATGCTTTACTCGTCTAGGCCAAGGTCGCATCCCAGCTGTTCGGCTTTCTTTTGCGCTTTGTCGCTGAGGTCTTCGATGATCTTGTTGAATTGTTCTTTCTCTTTTTCGGTCATCTTCTCTTCAGCAGTGTATTCGTCGCCACCCAATTCAACGGCGAGTGCACCGAGTGCCACGGCAAAAGCCGCTTCTTTCAGTTCTTCGCAATCCTTTGTGTCTTTAATCATCTTCTCAACCTCGTCGTAAGCTTCCTTCATCTCCGTGAATTGCTTGGACGCTTTTGTCTCGGTCTTGGCTTTGCCTTCTTTTCCGTTTTCATTTTTGCCGCCGCCGCACTGCGTGAAGGCGAACAGCATCATGCCCGCGAGGGCGATAATCAGAGTTTTCTTCATGATGTTGATGTTTAGTTGGTGTTTTTAATCGCAACAAAAATAGAAAAAATCCGAAAAAGGCAAGGGTTTTTAGAATAGAAGTCCACTTTACACTGTAAAGTTTTGTTACACCACTGTAAAATAATGTTACACTTTGATTTGAGTCTAATTTTTTAAATCTTTGAATATTAAATAGTTGTGTTTTTGGCATGCGATATGTTTTTGTTTGGCACAAAGTAAATATGTGTAAAATGAAAGCTAAACATACCTTTTTCATTTTGATGATGTCGCTTGGAGCCTTGACATTGGTCAAGGCTCAGGACACCACTACCATGGACCTCAAAGCCTGCATGCGCTATGCCGTGGAACATTCCACCAAGATGCGCATTGCCCAAGCCGACAACCGCGATGCACAGATCGACCGTCGCGATGCCATCCTTGCCGCCTTCACGCCGACGATTGAGGGTGGCACATACGCCTATTCCAACTTTGGCCGCAGCATTGACCCCGAGACCAACACCTATATTAGGACGACCTCATTCCACAACGGCTACAGCCTCTCGGCGGGCATCAACCTCTTCAACGGATTCCAGGCCGTCAACAACCTGAAAATCACCAAGACAGCACAGCTGATGGGCTTGACCAAAGAGCAGCAAACCGAAGACCAAATCTGTCTCGCCACCATTGAAGCCTACTGCAATGTGTTGTACTACACCGATATGCAGAAAGCCTTGCAAGCGCAGGTGGCCACAGCGGAAAAGTCCGTGCAGTTGGCTACAAGGCAGGAACAACTGGGACAGAAATCCCACGCAGATGTGGTGCAGATGCAGAGCGACCTCGCCGAGCGGCAGTATCAACTGACCACCTGTCGGAACAACCTCAATAATGCCATCGTCACCCTGAAGGATGTGATGTTTTGGCCCATTGAAAAACCTTTGAAAATTGAGGGTCTGGCTTCGATGTCATCCCGAGTCCCTTCGGCCATAGATACACTCACTCGTTCCTTCGTTCGGTATGACATGGCCGAAGGGGCGAGAGGATCTATCGAAGCCATAGTGGCTCAAGCCAAAACCAATATGCCTGCCGTCCTTTTGGCGGAAGGCACAATGAAAAACGCCCGCCTCGCCCTCAAGACGGCCCGTTGGCAGTTGTTGCCTCGCCTCTCGCTCTACGGTGGCTGGTCGTCTAGTTACTTCACCTACCCGGGCATGGAGGGCTATGTGCCCACGCCGTATCTCGAGCAATTGAAGAACAACGGCGGCGAATATGTGCAACTCTCGTTGAGCATCCCCATCTTCGACCGCCTCTCGAAGCATTCCAACATTGCAAAGCGGAAGAATGCCTACGACCGCGCCCAAGCCGATTATGAGCAGACGCTTCAAACGGTGGAGGCCGAGGTGCGCCGCGCCATCGCCGACCGCGACGGCAGCGCCGACGCCTTGCGCCAAGCCGACACCCGCGCTGAATTGCAGCAGGAGGCCTACGCGCTGAATACCAAACGCTTCGAGCAAGGTTTGATTTCGTCCATCGAATACCAAACTGCATCGAATAATTACCTCAACGCCCTTGCGGAACAATTGAATGCGCGGCTTCAATACTTTATTAAATGCAGCGTTGTAACTTATTATGGAGGGACACCGTATTTAGAGCAATAGTATTTATCACAAAACAGACAAAACAGACAAAACAGACAAAACAATGATAAAGTCCAAAGAAAAGCGTGTGGCGGCACGCAACCGCGTTGCCGCCGGAAAGCGGGCCAGTTGGCCGCTTTCCCCTGCCAAGAAAAAAGGTTTTGAGGGTTTTGCAGGTTTTGTGATTAACAATTAAATGATTAAACAAACAACAATCAACAATGAATAGCATCTCCGACAAACTCATTAAAATCCTATCGTTGGGCATAGGTCTCGCCATCGGCATCGTGCTGATTGCCAAGGTGTGCTTCGAATTGTCGTACGACAGTTTCTATAAGGATGTGGACCGAATCTATATGATTACGGAAAGTATCATCTTTCAGGAAGGTGGCGACCCCGATGATTTCTGGGGCACTTCGGGCGGCATTGCGCCGGGTTTCAAGGCAGAAGTTCCTGGCGTGGAAGCCGCTACGCGCTATTCCAACTTGCTCAACGGTAACCTTTATGACGAGAACGACAACCTCATCACAGGCCTATGCATCGGCGCGGACACTTGCTTCTTCGACTTTTTCGACCGAGAATTCCTTGCGGGCGACCCGATGCAGGCCTTGAAGGAGTACAATGGCGACATCGCCGTCAGCCGCAGTTTTGCGGAGAAGTTGGGCGGCGTGAACGAGGCCATAGGCAAACAAATCTACAGTGAAGTTTGGGGGCCGAAAACAAGACTGACCGTGGTGGGTGTTTTTGAGGATTTTCCGAAAAACGGTAGCATCCAATGTGACATCGTGACAACTATTGCTGCATTCGGTGAGTGGAGCATTAACAATTGGCTGGGCAACGACCGCTATCGCGGTTTTGTCAAGTTGGCACCTAATGTGGATCCCAACAGCCTGAAAGATGCCATCCGCAAGATGCAGGAAGCGCACCAGCCTTTGGAGGAATTGGAGCGTGACGGCTCCACGATTTGGTACACGCTGACCCCTCTTGCCACCATGCACCGTCACGAGCCTACTATCAAAAACTATGTGCTGATTCTGTCGGTGGTGGCGGCCTTGCTGCTTTTGGTCTCGGTGCTCAACTACCTGTTGATGGCGGTTTCGGATGTGGTGCGCCGTTCCAAGGAGATGGGCGTTAGGAAATGCTACGGTGCCAGCGCAGGCAGCATCTACGGAATGCTCATCAAGGAGACGGCCTTGAATTTGTTGGCTTCGTTGGCCGTGGCAGCCTTGCTGATATGGGCTTTCAGCGGGGTCATCGAGTCGTTGTTGGGCGTGCCAGTTGCCAGCCTTATGGTGCCGCAAACCCGTTGGGTGCTTGTCGGTATCATCGCTTTCATCTTCCTGGTCTCTGCTCTCATCCCAGCGATGATGTTCGTCAGGATTCCTGTCTCGACAGCCTTCAGTGGATACAGGGAAAACAAGCGTCGTTGGAAACTCACATTGCTGATGGTGCAAGTTGGCATCAATGTCATCTTGCTGCCTTTGGTCATCGTGGCTGATAGGCAATACAACTCTGCGATGAACGCTGATATGGGCTACGATTACGAGCAGTTGCTGTATGTCCCGTTGGAAGGAGCGGACAAGGACAATTTGATACTGATTACAGAAAAACTGCGGCAATATCCCGAAGTGGAGGCAGCAGAGCTGACCTATAGCATCCCATTGGACAAGACGTCTGGTAACAATATCATGCTGCCCGACAACCCGACGAAATATTTAATGGGCGTGTGCGACCAATACATGGCGACGGAGGGCTTCTTCGATATGATGGGCTTCCGTTTGACAGAGGGCAAAGCGCCTTCAAAGCCGAAAGATGTAGCTGTGAGCCAAAGTTTTGTGAAGGAGATGAACCTTTATGCCGACTGGAGCGACGGCGCAGTAGGCAAGGACATCTTGATTTCGGAGCACAGCGATGGTGACGACGATGTTTACACCATTTGTGGCGTTTATGAAGATTACGTCATCGGCTCGATGTTGGGCAACGACGACCGTGCGAGCATCCGCTTCTGTTGGAACATGGATTGGAACTCTGGCCCCGAAGACTGGTCGAGGATGATGAACACCTTGGTGGTAAAAGTGCGCGAGGTGAATCCCGAAGCCATCGCCAAGGTGAAGGCGGTCATCGAGGAATGTCTGCCCGAGCGGAACAATGTCGAAGTGACGCCTTATACCGAATTGGTCAAGAAGGAGTATACCCACCTATATCAGATGCGGCGCACATTCATTATTGGAGCCTTGTTTGCTTTGGCGATTGCCTTGTTTGGTCTGATAGGCTTTGTGCGCGACGAGGCCAACCGCCGCAGTAAGGAAGTGGCCATCCGCAAGGTGAACGGGGCAGTGGCGGGCGAAATCATCCGTATGTTCGTGGCGGATGTGCTGAAACTGGCCGTGATTGCGGCTTTGATTGGCGTGGCGATAGCCTATTTCCTTGCCGACAAATGGTTGGAGTTATTTGCCATGCGCATTGGTCTCTCGCCGCTCTATTTCGTCATCGGCGCGGTGACGGTCTTGCTTATCGTGACTGCCGTGGTCGTCATGAGCAGCAACCGCGTTGCCCGAATGAATCCTGTTAAGTCTTTGAAGAACAATTGATTATTATCACAAAACCGACAAAACATACAAAACAATGATAAAGTCCAAAGAAAAGCGTGTGGCGGCACGCAACCGCGTTGCCGCCGGAAAGCGGGCCAGTTGGCCGCTTTCCCTAGCCAAGAAAAAAGGTTTTGAGGGTTTTGCAGGTTTTGTGACCAAAGAAATAAACAATTAAATAACTCTACGAATATGGAACACTCAATGGATCGTAAAATCGAACAGAAAAAAGGCATTCGCCGCGCGTTCACCAAGAAGGCGCTGCCGTTTTGGGGCGGGGCGTTGCTCCTCGTCTTTATCCTCTGGCTTATTTTCAGGGATGACTCGAAGAAACTCCGCATCGATGCGGACAACATCACCGTGAGCACCGTCACCTCGGGCGAGTTCAACGACTACATCCGTATCAGCGGACAGGTCGCGCCCATGACGACCATCCAAATCAGCCCTTTGGAAGGCGGTGTGGTGCAGCAGATCGTCACCGAGGAAGGCAGCCGCGTCAAGGCGGGCGATGTCATTCTTATTTTGAGCAACGAGAACCTCGACATGCAAATCCTCTCCTCCGAGGCCGACCTCGCCGAGAAGGAGAACATCCTGCGCAACACCATGATTCAGATGGAACAACAAAAGCTGAGCGTTGAGCAGGAGAAACTGCAACTGCAGATGGAGGTGCAGCGCAACCGCCGCACCTACGAAGCACAGAAGTCGCTCTACGACGATGGCCTCATCGCCCGCGAAGACTACCTGAAGGCCGAGGAGGACTTCACGCTCTCGAACAGCCGCCTGAAGCTGGTGGAGAACCGCGCTAAGCAGGACAGCCTTCATCGTTCGGTGGAAATCGACAGGATGCGCGAGAGCCTCGAAAACATGCGTGTCAACATGATGATGATCCGCAAGCGCAAGGAAAACCTGACCATCAAGGCACCCATCGACGGCGAGTTGGGCCTGTTGGATGTGGTGCTGGGCCAGTCGGTGGGCGCAGGCTCCAAGATCGGGCAAATCAACAACCTCGACAGTTACAAGATTGAAGCCCAAATCGATGAGCATTACATCGACCGCATCGCCCCTGGCTTGGAGGCCACCTTTGAGCGGCAAAGCGAGCGGTATCAGGCGCAGATCCGCAAGGTGTATCCCGAGGTGCGCGACGGCAAGTTCAAGGCCGACTTCAAATTCATGGAGCAGCAGCCCGAGAACATCCGCAGCGGCCAGACCTATTACCTCAACCTGCAACTCGGCCAGCCCGTGGAGGCGGTGCTCATCCCGCGTGGCGCCTTCTACCAGAAAACAGGCGGCAAGTGGATCTATGTGCTCTCGCCCGACGGCAGCAAGGCCACCAAGCGCGACATCAAAATCGGGCGGCAGAACCCGCAGTATTACGAGGTCGTCGAAGGGCTGGAGGCTGGCGAGAAGGTGATTACTTCTTCATACGACAACTTTGGAGAATCGGAGGTGCTGGTGTTTTAATTATGGGATTTGCTTCGCAAAGAAATCTGTCAAAAATATCAGTAAAAATCTGTCAAAAATCAGATGACATCAATAAAAGGAAATAATAAGATTTTGAAAGATTTTAAAAATCAGATTTTTGAACGATTTCTACACGAAGTGTATCCCACAAAAAGAATCAAACAACAAATCAACAAAATATAAGTTTAACCATTAAAGACTAAAAGCAATGATTAAAGTAGAAAATCTCAGGAAGGTCTTCCGCAGCGAGGACATTGAAATCGAAACCATCGCATTGGACGGCGTTTCGTTCGAAATCAACGACGGCGAGTTCGTCGCCATCATGGGGCCTTCGGGCTGCGGCAAGTCCACCTTGCTCAACATCCTCGGCCTCTTGGACAACCCCACCGAGGGCCGTTACGAACTCCTCGGCCATCAGGTCGGCGACCTCAAGGAGAAGGACCGCACCCAGTTCCGCAAAGGCAACATCGGCTTCGTGTTCCAGAGCTTCAACCTCATTGACGAACTCAACGTGTTTGAGAACATCGAGTTGCCGCTGCGTTACATGAACATCCCCGCCGCCGAGCGCAAGCAGCGCGTCGAGGACATCATGACGCGCATGGCCATCAAGCACCGCGCCTCGCACTTCCCGCAGCAGCTGTCGGGCGGTCAGCAGCAAAGGGTGGCCATCGCCCGCGCCGTGGTCGCCAACCCCAAGCTCATCCTCGCCGACGAGCCTACGGGTAACCTCGACTCGAAGAACGGCAAGGAGGTGATGGACCTGCTCACCGACCTCCACAAAGAAGGCACCACCATCGTCATGGTGACCCACTCGCAGCGCGACGCCGGCTATGCCGACCGCATCATCAACCTGTTCGATGGTAAGATCGTGGAAGAAGTTTTGTCGCAGTTGTAAACTTTCAAAATTTTCGTCACAAAACCAACAAAACTTACAAAACAATATCATGGTCTACAGGAAAGCGTGTGGCGGCACCCAACCGGGTTGCCGCCGGAAAGCGGGCCAGTTGGCCGCTTTCCCCCTCCAACCAAGAAAAAAGGTTTTGGCGGTTTTGTAGGTTTTGTGACCTAAAAACAACAAGACTATGAGACTATACAAAAAAGGCAAGACCTCCCTCGTGTCTTCCATCCTGAACATCCTGGGCTTGACGGCAGCCTTCGCCGCGCTCTACATCATCCTCGTGCAGGTACACCACGACCTCACCTACAACAAGGCGCTTAAGGACAGCGACAGGATTTATGTCCTTACCATGCCAGACCGGTTTTCAAACAATGTTTATTCGACATACGTCAATCGTCAGATGTCGGAAGCGGTCATTGCTGCTGTCCCTAGCGTTGAGGCGGGCGGCTGCGCTGCCAATTTAGGGAGCAATGAAGTTTCCGTACGCTTGGGCGAAGGACAGTCGTCGGTCGAATTGAGAGTCACCAGCTTCTCCAAACCCGCCATCGACGTGTTTGGATTTGAACTTGTTGCCGGCAATTTGGACAATTGGATTAGCAACACGGATGTGGTTATGTCCGAGTCAGCGGCCAAACGCTTGGGCTTGCAGGTGGGCGACCATTTCCAATGTGGCTCTTGGAATTGGACAGATGTCACGGTAGCGGCCATCTACAAGGATATGCCTGTCAACAGCGACCTTTCCTCCATCGACTTTATTCTGAATCTGGGTGATGCGGGTATGGACGATTGGAGCCAATGGGGCTGGAATTATTTCATTAAACTCGCTGAAGGCGCTGACCCAAAAGAATTCGATGAAATTGCACACCAAGTCGCCTTTGACCTTTTTAAGACAAAATTCGACATTGACGAAAGCAATTTGACCGAAGAAAAAGCAGCGGATATTGAGGAGTATAAAAAAATGATGTCACCTCATCTTATGAAGTTGACGGACAATTATTTTGCCGATAATGTCGGGCATCCGGGCAAGTCGGGCAATCGCACCACGACCATCACCTTGCTTGTCATTGCCATTTTTGTGATGCTCATTGCTTTCATCAACTACATCAACTTCTTCTTCGCGATGGTGCCGCTGCGTCTGCGGAGTATCAACACACGCAAGATATTGGGCAGCAGCCGCTTCCAATTGGTGATGTCGTCGGTGGGCGAGTCGGTGCTGATGGTAGTTATCGCTCTTGGACTGGCAGTGGCGGTGGTTACACTGTTCAGACAATCCACCTTAGCTGCGCTGATTGACACGCCGTTGAACTTCGGCCAAAACTTGGGTATTGCGGCTTTGACCGTCGGTATCGCCTCGCTCATCTCGGTGCTTGCCAGCCTCTATCCAGCCTTGTTCTCCACTTCGTTCAATCCCGCTTTTGCCTTGAAAGGCACCCTCGGCACCACGCAGAAGGGCAAGGCTTTCCGCATCGGATTGATTGGCTTGCAGTTCACCGTGAGCATCGTGCTGATTATCTGTGCGATTTTTGTTCATCAGCAACGCGATTTCATGATGAATCATGACATGGGTTTCAATCAAGAAAACCTGCTTCAGTCGCATGTGACATGGGAACTCGCCAGCAACCGTGAAACTGTCGAGAATCAGTTGAAAACAGATGCTGACATCAAGGACATCGCTTGGGGCGACGGCCCGTTTGTGGCCAACAGTCGTATGGCGTGGAGCCGTCCGTTCAAAGGTGATGTTGAGAATGTGTCATGGCAGGTTTATCCGGTTTCTTGGAACTTCTTGCGTTTTATGGGCATCGATATTGTGGAGGGCCGAGACTTTACTCCTGCCGACGAGCAATCGGAAAACGGTGTCTATATCATCAATGAGACCGCACAAAAGAAGTATGGCATCACCACTGAAGACAGAATCAATGGTCATAAAGATGCCCCTGCCGAGATTGCCGGTATTTGCAAGGACTTCAACTTCTCTGCTTTGCGCGATGAGATTAGTCCATTTGCATTCTATGTCTATGGCAAGGAGCCGTGGAGTCCGTGCATGAGGCTGTTCATCCGCACTGAAGCTGGGGTTGATACCCAAGCTTTGATGGAACGCTCAATAAAAACTCTCAACGACCTCGACCCGACATTAGGCGACGGTTTTTCGGTTTGGATGCGTCCGTTTGAACAAGCCATTGAGAACCAATACAAAAAGGAGCAAAACCTCTCGAAGTTGATTACTTTGTTCACGATTTTGGCCATCGTTATCTCGCTGATGGGCGTGTTCGGCTTGGTGATGTTCGAGACGGAGCACCGCCGCAAGGAAATCGGCATCCGTCGTGTGCATGGGGCAACGGTGGGGCAGATTTTGGTGATGTTTAACTCGCGCTTTGTAAAAGTTGTGATGGTGTGCTTCGTCATCGCCGTGCCCGTGAGCATCGTCATCATGCGGCGTTATTTGGAAGGCTTTGCCTATCAGGTGCCGCTGCATGTCTGGGTGTTTGCCCTTGCGCTGTTGGCCGTCTTGGCTGTAACGATAGCGGTGGTCACCTTGCGCAGTCTGAGGGCGGCTACGATGAATCCGGTGAAATCCTTACGAAATGAATAATTTATTAAGGGATTGCCTACGGCAAGAAATCTTTCAAAATCGAAATTAAAATCTTTCAAAAATACAATAAATCGATTTTTAAATGATTTTGGAAATAGATTTTGTCAGATTTAACTGCGTTGAATGCAGAGCATTTCTTGCGCAGCAATCCGAAAACAAACACAGTTATGTCTAGTTACATCAAATTCCTCTCCCGAAACAAACTCTACAGCATCATTGAGGCCGTGGGCTTGGCCGTCAGTTTGGCCTTCGTGGTCATCATCTTCTGCTATGTGACCCAACAAATCGCCGTCACGCGAGAGAACCCACACCGAAAGGAAATATACGCTGTGGGGTTGAAGAACCTGATTAAATTCGAGTATGGATTGAAAGGCAGCATCGGCGAGAGCATACCAGAAATTGAATCGATCACCGAGTTCCAGATGATGCATACCGATATGAAGGCCGACGACCAATCCCGTGCGGTGTATGTGCTGGGCTGCGACCGTGATTTCTTCGATATCTTTCCCGTCGAGTTCGCCGTAGGCCAGCCAGACCAAATCAACGAAGTTTCGGCGGCATTCGTGTCGGAGCGTATGGCGCAATTGCTATCCGAGACAGGCGAAGTGGTTGGGCGCAACATCCATTTGTTTAAGCGCGATTACACCGTGGCTGGCGTGATTTCCGACTTCGGCAGTTCGCTTTTCTACGAAACGCCCGACGTGATTGTCAATGTGGATGTCAGCGATGGCGTGGTGTTCTATGGTGGCCTCAACAGCCCATCCCGACCGGCCAATGTGTTTACCACGGTGAATGTCTTTGTGAAAGTGTTTCCCAACACTGACCGTGCGGCACTTCTTGAAAAAATGTCGGCGGCGATTGTGGCCTTTTACTCTGAGATTTTAGGGTGGGAGCCCCCGTTTGAAATTGCAGAAAACACTATGTTGGTTCGCTTGGACGAGTTGTTTTACACCGATGCCCAAACCAACCTGAAGAAAGGCGACAAAACGATGATGCACAGCCTGTTGGCCATTGGCTTGCTGCTGTTGATTTCTGCCATATTCAACTACATCAACCTCAACGTTGCCTTGACGAGCAAACGGGCCAAGGAGATGGCTTCGAGGCGGCTGCTTGGCGCGACGAAGGGCGAAATCATCGGGAAATACCTCTGGGAGTCGTTGGCGTTCACTTCGGTGTGTATGGTGCTTGGCATCCTTTTGGCCGAGGCGCTTTGCCCCATGGTCAATCGACTGTTGGGCGGGAGTGTTGGGGTTAGGATTTCGCTCTCGCCTTTCTATTTGGTTTCCTACCTGCTGATGGTGGTGGTTGTGGCTTTGTTGGCAGGCATCGCGCCTGCAGTGGTGGTGTCGCGCGCCCAGCCCATCGATGTGGTGAAGGGTACGTTCCGCTTCCGCAACAAGATGGTGCTCTCAAAGGTATTCATCGTCCTGCAAAACGTCATCGCCATCGTGCTGATTGCCTTGGTGATCACGATGGAAGCGCAAATGCGCCACATGGAGCGGAGGCCGGTGGGATGCCGCACTGAAAACCTGTTTTATCTTGAATCCGTCCTTACGGGCAATGAGGCATTCGAGAATGATTTGCTTTCATTGCCTTGTGTGAAGCGGATGGGCCATTCCTACGGCTATCCTGGCAGTGCAATGATGGGCTCTAACTTTGTGCGCCTCAACGATCCCGACAATTTTATTTCCGTTGGGTACCTGATGTGCGACACGGCGGCTTTCGACCTTTACGACTTCGATACCAAGGTGATGTACAGCCAATTGGAGGAAGGTAAGTGGTTATTGACGCAGGGGCTTTTGGAGAGCCAACTGGGGATGCCGATGAGCAAGTTCGACCCCGACTCGCTGGGTGTTTGGTACAAGCATAATGTCGGCTACGACCTGTGTGGCGTGGTGGGCGATTTCGCCATCAACAGTGCTGCCTCTGTGGTTGACGAGAAGTTCGGTGCCGTGCAGATTGTTGGAGACGAGCCGATGTTCAAATGGGTAAGTTTCAATCCTGTACTGGAGATTGTGGGCGACCACGCCGAAGCCCGCAAGGCGATCGATGCGGTGTATGACAAACATATCAAAATGCAAGAAACCTATTGGGAACCTTTCAGAGAGGGCTTTATAGATGACCTTTTGCTGCAAAGTTTGCAGAGCACCAAAAACAAAATGCGCCTTGTGGATTTGTTCATGGCAGTGGCGGTGATGCTGTCGCTTCTGGGTCTTGTGGCCATGAGCACACATTTCGCCTCCGAGCGCGAGAAGACCATCGCCGTCCGCAAGGTGTTTGGCGGCACAATGCAAAGCGAGATTCGCCGCAACCTGAAGGAATACGTCATCATGATTCTCATCGCCAATGTCATCGCCATTCCGATAGCGGTTTGGGTGTGCGGGCGCTATCTGGAGGACTTCGTTTATCGCATCGACCTGTATCCGTGGATTTTCGTGGTGACGGTGGTGCTGTCGTTCGTCATCGCCATCGGCTCGGTGCTGTGGCAAATCGTCTCCGTGGCTCGAGTGAATCCGGTGATGGCGTTGAAGAAGGAATGATCTTGGAAAAGTGTCAAATAAAGGCGAAATTTCCTTGGAAAAGTGTAAAAAATCGGCAAAAATTCCTTGGAAAAGTGTCAAAAAGATATGCTTTTTGTCTTGGATAATGTAAAAATTATTATCTTTGCGCACTGAAATACAAGTTTTTATGATAAACAGGAAAGCATATCAATTTTTGAGAGAGTTTTTTACTAACGAAAAACGGGCATTGTTGGTCACTGGAGCGCGACAAGTGGGCAAGACTTTTGCCGTCCGTAAAATCGGAAAAGAAGTCTTTGAACAAGTGGTTGAAATCAATTTCATTGAGCAACCCGATGCGGTGGAACTGTTCAGCCATCCTAAAAGTGCAGCGGAATTGCTGATGCGCATTTCAGCATTCACTCGCAAGAAACTAGTGCCGGGCAAAACCCTTATCTTTTTTGACGAGGTCCAGGAATGTGACGAGATGGTGACGGCCATCAAATTTCTCGTGGACGAGGGTAGTTACCGCTATGTCATGAGCGGCTCACTCTTGGGCGTTGAACTGAAAGATCTTCGCAGCGTCCCCGTGGGTTATATGGGTGAATTGGAGATGTATCCGCTTGACTTGGAAGAGTTTGCTAAAGCTTTGGGTGTTGGTGAAGAGGTGATGGGGCATTTAAAGGAATGCTATGAAAACCAATCCCCTGTTGATGAGTTCATCCACAAAAAGATGTTGGAACTGGTCACGCTTTATATGATTGTCGGTGGAATGCCATCGGCAGTGCAGAAATACTTGGACACCAACAATCTTCGCAGCGTACTCAACGAGCAGCGCGACATTATCCGAACCTACAAACGCGACATCACCAAGTATGAAAAAGAACGCAAACTTCAGATTGAGGAAATCTACAACCTGATTCCAGCTGAACTGAATGCCAAAAACAAACGTTTTGTTTTGAAGGAGTTGAGCGAAAAAGCCCGTTTTGCCAGATATGAGAGTGGATTCCTTTGGTTGAAAGATGCAGGCGTTGCCATTCCGACCTATAATGTTGAAGCGCCAAAGATTCCTTTACTTTTGAACAAGCAACGTAACCTCTTCAAACTGTTTCTGAATGATGTGGGGCTATTGGCTGCCATGTACGGTGGCGACATCCAAGTCCGTTTGTTGAGCAGCCTAAATGTCAACTATGGTGCGGCTTTTGAAAATCTGGTTGCACAAGAACTATATGCCCATGACTTCGCAACCGATCATGACCTTTTCTACTTCAACAGCAAGAAACAGGGCGAACTCGACTTTGTCGTGGAATATCAAGGTGAAGTGCTGCCCATCGAAGTGAAGTCGGGTAAGGCTTATGAGCGGCATCGTGCATTGAGCAACATCATGGACAACGAAGAATATGCCATCCCTAAAGCAATTGTTTTCTGCCAAGAAAACATCCAAGTCAAAAATCGCCTGGTTTATCTGCCCATTTATATGTTGATGTTTCTCCAGCACGAACAAAACAACGACCTTACATATCAATTTGACCTTACTGGATTGAAATAAGAACTGTAAAGATTCTTTACACCCACTGTAAAGAAACTTTACACTTTTACAATAGGATAAAAGTGTATCTTGTTGATTCGTATTGTTTTATGATTTTGGCACGGATTATGCCATACGACTGTCAACAATTAAACAGTTAAACAATCAACACTTCAACAATATGTCAAGTTACATCAAATTCCTTTCCCGAAACAAACTCTATACCATCATCGAGGCCATCGGTCTCATCGTTTCCATTGCCTTCGTCATCTTGATAGGCAATTATGTGTATCAACAGTATTCCGTGGCTTACGGCAACCCTTATAGAGATAGGGTTTATGCCGTTGGAAATCAAGATTATATGTCGCTTTCTTGGTGGGACAAGGCCGTTTTTGAAGCCGAACTTCCCGAGGCGGAGGCTGTCTGTCGTATCTCCAACGCTGATGATGCAGGCTACATCTCCATTGGCGACGAGCATATCAATGCAACCGTCACCGAGGCCGACCCCGAACTCTTCGAACTTTTCCCTAACCTGACCTTGATTGATGGCAATAAGGACGAGTTCCGCCTCAAAGGTCATTGCCTCGTTTCTGAATCGCTGGCACAACGAGTCTTCAATGGCGATGCCATAGGCAAACCCATTACCATCACCTATTTTGACGATAAAAACGAAAGTATGGTTTGTGGAGTCTTCAAGGATGACGCCTATTCGATGATTCCTTACACCGATGTGATTCTCAATCCCGAGTTCGACGAATTGTACGAGCCTGAAAACCAAGTGCCTTTTAGTTCCATCGGCTCATATATGACCTTGATAAAAGTCCATGAAGGCATTGATCGAGAAGAGTTTGCAAAGAAGATTGAGGCGGTCGGTCTACCACATTATTCTGGCGGTTTCGTTTCTGCCATGCCGATTTACACGCTTCCCGAAGTCTTTTTCTACGAAAACCAGTGGATGTTCAAGAAAGGCAACAAGTCCTTGCTGCAAATGCTTACCGTGGTTGTCTTGCTATTATTGCTTTCTGCGATTTTTAACTACATCAACCTTAATATGGCCCTCTCGGGCAAACGCGCCAAGGAAATGGCCACGCGCCGATTGCATGGCGCCACGCAAGGACGAATCATCCTGAAATATATCGTTGAATCCGTGTCGTTCACGGCGGTGTGTTTCGTGTTGGCGTTTTTGGTAGCCTACGCCTTCCTCCCGATGATGAACAACCTGTTGAGAGGCGTTTCGGGTGGCGAAATGGGTATCGACGCTCCGTTTGAACAGTTCGTCCCAATCTGTTTCGAATGGTCAGCGGGCATCGTGGCGGTTTATCTTGTCGCGATTGTGCTGTTGGGCACTTTGGCAGGCATCGCGCCAGCCGCCATAGCCTCGCGTTTCGAGCCGATTGATGTTGTGCGCGGCACCTATCGCTTGAAGACAAAAAGGGTTTACAGCAAGGTGTTTATCGTGTTTCAAAATACCATCACTGTGGTTCTCATCGCCATGGCGTTGCTGATGGAGGTACAGATGCGGCACATGATGAACCGTCCCATCCACTCGCGATCCGAGGGCTTGTATTCGTTGCAAATGTGGGTGAGAGACTACGCCGATTTGGTTCCACTCATCAACCGTTTGGAGCAGATTCCGAATGTGCGAGCGGTGGGCTATGGCCGTGGTTTTGCTGGTCAGTTGAACATGGGCACAAGTGTCGAAACGCCTGATGGCGAAACAGTGAACATGCAACTCATCCTGTGCGACGAGACCTATTTCGATATGCTTGGTTTGCAGGTAGTTGAAGATTTCGGAGTACCCAAAACCAACTCGGTCTGGATGTCGAAGGCCTTGGCCAATAAACTTTCGGTGAACGACTCGACGGCTTCGTATTATGCCCGTCGGATGCGCATCAATGGCAGTCGTCCCGAGACCGTGGGCGGCATCTACGAAAACATCCCGACATTGCCAGCATCGGCTTCCGAGCCTGACCGTTTTTCGGCTGTCATCATCGCCAAGGCGGAAGACCTGGTTTGGGGTAATGGCGTAATGATTGATGTATCAAGTGATTACAAAGGGACTGAAAAGGCTATTCTGGAGGTTTATCGCGAATATTCAGAGGAGCAGAACGGCACATTTGTGGAAGCCGCCCAAAACGGCTATGTGAAGGACCTGAACAATTTGTCTCTGCAACCCGTCAAGATGGCCATGCGATTGCTGGAATTGTTCATGCTGCTCTCGGTGCTGATTTCCTTGCTTGGCCTCGTGGCCATGAGCACCTATTACAGCGAGCAAAGCACCAAGAGCATCGCCGTACGCAAGGTGTTTGGCAGCAACGTCCAGCGTGAGTTGTGGCGCACGGTGAAGGACTACATGGTTTTGGTTGGTATCGCGGCACTTATCGGCATCCCGCTTGCCGTTTGGTTCTGTGGCCGCTATTTGGATCGTTTCGCCTATCGTATTGAGCATTACGGCTGGATCATCGCTGTGGCGGTCATCCTTGGTATGTTGATGGCTTTCCTCTCGGTGCTTTGGCAGACCTTGAAGGCAGCACGGACGAATCCGGCGGAAGCGTTGAAGAAGGAATAAGTATTAATCACAAAACCCACAAAACAATGCAAAACTTCAATAATGAACGGATGCGGCTCGGCAACTGCCTCGCCGCCGGAAAGGAGCCAGTTGGCGACTTTCCCTGTGGAAAAAAGGTTTTGACGGTTTTGCAAGTTTTGTTTCAAAAACAATTCAACAGTTAAACAATCAACAATTAAACGGTAATGAGCAGTTACATCAAATTCCTCTCAAGAAACAAACTTTACACCATCATCGAGGCCATCGGCCTTGCCGTCAGCCTCGCCTTTGTCATCATCATCGGCAGTTACGCGTGGCAGCAGTACAGCATCACGCGCGAAAGCCCTGACCGAAAGAACATCTACTGCTTTGGTATGCCAGATTATCTTGGCTTGACCTATGCCTTCACAGATGAGGTCGCCGACCGAGTGCCCGAAGTGGAACTTGCTGTGCGGTATTGCATCGAGGCCAATCCACCGTCAATCATGTTTGGCAATGAAGAGGTTGAAGCCGAAATGACTGCTGTCGGCAAGGATTTCTTCACGATGTTTCCTTATCTCAAGTTTATTGAAGGCGGCCCTGAAGGTATCGAAGTAACAGGGAATGTCATTGTCAGCGAGAGCTTTGCACGGAAGCATGATATCAAAGTCGGTCAGACCTTAGATTTTATCATCAATAAATATATGGTTGTCGGAATTATTGAAGACTTCCGTAACACGGTGTTCGCTCCTACGGATGTGATTGTCAATGAACACGACTTTCTCAATAAGTCCGCTTGGGACATGCCTTATGACCGTTATGGAACAACTATACCTTTTGTCAAATTTACAAAAGGTTCCGACCCAAAGGTGATTTACGATAAAGTGGAGCAGTTGTGCAAAGAGATTTATCCCGATATGTACGGTCAGGCTTTCTTCGAACGCTTGGACATGACCCGCTTCGACCACCTGTTTTTCAAGGATTTTGGCGGGCCGAATGACCAATTAAAACATGGCGACCTCAATACACTGAAACTCTTGGCCCTCGTCGGGCTGCTGTTGTTGCTTTCGGCGGTGTTCAACTATATCAACCTTTCGTTTGCCCTCACGGGAAAGCGCGCCAAGGAGATGGCCACCCGCCGTTTGCTCGGAGCGCAGAAAGGCGAAATCATTTGGAAGTATATCGCTGAATCATTGGTATTTACGGCAGTTTGTTTTGGCTTTGGCTTGTTGTTAGCATACTTGTTGGCACCGTCAGTCAACGCCTTGCTCAACAGCCCTGATGTGCCGATTGCCATCCAGATGAAACCTATGTACCTTGCGGCTTATTTAGGCATTGTTGCGGTTGTTGGCGTGCTCAATGGCATTATTCCTGCCGTGTTTGCCAGTCGCGTGCAGCCGATGGATGTGGTGAAAGGTACCTACCGCCGCAATACGAAAATGGTGTTCAATAAGGTATTCATCGTCATCCAAAGCACTTTAGCGGTTTTTCTCGTTGCAATGGCCATTGTGATGGAGGCGCAATACCGCACCTCGCTGAACCGCCCGAAAAACTGCAATACCCAAGACAAATACTATTTGGTGGTGTTCGCCTCCGAACCGCAATCCGATTTGTTTGACAAACTTGAAGAATTGCCTTGTGTGAAGCGGATTGGCCGAAGTAGGGGCGTGCCGGGGTGTATGATTGGTGGACAGTATAGCCTCACTCGTGACGGACAGAATATCTTGTATCGGCATTTGATGATGGATACCGTTGCTTTCCAAATGCTTGACTTTGAAATTCTTAAAGATTATCAGACTCCGCTTTACAATACGGTTTGGTTTGGCGAGCGGGCCTTTGCCGCCACAGGACTTACCGATGAGGACCACGAAATCGATGTTTTAAGGGAAAGGACGACCAACTGCGACCAGGTGGCTGGCGTGATTCGTGATTTCCCAGTGACCACAAGCAATGTGGGTGACGAAGATTATCAGATTATCAGTATTATGAAAGCCGATGACATCAAATATGGCGGTTTTGTGATGGATATTATTGGTGATCATGCGGAAGCGAGAAAAGCCATCCATGAGGTGGTCGATGAATGGCGCAATGGCGAATTAGTGGATCCTTTTGCCGATGGTTTCATTGACGATTTTTACCGCGACGCGCTCAAGCCCGCCAAGAATAATATGCGTCTTTTGGAGATTTTTATGCTGCTTGCCGTGCTGATCTCTCTGCTTGGCCTTATCGCCATGAGCACCTATTACGCAGGCGAGAACGCCAAGAACATTGCTGTGCGCAAGGTGTTTGGCGGTACCGTCGAGAGCGAGACGTGGCGCACCGTGAAGGAATATATGGTTTTGGTGGCTGTGGCTTGCGTCATCGCCGTCCCGATAGCAGTGTGGGCGGCGCAGCGTTACCTCGAAGGCTTTATCGTCAAACTCGAAAACTACGGCTGGATTTTCGTTGCCGCCGTGGCCATTTCCTTGTTGATGGCCTTCCTCTCGGTGCTTTGGCAGACCTTGAAAGCCGCGCGGACGAATCCAGCGGAGGCTTTGAAGAAGGAGTAAAACTGCAAATTATGTTTTTTTGGTAATTTTTTTTCGGTAATTTGAGTAAAAGCATTATCTTTGTCCCCAAAATCAAGGCATTATGGTAAAAAACATCAATCCGTTCATAGTTTCAGGAAAGATTGCCCCCGAATACTTTTGCGATCGTGTGAAGGAAGCGGCTGATTTGGAGAAATCGATTCATAATCAGATGAATGTGGTGCTGACTTCGCCGCGCAGAATGGGGAAGACTTCGCTTGTCGACTTCGTTTTTGAGATGCCGGAAATAAAAGATGAGTATATCACTGTTTCGGTCGATATACTTCACACTACGACCTTCCGCGAGTTTATCCTTGCTCTTGGGACAGCGGTTTTCGACAATGTGGCCTCTCGAAGTGTGAAGTTGCGCAAGCAGTTTGTCACTTTCTTGAAGTCGCTTAGCGCAAGTTTCGGTTACGACACCGTCCAAAACATGCCCACTTTCGACATCAAGTTGGGCGATGTGCAGAACCCGGAATATACTTTAGCGGAAATCTTCAATTACCTTGAAAAAGTCGATAAGCGGTGCATTGTCGTCATTGATGAATTTCAACAGATTACGAGGTATCCCGAGAAGAATGTAGAGGCTTTATTGAGGACGCATATCCAGAAACTCTCGAACGCCAATTTTGTGTTTTCAGGCAGTCAGAGAAGGCTAATGGAAGAAATGTTTTTCTCGGCAAAGCGGCCGTTTTTCCAAAGTGCGAAATCGCTCCGTCTGGAACCTATCGCATACGATGTCTATCTAGATTTTGCTATTCACCATTTTCGGGAGGCTGGGAAAGACCTTGCTCCCGAGGCCTTTTCACGTGTTTATGAGGTATTTATGGGCGTAACTTTGTATGTACAACGCATCATGAAGGATGCATTTTCCGAAACGCCGAATGGCCAAACTTGCGATGTTGAGGCTGTAAATCAACTGATTGAGGATTATATTGATGAGAATGACTCTCGGTTGCGTGAACAGTTGGCCTATATTACCGAAGCGCAAAAGGAACTGCTTTACGCCATCCATGCCGAAAAACAGGTGCAAGGCATCACTTCCACGGCATTCAACAAGAAATACCGTTTGCGCTCGCCAAGTTCAAGTCAATCGGCGGCTCTCAAATTGCTTGAATACGACCTTATTACAAGAAAGGAAAAAACCTATTCCATTTCTGACCCGTTGATGAAACTTTGGTTGGATAGGAGAAAAGTTTGAATTATCGGGACTTGCGTCCCACGTCTTGAAGGAACAACGTATAATGACGGTGCTTCGACAGGCTCAGCAACCTGCTTCAACTGAATAACTGAACAACTGACAACTAATAACTGAAATGCCCAAACTCAAATCAAAAATCCTAGTCGTCGACGACAACGCCGGCATTCGGTCGGCACTGAAGATATTGCTGCCCATGCGCTTCGCTGAGGTGGAACTTATCGCCTCGCCCAAGGTGCTGATGGAGACCATGCGGACGTTCAAGCCTGACGTGGTGTTGCTCGACATGAACTTCGAGACCGACATCAACACAGGCAACGAAGGCCTCTTTTGGCTCTCCGAACTGAAACGCGACTTTCCCGAAGTGGAGGTGGTGCTCTTCACGGCCTACGCCGACATTGCCCTCGCCGTGGAAGGCATGAAACGCGGCGCCTTCGACTTCGTTGTGAAGCCTTGGGACAACGCCAAACTGCTCGCCACACTCGAAGAGGCTTGCAAGAAACACCGTAAGGTCGGCGGGAAAGAGGTTTCTGGACAGCCTGCACCCACGATGCGCTGGGGTGAAAGCGAGGCGATGCAGCAACTCCGCGCGATGGTGGAGAAAGTGGCTCCCACTGATGCCACGGTGCTCATCACGGGCGAGAACGGAACAGGTAAGGATGTGCTGGCCAATGAGATACACCGCCTCTCCAATCGCGCGAATAAGCCGATGGTGGGCGTGGATATCGGAGCTATCACGGATACTTTGTTTGAGAGCGAGATGTTCGGCCATGTGAAAGGGGCCTTCACCGATGCCCATGCTGACCACATCGGCAAGTTCGAGCAGGCCAACGGCACCACGCTGTTTCTCGATGAGATTGGCAATGTGCCGCTGGCACAGCAGGCCAAACTACTGCGCGTCATCCAAAACCGCAGCATCACCAAGGTGGGCGACACGAAATCCATCCCCATCGACATCCGCCTGATTTGTGCCACCAACATGGACTTGGCGACGATGGTCAAGGAAGGACATTTCCGCGAGGATTTGTTCTACCGCATCAACACGGTCACGCTGCACCTGCCGCCTTTGCGCGAGCGTCCCGACGAAATCGTCACTTTGGCAGAGATGTTTGTCAAGCAATATGCCGAGAAATACCACCGCAAGGCGCAAGGCCTTTCCGATGAGGCAATGAATCTCTTGAAACGCTGCCGTTGGAGTGGCAACATCCGCGAACTGCAAGGCTGCATTGAGAAGGCGGTCATCTATTCCGAGGCGGAACTCATACGCGCCGCCGACCTCCAACTTCGCGCTTCGGAACTGATGGATGAAGATAAGCCAAAAACGCAAAACCAAACCCTTGAAAGTGCCGAGGAGCAAGTCATTCGCAACGCGATGAAGACCTACAACGGGAACCTGACCCTCGTGGCCAAGGCATTGAAAATCAGTCGCCCGACCTTGTACCGCCGCCTAAAGGAATACGGAATATGAGTGCCTGGATTTGGATATGGGTTGTAGTGGTGGCCGTTGTCGCAGCAATTGTGGTGACGACTCTAGTCGTGCGTAGGAACGATGCCCGAAAGGTGGGCTTCATGATGGACGCATTGGAAGACGGCGAATTGAACTTCCACTTCAAGGAGAAGTCGGCCCTCAACCGAGCCCTCAACCGCATCAAGGGCATCTTCGAGCGGCGCGACGCAGCCAACGAGGAGTCCTCGCAAAACAAACTGTTTCGCGTGATGACACACGAAATCATGAACACCGTAGCGCCCATCGCTTCCTTGAGTGATGCCTTGCTCACCGAAGAAGGTGTGGATGTGAAGGCAGGGCTGGAGACCATCTCGGCCTCGTCGAAGGACTTGATCCGTTTTGTGGAGTCTTACCGCAGCATGACGCAGGCCCAGCCGCCCGTCCGCAAGGCGGTGATGGTGGACGAACTGATGGACCGTGTGTTGCTCCTCAACAAGGCCAAGATAGCCGAGCAAGGTGCCATCCTGACCTATCAAGCCAATACGCCCGACTTGCTCATCTATGTCGATGAAGGACAGATTATGCAAGTGTTCAACAACTTGATAAAGAATGCCGTGCAGGCGGGTGCCTCCACCATCCGCATTACCGCCGACCTGAACTCGGAGGACCAAACCGTCATCCGTGTGGCCAACAACGGGAAAGCCATCCCGTTACGCCAGACCGAGGAAATCTTCATTCCGTTCTACACCACCAAACCGAATGGAACGGGCATCGGCTTGAGTTTGTCGAAACAAATCATGGTGCGACATAACGGCAACCTCGTCCTTGAACAGAGCGACAGCAACCTGACTGTTTTCGCTTTGTTGTTTAAGTGATTGCAATTTGTGCGTTTTTTATTGCCGTATGTTGTTTTCTTGTGTATTTTTGCACCTAATATAAATACTATAACGAGTTCAAAACCTATAAAATAACTAAAAATGAAAAAGTTCTTTACTACTCTATTTGCTCTGGCCTTGTCATTGGTCACGATGGCCGGCAATTTCGTGATGCTTTCCTATTCGGGTCGCGCCGAGCTGGAAAAGCACTTCTCTGATCCGAATCTGACGGTGCATTTCTACACCGATTCGGAGGTCTTCGCCACGGCTGAACGTTTCGATGCCGGCAGCATGGTGATGATTGACGAAAACGCTTTCTCTGACAATGGTTGTTATACGCTGGTGTATTGCCCGAAAGCCCAACAGCAGCAATTTGACGCGCTGCTTTCGACGCAGGATTATGTCATCGTGAAAGGCGCGGTGATGCCTTACAAGAACGATGGCGCCGTGGCTATCTTCAACAAGAAAGCCAGCCTGCCCAAACTGACCCGCGATTTCCCGGTGGTGACGGAAGAAGACCCCCGTATCCGCGAGATGCTGAACCAAGTCAACATGGACTCGCTTGAGGCTACAGTGCAGCACTTGCAGGATTATGGCAGCCGCATTTGGAACTCCAATAATGCCTTTGCCGCTTCCGATTGGATTGCCAGTCGTATGGAGGCTCTTGGTCTTGAGGTCGAACAACAACCTTTCAATGCCAATACATGGATGGGTAGCGGTGCGGCGGCGCCTAATGTCATTGGCATACAGCGTGGTACACTCTATCCCGACACTTATGTAGTGTGTGGCAGCCACTTCGATTCGTTCTCGTATGAGGCTATGATGGGCGGCGGCACGGCTCCTGGTGCCGACGACAACGCCACAGGCGTGGCCAGCGTGCTGGAAAGTGCGAGAATTATGACCCAATATGAGTTTGAATACAGCATCATCTATTGCGCCTACGGCTGCGAAGAGATGGGTCTGTATGGCAGTGAGGCCTACGCTTCGCGCTGTCAACAACAGGGCATGGACATCATCGGCTATTTCAACAACGACATGAACGGTTACCTTTATGGCGACCAAATCCATATCGACTGCATCTATCCCAACTCGGTGGAGCCCATCGGCACCTATTATATGAATGTTGGTAGTGTGTATTATCCTGAACTGCCCATCCGCCATGTGAACTTCAACGAAGGCGACAGCGACCACACCTCTTTCAATAACCACGGCTATATGGGCATTTATCCCTTCGAGGACTATGAGCACTACAGTCCTTACATCCACACGCCTAACGACGTGATTGGAACGAGTGTGACGAGTTTCGAAATGGGTCAGCAGTATTGCCAGATGAACATTGCTTGCTTGGCCGAGATTGCTAATCCTATGGGCGAAACGCCGCAGGTGTATTGCAATCCAGTGAGAGATTTTTCTATTGAGTTACCTGTATGGAAAGATACATCTCCTCTTTGGTTACATTGGAAATCTCCTGAAGAAGGCTCAACAGGCAATTTAGAGCGATTTGATGTGTATCGCGACAATGTGGTTATTGGAGCGGTGGATTGGGCGGATTCCACTTATGTAGGTTATTGGGGCTATGAGTATATGGATACGATTACTGTTGGGGCCGAAGCCGAGTATTTCATCATGGCCGTTTATAGCGACGGTTGCGAGGCACCTTCGCAAACGGAAATCGGTTATGGCGTCAGTGCAGTTGAGGAGTCGGAATCCAATGTTATGGTTTATCCCAATCCTTCCAACGGTACCTTCAGCCTCAACCTTGGCGCAGGCCAATGGGATGTGGAAGTTTACGACATCACAGGTCGTAAGGTCTATGAAAACCGCATGGATGGCCGCTCCGTTCTCGACCTCGGTAAATGTAACAAAGGCGTTTACTTCTTGAAAGCCAAGGGAGAGAGTAGGGGAGTGACAGCGAAAGTCATGGTTCAGTAATCCTCGGCTGACTTAAAATCTTCAAAATTCTCCGTTTCACTGGGTTGAGACGGAGAATTTTGTATTTTTGAGGTCTTAATACAACACTTATGAAATACAGAATCCCACTTTTCATTATGGCATTGGGCTTTGTGCTGGCCTCATGTGGTAATAATAGCCAACCTGTCAAACCCTCCGATCCAGAACCCGATTCCATCCGTTTGCGCACGGTAATCTATCGCCCAGGCGATTACAACTCAAAGAATTACCGTATCCCCGCTATTATTACGGCCAAAGACGGTTCTTTGGTCATCGCCACAGACAAGCGGAAAAACAACGATATAGACCTGCCCGAAGACATCGACATCCTCATCAACCGCAGCACCGATGGCGGCCGCACTTGGAGCGAGCCTTACACCTTGATGGAAGGTCAAGGGGTGGGGAAGGGCTACGGTGACTGCGCCTTGGTGCGCACCAACGACGAAGGCGGCCTCTTGGCGGCTTTTGTGGGTGGATGTGGCTTTTGGCAAGGGAGACCCGAGAACCCGCTTCATACCTACATCGCAAGGAGTTACGACAACGGCCAGACTTGGACCGAACCCAAGGACATCACCGATGAACTCTATGGAGAGAAGTGCCAAAATGAGGTGAGCCGTACTTGGTGGTCGGCCTTCTTCGCCTCGGGCAACGGCTTGCTGACCTCCACGGGACGCATCATGTTCGTCCTCGCCGTGCGCGACACCGAGGAATGGGCGGCTTGCAACTATGCGGTCTATTCCGACGACAACGGTGAGACCTGGCAGATATCTGGCCGCGCTTCCCAGCGCGGCGACGAGGCCAAAGTGGTGGAGCTGGCCAATGGTCGCATCTTGATGAGCATCCGCCATGAAGGCGAGCGTTGGTACAACATTTCAGAGGACGGTGGCACCACTTGGCGTCCCGAAACCTCCGCTTGGCCCGACCTGGTGGCTACGGCCTGCAACGGTGATATCATTCGTTATTCGTCTGTAAATGAGGGTGCTGAAAAGAACATCCTGCTCCATTCCTTGCCTGGTCCAGAGCGTCGTGAGAAGGTGACGGTGTATGTCAGTTATGACGAAGGCAAGACTTGGCCCGTGAGCAAGTGCATCGTGCCTTACGATGCGGCCTATTCCTCGCTCTGCATCCTTCCCGACCATAGCATCGGCCTATATGTGGAGGAGTCTGACGGCGACACACTGGGTTATTCCATGGTGTTTTATAATTTTGGGCTGAAATGGCTGGAACAACAATAAATATCCGTATTTTTGCGGTTCAAATCATCAATGCTAAAACAAACAGAAATGAAACAATCAAGAGTGTGGATGTTGGCCGCCATCCTTTTCTGCGGCGTGAGTTTTGTTGGTTGTGGCAATAACAACACCAAGCAACAACCCAAAGAGGAAAACAAGCAAGTCGTTGACAATAAGGTGGATGCCGCAGCTTGCGACGCTGCCGTCGTCGACTATCTAGTGAATGTCATTGGCAAGTCTTATGCCGAAGGTGAGCTCTGCATCTCTTCTCCTTTTGTCATCAGTGCCGACTATGGCAACCCTGAAGATGTCAAGGTTTGGGGCGATTTCTGGGTGTTTAACTACAACCAGTCAGGCGACACGCTGAAGACCGTTTCGGGTGGCAACCATCCTGGCTTGATGCACCTGAAGAAGACCGACAAGGGCATGGAAGTGACCAACTTCGAGGTCGTGGAGGATGGTGCAGGCAACCTTGAGAGCGCCAAGAAGATCTTTGGCGACCAGTATGAGGCCTTCCATGAAATCAACAGCAACCAGGAAAAACGCGAGAGCATCAGACTGCAATTCATCGCCGACTATGCGAAGAAGAACAACCTGCCTGTCAAGATGGTGCAAGACTATGGCTGGCCTGCCGTCGAGTTGCCGAAATAAGTCTTTCCTCTTGCCTCAATAATCAACCATGTCAGAAAGCCTTGAAAAGTTTTTGAGCCGCGTCAGCGATGCCGTCGAGCAAAGCACTATGGTGAAGATGACCTTGAGCAAGCCCGCATCGAAACATGACGAGCTGCGCAACATCTATGTGAAGCCAGTGCTTATCAAGGGGAAGCGCCTTTTCGCCTTTACCTATCACTATGAGCGTCGCGATGAGGTGAAGAACTATGATGCCACGCAAATGCTTGATGTGCTGAAGGAAATGGTCCCCGACCGTTTCCTGAATGCCGTGCTGTTTACCGTCGACGAGGATATCACATTGCTGGTTTCCTCCAGGGGCAAGGCGACCCTCCAAACTAAGAAGGTGCAGGAGTGCCGCGAACAAAACCTGGAGCACGACAAGCAGAAGGCCCGTCTCATCAATCCGGCAAATCCGTGGTGGTATCAGCTCGGTCTGACCACGCGCGAGGGCAAGATAACCGCCGACATGCAGCATAAGTTCAAGCAGATCTACAAGTATGCAGAGATTGTGGAGAGCCTCATCAAGCCGATGAAGTGGCACGGTCCATATCGCCGACATGGGGGCAGGGAAGGGGTATCTCACTTTTGCCTTGCACGAGCTACTGACCCAACGCTTGAACCTTGACGTGGACATCAAAGGTGTGGAAATTCGTCCTGACTTGGTGCTGAAAATCAACGAGATTATCAAGGCGGACAACTTGAAAGGCTTGGAGTTTGTGGAGAGCAGCATCGAGGCTTATCATCCCGAAAAGTTGGATGTGCTGATTGCGCTTCATGCCTGCAACACGGCCACCGACGACGCCATTGCCTCGGGCATTAAGGCGGGAGCGGAACTCATCGTGTGCGCCCCCTGTTGCCACAAGCAAATCCGACAGGAGATGGAGCGCTCGGGCAAGGTCGACGCCATCACGCGCTACGGCATCTTCCTTGAGCGTCAAGCCGTGATGATCACCGACACCATCCGTGCCTTGATCCTGGAGTATTTCGGTTACAAGACCCAAGTGATGGAGTTCATCGAGATGGAACACACCCCGAAGAATGTGCTGTTGGTAGGGAGGAAGACGTCGAAAGAACCGAAAAAAGCAGAACTATTGCAGCAAATCGCTGACCTAAAAAACCAGTATGGCATTGAAACGCACTACCTTGAAAGGGCTTTGGGATTAATCCCGTGGAAACAAAACATTTTTTCTGCAAAATAGCCGCCATGTCAAGAAAAATGCGTAATTTCGTGGACTTTTAGAAAACGACAGAATCTATCAACTAAAAACATAAAACATCATGCAAAACATCGATTGGGCAAATTTAACATTCGGTTATTATCCAACGAATTACAATGTCCGCTGCTATTTCCGCAACGGCAAATGGGGCGAATTGGAAGTCAGCTCCGACACTTCGATTAACATCCACATGGCTGCCACCTGCCTGCACTATGGTCAGGAAGCCTTCGAAGGCATGAAGGCCTTCCGTGGCAAGGACGGCAAAGTGCGTGTGTTCCGCTGGGACGAGAACTGCAAGCGTTTGCAGCGTTCTGCACAGGGCATCATGATGGCCGAGGTTCCCGATGGGTTGTTCTGGGAAGCCGTCGAGAAGGTCATCCGTCTCAACGCCGACTTCATCCCGCCTTACGAGACTGGCGCTTCGCTCTATCTCCGTCCGCTGCTGATTGGCACGGGCGCCCGCGTGGGTGTGAAACCTGCTGACGAATATCTGTTCATGATCTTCGTGACCCCCGTTGGTCCTTACTTCAAGGGCGGCTTCATGGCTAACCCCTACGTCATCACGCGCAAGTATGACCGCGCTGCCCCGCTGGGTACCGGTACGTATAAAGTCGGTGGCAACTATGCTGCTTCCTTGCGTCCGCACGTTGAGGCCTGCCATGGTGGCGAGTACGCCTGCGAGTTCTATCTCGATGCCAAAGAGAAGAAATACATTGACGAGGCTGGCGCTGCCAACTTCTTCGGTATCAAGAACGACACCTATATCACGCCTCAGAGCACGTCCATCCTGCCTTCCATCACCAACAAGAGTTTGATGCAGCTGGCCGAGACCCTTGGCATGAAGGTCGAGCGTCGTCCCATCGCCGAAGAGGAACTCACTACCTTCGAAGAGGCTGGCGCTTGTGGCACCGCTGCCGTCATCAGCCCCATCTCGCGCATCGATGACCCCGAAAATGGCAAGTCGTACCAGTTTGGCGACGGCAAGCCCGGCCCGTGGAGCCTGAAGCTTTACAACAAGCTCCGTGGCATCCAATACGGCACCGAGCCCGACGAATTCGGTTGGACGACCGTCATCGAAGGCCTTTGATTACAGGACTTTTGAAAAAAGTTTGAAAAAATGCGTCACAATGTGGCGCATTTTTTAATTAATGTGTATTTTTGTAGCGGGAAAAATAGTATCAATCAACTTAATAGTACAACTATGAAAAAATTTACCTTTGCCTTAATGGCTTTGCTGGCCTTCACTTTCTCGCTGAAAGCCCAGCAGTTTGTATCAACTGAACCTACCAACAGGAACGTGATTATCGAAGAGTTCACGGGCCGTGGCTGTGGTTATTGCCCTGATGGCCACCGTATCGCCAATGAACTGATGGCTGCCCATCCGGGCCGACTTTGGGCTGTCAACATCCATGCTGGCGGCTATGCCCAAACTTCCTATCCTAACATGATTACCCAAGATGGTAACACCATCCATGGCGGTTTCAGCATCAGTGGTTATCCTACAGGTGTTGTCAATCGTACTACCGCCAACGGTATCGACAGAGGCCAATGGGGCAGCCAAGCCAATAACCAGATGAGCCAAGTCTCAGAATGCAACGTTGCTGGAATGGCTGTGGTCAATCCGGAAACGCGCGTGGCTACTATTACGGTGGAAGTGTATTACACGAGCAATAGTGCCGTTGACCAAAACTTCCTGACCGTGGCCATGCTGCAAGACAGCATCCTCGGCTCGCAATCTGACTATGGCAACTTCAACCCAACACAATGGATTGGCAACCAGTATGTCCACACCCACATCCTTCGCGATGTCATCTCGCAAAGCGCTTGGGGTGATCCCATCAGCCCTACCACTCAGGGCACGCTGATTACGCAAACCTACGAGTATCTGATCCCTGAAGTCATCGGCAGCCCCAATGGTGTCGACGTTGACCTTAATAACATCCATTTCTTGGCTTGGGTCTCCGAACGTCAACAAGGCAATGCCTATCGTCCTATCTTGACGGGTTGCGCACTTGATATGGTTCAAGGCGTCGATGCTCCCATCTATCCCACTATCAAGGGCATCAGCCAAACTGGCGGCGCCACTTGCACACATACCAAAGACATTGAGGTGAATGTTCAGAACATCGGTACTGATGTTTTGACTTCCATGACGTTTGAGGTTGAGTTTGAAGGCGAGACCCAGACCATCAACTGGGAAGGCGAACTGCCTCAATATGGCGTCGAGAAGATTGCTACCACTTTGGAGGTTCCTTTCGGCACTTATCCTGTCAATATCACTCTCACCGAAGCCAATGGTGAACCTATGGATAAACAAGCTACTGGATCGGTCACTTGCATCGAATGGGCTGACCTTGAGACCGAAAACGAAGAGGAAGAGATTAGAATCGAAGTGATGCAAGACAAGTTCGGTAACCATATCACTTGGGATCTGACCACGCCTGACGGCACAGTGTTGGCTTCAGGAGGCCCCTACACCATGTTGGCCGCTGGCTCAGCTACCCAGTTGCACATTGAAAGCGCTACTGTTCCTGTAGATGAATGTGCTAAGTTTACCATCCGCGACCAGATGGGCAATGGTATCTGCTGCTCTTACGGTCATGGCTACTACATTGTTAAGGACAGCCAGGGCAATGTGCTCTTTGGTGATGAAAACGACGGCGAGTTTGGCGAAGAAGCTTCACATCTGTTGTCAGTGAGAGGCCCTCAAGCCATGGTTGAAGTTGGCACCACCGAGGTCAGCAATGTGGATTACAACCATGCTGATTTCGTCTCCACCCTTGTGTATGACGGCTATCCCGATGAAGTGGGCTTCGAATGCCGCAAGGTGACGAGTTCTGAGCCGATGATCATCCCTGGTATCCTCAATGAATTCCAGAGAATTTTGGGTTCGACCGATGATCTGGAGCATACCAGCATCTATGTGGTGAAGGCCTATGCCGTCGTCAATGGCGAGACCTACTACGGCTCTGAGACCACCTTCCAGACTTGGACGGAAGGCATTGCCGAGCTCGAACAGAGCCTGAAGATTTATCCTAACCCGACCACGGGCGTGCTGAATGTCCAAGGCGAGGGTATGACCAGCGTGGAGGTTTACAACACCGTTGGTCAGCGTGTGATGACTCAAGTCGTCAACGGCAATGGCATCCAATTGAATACGGAGAGCCTCAATAATGGCATCTACTTCCTCCGCATCCAAGCCAACGATGGCAATGTGCTGAACCGCACCTTCTCGGTCGCCCGTTAAACAGGCAACTGATTGCAACGAAAAAAAGCCGCTTCAATCGAAGCGGCTTTTTTCGTTGGTCGAAAGCAAAGGCCCAACCAAAGGACGTCATCGCGGACTTGATCCGCGATCTCCCAAGCTCACACTAATCCTTTCTCTTTCAGCAGTTCAGCCATCTGCTCCTGCAACTTCTTCGCTTCCTCACCAGCCCTTATGGCAAAGTCGCTGCCATTGGAAGCATAGATGATGCCTCTCGACGAGTTGACGAGCAAGCCACATACGTCGTTCAAGCCATTGTTGGCCACGGCCTGCAAGTCGCCGCCTTGTGCACCTACACCAGGCACGAGGAAGAAATAATCGGGCAGCATCTTGCGGATCTCGCCCAACTCCTCGGGATGCGTCGCCCCGACCACAAACATCATCTGTTCCGAGGTGGCCCAAGTGGTTGCGGTCTGCAGCACTTGTTGGTGCAGCATCCTTTCTCCGACATTGAGGTATTGGAAGTCCTGGGAGCCTTTGTTGGAGGTCAAGGCCAGAAGGATGACCCATTTGTCTTCGAAGTTGAGGAAAGGTTCCACGGAATCTTTGCCCATGTAAGGCGCCACCGTCAGGGCATCGGCTTTCAAGGTGTTGAAGAAGGCCTTGGCGTAGTTGGCCGAGGTGTTGCCGATGTCGCCGCGCTTTGCATCCGCGATGATGAAGATCTCAGGGTGGTTGTTCTTGATGTACTGAACGGTACGTTCAAGACTTTGCCAGCCTTTGGCACCGTAGACCTCATAAAATGCCGTGTTGGGCTTGTAAGCCACTGCGTAGGGAGCAGTCTTGTTGATGATCTGCTTGTTGAATTCGAAGATGGGGTCATCCATGGCCAAGAGGTCTTGTGGGATCTTGTTGATGTCGGTGTCGAGACCGACGCAAAGGAACGACTGCTTTTTCTTGATTTGTTCAAATAACTGGTGTTTATTCATATTGGTGTTTTTTTGTCACAAAACCAGCAAAACCAACAAAACTTGTTTTCTTGTTGGGGAAAGCTCGCCAACCGGCGGCTTTCCGGCGACGGCACGGTTGTGCCCCGTCGCCAACGCTTTTATTTTTGTTTTGCTAGTTTTGTGGGTTTTGTGATGCTCATGATTCAATGTTTTCTTTTAAGCGTTCAGCGTTTTCAGCCATCTGCAAACGGTTGATGATCTCATCCAAGTCGCCATCCATGACGGCGGCAAGGTTATAAACCGTCAACCCTTCCACGCGGTGGTCGGTGACGCGGCCTTGAGGGTAGTTATAGGTGCGGATCTTCGCCGAGCGGTCGCCGGTCGAAACCATGGTCTTACGCTTGGCGGAGATGTCGTTGATGTATTTCTCATACTCCATGTCGTAGATGCGTGTACGCAGTCGCGCCAAGGCGCGTTCACGGTTCTTGGGTTGGTCGCGGGTCTCGGTGCATTCGATGAGGATCTCCTGCATCTCGCCCGTGTTGGGATTCTTCCACATATAACGCAGGCGCACGCCCGATTCCACTTTGTTCACATTCTGTCCACCTGCACCGCTTGAGCGGAAGGTGTCCCACTTGATTTCGCCCTCGTTGATTTCCACGTCAAACTCCTCGGCTTCAGGCAACACGGCCACCGAAGCAGCGGAGGTGTGGATGCGGCCTTGGGTCTCAGTTTTGGGCACACGCTGCACACGGTGAACGCCAGACTCAAATTTCAAGATGCCATAGCAGCCATTTCCTATCACGGTGAAGTCGATTTCCTTGTAGCCGCCGCTTGCACCTTCGCTGACGGAGGTCACTTCGACCTTCCAGCCGTGGTTTTCGCAAAACTTCGAGTACATGCGATACAGGTCGCCGGCAAAAAGACAAGCCTCATCGCCACCCGTGCCTGCACGGATTTCCATAACAGCGTTCTTGCTGTCCTGCGGGTCTTTGGGAATCATCATCACGCGGATGTCCTGCTCCAGCTGCTCGATACGTGTTTGGGCGGTGTCCAACTCTTCTTGGGCCATCTTGCGCATCTCCTCGTCTTTCTCTGTTGCAAGGATTTCCTTGGCTTCTTCCACGTTGGCTTTCAAGGTCTTGTATTCCTTGAAGGCCATGACGATCGGCTCCAAGTCCTTATAGTCCTTGTTGAGCTTCACGAACTTTTTCATGTCGGAAGCCACGGCAGGGTCGGCGAGCTGTTCGCCCATTTCCTCCCATCGGTGCTTTATCGTTTCAAGTTTTTCGGTGATGTCCATGATGTGGAAAGGAGTTATTTCTTTTCTTCCTCTTTCAACTTATAAGAGGATTCAACGCGTTCGCCATTGCTGTCGTTGATAACATAGATCTCTACTTCCTTGGATTCTGCATCTGTGACCGCCATGATGGTGTATTTTTGGCCTGCAACAGCATTAAAAGTGATCAGATAATGTTTGTGAGGATTATGCGATTCAGCTATACTACCAGCTATCATTCCTCCTATGGCTCCTCCAATAACACCACCAGTGGCTGCGGCATTTGCCTGTTTGTCATTCCATTGTTGATAATGACGTATTTCGATAGTGTGATTTCCGGGAAGAATATAACAACGTTTCGGGAACCCTTTGTAATAGTTGCCAACGGTAATTGAATCGACTTGGATAAGAAGAGCGGCTTCTTTGGAATTCCATCCGTTAGGAGTTAGCTGGTGGTTGCCCTGATTAATGGTTGCCAATGCAGCTTTTTCTTGTTTGGCTCCAACGTAGCCTTTCGTCGTACCGCAAGAGGATAGCAATAAAGAAGATGCAACGAAGAAAAGAAGTACTAGCTTTTTCATGTTTGTATGTTTTGATTGGTTAGTACTCGAATGTTCCAAACCCGCTCTTAATCGTCAATCTCTTGGTTTCCGATGCCTCCACATGCCCAATAATCTGGCTGTCAATATTAAACTGTTTGGCGATGGTAATCATGTTATTGGCAGCCTTTTCGTTGGTGTAAATTTCAAGACGGGAACCCATGTTGAAGACCTTGTACATCTCGTGCCAGTCGGTGCCCGAGGCGGCCTGGATCATCTTGAACAAAGGTGGCAAAGCCAGCATGTTGTCCTTCACGATGTGCAGCTTGTCAACAAAATGCAACACCTTGGTCTGGGCGCCACCGCTGCAATGGATGACGCCATGGATCTGCTTGCGGAACTCCTTCAGAATTGGGATCATCAGCGGGGCGTATGTGCGGGTGGGCGAGAGGATGAGCTTGCCTACATCCACGCCAGGTATTTCGGTCGGGTCAGTGAGTTTGTGTGGGCCGGAATAGATCAAGTCTTCAGGGATGCTGTGGTCATAGCTCTCATCGTATTTCTCTGCCAAATAATGGTTCAGCATGTCATGGCGGGCCGAGGTGAGGCCGTTGCTGCCCATGCCACCGTTGTAGCTGTCCTCATAGGTGGCTTGTCCGTAGGAAGCAAAGGCCACGATGACGTCGCCGGGCTTCAGGTTGTTCTCAATGACTTCATCGCGTCTGATACGCGTGGTCACGGTGCTGTCAACGATGACAGTGCGCACCAAGTCACCCACATCGGCGGTCTCGCCACCGGTGAGCCAGATGCCGATGCCCAAGTCGCGGAGCTTCTGTAAGAAATGCTCAGTTCCGTTAATCAAGGCAGAGATCACCTCGCCTGGAATCAGGCTCTTGTTGCGCCCGATGGTGGAGGAGAGGAGCATGTTGTCGGTCGCACCCACGCAGATGAGGTCGTCGGTGTTCATCACCACGGCGTCTTGTGCCACGCCTTCCCATACGCTCATGTCGCCCGTCTCTTTCCAATAGAGGTAGGCCAATGAAGATTTTGTTCCTGCGCCATCGGCATGCATGATGTTGCAATACAGCGGGTCACCGCCGAGGATGTCGGGGATGATTTTGCAGAAAGCGTTGGGATAGAGCCCCTTGTCGAGGTTCTTGATGGCGTTGTGGATGTCTTCCTTTTCGGCTGAGACGCCGCGTTGAGCATAACGATTGTCCATGATTTCTTTTTACTATGGCTTATGGCCTATGACTATGGCCTTCTTTCATTGGCCAACTGGCCATAGGCCATAGTCATAAGCCATAGTCCAATTATTTGAACTTTAACTTTTTCTCCTTGGTATCAAACTCGAAGTTGCCGAGTTGCTTCATGTTCTTCTGTCCGATGACCCATTGTTCGATCATCTTGCTGACGACCTTGCACTCCACATTGTAGAGCGAACGGCCTGCGATTCTTACCTCCTTGATGACGACGATGGAATTGTTGGCAATGCCACCCGTGGTGAGGATTTTTTCCGTGTCGCCCTTGAAGTCGTCTGCGGTGATGCGGCCGTCCTTCAGTAGCTGTAGGGCACGGCTCTCCGACACACAGAAGTCGGCGTTTTGACTGTAGGTGAAAGGCTCTTTATAGCCGTCCACAATGCCGACGAAGTTGAAATAGCCTTTTTTATCGACAGTGAACATTTCTGTTTGGTCTTCTTCGGGGTTGATGGCAATGTTGACCGTGCCGCCTTCGCTGATGTGGTCGCGCGGCACAAAATCCTTGCTCAAGATGCGAAACTCGGTGCGACGGTTCATCTGGTGGGCGGCTTCGCGGACGTCATTATTCGGCAGTTTGTTGATGAAGTCCTCGGTGAGTCTTGTGCCGGCCTTGAAGGTATATCCTCTCACAGTCATGTCTTTCTGGATGGTGCGCGGCACTCTTTCACCATAACCCTTGGCGGTGAGTCGATGTGGGTCGATACCTCTGATAATCAAATAATCCACAACACTTTGGGCACGTTTTTGCGACAGGATGTCGTTGCGCTCGTCGGTGTCGCGGGCATCTGTGTGTGAGGCCAACTCGATGGTGATGGTCGGGTTGACTTGCAGGGTCTCGATCAGGCCTTGCAGCGAGTCTTCAAACTGGGGTTTGAGGTCCCATTTGCCCAAGTCGTAAAGGATGTCGGGCAGCATGATAGGCTCTTGAGGTATGGGTTCGATGTCGAAGTCTTGTACGATGTCCTTGCTGAACTCGAGACCGATGGTGGTCTGTTGTGCAGTCAAGGTGAAGTAATTATCCTTATCAATCGTAATGTCGTAAGTCGTGTTCTTGTTGATTTGGCTGTCGCTGAAGTTGAAATAGCCTTTCTCATTGGTACGGGTCATGATGTTGGAGCCGTCGCTACCAATGAGGCGTACGGCGGCGTTGCTGGCGTACTGCTTGGTCTTAGCGTCTTTGACGGTGCCTGAGAAAGTGAACAGGACTGGCGGCTCTTCAAAGTAGTAGATGTTGTCCAAGCCACGGCTGTTGCCACGGTTGGAGGAGATGAAGCCGCGCTCGTCGGTGGGGTGGAAGACGATGGCAAAGTCGTCGCCGATTGAGTTGATGGGGTATTTCAGGTTGCGTGGCTCGCCCCATTGTCCGCTGGTGTCCATTGAGGAGACGAAGATGTCGAGTCCACCCATGCCGCCGTGGCCGTCTGAGGCGAAGTAAAGGGTCGTGTCGTACCTCAAGAAGGGGAAGACCTCGTTGCCGGGCGTATTGATGCGTTCACCTAAATTGAAAGGATGCTTGAAGGGCTCAGTGGTGTTGTCGCGCATGGCCACCCAGATGTCGTTGCCGCCAAAGCCACCTTTGCGTTCAGCAGCGAAGTAGATGATCAACTCATCGCTTGAGAGCGTGGGATGTCCGACGATGTCCAAGGTGTCGACGCCGGCAATCTCCACGGGACGTGCCTCCGAGAAGGAGCCGCCGCTCTTACCAGCCACCATGATTTGGCAGCCGTTCTTGCGGTGGGCACCGTTTTGGCAGCGTGTGAAATAAAGCTTCGTGTATTTAGAGTTCATGAAGGGAGTGCCTTCGCTGGCTTGGGTGTTGATGTTTTCGGCTTCGTCGGCAAGCACAGGTGTGCTCCAGTCGCCTTTGCGGTCTTGCTTAGAGGTGAAGAAGTCGGCAAATTCCTGACCGGTGATGCCGTCTTTCTCTTTGCCAGTGGCGGCATCGCGGGTAGAGGTGAAAATGATTTCGTTGTAGTTATTGTTGAGCCAGGTGGCGCCGAAATCGGAGTCTTTTGTCGAATTGATTTTTTTCAGCATCGTGAGCTGATATTTCGACGGGTTTTCCATCCATTCTTGGATCTGTTGCGTGGTCTCCACGCCGAGAGGACCTCTAGGGTCGCCAGGAACCCGCTGGGAATAGGCTTCATACATCTCAATGGCATCCTTGAATTTCTCGTTCATCTTATAGGTTTCGGCCATATAAAGATAGAGCTCGGGATGGGTGTTGGGGTATTCGGTTTTCAGCAGTCGTTTGTAGTAGGGCTCAGCGCGTTTGGTGAGACCGATGAGGCGGTAGCACTCGCCCATCTGGAAGCTGATGCGGTTGCGTTCGTCCTTGTTGCGGCGCACTTTGCGGTAGGCTTTCTTGTAGCGGTCGGCAGCCTCGGTGTATTGCTTGCGTCCAAAGGCCAAATCGGCGTTCTTGGCGGGGTTCCTTCTTTGGGCGTAGATGTCGGAACTCATAAAGATGAACAGCACCGACATGATGATTAGAATGTATCTTTTCATAGACATTATTTCTCTTTTTCCTAAACGCGCAAAAAGCGCATTTTATTATCGGACAAAGGTACAACAATTCCGTGAATTGTAGGGGAGGATTTACAACAAAAAAATCCCGCCGAAACGGGATTTTTTTGATAGAAACCTGGAAGCCGTTTTTATTCTGCTTTCACAATCCGACGCGTTATGGTGCATCCGTTGCTGACGGCTTGCAGGATATACACGCCAGCGGGCAGACTCGATAGGTCGATTTGGATCATATCGCAGCCTTTAGTGTCAAGGCATTTGATCTTCTGGCCTATTGTGTTGTAGAGGCTGATTCCATCGATGTCTTCGCAGGTCACGTTCACTATGTCCTTGACGGGATTGGGATAGATGGTGAACAGGGTCTCGTCCGACTCTTCTACACCAGCACCGATGGCGACATCGATGGTAAGCAGGTAAGTGCCTGTCTTTCCTTCAAAGTAAGGCATGATGCAGAAGTAGAGCATGCCTCCACTGGTGATAATGCTCGACCCTATCTCGTCATCGTAGAACTCTGACCAGACGCTTCCGTCGGTGGAGTAGGCAAACTTGGCGTCAACGGTGTAATAGGTGCTGCTGCCGCCGTTGTTGTAGGAGTCGTATAGACGCGGGGTGACAGTATAGTTGCGACCGGTATTGAGTTGGACTTTGTAATAGTCCACGTCAGATGTGTTGTGGAGGTTAGATTCCGTAGTACTGACAGATCCGTGGTTGCCCGTCATGTTTAAGGGCAGGAGGTAGGCTGAGCTAACGGTGTTGTTGGTTTCGTAGCGGTCGACGCTGACGGGTGCTGCCACCACTTCAACGCGGACGGGGTTTTGGTAAGCATAAGCACCTGCATAATACCAGTTCGGATCGCCCGATTCTTGATAGGCCAGTTCCATATAATATGAACCAGGTTCTACAGTGATTTCGCCCGTGAAATCAAGGCCGCCATCATAGTGGGAATTGGCAGGCATGCCGTTTGAGCAGTTGAGGATGCCGATGTTTTGTGCCCATGAGCCGTCGAGGTTGGCCAAGTTGACACGGAACTTGCCGTAGAACGTCGTGGTGCCCGAGTTCCAGATGTCGACGTTGACAGTGGAGCTGGTGCCGTAATAGAGGTAGTCGCCCGTCACGATATTGAAATCGGAGTAGGTCTCGATGTCTTGCTCATATATGATATCGAAAAAGGCATTGTTGTGGCCGTTGTTGTCGATGGAGTTCCATAACTCGCCGTCCAAGCTATAGGCCATGGCGACAGCATAGGAACCAGGAAGATAGGGCGGGCCAGCTTCGCATGTCAAGTTGCCATCCTTATAGTAATTGGGAGGTAATGGATTGGTGTGGAAGTCCCAAGTGTCCATCACGTCGAGGAAAATGTATTCTTCGTTATTGTCTTTTCTGAACACAGCGGCACCTATAAGGCCTGAGAAATTGGCATCGCCTGTGTTGGCAATAGAGGCGTAGACTGACAAAGGATCATAGAACCAAAACTCAGAGTCCATCTGTAAGTTGCTGTAGTAGATGAGGTTGTAGCTGGAGGTGCTGCCACCGCCTCCACCGCCGCCTCCACCGCCACCTCCGCCACCACCGTTTTGGTTGGGCTCAATGCCGACGAGGGCTTGTTGGTTTTGGGAATAGTTGTACGTAGAGGGGTTCAGGTTGTTGATGTAGAAATAGTCGTTGTAGTATCCGCCCCAGCCCCAGTTGAAGTGGAAATAGTTGCTGGCATTGTATCCATCGCACACGAAGGCGTGGCCACCTGAGTTGGAGAAACCGCCATACAGCATGGGACGTGAGTTGTCCAATTCATTTTTGAGGAGTTCGATCCACTGGGCGTCTGAGTAGTTGCTTTTCCTCTCGCCATGCAGTGTGCTCTTGTAGTCGAAATAGGTCTTTAATGCGAGCTCGGCGCATGGAGTAGAATTGCCATAGTCGATGATATAGGCTGCGCTGCCGTAGTCGGGAGCGCCACTGATGCCGTACATCATTTCGACACTTACGCCACAGTGGTACATCAACGTGGCAACGGCATTGTTGGCACTGCTTACGACGTTGGGCATGTTCGCCCAATCGTAGTTGGCACTGAAGTCGGCGTATAGCGTGCCGTATTCGGGATGTGATGAGGGAACGTAGGAGTGGTTGCCCAATCCATGTGTCGGATACGACCAGTATTTCATGATCTGTGCCATGGCGGTTGCCACGCATCCTGTCACCGTTCTTTGGTTGGCATTGTAGTCGTAAGGGCACTTGTCATTGTAGTATGGGGCTTGGTTCCATCGGGTTTGGACCAAGGGTGAAACAGTTTTTTCCGACTTGATAGGCATGGTTTTGCCAGCTCGCATGCATTCCCATTCGTTACGAATCTCTTCGGTGGCACTGAGTTTCATGCTTGTCGCATCTTGGATTTGCATTGCATAGCCGTCGAGCCAGGCTTTGAAGTTGGGTGGGAGCTCGCCACCATCGAAGTTGTTCTCGTATGAATAACCCAGGATAGGGGTTACGCAGTCGTCGGCGGCCATGATGACATAGCCCTTGCCAGCGGTGTTGTTGAAGATGTAGAACTCGGAATAGCCGTACTGTGCAGCCACGTTCACGAATTGGGCATCTTCGGGTCTTTGCTTGTACACCTTGCCGTCTTTCACGGCCATGATGTTGTTCTCCTTCCAGAAACGCTGGGCGAGTTGTTTCGCCGTGGTTTCGTCAATAGGGCCTCCCATTAGTGAATAGCAGAAGGCCATTGTCAAAACAAATGTAAGAATTCTTTTCATATTGTAATTTATTGATTTTTAATATCTTGAAACAAAAGTTTTGTGTCAATACAATAGTATGATGAGGCAAAGATAATCATTTGGGATAAATAACAAAAAAAAACCCGCCGTTTCCAGCGGGATTTTTTGCAAGCAGTTTAGAAGGTTAATAATGATGTCTTATCATTTTTTCTTAGTGTCTTCTGCTTCGATTTGCTTATCCTTCTTATTGCCTTTCATCAGCACGTAGGCGAACGGCGTCGACAGGAACACTGACGAGAAGGTACCGGCGAGCACACCGACCAACAGGGCAAAGATGAAGCCGCGGATGGTGTCGCCACCGAAGATGAAGATGGCAAGCAACACGACCAAGGTTGAACCCGAGGTGTTGAACGAACGGGTCAAGGTGCTGTTGACAGCGTTGGTCATGTTCTCCTTCCAGGAGCTCTTCGGGTGCAGGTTGACGTTCTCACGGACACGGTCGAAGATAACCACCGTAGCGTTGATGGAGTAACCGATAACGGTCAGCACGGCTGCGATGAAGCTTTGGTCGACTTCCATGGTGAAGGGCAGGATGTTGTAGAACAACGAGTACATACCCAACACGATGATGGTGTCTTGTGCCAAGGCCATGATGGAGGCCACACCATACTGCCACTTCTTGAATCGGATGGCGATGTAGACGAACATCAGAGCCAAAGCCACGATGATGGCCCAGATGGACTTACGCGTGACGTCGCTGGCGATGGTGGCACCGACTTTCTGGGTGCTCAGGATGCCCACGGTCTCGTCTTCTGAAGAGAACTTCGTCATGGTCAGTTCATCTTTGTAGAGGCTCTTCAAGTTGTCGTAAAGGATGACTTGGATGATGCTATCCACAGCCGGGTTGTCATTGTCGATCAAGAACTTGGTCGTGATCTTCACTTGACCGTTGGTACCGTAGGTCTTCACTTCAGGTGTTGACCAGTCTTCCACTTCGGTGTCGTTGCTCATTTCGAGAGCGTTGTGGATGCTGGCTTTGTCGACATTGACGTTCGACAAGACGTCGCGCACTTGCTCAACCTTGATGCTCGGGTCGTCGAATTGGACGACGTAGTTACGACCACCAGTGAAGTCGATGCCGAGGTTCAAGCCGCGGAAGCCGAGAGAACCTAAGCTGATGACCAAGAAGGCGATGCAGATGATGAAGGAAGTCTTGCGGATATCGATGAATCTGTAGTGCTTGTCCTGCAAGAAGTTGCGGGTGAAGTTGGTCGAGAAGCTGATCTCCTTTTCTTTGGCCAGCATGCGTTCGAAGATCAAACGGGTGATGAAGATGGACGTAGCCAAGGAGGTGAGGATACCGATGCAGAGGGTGACGGCGAAGCTGTGGACAGGACCCGTACCCAAGATGATCAGGATGATACCGGTAATCAAGGTGGTGACGTTACCGTCGATAATGGCGGAGTAAGCGTTCTTGTAACCGTCTTGGATGGCGAGTTTGATGCCCTTGCCAGCCTTGATTTCTTCCTTGATACGCTCGAAGATAATCACGTTCGAGTCAACAGCCATACCTAAGGTCAACACGATACCTGCGATACCAGGCAGAGTCAGCACTGAGCCGAGGCATGCCAGCACACCAAACAGGAAGAACACGTTGATCAACAAGGCGATATCGGCAACGAAACCAGCCTTCTTATAGAAGAACACCATGTAGGCCAGCACGAGGATGAAGGCGAACACCATTGACCACATACCTTTCTGCACGGATTCCTTACCGAGGGTAGGACCAACGACCTGCTCTTCAAGGATTCTTGCAGGAGCGGGCAGCTTACCAGCCTTCAGGATGTTGGCCAAGTCTTGAGCCTCTTCGATGGTCATGCCGCCACCGCTGATGGACGAACGACCGTTCGGGATTTCACCATTGACGACGGGGTAGCTGTAGACGAGGTCATCAAGCACGATGGCGATTTGCTTGCCCACGTTGTCACGGGTGAGGTTCTTCCACTTGTTGGCACCTTCGGGGTTCATTTGGATGGTGACCTCCACTTGGTTGCCTTGACCGTAGTCCTGACGGGCGTCGGTGATGACTTCACCACCGAGGGCGCAGGTGTTGTCGCGCGACATCTTCAGGGCGACGAGGTCGAGCACTTCGATGCTCTCACCGTTTTCGCCGGAGATGCTCTCGGGCTTCACAGTCCAAGCGAGTTTCAGTTGGCGGGGGAACAGGCTCTTGGTCTCAGCCAGCATCTGGTTGATGGCGGCAGTGTCCTTCACCATGGCGATACCCACACGGGCCGAGGCGCCGTTGACGGGTTGAAGCTTGGAGAACAGGGGATGGTTGGCATCCAACTCTTCGTCAATCTGTTCTTCCTCACCTTGGTTCTCGGTCAGCTGGTCGAGGAGGGCAACGTCGGTGCTGTCGGCCTCAGTGGTTTCCACGTTTTCACCTTCTTCAGCAACGGCGGCCACTTCTTCGGTGGCGATGGTGTCGTTGCTCACGGCAGGCGTCTCTTCGGCATTGTTTTTGTTCTTTCTGTTGGCAGCCAACTTGGCATCAGCATCGATGAAAGCCTGCTGAATCTCGGAGAAGTTGTAGGTCTCCCAGAATTCGAGTTGAGCAGTACCTTGGAGGAGCTTACGCACACGCTCCGGATCCTTGATACCAGGCAGTTCGACGAGGATACGGCCCGAGTTTTCCAGTTTTTGGATGTTGGGCTGTGCCACACCGAAACGGTCGATACGGGTTCCGAGGATCTGATAGGAACGGTCGATGGCAGCATCGCTTTCTTCCTTCAAAACCTTCAGCACGTCGTCGTTGCTCGAATTGATGTTGATATCTTTTTTGTCCTTGAATTCCAAAAGGAAGATGGAGACGAGCTTGGCGTTGGGGTCAGTCTCCTTAAAGGCCTCGCCAAACAGGGTGACGAAATCGCCCTTGCTCTCTTGTTGGCGCTTCGAGGCCAGTTCCATGGCTTGAAGGAAAACGGGGTCTTGGGAGTCGTGCGACAAGGCCTTCACAATGTCCTTGACCGAGACTTCCAAGGTGACGTTCATGCCGCCCTTCAAGTCCAAACCCAAGTTGATTTCTTTTTCTTTTGCGTCACGATAGGTGTACTTCTTGAATCCCAGATTGTACACGTTGACGGTGTTCATCGAGTCCAGATAGCTGTTTTCAAGCTTCTCCTTGAGGTAGTTCTTCGCCTGCGACTCATCCATGCTTCTCTTCTGCATGGTCTCGGCAATGGCGTCCTGGATGGACTCTGAAACGGCGATGTCTTGTCCGTTGGCATCTTTGGGGAAGACTTGCTCGATGGCATTCTTCTCGGCTCTGCGTTCCACAATCTTAGTCACCACAGTGAAAGAAAGCTGGTACAGGAAAATGAGCGCAAAGATGATGGCTATCGCCCTAATTGCTCCTTTGTTTTGCATTGTAAAACTGATTTAATTATTTGACTTTTAATTTGTTAAATTTCAAAAAGGTACATTTTACTCCATTACGAGCCTGCAAAAATACGAAATATTTCTATTTATATTTCAACCACTTGAAAATTTCCTTGTAGGAAAGTTTTTTTCCGTACATCAGGATGCCCGTTCGGTAAATCTTCGCTGCGAACCAAGTCATGGCGACGAAGGTGCCGGCCAAGATGACGACCGAAAGCACGATTTGCCAGATGGGCACGCCAAACGGTATCCTCACCATCATCGAGATGGGGGAGGTGAACGGAATCATCGAGAGCCAAACCGACAAGGAGCTGTCGGGATTGTTGACGATGTAGAAAGATGATATGATGGCGACGATCAAAGGGACGGTGACAGGCAACGTGAATTGCTGTGAATCGGTGTTGTTGTCGACCAATGAGCCAATGGCGGCATAAAGCGTGGCATACAGCAGGTAACCCAAAATGAAGAAGATGAGGAAACACCCGATGATGGTGCCGAAGTCGATGGAATGGGCAATTTGGATGATGTTTTGCACGGCTTCGTTGTTCATGATGTCGTTGGAGCCGATCTGCTGGCTCATCACGGTGCCCGACGACAGGATTTCGGGGCTGCTGAGTCCCATGAAAGCCGAGAAACCGAGATAGAGCGCTCCTGTGAGCAATATCCATAGCACAAATTGGGTGAGGGCTACCAGCGACACGCCGATGATCTTGCCCATCATCAACTGGAAGGGCTTCACAGAGCTGATGATGACCTCGATGATGCGGTTGGTCTTTTCTTCCGACACGCCTTGCATTACCTGTCCACCAAAGAAGATGATGAACATGTAGACCAGCATCGACAATCCTATGCCGAGGGCAAACTGCACCTTTGTGAAGGTCTCTTTTTCGTTGCCTTTGTCGTCCATCCGCATGATCTGCAGGTTGACATCGGTCTTCACCGCGCTGACGATCTCTGGGTCGACACCTTTGGCCATCAGCTTTTGGTCTTCGATTTCTTTCTTCATCACGTTGCTGATGTAGTTTTCTACTTCCATTGGCACTTGGCGAATGCTGTAGACAACGGCGTTCGACGGGATGTTGAGTTGTGTGGGCGGCACATATACGGCCATATCGAATATGCCGCTTTTCACCAGTTCCTTGACCGAGTCGATGGGTTGGTTGGGCATGTTGACGAAAGTGTGCTCTTTAGTGCCAGTGAAGCGGTCCTCAAACCAATGGCTTTCGTCGACGACGGCAATTCGCATGTTCTCGTTGCTTGAGTTGAGGGCGAGCATGATGGGGATGATGTAGATGGCCGCCATCAGGATGGGCCCCAAGAAAGTCAGGATGAGGAAGCTGCGCTTGCGCACGCGCGTCATGTATTCGCGCTTGATGATGAGTCCGATCTTGTTCATGAGGCTTGGTTTTGGGATTGCACTTCGTGGATAAAGATGTCGTTCATGGAGGGCAGCACCTCTTTGAAGGAGACGAGTTGTCCGACCTGCAGGAGTTGGTTGAGCAGTTCGTTGGGCGATTCGCTGAACAAGGTCAGCTTGGTCTCGTCGGGGAGGTCGGTGGATTCCACCTTTATATTATTATAGGTGTCGGCGATATTCATCACCTTGAGGGTGTCGGGGCAGCGCACCACGATTTCGCGTTGGTGGGTGTCGTGCTGCCGCTTGATGTCGCTCACCTTGCCTTGCAATATGCTCTTGCCTCTGTTGATTAAGGTGATGCTGTCGCAGAGCTCCTCAACCGAGGCCATGTTGTGGGTGGAAAGTAGTATGGTGGCACCTTTTTCTCGCAAATCGAGGATGGCTTCTTTCAGCAGGTTGGCGTTGATGGGGTCGAAACCGCTGAATGGCTCGTCGAAGATGAGGATGTCAGGCTCGTGGATGACGGTGGTGATGAACTGCACCTTCTGCTGCATGCCCTTGGAGAGTTCTTCTACCTTCTTGTCCCACCAGCTGGCGATTTCGAACTTCTCGAACCAATCCATCAGCCTTTTCTTGGCCTCTGCTTTCTTGATGCCTTTCAGCTCGGCAAGGTAAATGGCTTGTTCGCCGACTTTCATCTTCTTGTATAAGCCGCGTTCCTCGGGCAGGTAGCCGATGCGGGCGATGTGGCTTTGGCTCAGTTTTTCGCCGTTGATGAGCACCTCTCCGGAATCAGGAGCCGTGATTTGGTTGAGGATACGGATAAGGGTGGTCTTACCCGCGCCATTGGGACCCAAAAGGCCGTATATGCACTGCTCTTGGATGTCAATGCACATACGGTCTAAGGCGGTGTGGTCGGCGTATTTCTTGGTGACCTCGTTGACGGATAGTTTAGTCATTTCTTGTTGCTTCTGGCTTCTGGCCTTTGGCTTCTGGCTTGCTTGACTGTTAGCAATTAGCTTTTAGACGTTAGCTTTGGTAGCACTATGGCTAACAGCTAATGGCTAATAGCTAACTGCCCATTGCCAGAGGCCAGCAGCCAATAGCCTTAGTTAAAATAGTCCTTAATCTTACTGAAAAAACTCTTCTCCTCGGCGGTGGGGTTGGGCTTGAAGTTGTCCGATTGGGCGAGTTGTTGCAACAGCTCTTCCTCTTTCTTGTTGACTTTCTTCGGCACCCACACGTTGACGTTGACGAGCATGTCGCCGCTGCCGTAGCCGTTGAGGATGGGCAAGCCTTTGCCTCTCAGCCTCAACACCTTGCCACTCTGCGTGCCAGGGGCAATCTTCACGCGCACTTTGCCGTCGACGGTGGGCACTTCGGCTTGGGTACCCATGATGGCCTCGGGGATGGTGATGAACAGGTTGTAGATCAGCGTGCTCTCATCGCGCTCGAAGTCGGGATGAGGCTCTTCTTCGATGAGGACGAGCAAGTCGCCGCTGACACCGTTGTGCGGACCGGCATTGCCTTTGCCTCGCACGGTGAGTTGCATGCCTTCGCCCACTCCGGCAGGGATGTCGATGTCGATGATTTCGTCACCTTTCATGATGCCTTCACCTCCGCAGTGGGTGCATTTCTTTTTGATGACAGTGCCTGTGCCATTACAGGTGGGACACACCGAAGCGGTCTGCATCTGTCCGAAGAAACTGTTGACGGTCTGCACCACTTGGCCGCGACCATGGCAGGTGGGACAGGTCTCAGTGGAGCCGTCTTCCGAACCGCTGCCGTGGCAATGCGTGCAGGCGACGTATTTGCTGACCTTGATTTTCTTTTTCACGCCATGGGCGATCTCTTGCAGGTTCAGCTTCACTTTCACGCGGATGTTGGAGCCGCGCTGCTTGACGGTGCCGCCACGGCTGCTACCGCCTCCGAAGCCACTGAAACTGCTGAAGCCACCGCCAAAGTCGAAGCCTCGGCCAAACACGCTGTTCAGGATGTCGTTCAGGTCGAAGTCGCCGAAGCCGCCGAAGCCGCTGCCACCGCTGGCAGAGCCGCCATCCATGCCGGCGAAGCCGTAACGGTCGTAACGCGCCTTCTTGTTCTCGTCGCTTAAAACGGAATAGGCCTCCGAGGCTTCTTTGAAGTTCTCCTCGGCGGTCTTCTTCTCGGCGTCGGTGCCGTTCACCCACTTGTCGGGGTGCCATTTCAAGGCGGCCTTACGGTAGGCGCTCTTTATCTCATCAGGTGTGGAGTTTTTGTTGACTCCTAACACCTCGTAGTAATCTCTTTTTTCTGCCATTCTTGATTCCTTTCTTAGTTACCTACAACGACGCGCGCAAAACGAATCACCTTGCCATTCAGCTTGTAGCCTTTTTGGATGACATCCAGGACCTTGCCTTTCTTGTCTTCCTCAGGGGCGGGGATCATGGTCAAAGCTTCGTGCTCATCGGTGTTGAATTCGGCATCCATCGCCTCGATTTCTTCCAAGCCTTTCTTTTTCAAGGTGTCTTTCAACTTGTTGAAGATTAAGGTGACGCCTTGCAAGTCGGCCTCGTTGCCATTCTTTTCCATGTTTTGCAATGCACGTTCGAAGTCGTCAAGCACGGGAAGGATGTCCTTGATGACGTTTTCCGATGCAGTGACGGTCAGGTCCAGTTTTTCCTTGGCGGTGCGTTTGCGGTAGTTGTCGAACTCCGAGAACAGACGCAAATACTTGTCGTTCAGCTCGGCATATTTTGCCTTTTCTTCTTCCAAAGCCTTCTCCTGGGCATGACGGATCTTGAACCGCTTTGACTTTTTGTCCGAAACATTGTCATTCGTAGCCTCTTTGGCTTTCTCTTGCTTGGGCTGTTCGTCAATGGGTTCTTGGCTGTTTTCCATGTCGGGATTGACGGTGTCTTTCAAGGCATCGTCTTGATTGTTAACGTTTTCGTTTTCGGTCATGATATGTGTGTTTTGCTATTATTTTTCATTTTGCGCTAAGACACATCAAATCCTTTGCCAAAGGGTTGTCTTTGACAAAATGGCAGAATGGGCTAGGGAAAGTATTATAGACGCTCGATGAGAGGACCGTTAAGGCTGAGAGCGTTCACGCGCTTGTCGATGTATTGGTAGCCGCGTTCGATCTGGTCGCTGTTGTCGATGATGCTATCGCCTTGGGCAGATAAGGCAGCAATGAGTAGGGCAACGCCGGCGCGAATGTCGGGCGAGGCCATGCGGATGCCACGTAGGGCATGACTGCGGTCAAGGCCGATGACGTTGGCGCGGTGAGGGTCACAAAGGATGATCTGCGCACCCATGTCGATGAGTTTGTCGACGAAGAACAGACGGCTCTCAAACATCTTTTGGTGAATGAGTACGGTGCCTTTGGCTTGTGTGGCCACCACCAAAACGATACTGATCAAGTCGGGGGTGAAGCCAGGCCATGGCGCATCGGCAACGGTGAGGATGCTGCCGTCCATGAAGGTCTGCACTTCGTAATGGTCTTGCGCAGGGATGAAAATGTCGTCGCCACGGTATTCCATTTGGATGCCGAGCTTGCGGAACACGTCAGGGATGATGCCGAGCTGTGCAATGCCCGCGTTCTTGATGGTGATTTCGCTACCCGTCATGGCAGCCATGCCGATGAAGCTACCCACCTCGATCATGTCGGCGAGTAGGGTGTGCTCGGTACCATGCAAACGGCTGACACCGTTGATGGTCAAGAGGTTGGAGCCAACGCCCTTGATGTCGGCACCCATGTTGTTGAGCATGGTGCAGAGCTGCACGAGATAAGGCTCGCAGGCGGCATTGAAGATGGTGGTGGTTCCTTCAGCCATCACGGCGGCCATGACAATGTTGGCCGTGCCGGTGACAGAAGCCTCATCAAGGAGCATGTAGCAGCCTTTCAGTCCACCTTGCTGCACGCTGACTTTATAGTCGTTGAAATCAAAGATGGCTCCGAGTTTCTGCAAACCGATGACGTGGGTATCGAGTCTGCGGCGACCAATTTTATCGCCTCCGGGTTTGGGCATGTAGGCCTTGCCGAAGCGGGCCAGCATCGGACCAGTCATCATCACGCTACCACGCAGCTTGGAAGCTGTGCTTTGGTAGTCAGTGCCTTTGAAATAGTCGAAGTTGAGCGATTTGGCCTGCAAGATGATATCGTGGCGCGTGGGACGCTCGATGCTGACCCCCATGCCTTCCAAGAGGGCAATCAGGTTGTTGATGTCCAGGATGTCGGGCAGGTTGTGGATGGTGACTTTCTCTTCGGTGAGCAGACAGGCACAAAGGATCTGCATGGCCTCGTTCTTTGCTCCTTGTGGGATGATTTCGCCTTGCAGCTTGCCGCCGCCTTTTATCTTTAGTGATGCCATAGTGTTCTTTTTTTTGGCTTTAAGCTGTCAGCAATCAGCTTGCTTCGACAGCGCTGATGGCTGATCGCTGAAAGCTGACGGCTAATTTAAAGTTTTCCCATTTCTTGCATGCGCTTCTTATAGGCCGGGTTGTTGGGGTTATTCATGTTGGCCTTCAGGTTCGGCACTTTCTTCTTTTTCTTTTTGCCTTGCTGTTGCTGCTGCTTGGATTGTGGCTGACCCTTTCCCGACATGTCGCTGTTCAACCTCGACTCGTCGGCGATGACAAGACGTCCGCCGCTGATGGCCTTGAGGTCGTCGATGATGACTTGGTCGTTGACGACGCTCTTGTTCCATTCCAGGTAGTTGCGCTTCATTTGACCAGCCAGGGAATAGGCAAGGGCCTCACGAACTTCGTCGTTTCCCTCCTGCGAGGCGGCTTCAATCATCTTAATAAGGTATTGGCCGTAGTGACCATATTTTATATCATTATTCTGATAACCAATGTGTTGAGGTTTGCTTTGCTTCTCCAAGGGAACAGGAGGCGCATAGGGGCTGTCTAGGTCGAGGTTGTAGCCCGAAATCATGTAAAGGTGGTCCCAGAGTTTGTGCTCGTAGTCACTTGACTGCTTGATGCTCGGATTCATCTGCACCATCACGCCGATGATGTATTTGGCGGCTTCGGTGCGCTGTTCACGGTCTTCAATCTCAGGCAGTTTCTTGATCATCTCCTGTACGCAGCGGCCATATTCCGAAATGACAATCTGCTCTTTTTCTGTATTGTAGGTCAGTCCAGGTTTGTTCATCTTAATAGATTTTGCGTGCAAAGATAGTGATTTTTATTTGATAATTGCCAGCCGCGCAAACTTCAGCATGAGCATCTTCACGCCAACTGTGTCGAAATGAACGGAAGCTTTCTTGTTGGCACCTGCGCCTTCGATGCTGAGGATGGTGCCTGCGCCAAACTTGGCGTGCATCACGCGCATGCCTTCCTGAAGGAGGTCGGGGTTGGAAGGCTCCAGGTTTTGGGGTGCGGCAGGCTGACTGGCGGTGGGTTGGCTGGTGCTAGGTCTCGTCGTTGGCGTGTTCGGAAGGTTGCGGAAGCCATGCTCACTGAACCGGCCGAAAGTGCGTCCGCCCACGGGTGAAGTGCCTCTGAATGAGGCCTTTTGCGTCTGTTCGATGAGGCTGGCATCAATTTCGTCGACGAAGCGCGAGCGTTCGCTGAGGGTGAGGTTGCCATAACGGTAGCGTTGCTCGGCATAACTCAAGGTTAGTTTTGTCATGGCACGGGTGATGGCCACGTAGAACAAACGACGTTCCTCTTCCAGCTCCTCGCGTGTGCTGAGGCTGAGGATGCCAGGGAAGAGGTTCTCTTCCATGCCTACCACGTAGACGTAGGGGAATTCCAAGCCCTTGGCGCTGTGGATGGTCATCAGGCTGACGTAGTCCTGGTCTGGGTCGTCTTTCTTCATCTCGCTGTCGGTGAGCAGGGCCACGTCTTCCATGAACTGCACTAGGTCGACGCGGGCCGTCTCGCCCGTGGTCTCGTCCACCTGACGGTCGCTGAACTCCATGATGGCGTTGAGCAATTCCTCCACGTTCTCGACTCTCGACACGCCTTCGGGTGTGTCGTCTTCCTTCAGCACCTTGATGAGACCGATGGTATTGGTGATGTGCTTGGCCAGCTCAAAGGCGTTCATCTTGGCTTGCAGGGTTTGGAAGCTCTTGATCATCACCATGAAGTCGCGGAACTTGTTGACGGTGCCCATGTTGAAGTCTTGCGGGAACACGTTGTTTTCCATGCACTTCCAGATGCTTGTGCGTTGCTCGTTGGCTGTTACCATCATGCGTTCGATGCTGGTCTTGCCGATGCCTCGGGCAGGGTAGTTGATGATGCGCAACAAAGCCTGTTCGTCTTCGGGGTTGATGACGACGCGGAAGTAGGCCAGCAGGTCCTTGATTTCCTTGCGGTCGTAGAACGAGAGGCCGCCATATATCTTATAAGGTATGTTCTGCTTGCGTAGCGCCTCTTCCATCGAACGCGATTGGGCGTTGGTGCGATAGAGGATGGCAAAGCTCTTGTTGGGCAGGTGGCGTGTCATCTTGTATTGGAAGATGCTGTTGGCCACCATAGTGCCTTCCTCGGTGTCGCTGTTGGCGTGGATGAGGCCGATGAGCTCGCCCTTTTCCTTGTCGCTCCACACCTTCTTCTTGATTTGGTCCTTATTGTGCGCGATGACGGCGTTCGAAGCGTTGACGATGTTCTGTGTGGAACGGTAGTTTTGTTCCAACCTGATCAACTTGTAGTCGGGATAGTCGTTCTTGAAGTTGAGGATGTTTTGGATGTTGGCGCCACGGAAGGCGTAGATGCTTTGGGCATCGTCACCCACCACACAAATGTTTTCGAACAGTGCTGCGATGCGTTTCACGATGAGGTATTGGGCGTAGTTGGTGTCCTGGTACTCGTCGACGAGGATAAACTTGAAGTGGTTCTGGTATTTGTAGAGCACATCGGGGTTGTCGCGGAGAAGGATATTGGTGAAATACAGAATGTCATCGAAATCCATGGCGTTGGCACGATGAAGACGCTCGTTGTAGAGCTTGAACAGCTGTGCGATGAGAGGCTTGTTCGACTTGCGGTCGGTCTCTTGGATCTCGGGGTCGTTGGCATAGTCTTCGGGCGAGTAGAGGCTCGACTTGGCTGCCGAGATGCGCGACAGAACCTGCTTGGCAGGGTAGACCTTGGTGTCGAGGCTCAAGTCTTTGAGAATTTGTGTGATGAGTGCCTTAGAGTCGTCAGTGTCATAGATGGAGAAGTTGCTGGTGAAGCCGATCTTCTCCGCCTCGATGCGCAGGATGCGGGCGAAGATGGAATGGAAAGTGCCCATCCACACGTTGCGGGCGTCGCTGGCGTTGACGAGTTGCATGATGCGTTCCTTCATCTCGCGGGCGGCCTTGTTGGTGAAAGTGAGGGCCATGATGCTGAAGGGATCGACGCCCTCTTGTATCATGTAGGCGACGCGGTAGGTAAGGGCGCGGGTCTTGCCCGAACCTGCACCGGCAATCACCATCACAGGGCCTTCTATAGTGGTAACGGCCTCACGTTGAGGCTCGTTGAGGTCTTTCAATAGGTCAATCATTGTAGATTCTTTAGGTTGGCAAAGATAACAAAAAATCTCCGACTTGGTCGGAGATTTTTTGTTTCTTGGTGACCCGGCTGGGGCTCGAACCCAGGACCCCAACATTAAAAGTGTTGTGCTCTACCTGCTGAGCTACCGAGTCAGCCTTTTTTTGCGGCTGCAAAGGTACTACTTTTTTCGTTATTGTAGCCTTTTAGCTCTAAATTTTTTTCATTCGTCCAACAATCCCTTGCCTTGGCGGATGATAACTATCTCATTGTCAGTGCAATCAACTACGGTACTCTCCTCGTTTTCACCTGCGCCACCATCGATGACGATATCCACCAGGTCCTTGTAACGGTCATGAATTTCCTCGGGGTCGGTGAGGTAGGGGTTGATTTCGTCTTCCTCGTCGGCCAATGAGGTGGTCATGATGGGCGCACCGAACTCTCTAACGATGTTGGTGATGATGGGTTGATCGGGGATGCGGATACCGATGGTTTTCTTCTTGCTTTGGAAGATGCGCGGAATGTTGTTGTTGGCCTCTAGGATGAAGGTGAATGCTCCCGGAAGGTTGCGCTTCATCATCTTGAAGACGTCGTTGTTGATGGGCTTGGTGAACTCGCTCAACATGCTGAGGTCGTGGAAGATGAACGAGAAGTTGGCCCTCTCCTTCTTGATACCTTTGATTTGACAGATGCGCTCGAAGGTGCGCGGGTTGTTGATGCAACCTCCTAAGCCGTACAAGGTGTCGGTGGGGAAGATGATGGTGCCGCCGTCGGCCAAGCATTCCAAGATCATCTTGACGTAGCGCGGGTTCGGATTTGTTGGGTAGAGTTTGAGTATCATAGACTTGCAAAAAATTTCGGCAAAAATACACAAATTGTTGTGAATGGAAATGAAAAACCCCTATTTTTGCAGTCCATCTACGGGTTAGTTCCCGCAGATGTTTTTTTGTTTTTATGACTTTAACTGAATCTTCAATAACCTAAACTATTACTACTATGGGAGGCTTCTTCGGCACTGTATTAAAGAGACCCTGCGCTCAAGATCTGTTCTACGGCATTGACTATCATTCACATCTAGGCACCAAGCGCGCGGGTATGGTCACTCACGACGGCGAGGTGTTTCACCGCTCGATTCACGACATCGAGAACACTTATTTCCGCACTAAGTTCAGCGATGAGATGGCCGTGAACAAGTTTACTGGCAACAGCGGCATTGGTGTCATCAGCGACACGGATGCACAGCCTATCATCGTCAACTCGCACCTCGGCAAGTTTGCCATCGCTACGGTGGCCAAGATCAATAACATGGATGAACTTGTCGACCACTGTCTCGCCAACAAACAACACTTTGCGGAACTGAGTCAAGGCAACACCAATCCTACCGAGTTGATGGCATTGCTCATTACCCAGGGCGAGGACTTCGTCGATGGCATCCGCAACGTATATAATAAGGTGAAGGGATCGTGCTCCATGCTCATCCTCACCGAGGATGGCATCATCGCTGCCCGCGACTTTTATGGTCGTACACCTATCGTCATCGGCAAAAACGACGACGGTTACGTGCTGGCTTCTGAGAGCCACAGCTACATCAACCTCGACTATTCCACATGCTATAGTGTGGGTCCAGGCGAGATCGTCAAGGTGACGCAAGAAGGTGTGCAACAGTTGCTTGCTCCCAACCAGAAGAAACAGGTGTGTTCCTTCTTGTGGATCTATTATGGCTTCCCCTCTACCGATTATGAAGGCGTCAACGTGGAGGAGGCTCGCTATAATGAAGGCCGTGAGATGGGCAAACAGGACTATATCGACCTCGACTATGTCTCCGCCATCCCCGACTCGGGCATCGGCATGGCCTTGGGTTATTCCAATGTGCGCAAGATCCCGTATCTGCGCGGTGTGGTGAAGTACACACCTACTTGGTCGCGTAGCTTTATGCCTGTCAACCAAAGCCAGCGCGAGCATGTGGCCAAGATGAAACTCATTCCCAACCGCGCCCTGCTCGAAGGCAAGAAGGTGGCCTTCTGCGACGACAGTATCGTGCGTGGCACGCAGTTGCGCGACAACGTGAAGATGCTCTATGACTATGGAGCAAAGGAAGTGCATGTGCGCATCAGTTGCCCGCCGTTGCTCTTCGGTTGTCCCTTCCTTAACTTCTCAGCCTCCAAGAATATCTTGGAACTCATCACGCGTCGCTGTATCGAGGAATTGGAAGGCAACGACAACTGCAATATCGACAAGTATTGCGATCCGACGACGCCTGAATACGCCAACCTCATTGAGATGCTACGCAAGCACGTTGGTGTCGATACGCTGAAATTCAACACCTTGGATAGCGTGGTGAAGGCAATCGGTTTGCCCAAATGCGACCTCTGCACCCATTGCTTCGATGGTTCGAGTTACGGCCACGAATAAAAATTTTGCGGATTTTGCTTGCCAATCCAAGAAAAGTCCGTACTTTTGCATCGGGTAAGTCTTATACGACCAGCTCCCTCTGAAATCCCCCAGGACAGGAATGTAGCAAGGGTAGGAGGTTGTAGCGGTGCGATATGAGTAGCTTACCCTTCTTTATTTGTATTGCTATGAAAAAGGTTCACTTTATTGCTATAGGCGGGAGCGCCATGCACAACCTCGCCATTGCCTTGCACCGCAAGGGTTATGAAGTCACGGGTTCGGACGACGAGATATTCGAGCCGTCCAAGTCGCGCCTTGCCAAAGAAGGCATCTTGCCTCCACAATGGGGCTGGTATCCTGAGAAACTCGACAACACTTACGACGCGGTCATCCTTGGCATGCACGCCCGCATTGACAACCCTGAGTTGGTGCGTGCCCAAGAGCTGGGACTGAAGGTGTATTCCTATCCCGAATACCTCTACGAGCAGGGCAAGGACAAGACGCGCATCGTCATCGGCGGTAGCCACGGCAAGACGACTATCACCTCGATGATTCTTCATGTGTTGAAGCATGTCGGCATCGAGACTGACTTCATGGTGGGCGCCCAGTTGGAAGGTTTCGACGTGATGGTTCGCCTCAGCGAGACGGCCAAATACATGGTCATGGAAGGCGACGAATACCTCACTTCACCCATCGATCGCGTACCGAAGTTCCACCACTATCATCCCCATATCGCTGTCATCAGCGGCATTGGGTGGGACCATGTCAATGTGTTCCCGACCTTCGACAATTACCTCGAACAGTTCCGCATCTTCGTCCGTACCATCGAGCCGGGCGGCTGCCTCATCTACGACCAAACCGATGTGGAGGCCGACAAGATTGCCCAAGGCGCACAATGCCGTACCTTCGGCTATGGCGTGCATCCTTTTGAGAGCGATGGTCTGAAGACTACCTTGCTTTTGCCCGACGGCAGCAGGAGGGAAGTGAGCGTGTTTGGTAGCCATAACATGAAGAATATCAACGCGGCCAGACTAGTGTGCCAGCAGTTGGGTGTCACCGATGCGCAGTTCTATGAGGCTATCGCTTCATTTAAGGGTGCCGCACGACGTTTGGAATTGCTGTTCGACAATGGCGACAATTTCGTCTTCCGCGATTTCGCCCATGCCCCTTCCAAGGTCAACGCTAGTGTGAAGGCGTTGCGCGAGCAATTCCCCGAGAAGCACCTGTTGGCGGTTTTTGAGCTGCATACCTACAGCAGCCTCAGCGAGGTCTTCATCGACCACTACCGTGATGCCTTGAAGCTTGCCGACACTGCCATCGTCTTCTACGACCCGCATGCTGTGGCCATCAAGAAGTTGGAGCTGATGCCTGATGAACGCATCGTCGAGGGCTTTGGAAGGAAAGACCTGAAGGTGGTGCATAACAAGGCAGAACTGGTCGAACTATTGCGAAAAGGCCAACGACACAATGTCATTGGCGCTTTCATGAGTTCTGGCGACTTCAACGGCCTGACGACCGACGACTTGAAGGCGTTATATGCTTAAAACTGAAACGTCTTCTTATCAATCGCAACGTCATACTTCACATTCGAGATGATGTAAGAGTCCTTGTTGCCACTGTAGTCGTATAACACGATTTCTTTGAGCAACAGGTTGTCGGTATTGTATTTGAACACCACCGTCTTGTAGCCCACGCCAAATATAGGTTTCTTTTTTGCCGTTCCTGTGACAACGTGGTTTCCGCCCTCCGTATTCGTCGAGACGGTGTATCCGTTTTCGTTGGCCAGATCTTGTAGGCGGCCTTGGAAACCATAAAGGAAGATGCGGCTCAGTCCTTGCATCATGCCGCCATCCTTCAGCTTGAAGGTGCCGTGAAACCTCCCGATGTCCATCTTGATTCTTTGTGCGTTGACTATCATGTAGTTGCCTGTGTTGAACTGTGCGGAAAACTCGTATGGCGTCACGAAATACAGCTTGCCATTTTGCGTGGTGGTCTTTTTGGGCTTCACCATGGTATTGGCCAGGTCCGACTCAAACGACTTGATCTTGCCGTTGACTTCTCTGATGCGATTCAATAGTGTGACATCCTGAGCCTGCATCTGCATGGCAAAAAGGATGGCCGTGAGGAGAATAAGGACTTTTTTCATTGTTATTTGATAAAACAAAAAGTGGTACAGCAAAAACCGCACCACTTTAACTTATTTGGATTACTTATCCAAACTCATCAGGAACTCTTCGTTATTGATGGTCTTGGCCACGCGGTCCTTGAGGAACTCCATAGCCTCAAGCGGCGTCATGTCGGCGAAGTGGTTGCGCAGTGCCCACACACGGGCGAGAGTGCGTTCGTCGACCAAGAGGTCGTCGCGGCGCGTGCCCGATGCCACGATGTCGATGGCGGGGAAGATGCGCTTGTTCGACAGACGGCGGTCGAGTTGCAACTCCATGTTGCCGGTGCCCTTGAATTCTTCGAAGATGACTTCATCCATCTTGGAGCCCGTGTCGATGAGGGCAGTGGCCAGGATGGTCAGCGAGCCTCCGTTTTCGATCTTACGCGCGGCACCGAAGAAACGCTTCGGCTTCTGCAGTGCGTTGGCTTCCACGCCACCGGTGAGCACCTTGCCCGAGGCGGGCGATACGGTGTTGTAGGCGCGGGCCAAACGCGTGATGGAGTCGAGTAGGATGACCACATCGTGGCCGCATTCGGTGAGTCGCTTGGCCTTTTCCAGCACGATGTTGGCAATCTGCACATGTTTCGAGGCAGGCTCGTCGAAGGTGGAGGCAATGACCTCCGCGTTGACGCTGCGTTGCATGTCGGTGACCTCTTCGGGACGCTCGTCGATGAGCAGGATGATGAGGTACACCTCAGGGTGGTTGGCCGCGATGGCGTTGGCCACTTCCTTCAGCAGGACGGTCTTACCGGTCTTGGGCTGAGCCACAATCAAGCCGCGTTGACCCTTGCCGATAGGGGCGAAGAGATCCATGATACGCGTTGAGATGGTGCAGCCTTGGTGACCTGTGATCTTGAACTTCTCGTTCGGGAACAGCGGGGTCAGGTAGTCGAAGGGGATGCGGTCGCGCACTTCCTCGGGCTTGCGGCCGTTAATGAGGTCGGTCTTAATAAGTGGGAAGTACTTCTCGCCGGCCTTGGGTGGACGGATGACACCCATGATGGTGTCGCCGGTCTTCAGCCCCATCAGCTTGATCTGCGACTGCGACACGTAGATGTCGTCGGGCGAGGGAAGGTAGTTGTAGTCGGAAGAGCGCAGGTAACCGAAGCCCTCGGGCATGATTTCGAGCACGCCTTCGGCACGCACGGTGCTGTCGAAATTGCTCAGCAGGTCGTCGCGGTGCTGACGTTGGTCGAAACGGTCTTTCTCCTGACGTTCTTGCTTGGGCTGAGGAGCCTCTTCTTGTGCGACTGGCTTTTCCACAGTTTTTTCTTCCTTCGTGTATGCTTCTTGTGCGGGGATATTTTCCACGCCATTTTCATGGGTGCGTTTGCGCTTCTGCTTTGCGTTTTCTTTCTTCTCACGAGCAGGCCTTGGCTCGGCGGGAGCCTCGTTGGCAACGGGTTGTGGTGCTGCTATGGGTTCTTCAGCTTTGGGTTCCTCCGCTTTTTGTGGTTCGGGATTGATGGTGAGTTGTATGCCGTTGTTTCTCTGCCATTCGCTGACGGCAGCCTCGGCGTCCTTGCTGATGCGCGGACGACGGCCGCGTTTGGCTTGCGTGGCTTCTGCGTCTGCAGCTTCTTTAATGGGTTCTTTCACAGGCTCTTTCTTGGCCTCAACGGGCTTTTCGGTAGCGGGCGCTTCCTTAGGCTCGGTTTTTTCGGGTTTCTCGGCTTTGGCAGCCTTTTGTTTCTGTTTTTTTGGTTTTGCGTTTTTCTTGATGTCAGGATGGTCTACCTGATGGTCAATGATGTCGTAAATGAGTTGGGTGCGGTCGCGGTTTTCATCGTCAATACCCATCTCGGTAGCAATGATTTTGAGGTCGTCCAACGACTTCTCATTGAGTTCAAAAATGTTGTACATAAAGAATTGGTTGAAATAATTCCAGCGAGGAATATAAATTGGTGATACAATAAATTCGGGGAACACTTTGTTGCGGTCAATCCTCGGATTGGCTCGTAAAAGTGGGGCAAAGGTAATGCTTTTTTTTGGAATGGCAAGTTTTTTCCAAAAAAATCGTATTTTTGCACCGCTTTTAAAACGAAATAATTATGTCACAAAGATTGCAACCCATCTTCTTTTTCCTTTCGGCATTGGTGCTGGCTTTGTTGTTTTTCCTGCCTTTTGCCAGCTTCTATGGCGATTTCCACACTTTCGACTTGTTCGGTCATGGCATCACTTCTCCCGACGTTTGGGAGGAAGGCGTGTCACCATTTAAGATGACGTTCTCGCTGCCCATACTGATTCTGACCGTGACAGCGATGATTCTGAGCGGTTATCTGGCCATGGGATTGTTCCGTGCTGTGAAGTTGGCCCAGTTCCAAAAGCTGTTGAAGATTGCCCGCATCAACATCATTGTCATGGTGGTTTGCATTGCTGCCTACCTCGGCTATTCCTATTTCATCATTCCTAAGATGGCCCAGACGGTTGACCCGACGATTCAGTCGCCTATCTTTAGGGCGGGCGTGGCTTTCCCCTTGGTCGCCCTCTTGCTGACCATCTTCGCCACCTCGGGCCTGAAGAAAGACATCAAGAAAGTGCGGTCCACCGATCGCATTCGTTGATGGGTTTTGATACCAATAAAAATGAAAGCCGACCTCTTTGCGGGGTCGGCTTTCTTTGTTTCAATATAGCCTGTTACGGTCGAGTTGGAAGATCTCCATGTCCTTGAAGGTCTTCCCGTCAATCACCATCCAGATAAAGGTGATTTGCTTGTGGAATCCCGAGTTGCCTGCCGCCCCAGGGTTGACGTGGAGCAGGTTGAGTTTCTTGTCGTAGATGACCTTGAGGATATGTGAATGGCCGCAGATGTACAGGTCGGGCTTCTTTTCTTCCAGGATGTATTTCACTTCAGGCATGTAGTGGCCGGGATAACCGCCGATGTGGGTCATGTAGACATCGACATCCTCGACGTGGAAAAACAGGTCCTCAGGATATTGCATCCGCACCACGTGGTCGTCGACGTTGCCATGGACGGCGCGCAGGGGCTTGAAGGCAGCCAAGGCCTCGGCCGTCTCGATGTTGCCGATATCGCCCGCATGCCACAACTCATCAACATCTTTGAAGAAGTCGAACAGCTGCGGAATGAGGGTGCAGTGCGTATCCGAAAGAATCCCTATTCTCTTCACTTGAGATTGATCATGAAGCCAATCGCCAAGACCTCCTTGAACTGCACCTTCGAACCTTCAATCTTCACACCCGCTTCGTCATAGAACGGAATGTCGTAGTCGTAGATGAGATGCGTGGCAAGGTTGGCGTTGAGCCATGAGTTGACCTTCAGCACGAGCATGTTCTGCCAGTCGACGTCGATGCGCTCAGGGTGGTTGAGGTAGTTGGAGAAGAGCTCTAGCTTCGAGTTGAAGTCGACGTTCTTTACGATGGGGTATTGGAACTTGGCTACGGCGCGGGCACCAAATTCATAGCGAACCTTGGCGTTTTTGGCATGTTGGGTAGTGTCGTTGGCATCCAACGAGTTGACGCCGAAGGCGCCGATGGAGGCCAGATAGTCGTCGTTGACGATGGTCACGCGGCCGGTGACGGGCGAGAAGTAGAGTGAGAAATACTTGTTGGGCACCCATTCCACACCAAGACCCAAGCTAATGTAGGCAGGGGCAAGGAATTTGGAGATGTATTGGGTGGAATCCTTTGTGTAGTCGAAGCCGTAAGCAAACTGTGAGCGGAAGGCCAACTCCGCGGCATAGTTGAGGTGCTCGGTGGCTTTATATCCAGCCAAAGAGGTGAACTCGATCTTGTCGTCGGTCTTGATGGGCTTGCGTTTGAAATCGAAATAGCTGTAACCCAAGGAGGTGTTCAGGGTATTGTCCCACTTGAAATTGTTTTTCTTGTAGCGGAGCTCATAGTTGAAGATGCCCTGCCCGGCTACGGTGTTCTGTCCGCCAGCCGCCCAGTTGGTGTAGGAGCTTTGGCCGAAGTTGAGGCCGATGTTGCCTTTGTGGGTCCAGCCTTCAGGTTGCTCTTCTTGTTTTTCTTGTGCAAACGAAACGATGGCAAATGCGAATGCCAATGCGGTAAGTAATACTTTTTTCATATGAGTTTGGTTTTTATGACTGATCAGAATCCTTTGCCTTTCCACTTGATGGTCTTATAGGTTATATCGCCATGTGGGTTAAAGTCGAGATACTTGAGGTCGCGGCCTTCCTTGGGAAGGATGATGAAGGTTTCGGGGTCGTCGTTGACGATTGCCATCACCTTTTGGACCATCTTGGGACGGGGAGAGAGGGTGCCTTTATTGACGTCGTATTCGTAGAATGCCAAGGCGCACTCGGCAAATATCTCGCCATCATCCTCGATGCTGATGCCAAAGAGTTTGTTGCCGCTGGGGAGGTTCCAATAGGCAGCGTTAAGGATGTGTTTTCGCACTATGGTGTCGCCTTTTCTAAAGTTGGCGTCCACTTGAGCAATCATTGTGTCGGCGGTAGAAATTTCAATATAGCCGTTCCTGGGGGCGAGGTCGATTTTGAAATCCCTAAAAAAGTTCTCATACACCTCGATTTTGTTGGCTTTGCCGGTTTTCTTGAACTTGTTGAAGGCGTCCACGTACTGGCCCGGGAACTGCTTGCCCCATGCCGTGAAGAGTTTCTCGATGGTGGTGGTCTGTGATGCAGACACGGTGATGGTCTTCTGCCAATTTTCCCTAAATTCTTCGGCATCCTGTGCCTTGGCAGTGTATCCTAAAACAACCGCCACAATTGCTAAAAGTACTAATTTCTTCATTTTATTGATTTTTAAATGTCTATTGTTTATCCAAATCCTTAATTATCAATTATCAATTGTCAATTATCAATTGTCAACTAATAACTGTTTCCATCCTGAAAATTATGCGCTCCAATACTAAACGTGATATCCTGCATATTGCTGCTGCGCACATATTTCCCGTTCTTTTCGGCCGGGAGCCAAACGGTCTCTTCAAGGAGGCGGACAGCCTCGTTGTCGCAGCCGCCACCCACCGAGTTGACGATGGCGATGTTCGACACGCTACCGTCGGTCTCCACCACGAAGCTCAGGCGTACCGTGCCTTGGATTTCACGTTCCTTGGCCTCGGCGGGAAACTGCATGTTGTTGACGATGTATTGGCCCATGTTGCCACCATCGGCAAAATAGGGTCGGGCCACCTCTTCGAGTTGGCGATACTCGTATACATTATAAGAGGTGTCGGCTTCCAAACCCAGCGGTACCACGGGGCGCTCATGGCGTTTCCAATAGCGTTTGTAACTCCTTGCGCTGAAGTCGACCTCGTACTCATAGTCGTAATCCATCGGGATGCCGATGTTGGTGGCGGGCTTCCACAGGATGGTCTTCACCAGATGCAAAGCGATAGGAGAGGCCGCCTCGCTGAAGCTCGATTTGATGGTGTAGTTGCTGGCCACCCCCTGTGCGTCAATGTGCATGCCGACGACGACTATGCCGCTGTTGCCTTGTTCAAGATCGGCTTCGGGATAGACCATTGTTTTGGTTATGTAGTCCTTGGTCACCTCGTGGCCTGCGATGGGCTGAGGTGCCGTGATTTGTGCAGTTAGACTCATTCCTGAAATGAGGATGAGTGTAGCGAAAAGGAGTCTTGCTTTCATGGCATTAGTGTTTTTGATAATGCAAAAATAGCAAATCTTTGGCAAAAATCTTTAATTTTGCCGAAAATTTGATTCCATGGAAGACAACTACAAGAACAATATGGTGTTCGGGATTCATCCCGTGTTGGAGCTGATCCGCTCGCAAAAAGAGATAGAGAAGGTTTACATCCAAGGCGGTGTGCGCTCGCCCGAGATTGCGGAGATCGCCAACACCTGCCGCGCCAACGGCGTGCCGGTTCAGTTTGTGCCCATCGAGAAGATGAATCGCCTGACGCGCAAGAACCACCAAGGCGTGGTTGCCTTCATCTGCCCGATAGAATACCAACCTCTCGAAAAGGTCGTGCAGATGGTCTTTGAGGACGGCCGTGACCCCTTCGTCCTGATGCTCGACCGTGTGACCGACGTGCGCAACTTCGGCGCCATCGCCCGCACGGCCTACGCTGCCGGCGTGGATGCCATCGTCATTCCCAACCATGGCTCGGCATCCATCAATGGTGACGCCATGAAGACCTCGGCAGGAGCCTTGTCGTTGATCAACGTGTGCCGTGTGGAGAACCTGAAGGACGCCATCGATTTCCTGAAGGCTAGCGGCCTGCGCGTGGTGGGTTTCACCGAGAAGGCACACGACAGCCTATGGAAATCCGACCTCACAGGCCCTCTCTGCGTGATGATGGGCTCGGAGGAAGACGGCATCAGCCCCGCCTACCTCAAACGCCTCGACGGCCATCTGATGATCCCCATGCCAGGGGACATCGATTCATTGAATGTTTCCGTGGCGACAGGTGTGGTTTGTTTTGAGGTGGTGCGGCAACGGATGGGATAAAAATAGATTTAAAACGGAAAAATTTTGATTTAAATATTGACTTTTCTGTTTTAATAATTATATTTGCAGCGTAAAACAAAAAACTGAATGCCATGAAAAGACATCTACGCTTTCTGTTGACGCTGTCGTTGCTGGCCATTTCCATTGCTGTTTCGGCTCAGGTGACCATCAAGGTGGAGGAACTCTCGAAACCAGAGAAACTATTGCCTCTTTGGAAGGTTGAACCCAAAGGGAACACGCTTTCCATCAATGTGGATGCCGACAGTTTGGTTCTCTGGTATGGAGCACATCCTTTCTTTTATGGAATGTATGAGGCTTACGCAGACCATCGCCCGTTTGTGCTTTCGCCTGATATGGTATGGATGCTCATCAGCCAAGGATTTTCGCATCACATCAATGCCAATCCGGAGAAATACCGCGACAGAATGGTTGATTTTCAAGGGAAGAAGTCGTTGGTGGTGGAAAGCGACAAGCCGCTTGAAGAGGCGGAGTGGGAAAGGTTGATTCCAAAGTTTGCCAAGGAAATCAAGAAGAACACCAAGGGGACGATTGCCGAAACCATCATCGCGGATTTCTCAACTACTACGAGCTATGAACAAATTGCCTCCGAGATCACCTTGATGGAGACGACAAAGGCTTATTTTGAATTTGTGGTGATGTATGCGGCTTGTGGCATTCCAGAAGTGACTTTGTTGGGGACCACGGAGGATTGGCAAAAGGTATATGATAAAACGATGCAGTTGCGCTCCTTCGATTTGGATTGGTGGATAGATGAATTGGCACCTATTCTCAAGCAGTTCATCAAGTCCTCGAAAGGCTATGCCGATACCAAGTTCTGGCGGAATATGTTCAAGTGGCATACGCAGAAAGAATATGGTGCACCCAACATCATCGACGGCTGGATTGTCAAGTTTTTCCCTTATGATAAAGATGGTAAACGCTTCGATTTGAAGACGCTGACCCGCGATTCCAGCCTGCCTGATGAGATGGCGGAGGTTGATGTGCGTTTCGTCGAAATCTACGAAGACGGATCAAGTAAGGAGACGCCGATTGAATTGTATGGCGGGTTTGTGGGCCTCGAACAGAACCCTGAAAATTACGCCTTGACGCCAAAGATAGGTTGGAAGGTGGTGAAGAAGGATGATACCTCCACGATAGAAAGGATGAAGGGTCGTATGGAATTTGGGTTGGAACTGAAAGTCAAGGAAGTACCGGAAGTGTTGGGAAAATTGGGTAGCATTCCGTCTTTGACGCTTTATTTCAAGGATGGCGTCCGTTTTCCTGAATGGATGAAGGATGTGGAAATCGGCCGTTTGAAGGTTTTTGGAGAGATTTCGAAAGAAGAACAAAAAAAGCTTTTGGAGTGGTGTTCTTCTTCAATGATTAGGGTGAATGATGTTTTGTATGATAGAAGCGGAGACAAAATGGATGTGCATATCTTCAACCATAAGGTAGGCTCTGCCTTGGATGGCATTGATTCAATAGGCGTGCTTCGGATTGACAACCAGAAAACACGTCCTTTTAGACGTCTGTTTTCCTACAATGATGGATGGGTGACGGTAAAAGATGTGAAGATACCAGACGACGTGACGAAGCACGTGGATACCATTATTCTTAAAAACAAGGCGCCACGACGGATGAAACAGCTTCAGAATCAGTTCCCCAAAACGGTCATTTTATATGATTACGAGGTGCGGTTTGGGGAACAGTGGATGGGAACAGACTCGCAAAGCACGTATGGATTGTTTTTGGGTAGAAATGGCAGGACCGTAAACTATGGAGGAAACGCGAAAGGCAATACGGTAGACTCGGAAAAACTGATGGAAAACCTTCCGTCGCGTCAGCCGGTGCCGCAATTGCTGGAGGAAAAACGAAAATAAATAGAGACGTAGCGCGCTACGTCTCTACATGATTTGTGTTGCCGTTTTTAGACGTTGCGCGCAACGTCTCTACATGGTTTTACGGTGTGTAGAATTCATCATCCTTCCAGTTAGCTACATTGTTTTCGATATAAGATGTAATGCGGTTCAATTCTGATGTGTCGCGGATGATGTGGTCGTGGAAACGGGGTTGCCAGGCGAAATCGATATTGTTTTCATTTGCAAATTTTGTAATAGACGATTTAATGCCTCGAATAATAACAGCTAATGATCCTTGTTTTGGTGACCTTTCCGCCATGTATTCGTTTTTGTCCGTTGGGTTTGTAGAGACGTAGCGTGCTACGTCTCCATCAGAACAAATCGATTCTGTTTGGGAGACGTTGCATGCAGCATAACCCGCTGTTGGTTTTTCCAAGACGTTGCGCGCAACGTCTCTACATGCGGAAATAACGACAATTGCATGCAAATGGTTGGGCATTATCGTCCACAAAGGGATTTCCGCGTATGGATAATGCGACGAAACGTTATTGAATTGTTCATCAGCGTATTTCCCGATGTCAGACAGCACCATCTCACCATTCCCGATCTCACCGAAAAAATGTTTACGATTTTTCGTGCAGATGGTAATGAAATATATACCACCGTCATAATCGTGCCATATTGCACGGGCGGATTCTATTCGGTATTTGTTTTGCCATCTGCCGTCTGCCATGTGTGTTCGTTTTATGGTTTCGTTTGTAGAGACGTAGCGTGCTACGTCTATGCTACGCCTAATGATATGCCATTTAGACGTTGCACGCAACGTTTTTGGCATTTAGACGTTGCACGCAACGTCTCTACAAATCCATGATTATTTCAAATATTTATCCAACCAATTGTAGAACCGTCTCTGCCAAAGAACACCATTCTGTGGTTTCAGCACCCAGTGGTTCTCATCGGGGAAATAAAGGAATTCGGCATCGAGGCCGCGCAAGATGGCGGCGTTGTAGGCCTGCATGCCCTGTGTGAAGCAGATGCGGTAGTCGAGGCCGCCGTGGATGACGAGGATGGGCGCGGTCCATTTGTCGACGAAGAGGTGGGGCGAGTTGGCGTAGGTCTTGCGCACGGTTGGGTTGTTCCAGTCCCAGAAGGGGCCGCCGAGGTCCCAGTTGACGAACCACATCTCTTCGGTCTCGAGGTATTGTGCCTCAAGGTTGAACATGCCGTCATGGGCGATGAGGGCCTTGAAGCGGCCGTCGTGGTGACCCGCCAGCCAGTACACGCTGAAGCCGCCGAAGCTGGCACCCACGGCACCGAGGCGGTTCTCGTCGATGTAAGGTTCTTTCTTCAGCTCGTCGATGGCGCTTAAATAGTCCTTCATGCACTGTCCACCGTAGTCGCCGCTGATTTCCTCAAGCCATTCCTGACCGAAGCCGGGCAGGCCGCGGCGGTTGGGGGCGACGATGATGTAGTCGTTGGCGGCCATCATCTGGAAGTTCCAGCGGTAGCTCCAGAACTGGCTCACGGTGCTCTGCGGTCCGCCTTCGCAGTAGAGCAGGGCAGGGTATTGCTTGGTGCTGTCGAAATGTGGGGGATAGATGACCCAGGTCAGCATGTCTTTGCCGTCGGTGGTCTTCACCCAGCGTTCCTTGACTTCACCCATGGTGAGTTGGGCAAAGATATTGTCGTTGACGGTGGTGATCTGCGTGGCTTCGCCCGTGGCGGGGTCGACGCTGAAGAGCTCCGTCGGGTGGCTCATCGACTGACGGCCGGCAATCAGTTTGTCGCCGTTGAATTGCACCGAGACGTAGTTGTGCACGCCTTCGGTCAGCTTCTTGATCTCACCGTTCTCGAGGGTGAGGGCGTAGAGCTGGTCGGTGGCGTAGGCGTCGCTGATGAAGTATAAGGTCTTGCTGTCGTCGGCCCAGCTGAAGCCCGTGCAGCATTGGTCGAAGCGGGCCGAGTAGTCGGTCTTCTCGCCGGTCTCGAGGTTCATCACGAAGAGGCGTTGTTTGTCGCTTTCATAGCCGTCGCGTTCCATGCTCTCCCAAGCCATGTATTTGCCGTCGGGCGAGATGACGGGGTTGAGGTCGTAGCCCATCATGCCTTCGGTGAGGTTTTTACACTCGCCGCTCAGGATGATGTATTGGTAGATGTCGGTGTTGGTGGAAAGGGCATAGTCCTTACCGACCTTTTTGCGGCAGCAGTACACGAAGCTCTTGCCATCGGGCAGCCACTGCACCTGCTCCATGCCGCCGAAGGGACGCACGGGGGCTTCCCATTGCTCGTCCTTCATGGCGTCGAAGGCGTTCTCGATCTTACCGTTGCTGAAGTTACCCACGAAGAGGTGACCGTAGGTGTCGACCCAGTGGTCCCAGTGGCGGTACATCAGGTCGTTGTTGATGCGGCCCGAGGATTTGTCGAGGTCGGGATAGATGTCGGCCACGGTCTCTTTCAGTTTCACTTCCTTGGTGAAGAGCACCTGGCTGCAGTCGGGCGAATAGAGGAAACCGTTGATGTCATCGGGCTCGCTGGAGACGCATTCCAGACCAGTTCCGTCAGGATTCACTTCCCAGAGTTGCATGACGTCGTCTTTAGGCGCAAGGAAGCCGATCTTCTTGCCATCGGGGCGCCATTGTGGGCTGTATTGGCTGTCGTTGCTCACGACCAGCACTTTGTTGTCGCTGCCGTCGGCGTTCATGATATACAAGGTGGAGCCGCTACGGTTCTCGGGTACGCTGTAGTAAGTGACGTTATAGACGATCTGAGAATGGTCGGGCGAGATGCTGTATTCACCGATGCGGCCCATGGCCCACAGCACTTCGGGCGTCATGATGTCCGACTGCAAGGTGAGCTCCGTCGGGCCGATTTTGTCTTTGGTTTTTGACGCATTCGCATCATTGCCAACGGGAGCTTTAAGATTGTTCTGAGTCCCGTTTTCTTTGGGTGACTGTGTGTTACATGACACGATAGAACAGGTGATCATGGCTAACAGGAATAGTTTGGTTTTTCTCATATTTTTGAAATTTTGAAATTGTTGCCGATGGTTTTGAAGCCGTAAAATTAGGGAATTTTGCGATACATGATGCGGATGGGTGGCTTTTTTTATGCTGCGGTGTCTTCCTGTCGCCCCTACGGAGCTTAATTCGGAATGGGTTTTGTTTGTCGGCAGGGGTTCCATTGCATTTCACCGCCTGCCTGTTTTTCCCGTCACCCCTACGGGGTTCCCATGGTTGTGTGGAGTTCCAGTGTGGCGATAGAAAAATGCAATAATTTGTTTGTCCATTCAAGGATTTTTGTTATTTTTGCGCCATAAACAAAATGAAGTCGAAAAATAAATAATTCAATAAGGTAAAGTAAACTATAGTTAAATAATTTATAATCAAAGCATTTAGACAAATTCTTTCTCTTCGAAAATTGGCGTTTACGAGAGAACACATATTTGATTTGTTGAAATGCTCACGTTGTAGCGTGAGCTAAATCATTTTCTGTATGTGTGGGTTACGCCAATACCTCGAAGAGCGGAAAACGGATATGTTCACGCTTTTTTTTGTCTGATGCTAGATAGGAAAATGAAAGTTTAATCCCAAAAATATATCAATATGAAAAGAGTAATAACGGCAATAGCTGCCTTAATGCTAATGATGATTTGCTTGGTGAATTGTACAAAAAAAGCAATTGACAATAGTGGAAGTCTTAATGGCCATGATTTTGTTGATCTTGGCTTGCCGAGCGGAACCTTATGGGCGACTTGCAATGTGGGTGCCAATACACCAGAAGGTTGTGGTACTTATTTTGCTTGGGGTGAAATATGTCCTAAGAGATTATATGATTGGAGTACTTATAAGTATTGTAATAACGGTGATTGTACGCAGTTGACCAAATATTGTGACAAGTCTCTTTTTGGTTTCAATAGTTTTACTGATGATTTGACCCAACTTGAGCCATCCGACGATGCTGCAACAATGAACTGGGGTGATGATTGGTGCATACCTACATTTGACCAATGGAGGGAACTATGTGTGAACACGACAGTTATTATTGATACGACTCTGAACGGTGTAAACGGGAAGCTCTTTGCCGCATCTAATGGCAATAGCATTTTCCTTCCTGCTACAGGAGTGTTTTGTGATAGTGTTTTGATAAATTCAACCAATTACAATGGCGATAGTTATTGTGGCAACTATTGGTCGAGTTCGCTCAATGGGTTTTCCCCAATTGGTGCTGAGGGCTTTTGGGAAACAGCATTCAGTCGGAAATATGGTCTTTCTATTCGCCCTGTCCGTTCCATCAAATAATTTCTATTGAAGTCATAACAGCGGAAGAGCCACAAAGTCACTCTCGAAAACTCTGGATAATAATGGAGTGTGAGGGTGGCTTTTAGTGTGCTAATGTCACTTTTTTTCATTATTCCTTTGCCATTTCCCTGAAATACACTACTTTTGCACCTTCATTTCGTTCTATTTGAGTCGAATCTTGAATTTTAAATATTTGAATTTTAAATCATTAAATCTGAAAATACTATGTTAAGTCAAGATGTAAAGATTGGAAGCGCTGTCCGTCTGGATGGAAAGATTTATTTCTGCATTGACTTCCAACATGTTAAGCCTGGCAAGGGCAACACTATCATGCGTATCAAACTGAAGGACGTGCTGAGCGGCAACGTGCTTGAAAAGCGTTTCGACATCGGTGTGAAGCTGGAGGATGTCCGCGTTGAGCACCGTCCCTATCAGTACCTTTACAAGGAAGCTGAGGACTATATCTTCATGCACACCGAGACCTACGAACAGATCCCGATCGCTGGCGACAACATCACTGGCGTGAAGTTCATGAAGGAAAACGATATCGTTGACGTCGTCGTCGACGCCAGCACCGAGACCATCCTCTTCGCCGAAATGCCGGTGAAGACCGTCCTCCAGGTGACCTACACCGAGCCTGGCGAGAAGGGCAACACCGCCACCAACGCTCTGAAGGAAGCCACCGTCGAGACGGGTGCCATGGTCCGCGTGCCGCTGTTCATCAACACCGACGACTACATTCGCGTCGACACCCGCACGGGCGAGTACTGCGAGCGTGTGAAGATGTGATTATAAGCATCTCAAATAATTAAGCGCAGAGTCATTGACTTTGCGCTTTTTTTGTATTTTTGCGTTTCATTTTATAATCTCATTTCGATGAAAATCAAGAAGACTACCCTTAAAGCTATCGCGGAACTCATTGACGCTAAATACGTTGGTCCTGCCAACTTCCCCATCACGGGACTGAATGAAATCCACAAGGTGGAGGCGGGCGACATCACCTTTGTCGACCACCCAAAATACTACGCCAAGGCGCTCAACTCGGCGGCGACAGTGGTTCTTATTAATAAGGAAGTGGTTTGCCCTGAAGGCAAGGCCCTGCTGCTGCATGACGACCCGTTCGACGCCTTCATGCGTATCATGCGGCATTTCCGCCCCTTCGAGCCACAGACGCAGCCCATCAGCGACTCGGCCGAGATAGGGGAGGGAACACTCATTATGCCGGGTAGCTTTGTCGGGCATCACACCGTCATCGGCAAGAACTGCCTCATCCATCCCAATGTGACCATCTACGACCACTGCGTGATTGGCGACAACGTCATCATCCACTCGGGCAGCGTCATCGGAGCGGACGGTTATTATTTCCAGCGCCGCAATGAAGGCTTCAAGAAGTTCGAGTCGTTTGGTCGGGTGGTCATCGCCGACGATGTTGAGATCGGTGCCCTGTGTAGCATCGACCGCGGCGTCACATCCGACACCATCATCGAGAGCGGGACCAAGTTGGACAACCACTGCCAAATCGGCCACGACAGCTACATCGGCCATAACTGCCTCATCGGTGCCCATGCCGCCATTGCTGGCGTGACGCGCATCGAGGACGACGTCATCCTTTGGGGTCGTGTGTGTATCAACAAGGACTTGGTCATCGGAACGGGTGCCGTCGTCTTGGCTACCTCGGCCGTCGACAAGAACATCGAGCCGGGCAAAGCCGTCTTCGGTGTGCCTGCACAAGAGGTACGGAAGCAATGGCGCGAACAGGCCGCATTGCGCCAGTTGCCGGAGTTCCTGAAGGAATACTATAAAACACATCAATCTTGACCATGACCATTGACCCAGACCCAGACCTGCCACATTCTTTGTGAAAGCAGTCTGGGTCAGGGTCTAGGGTCAGGGTTTGAAAAAATACAAAAAAAATGAAGAAACTTATTCTTGCTTTATTGCTTTTATTCATGGTTGTGGCTCAAACTTTTGCCCAGAACATGAAGACCTACCAATATGCCGAGCGCGATACCTTGAAACTTAATATGGATTTCTATACGCCTGCCCAAGTGCATGACAGCACCATCTGTGTGGTGTATGTCTTCGGCGGCGGCTTTATCGGCGGTCATCGCGACGGTGACTTCGAGAAGGCTTATTTCAAGCAATTGGTGGACGAAGGCTTCCAAGTGGCCGCCATAGACTACCGCATGGGCTTGAAAGGTGCCAAAAACCTCAGTGTTTTCAACTCCGATCCCTTGAAGGATGCCGTCAACATGGCGGCGGAAGATGCCATCTCGGCCATCGCCTATTTGCTTGAACATGCCAAGGAACTGAAGGTGAACAAGGACTATATTGTGATGGTTGGCTCCAGCGCGGGCGCCATCACCTCGTTGCAGGTGGACTATGTCCTTTGCAATGGCTTCTTGAATTATGACATCTTGCCTAAGGACTTCCGTCTGGCAGGTGTGGTGTCGTACTCCGGCGCCATCTTCTCCAAGGAAGGTAAGGTGAAATACCGCAACCATGCGCCTGCCCCGACCATGTTCTATCACGGCACTTCCGACAAACTAGTGCCTTACAAGCAACTCAAGTTCTTCAATACCGGTTTCTTCGGTACTGATGCCTTGGTGAAACGCTTCGTGGAGTTCGGCTATCCTTATTTTGCCCGCCGTTTTGAAGGCTATGGCCACAGCGTGGCAGCTGGTGGCCCGATGACCGTCGACGACCTCGTGTGGTTCTGCCGTCATTTTGTGCTTCAGAAGGAGCGCATCCAAGTGGACGGCACCTATCAAAACCTCGACCCTCAAACCATGCCGGCATTCGACTTATACACTCCAGGAGATTTGTATAAGTAATTGTATTTGAGTTCTTAACTACAAGAAATGAACAAACTACGGCTTTCTTTTTTTGTGCTGTTGGTCTTCAGCGTGATCGGTGCCAAGGCGCAAAACAAATGGCATTATAATTTTGGTCTTGGGGCCTCGCTCAATACAGGCAATGTCAACAACTGCAACCTCAGCAACGATGGCGCTGTCGAACGCAACGATAGCCTGATTGCTTTCGATGCCCATTACAAACTGCTTTATAGCTCCCTCATCGATAGGAATGCCACCGACCAGCAATGGAAGGAGACCAATTTCGAGGTCAACGGCGGCGTCAAGATGGACCTGTACCAGTATGGCAAGTATTCTCCGTTTTTGGCTTGTGAGATGCTGACCAACAAATACAAGGGCTACGACCTTAGGCTGAGTGGACTCGCTGGAATGAAATACCGCATCTACACCGTTCCTGGTTTCTGCGACTACTCCATCAGCGCGGCTTTCGTGTACGATTGGACCGACTTCACCGACGAGACACACCTTCTCAACAACAACTACCGCATCTCGATTCGTCCTAAAATCAAGCAAAGACTGGCCGAAAACCTCACTTTGTTGCATACCACTTTCTATCAGCCTTCGGTGCTCGATCTCAAAGATTACATCATCATGAGCACCACCAAACTGCAAACCCAAATCACGCGCAAGGTCTTCATCGACATTGCTTTCTCCTACGAGTATCGCAGCCGTGTCCCAGCCGAAAACTATAAGAAACACGACTTTTTGTCGGAGGTCTCAATTAGGTTTAAGTATTAAGTACATGGGCGTCTCGCAGTCTCGCAGTCCCGAAGTCTCGAAGTCAAAAAACAGCATTATTAGAGAGAAAAGTTATATAATAAACTCAAAAAATGAAAAAACTGATGATTTGCATTGGAATGGCTGCTGCTCTGGTGGGATGTGCCCCAAAAGAGGAGCAACAAAAACCCGCTGAACAGCCCCAGCCCAAAGAAGAGTTCAAGTATTTGGTGGACGAGTTCGCCGACTTGAGAATCATGCGTTACCAGATTCCGGAATGGGATCAGTTGACGCTGCAACAGAAGAGCTACATCTATTATCTCGGTGAGGCGGCCAAATGCGGTCGCGACATCCTTGCCGACCAGAACTTCAAGTACAACCTGGTGGTCCGCAAGACCATCGAGGCCGTGCTGAACTCGTATCAAGGCGACCGTGAGAGCGCCGACTTCCAGAACTTCGTGGTCTACGCAAAGCGTGTGTTCTTCAGCAACGGCATCCATCACCATTATGCCGAGGACAAGTTCTTCCCCGAGGTCAGCGAGGCCTATTTCACTGACTTGATTAAGGGCAGCGACGCCAGTCTGCTCCCCCTCAATGAGGGTGAGACCGTCGACGACTTCATCGCCTTCTTGACGCCGGTGGTCTTCGACAAGGAACTCTACAAGATGCGCCGCAGCAGCGAGGACGACATCATCGTTAACTCGGCGGTCAACTTCTATGAAGGCGACATCCGTAAGGGCGATGTGGAAGCCTTCTACAATAAGATGCGGAAGCCCAACGATGAAGAGCCCATTAGCTATGGACTGAACTCCAAGCTAGTAAAGAAAGACGGTAAGCTCTATGAAGACATCTATAAGGCTGACGGCCTGTACAGCGAGGCCATCCAAGCCATCATCGGTTGGCTGCAGAAGGCCAACGAGGTGGCGGAGAACGACAGCCAACGCAACTACACGCAGAAACTCATCGACTATTACACCACAGGCGACCTGAAGACCTGGGACGAATACAACATCGCTTGGGTGCAGGACTCCGTCTCGCACATCGACTTCGTGAACGGCTTCATCGAAGACTATGGCGACCCGATGGGCATGAAGGCCACTTGGGAGGCCGTCGTCGACTTCAAGGACCTTGAGGCTACCGTGCGTTCCAACACCATCAGCGAAAACGCCCAGTGGTTTGAGGACCACTCGCCCGTCGACCCGCGCTTCAAGAAAGAGGAGTGCAAGGGCGTGTCGGCCAAGAGCATCATCGTCACCACGCTGGGTGGTGACTGCTTCCCCTCGCCCCCGATTGGCATCAACCTGCCCAATGCCGACTGGATCCGCAAGGAATATGGCTCCAAGTCGGTGACCATCACCAACCTGATGGAAGCCTACGACAAGGCCGCCGACGAATGCCCGAGGAGCGCCCTCAAGGAGTTCGCCTACACCCAGGAAGAGGTCGACCTCTGCAAGAAATATGGCTCCGATGCCGACGTGGTGCACACCAACCTGCACGAGTGCTTGGGCCACGGCTCAGGCAAGCTGTTGCCTGGCATACAGCCTGGTGCTTTGAAGGAGTTCAGCTCGACGCTTGAGGAAGCCCGTGCCGACCTCTTCGGCCTGTACTATCTGGCAGAGCCGAGGATGGTGGAGCTGGGTGTGATGCCTGATGCAGAGGCCTATAAGGCCGAGTACTGCTCCTATATCCGCAACGGCATGATGTCGCAGCTGGCTCGTGTGGAGCTGGGCAAGGACGTCACCGAGGCGCACATGCAGAACCGTAAGCTCATCTCGGAGTGGTGCTACGAGCACGGCAAGGACGCCAACGTCATCGAGAAGAAGGTGGAGAACGGCAAGACCTACTTCGTCATCAACGATTTCGAGGCTTTGCGTGGCTTGTTTGGCGAGCTGTTGGCCGAGATCCAGCGCATCAAGAGCGAAGGCGACTATGCCGCAGGCAAGGCCATCGTGGAGAAGTATGCCGTGAAGGTCGACCCCGAGCTGCACAAGGAAGTCAAGGAGCGTTACAACGCCTTGGGTCTGAAGCCCTACGGCGGTTTTATCAATCCTGAAATCGTCCCCGTCATGGAAAATGGCCAGGTGGTCGACTACAAGGTCGAGTATCCTTCCGATTTCGTGGCGCAGCACCTGAAATATGGCAAGGAATATAGTTTCTTGAAGGCGAAGCATTAAGCAGGAAGGAAGAATAACATTGAGTCCTCGGCATCGTGATGTCGAGGACTTTTTGTTTTAAGGGAATTTCTAAATTGCTCCGTAGGAGCTTTCGTTTAATAATAAAACTCAAGTTTTGCCCAACCTTTCATTTTGGCACACCCTCCTTTTTTTGTGATATGTCTGAAATTATGCTTACCTTTGCACCCATGAACAGCCTTTACGAAATCAACAGACGGAAAGAATACCAAGCAGGATTGCAACATGCCTTTGAGATGCCCCTGCCAGAGAACTTCAAACTTGATTATGAAGAGATTATGGCAGATGAAGAGACCAGTTTGGCTACCAAAGAAACCTTGCTGCTTTGGCGGACTATCATAGGACCTTTCAATAATACCCTCGCTTATGTCGTCAACAACAGGCTTATCCTTGAAGCATTGCCCTACATCATCCGTGACGACTCCGACGACAGTGATATCATGCTAGCCGAAGAAATGTTCGATGTGTTGCAGCGGCTCAACAAGGCTACAGCCAAGGCTTTTATTGCCACGGTGAAAGGCCGTTCAGGTTGTATCGAAAGCCTTTACAGGTCTTTGGTTGAGCATGACGAGAAGGCTTTTGTGCGGTTGTTGAGCGACACCAGCTGTGATGCCACGCCTTTGGCGCGCCTTTGCCGTAGCTGTTGGGAAGATACTCGTATGGGTTTCGCAATTGGGAATGAGAGCCTGCCCTATTATCTCGACTATTTGTCTGAGCTGCCTTTTGACCAGAATGACCACGATGAGCAGGATGTGCAGCATGCCGTGCAGCGGCTACGGCCTGACTGGGAACTGATTCAAGACCTTGATGATCCCGACATTGATAATCGTCTGGAACAGTACTTCAGGGATTTGCGTGTTTTTAACGAGGCACATTTCCGTATGAGCGTGCATTACTATCAGGACAGCTACGAGGATTTCAAGGCTGATGAGAAGCAACTGCTCGACAGCCTTTTGCAGCGACCCGAGGTGCAACCGATGCTGGCATTCGAAGAAAGGGAGAAGGAGGCTGTCTCAAAAAGTGTTGAGGAAACACCTTTCCTTTTGTCCAAGGATTATTTTGACTGGGGTCATTGCTCCAACATGCCGACGGAGTATTTTTACCTGAAAAATGTCGTGCGCAACAAGGGAGTTTCGGTTTTGGCTGATTTCATCAACTATCTAGCAGACAAGGGTTACATCGAAGACCGTATTGCTGTAAAGGAGCTGTTGGCATATCGTTTGACTGGCCGCTGCCGTCCCGAGGGTAATCTTCCGACGATAGAATGGCACGGCAAGAACGGCAAGTCCTACGAGTTGATTTACCTCGTCCGTTTCCTTTCCGACAGAGGCGACTATCGCAAGATGCGCCGTTTCTTCACCGGTCCCGAGTGGGTGAAAGACCGCGACAGCAGTTATGCCAACTCGGCCGATTCGGAGTTCCGGAAGCAGATGTCGGAGTTCTATCCCGAGGCTTGCAAGTTTGTGGTATGACTCCAAAAATTGCAGACTTTTGAGCCATAAGTCGAAATTTTTATGCGATAAGGCCCGAAAGTGTGCGTTTTTTTTGTCACACGGATTCCACAGATCACACAGATATTGCTCGCCGATGGCGAGCGGCTGCCGCAGGCAGAGAATCTGAGAAATCTGTGTAATCTGTGTGACTCCCCAAGTACTTACTATAATTCACTACTTTCCATTGCCGCCCGGCAGAAAGCCTTTACTTTCGCGCCATGCGAGGCAAGAATGAGTATATGACCAACGAGCAGTCCGCGAAAAATGTGCGGGTGTCTATGGCGGTAAGGAAAGAATTGCTATCTTTGCGGCATCGCTTCGGCGAAAGGACATCTTGCGAAGGACGTTTGACGACGCAGTTCCGACTGGTAAATTCTGGTAAAAATCTATCAAGGGACGAGACGCGGCAAATGCCCACACCTTATTATTATAGGGCGTGGACTGCTTTTCCTCATTTTTTGATACGGTTTACCAGAGCCATCCAGCGGAATGAGAAAGGTTGGGACGCGCTCTTTCTTTATGCCTTGGCTGGAACGGAAACAAGAAGAAGGTTGATGTGCCGGTGTGAAGCTGGCGCCTCAGTTTCCTGGCCTTCTCACATAAATGAATGATGCCGAATCAGGGAAACTATAGGCGAAAAGGTTGCGCCCGACACGTATTAGGGGAATTGTTATGAAAAAACTGGTAAGATTATTGACGATCGGACTTATGATGGTGGTCCTGTCATTCACTGCATCACAGGCGTTTTCCCAAAGCAAGGCCAAGACAATCAAGCAAGGGTCTATTTATGTCGGTAATTTGACTAGACCTCAACAAATTGCCGCTTATGGGACTCCGGCTTGGTTGTTTTCAACCATGTCTGTTAGTTTCATTGAAGGCCAGTGTGCATTGTCTTTTAATAGGTGTGCCTATTCAATAAATACGTACACAGGAGGTCTGGGTAACGCCATGTATTCCGATAATACTGAAGCTAGGTTAACGGCATGCCTTGTAAAAGACGGGAAGGTCTATCTTTGGGATCCGGCTGAGGGGCAGCCAAAAGATGAGGCTGGGTATCTTATGATATTCAAAATCAACGATGATGAATCCTTGACATTGACAAAAACCTCGATAGACGGTTTGGATTTGGTCAAGTTTGTTTACATGGCGGATTACTATAAAATGAAAAAAATGGGCAATGCAGAATTACAACAAGTCGAGGCGGCCGCATTGACCAAATTGTTGAGGAATTGAATCATTGCCAGCGTTCATTACACTAGCCAAAAATGAGCTTACTGAAAGACAAATGAATACAACGAAGAAAAAATATCGACAAACTGAGCATTAGTCTGAAAAATGACTATATTTGCAGCGTCATATTGGTATTACGCCTTTTAGTTAGTTGCAGTATTAAGGGAAAAGTGAAATATCAAACATGACAAAAATTGAGTGGCCATGTGTTGTTTAGATTAAATTAAAAATTTAGCTAAAGTACAATAAAATTTAGTATTATGAGTGAAAAAACTAATGACAAAAAAACAAAAGTCTACAAGCCTGTAGAAATTAAAGCAAAGAATGCACCTTATGGATCATATGCAGCAGGGTGCCGAGAAACTTATGGCGATGCCCATAATTGTTATATTTGTGACTATGGTGGTTAATTAATGCTTGCATTTTGAATTACAGAAGGTTCTTTCTATGATTCCCTGAGAATATACGAAAGGACCTTTAGTTTTAAATAAACCAAGTATCATGCTAGTCTGCCAAACGAAAAACACTTTCATTCGTTATTATGATGGCGAAGGGTATATAATGAATCAAATGACTCGTTATGATAGAGTGTATAATGAAACGGGAACCGATTTTTTACATGAAATCTCACGAACTCCTAAAGACATAAATATAATCGTAGAAAACCTTTCTTCTCTATATGGAGATTCAGTTTCAAAAGAAAGGCTTCTTGCTGATTTCCTTTCATTTGTAGAAGATTTGGAAAGTCATTATTTTGTTGTGACTGGAGAAACCGAAGAAGAGTGTGCGTCAAAAGATCTTGATTTTTCATATTCGCATGGCAGTTTGAAAACAAATAAAGTTGATTTTACACAAGACACGATTCAGACTATAGACGAGTGTACTGCTAATTCCATGTTGGAAGCTGACCAAAGAAAACCGCACCTTAAATCCATACAGTTTGAATTGACAAGTCGTTGCAATGAGCGTTGTATTCATTGCTATATTCCTAATTCTAAGAAAAACACTGGGAAAGATATGCCATTTGGGTTATTTTGTGACATACTTGACCAGTTCGCAGATATGGGTGGGCTTCATGTGTCACTAAGCGGAGGCGAAGTGCTATTGCATAAGGATGTAATTCACGCAATTCAATATTGTAGAATAAAAGATATGGAAATCTGCATATTGTCAAATCTAATTGCTCTTAAAGAATATCATATACAAGCAATTAAGGATGCAAATGTTTCATACGTTCAATGTTCATTGTACAGCATGGATCCTGATGTTCATGATACAATTACGACTGTAAAAGGTTCATATGAAAAAACGTTGAATGCTATTAAGAAACTGATTGCGAATGATATTCCTGTTCAGATTTCGTGCCCCTTAATGAAGGCAAATAAAGATAGTTATTTAGAGGTGCTCGAATTTGCTCAACAAAACAAAATAAAGGCATTCTCTGATTACATTCTTATGGGTGAAGCAAATCTGTGCACTGATAATCTTAGAAATAGGTTGTCAATCGAAGAAACCGAAAAAGTTATCAGAAATTTAATAGAGCATGATGTTGACTATCCAAGGTGGGTTAAAGAGAAAAGGCCCTATTTGGAAACTATTGATAAAGAAAGATATGCAAAGCAAGCCTTGTGCGGTGCTGGCCTTAACAATATCTGTATATCAGAAAATGGAGATTTATATCCTTGTCCAGGATGGCAATCTATGATTGTGGGCAACATTTATAAAAAGACATTAAAAGATATATGGAACCATTCTGAACACCTAAAAAGACTCAGAAAAATAACTCATAATGATTTTCCAAAATGTTTAGAATGTGAAGCGCGAAAGTTTTGTACCATGTGTCTTGAAAGGAATTGTAATGAGAATAATGGGGATATGTTTAAAGTGGGTAAACATTACTGTGATGTGGCTTTTGCTCATAAGAAATTGTATGAGGAATATGTCACAAAAGGGCTTTTGTAATGCTTTGTGATGCACATATTCATGTCGGTCAGTTTTATGACATTTATACTTCACCGGAAGACTTGTCTGTATTTCTCAAGGAAATAGGTGTTGATGCTATTGCAGTGTCTTCAACAACTACATGTGAAGAGAACTATAACAAAGTTGAAAAAGAAATCGAATCTCTTATTAAAGTATTTGGCAAAGTTACAATACCAATATTGTGGGTTACTCCAGCGCTACTTAACAATGAGACAAAGTTAATCAAGATGCTGAATCATGTAGACTGGAAATGTATAAAAGTTCATCCTCAATTGTGCCCCGATGAATGGGATGCAAGTAACTGTAATTTTAAGAAAGCTGTAGAATTGTCTAAAGAATTAAAGGCACCTTTAATGATTCATACTGGAGTAGTAAGGAATTGTCATCCTTGTCAATTGCAACCATTGTTCAGCAAATACCCAGAACAATCATTTATTATGGCACATGGAAGGCCAATAGAGGAAGCTATTTCGGTTATGAAAGAATGTCCAAACACTTATGTAGATACTGCGTTTATGCCAATCCCATATATAGCAAAGTTGATAAAACTAGGGCTTTCTAATAGGATTCTTTGGGGAAGCGATTACCCAATAATCAAATTTCACGATCCAAACGTTAATACGTGTTTGTATTACAACAACCTTATTGACGAATTGAAACATCATATCACTCATAGCGACTACATAAAAATTACCCAAACAAATTTCCTTGATGTTTTTAATGTTATTGGTGATTTATATTAAAAAGAATAGAATATGGAGATCTATCGAGTAGTTTTAGATATTGCAGGATTAAATGTCTATGATATAGGAACGAAGTTTTCAAATGTACTCAAAAAGAGATATAATATGGCAGAACACTTTATGGAAGATGTTCGACTTAGGATTGATAATACACTTCTGTCAAGAAAGGGTGCTGTTTTTGTATGCAGCAATGTGGTAAATGCTCATGATTGGTATCAAAAAATAGATGTTAATCAGCATTTGAATTATTACGTATATAAGTTATCATGTGATGGACATATTCAGTGGCATAATTCTGTTTTTTATGAAAGCGTATTCTTGTCGTATTATAACCGTAATCGAGTAGATGAGTTGTTGGTTTTCTCAAGGCGAGAAAACGCAGAAAAATATTGGACAACCGAAATTGAGCAGGATGATAGTAAAGCCGAAGGATTGTTTTGGGGAGAGGCAAAGATACTTGAAAGGACTCATTATGATTGTTTTCAAAAAGTAATATTGTAAAGGTTGTTGTTTGTTTTCCCAAAGACCATCAAATGCCTCCAAGCCTTGGTGAAGCATCCCATTGTTGCCATGCGAAAAGCCATTACTTTCGCGCCATGCAAGAATGGATTTAAGACCAACAAGAAGTCCGTGAAAAACGAAGGGATGTCCGTGGCGGTAAAGAAAGAATTGTTATCTTTGCGCCCATGAACAACAGAGAAGGTGTCAATAGGAAGAAAGAGTATTACGATTGGTTGAAGGCTGTCGTCATCGAGCCGTTGGGTGAGTATTACAAGGCATCCGTTGCAACTTTCATGTCATTGGACAGCGTTAGCGATGAATCAAAGGAAACAATAAAGTTTTCCACCGAAGTATTCCAGCCATTCTGCAATGCTCTCGCCTTTATCGTAAACAATCGCTTCATCATCGAGGATAAGGCTTTTCTGATGGAGAACGACACCGACGACCCTCCAATGACCCCCCTTGAAATTTTTGATGTGTTTGATTGCCTCATTCCTTCAACTGTTAGGGAATTTCTCGGTGTTCTGAAAATTGAATCGGTGGTGCTGGAGAATCTTTTTGACCTTTGGTTGGACGATGATGTTGACGGTTTTTCTGAGTTGCTTCAGAAAGAGAACTGCGACCTGACCCGAATTTCAAGATTGTGCCGTCGCTGCTGGGATGACGCTTTTTCTGTCAATGAGATTCCCAATTCCGAGGCTCCCATGATGATAGACGCCCTTTCTGGTGCCCTTAAACACAGTGAAAAACGGGATGAAAAGCAAGTCAAAGAGAGTGCTAACCAAATGCTTGAATCCATGGAGGAGATTGAGACCTCTGAAGAGGACGGCGGAGATTATGACCTTGAAAAGTATTTTAGGGATTACCGACAATTCTGTGAGGATTGTTTCAAAAGCCAATTGTTCAGGTATTGGGAATGGGAGGCAGAACTGAAACCTAGGGAAATCCGAATTATCCAACCCATCTTGGAGCACCCTTTGGCCAAAGATTTGATTGACAAGATTAGGGAAGAATTCGAAAACCCGCAATCACAGCCCGCCGTACCTTTCTCCTTACCTGATGACTTCTTCGACTGGCAGCACAAAGCCAACACCCCGAAAGAATACTTCTACATGGATGATGCCTTCAAGAAGAAAGGTGTGAAAACCTTTGTGGCTTTCATCGACTGGCTTGCCGACAAGGGCTATATTGCCGACGACAACGAGGTGAAAGCCTTGTTTGCCTATCGCCTGACGGGAAGATGCCGCCCCGAAGGAAAAGAGTTGCCTGCAATAAAATGGCACGGCAAGAACAACAAGCCTTACGAACTGATTTACATCATAAAGAGCTTATCCGAGCGTGGCGACTACAAGAAAATGCGTCGATTCTTTACTGGCATCGAGTGGGCAAAAGACAGCGACGGTAGCTATGCCAAGTCTGCGAGTAGAAATTTTCAAAGGAAAATGGCAGAGTTCTATCCCGAGGCATGCAAGATTTTGATTTGATTCCCAAAAGAGAAAGACTTTTGTTTACTATAATTTACTAACTTTTTTTGCTGTTGTGTAAATAGCCGCTACTTTTGTCGAAAAAATACTAAATGTAAAAACACTAATTATTAATCAATAACAACAAAAAAATGAAAAATCACACAATCAAACGAATCGACCGAGTAGAAACAGGTCGTTACACATTCGGAACAAATTTTACCAAAGGAGACTATCTCGCCACGATAGTCCAATTCTTTGTACATGTTCGTGGGGGAGCTCCTTTTGAGGTTGGGAGAGACAAATTACTTAGTTTTTCTCCGGGTCGAAAAAGAGTTACGGAAACCTTCCTTAATAGCTTTAAAGGCAAGGATGCAAATATCTTACGTTGAAAACTCTAGTCGAACCCAGAATCACCCTTCAGGAATCAACCTGAAGGGTGATGCCTTTGCGATGAAAAATGTAACAGAACAAACCTAATTCAATAACACTATGGATTTAGAATATTCAACTGAAAACACGTATCTTCAAATCGTCAAAATGAAAGACGATAATGATGGTGGCTGGGGAGCCGTAATCAAGAGTAGCCTAAAGCCATCACAATTCTATGTGATTGAAAAAAAGCCTGAGATTGCTTCTTCGTTTTACTATAGCCTCGTCGAACCCACAATTGTCTTTACCCTTACAAAGAGCGCCCCGATATTCCTTCTGGAACTCTTATTGTTAAGAGTCGAGCCGTTGGACGAAAATCTTTCCAAAAAGAAGAGAATGGAACGTGCCCAAACGGGAGGCTTTAATGTGGACGACTTGTGCAAGCAAATCAACATTTTCGAGAACCGGCCAATGTGGATTGACGACTCGGAAATTCAAAGCATTACGGAATTGTGCGAAAAGTGCCGCCAAATGAAAGAAGAACGTCACATCCAATTTGTCGTGATTGACGATTTCCTGGATGCACCCATCCCACAGAGTGTTCTGGAAGGTATGGAAGCGCCAGATGCCAATTACAAACAGCTATGCCAACTGGCCAAGGAACTTGACATAGTCGTGGTTGCGCTATTAGAGCCTTCCGATAAAGAATGAAAAACAAACTAAATATGAGAGAAATCTTGAACATTGCAGCAAAAGTAATTCCTTGGTGCTATACCAAAACTCAAAATCTAGGACAGAGGTATCCAGGAACGGGCACAAGAAAGTACAAAAGCACCAATGAAAAAGGTGAACCAACTGGTGTGGGTTATGCTTTTGAGGATCGTACGAAAATACGATGGGAGGAACAAGGCTATAAAGTAGAACAAGTTCCAACAATGAAAAACGGTGCTGATTTCATTTTGGATGGTGAGCTTTGCCAACTTAAGTGTGGCGCAAATCCAGGCTTAACGGGAGAGGGATTTTATCAAAAGCCATATGGCCCATACAGATATGAAGGCCAAACCGCAGTTGTCCCCAAAGGGCACAAAGAGGGTGCAGAATACATTTTTCATTCGCGGGATAAAAATGGATTAGGCAGCCCAAAGAAAGTTATTGAGTCACCTGTAACAAGAGAAGAAGCGGTGGCTTATGGAACAAGAGGAAAAGCGTCCCTAAAGATGGATTTGTCAGACAGACAGTTGAGAAATTCTTCGTTGGGTTTCGGTGCAATGGTTGCTGTTGTTGGCGGAGGGATTGAATTGGGGCTAAAATGGAAAAAGTTGGATACCAAAGGAAAAGTGCTGACAGGACTTAAATGGTTGGGTATTGGTGCTGCTTCCTCAATTGCGGCTTTTGGTACAGAGTGTGGAAGAAGGCAATTTTTAAGGCCTTGAGCGATATGATTAAAACTAGGCTTAGGAGCCCTTGCTAAGATGGCGAGGGCTCCCAATGCCATCCAAAAGGAACACCACGGTTTCGCATCATCAATGAAGCATAAAACTATGAATGAACTAGAAAACTACCGCAAGACGTTGGCTACCTGCGTAAGCCATGTTTATAATGTTGTCTTTCCAGCGATGGAAGAGGCCGACAAGGCTGTGGCGAAATATGGTTTCACATCCTATATGGATATGGAGACTTCAATGCTGGAGGCGACCAAACGGGCAATGCAGATGGCACGCAAAATCAAAGCCATGACCACAATAGAGGAGGAGAGGGGAGATATGGAAGAACTGCTGGAAAACTTCGGCCCGTTAATCAACGAGATACTTCCGTCTATCCAAAATGCCTTGGTCGATAGCTTCTCTATTGAGGATTTCGACAACTCGGGGAGCGACCCTTCCGTCAGTGGCTTGGTGAGGTTCATCACGGCGTAAAAACATGAAATCATCTACATTAATCCTTACCCAACCCGCCTGTCGTGTCTATACCGCCACGAAGAAGGCCGTCCAACAATGCGGCCAATTCAAGCGCATCGAGTGTAACGACAAGACCTTCGTCATTACGGCAAGGCACGGGATGAGTCTGCTTTCGCTGGGCGAGAACGTCACCATCCATGTGGTGGCCACAAGCACACAGAAAACCGAGGTAAGGATAGAATCGGCCTCTCGTATCTTCCTCAACTTCATCAACGGCGGTGCCAACAAAAAGAACGTCCAAAGCCTCGAAGACTACATCCGAAACGAGGTGTATAAGCTTCGCAGCGATGAGGAAATAAAATTGAAAGTAAACCAATAATAATACTACTATCATGAGTATCATTTCAAATATTCGTTCCCTTTTTGGGGCAAAAAACAAGGACAAAAATACCGTTCCTAATGTAAATAGCTTAGATGAATTGCATGAATTGGCAAGGAAATATCTGTATGGAGACGGACTTAGACAAAATCCTGCATTGGCAATTACTTATCTGGAATTTGCCGCCCAAAAAGGACATGCGAAATCAATCCGCACTTTGGGTGTTTGCTATTCGGAAGGACTTGGTGTCGAGCAGAACTTTGAAAAGGCCTTTGCGTTGTATCAAAAAGCCGCAGAATCTGGCCTGGTGGACGCTTTTTTCGATTTAGGCGTTTGCTATCGGCGGGGCGAAGGAGTGGAAATGAATCTTGAAAAAGCCAAGGAATGTTACCAAAAGGTCATCGATGATGGAAACGATAATGCCCTGGTAAACATGGGTGTAGTGTATGAGCTTGAGAAAAACATGGACAAGGCCGAGCAATACTATAAAATGGCGGCTGAAGCGGGAAACGCTGACGGCCAATTCTGCTATGGGATGCAGTTTTACAATAGGGAAGAATATGATAAAGCAGTGCCTTGGTTCGAGAAAGCCGCCGAACAGGAGGAGCCTGATGCCCAAACGCAGTTGGGTATCTGCTATTTTGAAGGTCGTGGAGTTGAAAGCAATCCAATTGTTGGAGCGTGGTATCTATATGCAGCAGCCGATCAAGATTGGCAACGTGCTATCGACCTAATCAACGAGAATAACATTCCCCGCCCGACAGAAGAAGAGTTAGACGCGCAAATTCGTGATGTTTAGAGATGAAGTTCAAGCTTTGCAGCGATGAGGAAATCAAGTTGCGGCGATAAGCCTCAATTTCCAAACTTTATGCTTATCTTTTTATTACGACCCAACGACCTGCGCTTGTGTTGCCCTCGCGAAGCAATACCCCTTTCTTCTGCATGGCAGCAATGTCACGTCTGATGGTACGAAGATCTACTGACAAAACTAGTGACATTTTCTTGCCTGAAATAAAGGCATCATCATCTATCAAATCACATATTTTCTTCTGTCTTTCAGTTAATTGTACTGGTGACAAACTAGTGACATCACTACTGACATTTTTTCGTCCACTTACGACATCATACCCTCGTTGGAATGTCACTAAAGTGCCGCCGCAATGTGATTCCACCGTCGGCATTGGCAACCCCGCTTTTTCAAAACCCTCACGAATCTTCTTGTAGCCACGTCCCCATGTGTCAATGAAACCCGCCTTGAACATGGTGTCAGCAATGTTTCGATTGCGTGGCTTCGATGAATGTTTGCCGTAAAGAACCTTTTCATCATAACCCTCTGGCAAATTTCCATCGTTCCATATTTCCACATGGTCGTTATAAACATGCATCTGAATGTCAGACCCTGAATAATCCTTGTGGGTAATCGAATTGTACAGCATCTCTCTCAAAGCCTCAATCGGCACTTCCAGCTCTTCTTTCCGTTGCATACCGTCAAAGCGCACGGGCGAGGTCAAATACTTGGCTTTCAAAACCTCAACCACACGATCTGCCATCTGTATGATGTTGCCCTCAATCACGTCCTGAATCAACAAGTCGGCCTCGTCAACACCAAAACGGCCAATCTTGAATCTTACGCTGGTGAAAAACTTTAGCGGGTCTTTGCCAAAAAGCAACAACGCGGCATTCTTCAAGTGCCCGTTTTCATCCAAGAGGTGCAAACTTGCCAGCACATTCTTGGTGGTTGCATTGCGTTCATCTTCTGGTATACGATTGGCATCTATACCTTTCCGCAAGAAATAATTGATGGCTTCACGGTCAATGTCGTCAAAAGTCGCGTTCTCATTGGCAATGTCATCCCATGATTTGCCCATCTTCTTCATGATAAACTGCTGAAGTGCTGCACCGTTCAGTTCCTGCATCGTGGAGCCCGAACGATAGTAATATTTGCCCTTAAAGCTGATAGGAACATTGCTTGGGTTGACTATTAACTCGATATAATCCAGCCCATTCTGTTCGTAAAGATTTACATCTACCACAAGCCCCATATAATTGACAATCTTGTTGGGAATGTCCTCAAGCAGCTTTTTCGAATCATTCAATCCCACTACCTCGTGATTATCATCCACGCCAAAATACATCACAGCTCCTTGAGCATTCGCGAAGCCGCAAATCCACTTCAGATATTCGTCCTTCCAAATGCTTTTAAACTCCACGTTTTGGCATTCCTTTGGTTTTATCTTGCCCATGTCAAATCAATTTGAAACAGTGCAAAAGTACAAATTTTTCAACATCCCATGTACGGCGTTTGGTACTATGATTTGACGCAACTGCTTTGATGACCTTATGGACACAATGACCACAGCCTCGAAGACTACATTAGAAACGAGGTATACAAGCTTCGCAGCAATGAGGAAATAAAGTTGCGGCGGTAAGGGTTTTGTCTTTTTTTAATTAGTTATATTCCGTAAAAATCGCTATTTTTTCGGAATCGATTCCGAAAAAATCATAATATTTTCGGAATTTAATGCTTTTTGTGTATATTTGCAGCGGCATTAACACAAATAGGTATGATTGTACGTGAACTCGAGAATAAGGTTAGACAGAGACTGTTTACTGGGAAAGCCATTATCTTGATGGGTGCTCGCCAAGTGGGCAAAACCACTTTGTTGAAACAGCTTTTCACCGGCAATGACGATGCTTATTGGATGAGCGGCGACGACAGCGATGTGAGGAGTCTTTTTGAGAACATTTCGGCGACACGTCTAAGGGCCGTTATTGGAAACAGACACACTCTTATCGTTGACGAGGCCCAACGTATCACCGATATAGGTGTCAAACTGAAACTGGTGACAGACCAGATGCCCGATGTGCAGCTTGTCGCCACGGGAAGTTCCTCGTTCGATTTGGCCAACAAGGTCAACGAACCTCTAACAGGCCGCAAATGGGAGTATAGGATGTTTCCGCTCTCTTTCTCGGAGATGGTGGCGCATATAGGCCTGCTTGAGGAGAAAAGGATGCTCCCTCACCGTCTCGTTTACGGCAGCTATCCCGATGTGGTCACGCATCCCGGAGATGAGACCGTCATCCTTGACCAGTTGACGGAGAGTTATTTGTATAAGGATATCCTTGAGTTCGACAAGATACACAAACCCGATAAGTTGATGAAGCTGCTCCAAGCCCTTGCATGGCAGATAGGCTCTGAAGTCTCGTACAACGAACTCGCCCAACTCTGTGGCCTGGACTCAAAAACGGTGGAGAGCTATGTGACCATACTGGAGCAAGCCTATATCATTTTTCGCCTTAGCTCTTTTAGCCGCAATCTTCGCAATGAGTTGAAATACAGCAGAAAAATATATTTCTATGACAATGGAATACGCAACTCATTGATACACAACTTCACGCAAATCGAAAGCAGAAGCGATGCGGGTGAGCTTTTTGAGAACTATATGGTTTCGGAACGCATGAAGCACAAAGTCGTGACCGACAATTATGCAGGAAGCTGGTTTTGGCGCACTACGGCGCAAAAAGAGGTGGACTACATTGAGGAGAGAGATGGACAGATAATTGCTTTTGAGTTCAAATGGAATCCTTCAAAGAAGGCTTCAGCACCGCTCTCGTTCAGAAACGCTTATCCGGAAGCCGTTTTCTCTGTCATCAATCGCGACAATCTCGAGGATTTCCTACTATAATCCACTATATTCCATGGTGCATCGATAGCGACACTATATCTTTGCAACCGCTATCAAAAACAACGCACTATGGGATGTTTCATTTTTATGGATTGCCTTATCGGATGGATTATCCTCGCCAGGATTCATGCATCGTGGTGGGCTTGGCTCATCTATATCGTCAGCGTTTTGGTGTGGATCGTGATTTGGGTTTCGCTCGATGGCGGGACCAAAGGAAATACCATTAACAAACAAAAACGAGAACAAGAATGAAAAACGGAATCAGAAACGTTTGGCACCAGTTCAAGGGACTGTTCCAAAAGAAAGGTGGCAAGGACATGGCCATGTTTCATTGCTCGGATTGTGGCAACGAGTTCGAGGCGGAGCGGCACTTTATGGATTCAAAACTTGAAGATTTTGGTCCAACCATGACGGCCATCAAAACAGTCTATTTTCCATCGAAATGCCCGAAATGCGGGAATTGGGCAACCACTCAAAAGACCATTCAAACCTATCGTGTGCCATGTGTCGAGAAGGAAACCATCTGATTTTTATCCGCTTATTAGTTGAATTACGAATTGTAATGAAAATATGAACCATGAAAGAAAAGTTTGATGGAATAATCAGTTGCGCTATAATTGGCGTGATGGCTGTCATCGCGGTTATAGGCGGCCTGTTGGTCGAGCTGTGGAATTGGCTGAAGGATATGTCACCGAAAAAGAAACCCGTCGAAGAAGCAGAAGAGAAGATGCCGGAATTTGAATTCCATTGTCATGAGTGCGGCGAGCATTTTATGGTTGCCGGTTTGGTGTTGGATAATGGCTTTGAGAGCAATATTCTCGCATTTTCCAAGAAATGCCCCAATTGCGGAAGCCCTAGAATCGCCCCTGTGATGTTTGAGGATGACGAGTGCTTCCCACGGCAAAAGCTGTCGTGGATATAGCCTCAATTCATGGTTGTTTTGCGCAAATTGCCTTTTGGGAATTCGGAGTGGTTTGTTTTTTTCCCTATCTTTACCGCCCCAAAATAGATTACCATGAAAAAGTTTTTCACCAGTTTACTTGCTCTTTTAGGATTGGCCGCCTGTGGCCAACAAGGTTATGAAAACACCGATGTCAACGGCTTCGCGGAGCAGATGGCCGACCCCGATGTCGTGCTGCTCGATGTGAGGACCGCCAAGGAATTCGACGAAGGCCATCTCCAGAAGGCCATCAACATTGATGTCACGCAAGACGGTTTTGTCGAGAAAGCGAAGTCGATGCTGCCTGCCGACAAAACGATAGCCGTGTATTGCCGCAGCGGTAAACGCTCGGCCCTTGCCGCAGGTGGGCTTACCAAGGAAGGCTACAAGGTCGTCAACCTCAAAGGCGGCATCATCGCCTGGAAAGAGGCGGGGATGCCTGTCGTGACCGAGAGCCCCATTAAGGATGACATCTACGAAGTCGACAGTTTCACCACCAAAAGTGGCAAGACGGTCAAGATCCACGCCTTGGTGCATGCCTCCATGCGCATCGAATATGACGGCAAGGAGATACAAATTGACCCCGTGACGAAACTAGGGGAGAAGGTCATCGACTACGCTGCGATGCCCAAGGCGGACTACCTTTTCATCACCCATGAGCACCACGACCATTTAGACACGACCGCCATCAAAGTGTTGATGGGCGACAACACCCAACTGATTACCAACCAACGCTGCGCTGAAATGCTCGGCTATGGCACGGTGATGGCCAATGGCGATGTGCTGCAATTGGCTGCCGACATCACCCTTGCGGCCGTTCCTGCCTACAACACCACCGAAGGGCATCAGCAGTTCCACCCCAAGGGAAGGGACAACGGCTTCATTCTCACCCTTGACGGGTTGAGAATCTACATCGCTGGTGACACCGAAGATATTCCCGAGATGGCTGAAATCAAAGACATCGATGTGGCTTTCATGCCTTGCAACCAGCCTTACACCATGACGGTCGAGCAACTCGTTAACGCGGCACGGGTGGTCAAGCCGAAAGTGCTGTTTCCCTACCATTACGGACAGACGGACGTCAGCGGCATCCCGTCACAACTGGAAAACGATGGGGTGGAGGTGAGGATTAGGCACTACGAATGATTGGTATTTGGCCGTCAGCTATCAGCTATCAGCCGTCAGCATCAGTGCTACCAAGCTGATAGCTGATAGCTGAAAGCTGACAGCTAAGATTTCCTTCCATTTTTAATCGCTGCAACCAAACCATCGCTAATATTGTTCCCGATCTGACGGCAGACGTCTTGGCTCCAGCGTTGCGCCATCGCAATTCGTGAGGCTTGGTCATCCATGCCTTGCAGCATGGCGTATATGTAACCCGCGTTGAAATTGTCGCCCGCCCCGACGGTGCTGACGGTATCAATAGCCTGTACGTGATAGGTCTCGCAGCCTTTGGGCGTATAGACGCGAATCAAGCGAGGTCCGTCGGTCAGGATCAAAGTGCGGCAATGGCGACTCATTCGTTCATAGATGGCATCTCCGTCTTGCAAACCATACATGTAGTCGAAATCCTCCATTGAGCCACGCACCACATTCGCCAGACTCATATTCTCCTCGATGTTGGACATCACATCCGGCAAGTCGACGATATGGTTTTTGCGGAAGTTTACATCATAATAGAGCCATGCACCTGCTTCGTGTGCGGCACGCAACAAACGGCCCACGACAGGACGTATGGCTGGGTTGATGGCGAAGAACGAACCGAAGAGCACCACGTCATCCTTGCCAATTTGAGGCAGTTTGCCATCCAGCAATACAGACGCATGATCCTTATAAAACAGGTATTGCGCGTCGTTGTGCTCGTCCAAGAAAGCCAGCGTGATATGCGACTTGGCCTTCTCGTGGCGGCAGACATATTCCGCCGACACGCCATTGTCGGTCAGGAAGCGGCAGATGATGTCGCCCACATGGTCGCCACCCACTTCGGTGAGCATGGCGCAGGGCACGCCGGCGCGCCCGAGCGACACAATGCTGTTGAAGGTCGAGCCGCCAGGAACGGCTTTCTGTGGTTGGTCGTTCTTGAACAGGATGTCCAACACGGTCTCGCCTATGCCTATTACGCGTTTTTGGGTCATGCTATTCATGTCTTTTTTCTTTCGTATGGCTGCAAAGATACAAAAAATGCCGTTTTTCTACTTTGGGTTAATGAATATAGGTTTTTCGAGATTATTTCGTATTTTTGGCCTCTGAAAGTACATCAAAAACAAAGCAAATAATCAACATTTAAAACAAAACCACTATGCAACGCGTATTTGACTTTTTGAAAGCTTGTGGCACTTACTACCTTGCCACGGTCGAAGGCGACCAGCCCAGAGTTAGACCCTTTGGCACTATCAACCTCTTTGAAAACAAGCTCTACATCCAAACCGGCCATGTCAAACCCATAGCCCATCAGATCGAAGCCAATCCCAAGGTGGAGTTGTGTGCTTTCAACGGCAAGGAATGGATTAGGGTGAGCGGCGTCTTGGTGGAAGACCCAAGAATTGAGGCCAAGAAATCTATGTTGGATTCTTATCCGGAGTTGAGAGCCATGTATGACGAGAACGATGGCAATACTGCAGTCTATTACATCAAAGACGGGAAGGCTACCATCAGTTCTTTCACCACGAAACCTGAAGAGATTACGCTCTGATGCCCCTGCCTGTCTTCAAGCAAAATACCAACAAGGTCTGCTACATGATCCTGCCCGAAGGAATCAAGGGCGAATTGTGTGATGGACTAAAAGAGCTGTCGGAAAAACACGGCGTCTCCATTGTCGTGATAGAAGATGTCAACTGGAACGACGACTTGACGCCGTGGCCTGCTGTAGGCGTATTCAAGAAAGCGAAGCCCTTTGGAGGGAAGGCGGCAGCATTCCTCGACAAGCTGACCCATGAGATTATCCCTGAAGCAGAAAGGAATATGGGCATAGAGGATGCCGAGAGAACCCTCTTGGGTGTTTCGCTATCGGGTTTGTTTGCGGTGTGGGCGGCTTTCAATACCGACGCGTTCGCCAACATCATCAGCATATCTGGGTCGCTGTGGTACGATGGCTTCGTCGAGTGGATGAAGGAACAAACGCCATCGTCTCAATTGAAGAAAATCTGCATGCTGTTAGGCGAAAAAGAGAAGAATGCCAAAGAAAAACGGATGTCGACGGTGGAGGAGAGGAGCCTTGCTGCTGCCGACATCTTGAAGGAAAAAAGCCAAGCTACCGTTACATTTGAACTCGTCGAAGGAACACACTTCTCGCCTATTCTACCGAGGATGGAACGAGCAATGATGACTTTAGAAGTAAAGAAATGGGAGAGGAGATCTAAATAAAAAGCCGATATAACTCGTTGTTATATCGGCTTTTGCGGAGAGAAAGGGATTCGAACCCTTGGAACGCAAAGCGTTCAACGGTTTTCGAGACCGCCCCGATCGACCACTCCGGCATCTCTCCTTACTGCCTTGCGGCAGGGTCTTTCATTATAAAGGCGACTCGCGCCGCCCTTGCGGAGACAGAGGGATTCGAACCCCCGAAGCCTTTCGGCTTAACGGTTTTCAAGACCGCCGCTATCGACCACTCAGCCATATCTCCGCTGCAAAAGTACAACAATTTTCCTTAGGTTGCGTTTTTTACTGAAAAAAAATTCCCGTTTGCACCGAAATCATTATCTTTGCAACATGAAATAATCTGTGCACTATGAAAAGATCATTCGTAATTATCATGCTGGCGCTCATGGCCTTGGCTGGCAATGCCCAAGTGAATGCCAAGCGCCTGAAGCCTTATCTTTCTACGACGACTTATTGTGTCCCTGGCATGACCCCGTTCGTTGAAAATGCCATTGCCATCGACAACCGTTCCGCGGTATATAAGGAGTTTGAACCAGGTAGATTCAAGGCTACCGTGGAGATACAGACCATCTTCCGCCAAGAGGAAAAGATCTGCGCTTTCTCCAAGATCGCCTTGGATAGCCCCGTGGTGACCGATACGACCAAGCTCGATGGCGCATTCATCGACCAACAGCGCTTTTCGTTACCCAACGGCGAGTATAAGATGGAAATCAGCATAAAGGATATGAACGGTGGCGAAGCCTTGCCGGTGGAGGCCATGAACGTGGAGGTCAACTATCCCGATGACGCTCCAGCCATCTCCGACATTCTGCTGTTTGATTCCTACGCGAAAGCCGAGAAGCAGACGGCTTGCTCCAAGAGCGGCTTCGACTTCCTGCCTCGCGTCTATCCCTTCTACGGTGCCAACGAGGACAAACTGCATTTCTATGCCGAGGTCTACAATAGCGACCAACTGTATGAAGAAGGCAAGTTCCTTGTCAATTATTACATTGAGACGGCCGAGTCGTCGAACAGAATGCAGAACTATTACTTCAACAAACGCTTCGATGTGAACAAGGTGAACGTGCTGCTCAATACCATCGACATCTCGGAATTGCCTTCGGGCAACTATTACCTTGTTGTTGAGATGCGTGACCGCAGCAACGAGTTGATCTGCTCCAAGAGTTGGTTCTTCCAACGTAGCAACCCCGACGTGGCATTCGATATGGAAGACCTTGCCGGTGTCAACGTGGCCAACACGTTTGTGGGCAACATCACCGAAATCGACACGTTGCGCAAATACATCCGTTATCTTGACCCGCTCTGCACCGAGTTGGAACGTAATTATTGCACCAATCTGGTAAAGACTGAGGACACGAAGACCATGCAGCAGTTCCTCTTCAATTTCTGGAGCAAGCGCTCTCCGATGAATCCCAAACAAGGCTTTGATGATTATCTGGCCGCTGTCAAAAGGGTCAACATGTCATTCGGCACCACGGCGTTTCCCGGCTATCGTAGCGACCGCGGCTATGTGTTCCTGAAATACGGTCAGCCCGACAAGATTATGGAAGTACCTGATGAACCTGCCGCTCGTCCCTACGAGATTTGGCACTACTATCAGGTGGCCAATCAGCGCGACAAAAAGTTCGTTTTCATGGCTCCCGACCGCTCAACTAACGACTATCAATTGATCCATTCCAATATGGTCGGCGAAATCAACAATCCACGCTGGCCGATGGAAATCTATCAATTTGTTTATGGCCAAGGGTACGATCAAGGTGTCGACCAAACTGAATACGAGAGAGGATGGGGCTCGCATGCCGTCGAATTGTACAATAACCCGAGATAAGTCATGGCCAAACTCGGATTTCATGTCTTGAAGCTTTGGGTGGCTTTCCTGTCCATCCATCCCTATTGGCTTCTCTATCTGAAGTCCGATTGCTATTACTTTTTACTCTATCACCTGTTACGCTATCGTCGTAAGGTAGTGAGGCAGAATTTGTTGCACTCTTTTCCCAATAAAGACGAGAAGGAGATCAAACGCATCGAAAAGCGTTTCTACCAAAATCTTTGCGATTTGTTTGTGGAGGCGCCTAAAATGCTGCGGATGAAGGCCAATGGCTATCAGAGCCGTATCACCTATACCAATCTTGAGCTGGCGCAACGCCTTTACGAGCAAGGCAAAAACGTGTTCTATGCCATCCCGCATTCGGGCAACTGGGAGTGGTTCGGCAAGATGATTCCTGGTTTCACCCAACATAAGGGCTTGGCGGTGTACAAGAGGGTGGAGAATCCTGTCTTTGAGCGGCTGATGCTGTATATCCGCACTTGCGGCAGCACGTTGGAGATGGTGGAGTCGAACTCGGTGCTGAGGCGCTTGGCACAACTTCGCGGCACGACGAATGCCGTGCTGATGATGGCCGATCAGACTTCGCATGGTCTAGCCACGGACTATTGGACGGAGTTCCTGCATCAAGACACGTGCTGGTTCACGGGCATCGAGCGTATCGCCAAGAAGCTGGACTATGCCATTGTGTTTGTCGACATGAGAAGGCAGGGCAGGGGCCGCTATGAGGTGAGTTTCGAGTTGGTGACCGACAATCCCAAGGAAACGGCTGACGGAGAGATTATGGAACGTTATGTGCGTTGCGTGGAGCGTTTTATCGAGGCCAACCCCGACAACTGGCTGTGGTCGCACCGCCGCTGGAAGCATGAAAGACCCCAAACTGAGAAAGTATGAAGGTGGCCGTCGTCATATTGAACTACAACGGACAGAAGTTCCTCGAACAGTTTCTGCCCAATGTCATCGCCAACTGCGACCCGACTTTGGCTGAGATTGTAGTGGCTGATAACGCTTCCACTGATGATTCGGTGGCTTTCATGCGTGAGCACTTCCCTGACATTCGCTTGATTGAGAATGGCAGCAATGGCGGTTTTGCAACGGGATACAACCTTGCCTTGCGGCAGGTGGAAGCCCAATATTATGTGTTGCTCAATTCGGATATCGAGGTGGCCCCGCATTGGATAGAGCCCGTCGTCGAACTCATGGATGCCGACCAGCAGATTGCAGCTTGTCAGCCCAAGATCTTGTCGTACTACCACAAGGACCAGTTTGAATATGCCGGTGCGAGTGGCGGCTTCATCGACAAGTATGGCTATCCTTTCTGCCGTGGACGCGTATTTCAGAATCTGGAGGTTGACGAGCATCAATACGACAAGCCTAAAGAGGTCTTTTGGGCTACAGGCGCCTGCATGTTCGTCCGAGCCGACTTGTACCACCAGATTGGAGGACTTGATGATAGCTTCTTTGCCCACATGGAGGAAATTGACCTGTGCTGGAGGCTGAAGAACGCGGGGTTTAAGGTGTATTGTTGTCCGCAGTCGTGGGTCTACCATATCGGTGGTGGTACCTTGCCTAAGAACTCGCCGCGTAAGACCTACCTGAACTTCCGAAACAACCTCTCATTGCTCGTAAAGAACCTTCCCAAGCAGCGGGTGCATCGAACCATTCTCTATCGTATCATTCTCGACTGGGTGGCGGCACTGAAATTCCTCTTTGAGGGCTGTCCAAAGGATTTTGGAATGGTCTTCAAGGCGCACTGGGATTTCTATAAAAGGTTGAGATCCTTGAGAGCTTATAGAAAAACCATCGAACATAAGGCGGTGAGTTGTATCTATCAGCGCAACATTGTATTCGACAATGTGCTTCGCAAGAAAAAGAAATACAGCGAATTGAAGGAAAGTGATTTCTCTTACTTATCCTAAGGCTTCGATTGCCTTAGCATAGCCTTCCATTCCCAGTCCCATAATACATTTCACACATGCCTCAGCCGTAAAAGAATGCCTGCGATAAGGCTCCCTTTTCGAAATGTCGGAAATGTGCACCTCAATGACGGGAATGCTGACGGCACGGATGCAGTCAGCAATGGCGATGGAGGTGTGGGCGTAGGCTCCAGGGTTCATCACCACGGCATCGTATCGACCGTCAGCTTCTTGGAGTTGGTCGATCAAAACGCCTTCGTGATTGGATTGAAAATAGGTAAGCTCATGTTGTGGGAAACGTTCGTGGAGCTGGGGTAAAAAGGCTTCGAAAGAAATGTTCCCGTAGATTTCAGGTTCGCGTTTGCCTAAAAGATTGAGGTTGGGGCCGTTGAGGATGAGGATTTTCATGGGGTTGTTTTTTTTAGTCTGCGACGTCCATATTGCTCGATTCAGCCTTGTTGCTGACGGCTCCGGGTTTGTCCTGCTGCTCAATGATGTCGGTGATGACTTCGGAATGGAACATCTCATCAACAAATTCGCGGGTTTTTGAGTGTTTCTTGTGCCATTTTTCGCCGTCTTGTTTGGTCTTGGAGACCATGTTTTTCATCTTTTGGTTGAAACTCAGCATGCTTCTGTACAAACGATAGATACCTCGTTCCCTGTCGATCAAGGGGATGAGTATGGAGTTGATGACAATGCTGAAGAGGATGACGGAGAAGACGATGTTTCTTGCAAACATGGCTATCTCAAAGTCGGGGATATAGATGAGTGCTTGCGTGGCCAACACGGCGGCAGTCAGTCCTTTCGGGTTGAGGGCCGACATAAATGCCAGCTCCTTGTCGGGGATGCCTTCTTTCTTTGAGACCGCAAAGCGTACGGCAGGGATACGGATGATGAAAAGCAGGGCGCTGATGCCCAGTCCTATGACGATGGGTTGCCATTGCTTCAGTTGGATGGATATGCCCACGTAGATAAAGAAGAAAGTCTTTAGAAGCAAGACGAGTTCCGAAAATAGTGAACGTTCTGTCTCATTCAAGTTGACGGGTACTTTTTTGATGAATTTCTTGAGCCATGCATTGTAAATGGCATCGATATTGGCCAGTCCGATACCGAAAGCCAGGGCTGCGATGGCGCCGCTGAAGCCCATCCATTCATTGATGCCGTAGATGATGAACACAAAGGCGGGTGTCGTAAGGATGGAATATTTGATGTTACGGATACGGTCGAGGATCAGGGCCCAGAAAATGGCGCCCAGAAGCCCCATCACGGTAGCTAGGATGAATGAGGAGAAGATGTTGCCTAGGATGGCGCCAAATTCAAGGTGTTTGCTCTTGATGGCTTGCATCAGTGCGAGAGCCAGCACAATGCTGAACACGTTGCCGATGGCTGCCTCCAGGATGAGCATGATGGCGGGTTTTTCCGACATGCGCATCTGTCTGACGATGGGGATGACTACCGCTGAGGCCGTGCCGCCCAACATACAGCCTAGAATCATGCTGATGATGGGACCCAAGTCCAAAACGAACCAACCTACCAGCCATACGGCGACGGCTGAAAGCACGAAATTCAAAGCAGTGAGCTTCAAAGCGCCCATGAATGAGTCTTTTAATGCGCTGAATCTCAGTTGTGTACCACTTTCAAACAAGATGGTGACCAAGGTAATGCCGGAAAACAGGCTACCTGCATTGCCTAAGCTTTCAGGAGAGATCCAATGGAATACGGGGCCAATGAGCAAACCAATGATGATGAGGAACAGTACGTCAGGGATGCGCTTGCGGCTAAAGATCTCGCTGAATAGGTGTGCTGTGAAGATCAACAGACCGATTATGGCGATGGTCAAGCCGATTTCTCGCGATGAACTACTGGTCGATACCTGCTCCAGGACGTTTTCCACGGCGTTATGCTGCTTGAGCGTGTCGGTCAACGGAGCGATGGTGTCGGTGATTCTCGACAGCGTGTTGGTGGTGGGTATGAGTCCTGATTGAAGCATAGTGACAGTTTAGTTGAAGAGTCTCCAGTTGATTCCAATGAATATCTTGCTGCTGCGCATGGGGTAGTGTGGGGCGATAAACGCGTCGTAGTTACCCGTGAGAAGGAACATATTACTGTATGTCAAGAAGATATGAGCTTTCTTGACTTTAAGTGCAACCGCCAAGTCGATGAAGGGGAAATTGCCGATTTGTACTTCATTTTGCAAATAGAAGGTGCGGATGGCAGGCATGTAGGCATCGGCGTAGTACTTGGTGAAGTAGCGTACCGTAATGCTGGGATGCAGCGTTGCCGCCTTATGGAAGATAGGCTGAGAATAGCCGAATTTCAGCTGGCCCAATAGCAAGGGGAGGTGCATGACCTCTTCGTTGCTTGACTTTTGTAGGCTGGCAAAGCCTTCCAAGTCAAAGCGCCCTAAACCTTGGTAAAAGCTGAAATAAGCCTCACGAATGCTGAACATGTCTTCGAATTGGGTCGGCCGGGCATCGGTGCCGAAATAGATCATGTTGGAGATAGAGGTTTGCTTGATACCGATGCAATAGTTCTTGTAGCTGTACTTTAGATCAAATGTAAGGTATGTGGCGGCTTTGAAGTCGTTTTCCCAACGGAAATGATTCGAGGAATAGCTTTCTTCAAACCAGTTGGCCGACTGCCGTTTGAGTTCGGCATCCAAAGTGGCAACGCCATAGTTTTTGTTGGCCGTGCCTAGGAATTGTTTCCATTGTCCTTTGAGGTCGAAGTCGCCGATTTGGTAGCCCAAAGTGACTAGATCGCCTTGTCCCGTGATACGTGTCGACTTGAACAGGTTGACGATGATGCCACCGTTGACACTCAGTTGGTTGTAGTTGCGGGCAAAAATGGTTTCTTCTTCCAAATAGTCGAAATGATTCACCTTATAGAAGCCGTGTGTAATCCCTGCATAAAGATAGAATGGGATGTCGTCGTTGTGCTTCTGATACCCTAGACTGCTCCATTTTAGCGTATTCTTGAAAGCTCTGACTATAGTGGTGTCAGTCGTCTTTCTAGAGTTGAACAAGGTGTCGTAGGGCTGATAGAAAGTCGCAGAAGGGGATGTCTCGTTGTAGTATAGCTTGTTGCTCTGATAGCTGAAGCTGTGGCATATCCTTCCAAGCGTAAACTTCCTATCCTTGCCTTCTTGAACATCCTTTTGATGGGCAGAGCTCACGATGCTATCCAAAACCACGGTATCTATCGAGAGGCTGTCGATCGGGGTAGGGATAGGTGCGATGGAGTCAGTTGCAATAGTTATCTTTTCCTTCTTTGATTGGGGTTTCTTTTTGGAAAGAAGGTTGAAATACTGTTCTAATCCTACTCCGCTGGAAACCACGAAATTGGTGGCATTGCTGAGGTTGACGGGGATGACGGAGTTGTCGGTCTCGGTATGCGAGGTGTAGCTTTCGTCGTTGACGATGCCGCCGTTTTCTTGCATCTCAAGTTTGTTGCGGTACCAATAGGCGCCCACGCCATAGCGTTCGCTTTTGGTGATGTATTTGGCATTGACCCAGAAAGCGTTGTTGATGGTTTTGTTGTTGTTAAAGGTTGCTGGAGCGTAGTCGGTATCGAAGGCGAAGGAAATCAGTAGGCGAGGGGTGACTTGTCTGCCGAACCTTACGTGAAAATGCTGTTCCAGGTCGCCGACGGTCATCAGGTAACGGATTTCGGAGTAGGGTAGGACGGAAAGGTAAGAAAGCATGTTGCTCTCATTCTGCATGAGTGCAGCGAAAGCGGGGAGGGTCATGTCGAATCCAGTCTGATGTAGATAGTTGAATCTCATCGACTTGTGTGCCATACCCGTGTTGCTCAGAGTGCTATAGATGGTGTTGCCTTGTTGTAGATAGTCGTATTGTGCTGCGTGGAAAGTCGTGGTATCGACGACTTTGGAGGCTTTCAGGAAGATGCTGTCGAAAGGGTAGGCATTGAAAGTTACGAAGGTGGAATCGATGGGAAGGGAAGGGGTGGGGGAAGGTCTTTTTGGTGCAATGCTATCTTGAGTAGGATTTTGTGAAAATCCTAAAAAAGTGGTAATCAGCAAGATAAACAAAAATTCCAACCTCTTGGGCATACTTCCGAATTTGGCTGTAAAAGTAATAAAAATTTGGGAATGAAGCGATTTAAATAGTGGAAAGGTTGGGAAAGGGTAGGGAAGAGTCTCTATTGTGCGGCAGCGCCCCGTGTCGAAGACACGGCATCCTATTTACCCCATACGTTGCCGTGTGGGGCTCGTAAACAGTAAAGCCCGCCAGCATTCGCTGACGGGCTTTCCGTTTAGGGTGGGCGGCGAACTACTTTCCCACGCTTTCGCGCAGTA
>CADCJT010000009.1:0-132581 GCA_902801815.1 uncultured Bacteroidia bacterium
TGTATTAGGCCTGCCGCTAGCGTTCATCCTGAGCCAGGATCAAACTCTTCGTTGTAGTATTGTACTTCTAAATTTTTTCTTCTGAATCTCGGGTTCCGCTTTCGTTCTCAATGTGTTCCTTTTCCCGTGTCCGCTTCTCGTCTACACGACAGATGCGGACCGTTTTCTTGTGCTGGCCTCAAGCTTTCAAAGAACTGTGCGCTTCCTTTTTCCCTTCGAATCAACCCCTCTTTTTTGAGGAAGCGGATTGCAAAGGTACGACCTTTTTGGAAACTGGCAATCAAAAAATTCAATTATTTTTGATGATTTATTGTATTATTTTGAAAGTCAGATGTATAAAAATTGCAAAAAGTATAAAATAGCATGAAAAAATGGGCAAATCAAGGCGGGTTTTAATCGTTTTCCGAAGGTTGAGTGAGCCGAAAAACCGTGTTCTGGCTGGTTTGGATGAGTTCGATGGTGCCAACAAGGATGAAATCGGCGAGGATGGCCTCTGCTCTCCTTTTATTAATATGTGCGATCTGCTGGAATTCCTGAAGGGTGATTTCCTCGTGCTCGGTGAGGTAGTGGAGGAGTAAAGTCTCGGTTTCGGTAAACGAGATTTTCGCGGCTTTCGAGAACTTGTCGGATTTCCACACCTTAATTAATACGCTGTCGGCGACCAGGTTCTCGTCCTTCACACGGACGAAGATCTTGTAGTTGCCTTGATTGTCGGGGGCTTTGTGCTTGTGGTGCTTGTCTTTTGGAATAATCACCTCGAGCACCGTCTTCCCGTTGATCTCCCATTCCTCGGTGGTGTATTCCACTTGAGGCTGGCAATACATCTCCGCAGCGGCCTGTATCATGTGGATTTCCTCGTCGGAGCGTACGCCGGCAATGGCGCCGTTGTCTTTGACGCCCACCAAGAGCCTCCCGCCATCGGTGTTGGCGAAAGCGGCAAGGGAACGGGCGATGCGACGGCTGTCCGAAATCTCGAACTTGAAATCAAGCATCTGATGCTCGCCTTCGAGGATGAGGTTCTGAATATGGTTGTCCTTCTTTCTCACAGCGGGCAAAGATAGCGTTTTTTTTCGATACGGCAGCGAACCTATATTAATAAGGTGTAGGTCAAAAAGGGAAAAATGGGAAGTCAAGCAGGTGTTGCCGAAGAAAAAAAAGTGGAGTGGGGAAGAAACCTGGAAAAATGCAAAAAGGCGTTTTTAAGCCTCTGGAGCGCGTTTGCTTTATGGATGAGATCAGAGGTCAACTCATGCCAAAAAACGCCAAATTCGAGACATTTCTTTTTGCCGATTCGTCCTATGCACGATATTTACAAATCTAAAGCATGAATTATTAAAGCATTGAAAATTAAATAATTATAATAACTTTACACAAATAAACATATTTCATATACTTATGTAAATTACTTAAGTAGTTACAACTATTGAAAATTCACCAATTTGACAATATAAAAAACAATTATTCAGTATTTTATCATAAATTATTTAAAGTAAAATACTAAATAATCTATATAATAATTCAAAAAGTTCAATTCTTTGAGTTATGTGATTTAATTATTTGAAAAATAGTTATATAAATACGAAATATTAGGAAATCACTTCAATTAGTTACGTTTTATCTCAGTGTTTACAGAAATAAATTTTCTGTATTTGTATTTTGTAATGATTAATTATTTACTTTTGTGAACTGAAAATGTGCTAAAAATCGATTTTTTTCGGAGGATACGGACATGGAAAATTCAGAAATGAAAGACAGAATTGCCCACATCATCAGGGCCAAAAATTTAACCGCTGCGGAATTTGCCACTCGGCTTGGGATACAGCCGTCGAATATTTCGCACCTCTTGTCGGGACGCAACAACCCAAGTTTGGATTTCGTCAAGAAGCTCAAGGAGACCTTCCCGGAATACAATTTGGATTGGATTATTTTTGGTCGCGGACCGATTACCGTGTCCGAACCGTTCCCGGAAATTTCCACTGTCGAGTCGGTTGTGACGCCTCCTACCCCTGACAATTCTGCTGACCAGCTGAACTCGGGGACGCTGTTTGACCAACCCGTTGAAGAGGAAAACGTGTTTGCATTGCCTGCTTCTGCACCTTCTGCGACTTTGAAACAGATTATTTTGGTCTATTCCGACAATACTTTTGAGCAGATCACGCCTCGATAAAGGGTTTCTTATAATTAATTAGGTGTAAATCCAGGAAAAATTGTAATTTTGCAGGCTTTTTATCGAGTTATGCAAATAGAACAGTTTTTTGAACGCTTTGACGCTGTAATTCAGTCACCTAAACGCATCGTTTTGGCCTGTCATGTCAATCCCGACGGCGACGCCATCGGCTCGGTTTTGGCCATGTCGGAGTTTCTGACCCGTCTTGGACACGAGGTGAAGATGGTCGTGGCCAACGATTTCCCAGGCTTTTTGCACTGGATGCCAGGCTCGGATGCCATTTTGGTTTTTGAGCAGCAACCGGAGGCTTGCAAAGCTGCCATTGCTGAGGCTGAATGCGTTATAATGTTGGATTTCAACAGTTTGTCGCGCAGTGGCATCTTGCATAACGAGATTGGGAAGACACGGTGTCAGCGAATACTGATCGACCATCATCGTGACCCTGATGAAAGCCAGTTCTATTGCATGTATTCCAGCACTCAGGTGTCGAGCACTTGCGAAATCGTGACAGAGATCATCCTCCATTATGGGAAGAACTACCTGACGGACGACGTTTCCACCAACCTTTTGGTGGGCATCATGACCGACACGGGTTCGTTTGCACATTCCATCTATCATCCTAGGACGTTTGAATTGGTCAGCGTATTGGTGGAGAAATCCATGCCTTATAGCTATGTGCATGAGATGGTCTACGATACTATGTCGGAAAACAGGTTGCGTCTGCTTGGCTTTGCCATCAACAATAGGATGGAGGTGCTTGACGAATATGCTACGGCAATCATCGCGTTGAATAAGAGCGACTTGGATGGTTTTAACTATCAGGTTGGCGACACGGAAGGTGTGGTCAACTTCCCGCTTTCGATGGAGAAAATCAAGATGGCGGTATTGGTCACCGAACGTCAGGACCAGATCAGGCTTTCGTTCCGTTCAAAGGGGTCGTTTTCTGTGCATGAGTTGGCCAACAAACACTTTAAGGGTGGCGGTCATACCAATGCGGCAGGCGGCACCTTGACCTGTTCGTTTGAGGAAGCTGTGGCACTGTTGAAGTCGGTGCTGCCCGAGTATAAGGAAAAACTGAATCAAAAGGAATGAAGAAATTTTGTAAATATCTGATACTGTTACTTTTGTTTTCTGTATTCTCTTGTCAGGAGAAGCCCCAAAAGCCGTCGAATCCTGTCACGAAAAACGAGATGAAAAACAGCATGGAAACGGCCAATCGCTATCTTTTGAACGAAGAAGAGGAGGACATCAAGAACTATATCGCTCGCCACGGGCTGGAGATGACCTCCACTGGAACGGGATTGCGCTATCAGATCTTGAGTCAAGGCTCGGGACAACGCATCGAGAAAGGTGAAAAAGTGACCTTGGAATATGAGGTTGGTTCCGTTGCAGGTGATTTGTTCTATTCGTCGGAGAACGACGGACTCAAGTCGTTTGTCGTGGGCGAAGGAGGTGTGGAAACGGGTCTTGACGAGGCTATGTCCTACCTACATCGCGGCGATGTGGCCAAGTTGATCATTCCTTTCCATTTGGCATACGGCCTCCATGGCGACGACAACCGAATCCCTGAATATGCGACTTTGGTTTATACGATTAAAATAATAGATAATCAATAAGTTATGAAGAGAAATTATGTGATGTTTGCATCGTCGTGCCTTATGGCCATGATGCTATTTGCGGCTTGTACGGAGCAGTTTCCTGGCTACAAAAAGACGAAAGACGGCTTGTTTTACAAGTTCCACAGCCAAAACCCAGCAGCCGTTCAGCCCAAGTTGACGGATTTCCTCAAAGTGGACATGACCTGCTATCTCAACGACTCCCTGTATTACGATTGGATGGGCACACAGCGTGAGGTTTACACCCAACTGCAGGAGCCTATTTTCAAGGGCGACTTGCAGGAGGCCTACGCCATGATGCATGTCGGCGATTCGGCTTCGTTCTATGTGAAGGCGGATTCGGTGGCCATCAAGTATTATGAGCAGGATCCCAATGCAGTGGGCTTGAAGTCTGATGACTATTTCCGCTATGAGGTGAAGCTTGTTGACGTGCAGACGGAGGAAGACTTCACTGCCAACATCGAGAAGATGAAAGAAACCTTGAAGGAGGAGTCTAAGAAGGCTTTGGAGGCGTATGTTGCCGCCAACAACATTACCGTAACTCCAGAAGCTTCAGGCGTTTATATCATTCCTTTGGAAAAAGGCAAAGGCCGTTGCCCCGTGAAGGGCGAGAAGGTGGAACTCGATTTCTCGGCATCTCTTCTGGACGGGAAGTCGGTGGGTAGCACCTTCGACAGTCCCGACAAATTCTCTTTTGTGTTGGGCGAAGGCTTCGTCATCCCAGGATGGGAGGAGATCGTGCCGAAGATGCACCTCGGCGACCGCGTGAAGGCCATCATCCCCAGCGAACTGGCTTATGGTGAGCATTCGGTGGGCGAGATTCCCGCATACGCCAACCTGGTGTACGACATCAAATTGTTGAAGATCACCACGGCTGACGAGTTGGCTGCTGAAAAGGAAAAGGCCATACAAGCATTAAAGGCTGAATCCGAGAAGGCTTTGGCCAAGTATTTGAGCGACAATAACATCACTGATCATACAGCTTCTGGCTTATATTTCAACAAGTTGTTGGTCACGGGTGGCACCCAACCCAAGGTGGGACAAACGGCTCGCATCAAGTTTGTGGCTTCGTTCATCGATGGCACGCCTTTGGGCGACTCCGACCAGCTGGGCGGCTTTTATGATGTTGCTCTAGGACAAGGCAAAGTGTTGAGAGGCCTTGAGGAAGGCGTGTCCATGATGCATGAGGGAGAGAAGGTACGTTTCGTGCTGCCTTATATGTTGGCCTATGGCACCGAGGCTTATGGCAACATCCCAGCCTTTTCCAACCTGGTCTTCGACGTGGATCTCATAGAGGTTTTGGACAAAGAATAAATTATCAATCAATCATTTAATAGTACTAAAAATGAAAAAAAGTATTCTGTCAATGGCCGCCTTGGCCATGCTGATGTTGGGCATCATGAGTGCCTGCACCGAAAAGTCACCTTATCCGGGCTATCAGAAATCGGCCACGGGTTTGTATTACCAATTCTTCAACCAGAACAAAGACGCCGCCCAACCTCAAGTTGGCGACCTGATGGATCTGGCTATCTGCTGCACGGTGAACGACACCACTTTCATTGTTCCCAATACCGTGAACACACTGCCTTTGGAAGCTCCTCTGTTTGCTGGCGACTTCTACGAAGGTATGGCCATGATGCACAAGGGCGATTCCGCTTCGTTCATCGTGGACATCGACTCCACTTTCATCAAATGGTTCCATCAAACCTCGTTGCCGGCTGAATTCAATTCGACCGACGTGATGCGTTTCGAGGTCCGTTTGGACGACTTCTATCCCGAGAGCGAATATGCTCCTCGTTTGGCTGCCAAAATCAAGAAGGATATCGACGCAAGAATCGAGAAGATGAAGTCCGACCATCCCGAGGAGACCGCCACTGCGGCCCAGCAACTGACTGAGTATCTGGCCAAGAACAAGGTCACGGTTGATCCTACACCCTCAGGTCTTTACTATGTGCAGACCCAGGAAGGTAACGGTGAGAAGCCCGAAGTCGGTATGATGGCCCAAGTGCACTATACGGGCAAGCTGCTTGATGGCACCGTGTTCGACTCCTCCATCGAGAGAGGCGAACCCATCAGCTTCCCGCTTGGCGTGGGTCAGGTCATCCCTGGCTGGGACGAAGGCATTATGATGATGTCGAAGGGCGAGAAGGGTGTGCTTTACATCCCTTATTATCTGGCTTACGGCGACAGACAAGCCGGCGATAAGATCACGCCTTTCTCCAACCTGATGTTTGAAGTGGAACTTGTTGACTTCCAATAAAAATGAATAAGCTTCTCAATGCAATAGCCGCTCTTCTGCTGCTCGTGGTGATGGGATCGTGCAAGGATGATTCCGTCTATCCGGGTTTCAAGAAGATGGAGAACGGCGCCTACATGAAGTTTTACACAAAAGGCAACTCGGAGGTGTCGCCTCGTTTGAAGGACGAGGCCACCTTCGAGATGGCCCAGTATTTCAACGACTCGCTGCTGTTCACGACTGTCGGCAGCGGCCCCATGAGCATTGTGCTGACCGAGCCTGACTTTGTGGGCGACGTGGTGGACGGGTTGCTGATGATGCACGTGGGCGACTCGGCTCGTCTGGTGGTTTCGGCCGATTCGCTGTTCACCATTATGTTGCAAATGGACGAAATCCCCGAGGAATACGCGGGCAAGCCCATCTATTACGACCTGAAGCTCGTCTCCGTGAAGCCTTTCGAGACCTTGGAGGCCGAGCGTAAGGCCCTGTTGGACAGCTTGAGAGCCGAAGAAGAGGCTTTCTTGACGCCTTTGCGTGGTGATGCCAACAACACGATGACCGAATCGGGCATCGTCATCCTGGAAAAGACTGGCAAAGCTCCTGCAGCCAAGTTGGGAGAGTATGTCAACTTCGACTTCACGATGTGCAGTCCTAAGGGCGACACCATCATGAACTCGTTTGGCATCGAACCTGTTGAGATGCAATATGGCGAGGAGTTTATCTGTCAGGGCTTCAACGAGGCCCTTGGCATGGTGCCTGAGGGCGGCACGCTGCGTTGCGTGATTCCTTCGGCTTTGGCCTTCGACAGCGTCGGCTACGAGCAGTATATCGAGCCTTACACGCCCATGGTGGTCTTGCTGAAGATGAACGACGTGATGGACAAGGCCGTTTACGAGAAGCGTCTTGCGGCACAAAAAGCCAAGGAAGAGGCCGAAAAGAACCGTCTGATGGCCTTGGAGAGCAAGTCAATAGCTGATTATATCAAGTCGAATGGCATCGCTGAGGCGCCTACGGAATCAGGCCTTTATATCCTGCGTCAGCAAGAGGGTGAAGGCAATGTGGCCCAGTGGGGCGACGAAGTGGGCGTGCACTACATCCTGAAGAACCTGAAGGGCGAGCAGCTGGAGTCGAGCTACGACTACGAAAAGCCGATGTGCTTCAAGATTGGCAGTGGCCAGATGATTCCCGCCATCGAGGAGGCCGTGATGACCATGGCTCCTGGCGCAAAGGTCAGTTTGGTCACCCCGTCGGCATTGGCTTTCGGCGAGTTTGACTTGGGTGAGACTTTGCCGCCTTATTCACCGTTGCTCATCGAGTTGGAGCTGGTGGAGATCAAGTGAGGTTTTGCCACTTCAAATCTTTTGCAAATACGGAAAATGCCACCCATTCGGTGGCATTTTTCATTTTTCATCTTGTCCGCCGATAAACTTGAAGCCGTAGTTGGTCATCGACACAAGGTCGGGCACCGTCTCGCCGCCGAGCCTCACGGCCTTGCGTAACGTCATGCGCGACGAGAACACCCCGTAGCCGCCTTCGATGAGGGAGAATTCGGGATCGCCCAAGACAAATCCGCTGGATGCGTTGTTGTAGTCGTAATATTGTTTCAGATGCTCGCCTCCTGCGGTGATGATGACTTCCACAGGATAGTCGCCAATGTAGCGTTTCAGTCCGACAACGGCGGTGTCGCCTCCGATGAATTCCACCAGTTTCTCATAGAACGTTTCGGGCATATAGGGGAAGACGTAGCAGTCGCCCTCCATGCTGTACATAAAGTAATCATCGGGGAAGGAGCCCACGTTCCAAAGCATGGTGCGAGGCACCGAGTCGCCGTCGGGGGTGCGTTGCTCCAAGTAAGTGAATGCCATGCTGACTTGATATAGGTTGGCGTTGATGGCTGGGTGAAACAGGAACTTGCGGCTCCAGCCAAAATACTCCTTTGAGAAGTTCACCGCCAAACTCTGCACGTCGAAGCCGTTGTTGCCTACGATGTCGGCTTTTGTGGTCAGTGTGCGGTCGGGGAGGGCGACCTTGAGCCGATAGCTGTAGTTGCTTTTCGGGGTGTTGATCTTGAGTTTTTCCGTGGTGTAGTATAGCTTTTGGTCGGGTGCATAGAAGACGCCCTGCTCCTTGTCGTGGATGGTGATGGTGTCGAGGACGATCTCGCGGAGGGAGTCGCCGTTGCCGTATTCAACGATGCGGACATCCAACTTGCCAGGATAGTCACTCGAGTCGGGGTTGGAGGCCACCTGGTAGGCGTCGCCTTGCACCGACATGATGCGGGTGATTTTGACGTAGTTGGTGTCGGCATTGGCATCGAGGAGACCGTAGATGACGGGCATTTCCTTATAGTCCGCATAGAGGTCGATGTCGGTCGAACATGCAGAGAAGACAGCCACGCAGGCCAGCAATATGACCCAGAGACATCTTGGCATATTTTATGGTTTATTTTTCTGCAAAAATACAAATTATTCCATTTAAAATGAAGAATTTCATTTTTTAATATACTGGTGCTAATACGTTTTCCAGCAAGGTCGTAATCCGCCACCCATACATAGTGTAGTGTCTCATGGATGAAAAGGTAGGAAAAACGGTATTATTCCTCCTCAAACTCTTCCTTGTCGGCATAGAACACGTCCACCGCGGCGATCAAGGCGGCGAGGCTCCACACCGGGATGGCCAGCTTGTCGGTGTCCATGAAGTTGTTGAGGAAGCCGTGGATGAAATAACTGAAGAAGGCGAGGGTGGCTCCCAAGACCAGGATTTTGGCTTTCTTGTTCTTGCAACGGCCGTAGGTCTTCAGGCCGCAATAGATGGTGACGACGACGAGGACGACGACCAGGAGCGAACCCACCACGCCCTGCTCGGCCAAGGGACCGAAGTACTCGGAGTGGGCGTTGCCGCCATCGCCGGCGTTGGTGCTGATGATGGTCTTCTCCTTCGACATCTGGTAGGGCGCATACACAAATTGGTAGGTGCCTGGGCCCCAGCCGAAGACGGGGCGCTCGTTGAACAAACGGAAGGCCGACTGCCAACGGTTGATGCGCTCAAGGTTGGAGGCGTCGGTGGAGATGTTGGTGATGGACTGGATGTTCTCCACCAGGTCGCCCGAAGCGTCTTGGTTGTTCTTTTCCAAGGCGTCGATGATCTGGTTCTGGAAAGCGAAGAACAGGCCTACCAAGACCACCACCACGGTGGCAATCCAGCGGAACTTGATCTTCAGCAGCACGCAAATCAAGACGGCCAAGGCGGCGATGATACTCAACCAAGCGGCACGGCAGTTGGAGAGCGTGAGGGCCACGCCCAGCAGCACGACCACGCCGATGATGATCAGTCGGCGGCTCTGCTTCACGCCAGGCAGGAAGACGTATGCGAGGGCGAGGATGAGATAGATGGCCAAGGCCGCTCCGTAGGCTGTGTGGTCGTTATAAAAAGGCGTCATCACCCAGTGGGCCGAGTCGCCGTCGAAGCCGAACTGGGCATGGTGGATGATGGTGTAGACGCACACGATGCACAAGGCAGCGATGTAGAGCCAAATGAACTTATGGATGTTTTTGGGATTCTTGAAGAGGATAGCGCAGAGGAAGAAGGCAGGCACCACAAACCACAGCCTCGACACAACGAACTTGATGGACACCAAGGGCATCTCGCTCGTGATGGTGGTGACCACCATCCAGGCAAACATGCAATAGATGACGATGGCGATGGGATGTCGTGCGATGCGCCGGTCGTATTTGCCGTCGTAGAGCATTTTGGCCACAAACAAAACCAAGATGCCCATCAGCAAGGGCTCGGCGGGCAGTGAGATGGCCAAGCCCGCCTCGAGGGCTTTGAGGTTGACCGAGAGCGGCACGGTGAAGGCCGTGAGGAGCAGCACCTTGTCGAGGGAAAAGATGTAAAGCAGCAAAACGCCCAGCACGACGGGGAGGGCAAAGAAGAGGTAGGTGTTCTTCTTCACCACGAGGAACAGTCCCACGGCGACGAAAAGCGCCGCGATGACGTAAAGCCAGGCTATCTTTGCTTTCTTTTCCACAGTTTATTTCTTTTCAGCGACGAAACGTTTGCGGTTTTCGATGACGAAGATGACCACGATGGAGAGCAACAGGGCACCCAAGCCGCAGAGGGCCACCACCACCCAGCGCACGGGGAAGGATTTCTTGTCGGCCGGGAAAGGCTCGGTGACGATGTTGGAGTAGGTGAGGTGCGAGTTGAAGAAACGCAGGTTCTGCTCGTAGTCTTTCTTGATGAGCGAATAGGTGTTGGCTTCGGCGATGATCTTGGTCTCCAAGTCGACGGCGTCGGCACCGTATTGCTCGAGGTTCTGCTTCAGTTCGTTGGCCTTGTTCGACCCGTTGATGAAGCCGCGCGTCACTTCGCGGAGCTGGCCCGAGTAGTTGAGCACGCCATAGTTGGTGGCGAGGTCGGTGAGGGCTTGCTTCAACGAGTCGATGTCTTGTTGCTTCATCTTGAGCTGCATGTCGTACATGTCAACCACTTCAGCCACCTTCGATGTGTGCAGGTCGTGCACCTTCTGGTCGTAGAAGTTGAGGATGTCCTTGGCGATGTCGCAGGCCACAAAGGGGTCCTTGTCCATCACGGTGACGCTGACGGCCTCGTAAGGCGTCTTGCCGATCTTGATCTTGCTGCGGTACTCGTTGATCATGTAGGTCTTGGCAAACTGGTCGGCCTTGTTGATCTTGTAATCCTCCCACAAGTTGTATTTCTCGACGACGGAGTCCATGATGGAGGCCGAATTGATGATTTCGAGCATCTGCTCGGTCTCGCTTTCGTCGGAGTAGGGACTGATGTTGGCAGGATAGGCCACGGCCACCGACTTGTAGAGCGGCGTGATAAACATTGAGCTGGAGAAAATGGCACCGCAGAGTGCAGCCGCCACGGTGATGATAATGATGTGCCATTTCCATTTCAGCACGAGTTGAACCAGTGAAAGATTGTTGAAATTGTTATCCATTTTTGTTTGTGTTGTTTTCGGAGTAGTTGATACTAAATTAGGTGCAGGTTTGGGCTCATTCTTTTCCTGAATGGTTTGTTTTTCCCTTAGTGGCCGTCTCTTTTTCGGCCTCGCGACGAAAAAAGCCTTTCGAACGGTCGTAGAAGACGATGCAGAAGATGAGCAATAAGAATGTACTCAGCACCGTGACCACCACGATGATCCAGCGGATAGGATAGCTCTTGCGCTCAGCCTGGAAGGCAGAGGTGACCACGAACTTGTGAGGGATGAACTCAGTGGCGTCGACCTTGGCTTCCTCGTATTTCGACTTGACCAAGGAGAGCTGCAGGCGGTCGTTGTCCAAACGCTCGTTGATGGCGTAGGAGGCGCCGCCATATTCGGCCAAAACGTCAAGCATTTCCTGTATGTTCTTGACGCCCTGTGCGTTGCCTTTACCTAATTCGACGGCCAGCTGTTGGCTAAGCATCTCCACTTGCGACTCGTAGTCGAAAACGCCGAGCTTGCGCAAGGTGTTCAACGAGTCTTCGAGCATGTTCATCTCGGCAACGAGGGTGTTGTATTCCTGTTCCACGATGCGGTAGGCCTCGATGGCCACCTCTTTCTGCATCTGGTTCATGGTGCTGTCGAAAATCTCGGCAATTTCGTTGGCGATGCGTGCCGAGAGCACGGCATCGGAGTCGAGGACCGTGATCTTCACGGCGTTGTATTCGGTGCGGCGGAACTTGATGCGTGCGTCATACAGCTTGTTCAGTTTCGTGATAGGGTATTTGCTGTCCTTGATGTTGTAATGTTCCATCAAGTTGAAGCGGCTGATCACCTTGTCGCGCACGCGGTTCGAGTTCAATACTTGCAGCATCTGCTCGGTCTGCTCGTCCTCGCCGAAGTTCATGATGTCCTTCTCCGACTGGTAGGTGGTGCTGATCAAGACTTTTGAGATGGAGTTGCTGGAAGTGGGGTAGATGATGGTCGTGGATTTGTAAAGTGGGGTGATGAAGAAAGGTGCGCTGAATAGGATAGCGCAGAGTGCGGCAACAGCCAAAATAATGAGGATGGGTTTCCTATATTCCACCAAAAGTCTACATAAGTATTTGGAATTGTACGTGTTATGTTGTTGCTCTTCCATAGTTATGTGTGAAATAAGTCGTCAAAAATAGGGATTTCCCTTGAATTGGCAATGAAAAATGTCAATTTAGGCCTTTTTTTCCTTAGGAAGGACGAGGCCGACAATCTCCTTGAGGCTGAGGAGACGGGTGAAGAAGATGGCGCCGCAATTGATGGCGAAGGCCATTGCAAATCCAATCAACCAATTGACATTCAATTGTTTGACAAGGAATGTCACAAGGGTGATGGTGGTCATGAAAAGGATGATATGGAACCAATAGCGACCTCCCATGTCGAGCTTGAGGATGCGTTTGGCGAGGAAGTATTGAAGGAGGGCCGTGACGGCTTGCACGCTGAGGCTGGTGCAGGCGGCGCCGACCGCGTAGAATCTTGGGATGACGATGAGGTTGAGCAGGATGTTGATGACCACGCCTGCAGCAGCCACCAGGTTGAGTTGTTTCAAACTACCATTGGCGGTAAGCAAGGTGCCGAAGACGTAGGTCGTCGACAGGCAGAAGAAACTGCCCATCAGCAGTGGGAACACGTTGGCGTATTGTCCGATGCGTAGGAGATAGGCGGCTTCAGCCTCGGCTTCCTCGGGACGGTACATCAGATGCATGATTTCCTGACGGTAGAAGACGCAAAGAATCATGACGATGCCTGCCATGGCCACAATGACGTTGAACGAGGTCTTCACCAGGTTGTTCAGGTCCAACTTGTTCTTCAGCGTGGCGGCAAACATGGGCAATAGCATGATGGCGAAGAGGTTGGAGATGTTGTTGCCCGCGTCAAAGAGGCGGTAGGCACGGCTGTAGATACCGGCTTGCACGCCCTTGTCGTCCAACAACCTTTCAAGCAACACAGGCTCCACGCGACTGTAGACGCTCATCAGCAGGACGAGCACGGCAAAGGGTATGCTTTGTCGTAGTATCTCCTTGAAAAACTGGAAGTTGAGCTTGAAACTGAGATGCTCGGTGTGGCGTAAGACAATGGTGAGGGCGAAGACGAGGGTGGCGATATAGGCCACGGTCTGGGCTTGCAGGTACCAGATGATGTTGAACTTCTCCTTCGGGAACCAACCGCTCCATAGCACGAGGCACATGATGACGATGGCCAGCACGCGGTCGAACACGCTCAAGATGCTGTCCTGCTTGAACAGCAGTAGGCCTTGAATATTAGACCTGAGGTAGAGGATGAACGACAACAGGATCTGGTTGAGTCCACACCAGAACAACAGCTTGAGTTTCAGACCTTCGTTGTAGCCGCAGAAGTAGCCGACCACGAAGATGACGGCGGCATAGAGCAGCCCGAGTAGGAGCTTGATCTCGGTGAGGCCGCCAAAGTGTTTCGATAGGTTTTTCGGGTCTTGCGCTACGGCACGGCTATTGAAATTGGTGATGCCGAGGTCGAGCAGGATGTAAAAGAGGTAGGAGAAATTGAAAAGCGCCTGATAGGTGCCATAGGAGGCGTCGCCGAGCAGGTTTTGCACCTCGCGGTCGATGCCGAGAATCCAGAAAGGCTTCACCAACAGGTTGAGAAACAGTAGGAAGATGATATTCTTGATGAAGCGGTTCTGCATTGCAAGAGGATGAGGTTTTCGCGGCAAAAGTAGGAAAAAAAAGATTTTGAAGCGATTTTCCCGCATTGTTTAGGAAATAATGTGTACTTTTACCCCGAAAAATCCGTTATAATTCTGTGTCAATCCCGTATCAAGTACGGGATGAGGTTTGGGATGAAGTACGGAATAATGTTAACTGGAAGCAATGAACAAGGAACAGGAAGATATTGAAGTATTGGAGGAGGAACTTGTTGAGAATGAGAAGAGTTTGCTGCTCATCAACGACGATGTGAATACCTTTGAATATGTCATCGACACCTTGATGAAGGTGTGCCACCATACACGTGAGCAGGCAGAGACTTGCGCCTGGATCACGCACTACAAAGGCAAATGTGCCGTCATGCACGGCAGCTTCGAAGAACTGAAGCCGTATTACGATATCCTGCTTGCCCATCAGCTGACGGTTAAGATAACTGATTGATATGGCAGGTTACACTTCATTAGAGATATTACGCATCCAGCAGGCCTACGAGGGCATGCTTGACGACATCCACCCCTTCGTCAACGCGCCCGAACATCTGGCCTTGATCGACAAGGCTTACCAGTACTGCTTGGAGCATTACGACGGGCGTTACCTCGTGTCGGGCAAGGCCTATATGTTTCACCTCATCGAGATGGGCCGCAGTGCCGTGCTGGAGGTGGGTCTGGGCTATATTTCGGTGGTGGCATCGTTTCTGCATGGCATCGATTACAAAGAGGGGGTAAGCCTCAAGGAGCTGGAGCAGCAGTTTGGCAAGACCGTGGCCATCATCCTCGAAGATTTCAGCGAGATTTCGAAGCTCGACACCGAGAAAGTGGCCTATAACTCCGACAACTTCCAGGTGTTGTTCCTCTCGTTGATCGACGACATGCGTTCGGTGTTGCTGAAGATTGTGCACCGTGTGTATGACGTGCGCAACCAAAACGACGTGGATGCCGACCGGCTGTCGAAGTATTTCCACGAGATCAAATACATCTATATCCCTATCGTCCACCGTTTGGGCTTGTATAAACTGAAGGCAGAGCTTGAAGAGAAGCTGATGCTGTATGAGAATCCGGAGATCTTCCATGAGATTGAGGCCAAGATCGAGGCGAGTAAGGAGGCCCGTAGGCAGACTGCAGAGAAGTTCATCGCCCGCATCTCCGAGGGTATCGATGCCGAGCTGGAGCGCACCAAGAGGAACGGGAAACTCAAGTTTGCCTATTCCGTGAAGTGGCGTTTGAAATCCATTCCCTCCATCTATGCCAAGATGCGCGCCCAGAACGTGCCCTTTGAGGAGGTCTACGACCTTATGGCGGCGCGTGTCATCATCCGCTGTGCCTTGAAAGACGAGCAGGAGTGCTGCTGGAGCGTGTATTCGGCGATCACTAACATCTATGACCCCATGCCCGAACGCCTGCGCGACTGGATCACCAAGCCAAAAGCATCGGGCTATGAGTCGTTGCACACCACGGTGAAATATGACGACAAGCTATGGTTTGAGGTGCAGATCCGTACCACCCGCATGGATGACATCGCCGAGACGGGGCAGGCGGCACATTATCTATATAAAGGAGAGAAACAAACCTCTGAGGAGTGGCTGCTCAACGTGCGCGAGGTGCTGGAAAACCCAGGTTTGGTGTCGTTTGAGAACTCCTACAGAAAAATCTTCAAATCGGATAAAATCTTCATCTTCACTCCCGAAGGCGACTTGAAGCAGCTGCCCATCGGCTCCACTGTGCTCGACTTTGCTTATGAGGTGCATACGCGTGTGGGGGAGACCTGTAATGGAGCGCGCGTCAATGGGCACATGGTGCCCATCAGGCACGTGCTGACCAATGGCGACAAGGTGGAGATCATCACGAGCAAGAAACAGTCGCCGCGTGCCGACTGGCTCAATGTGGTGGTCACCGAGAAAGCCAAAAACAAGATCAGGCGCTATCTGAAGGAAGAAGAGCTGAAGGAATCGGAATTGGGCAAAGGCATGTTGCAGCGGCGACTGAAAAACTGGAAACTGCCGTTTTCGGAGACCGTGGTTGACATGCTTGTCAAGGAGTTCAAGTTGGAAAACTCGTTGCAGCTCTACCATCAGATTTCGACGGAGAAGATCGACATCGCCGACGTGAAACGCTTCTTGATGGCCAGGTTCGGAGAGAATGCGGAGAAGATGGAGAAGGCTGTGCCTGAGACGATTGGGGCATCGAAGAAAGAGCAAACCGTCGAAGTGGAAGAGTCGCTTTCCATCGGTGAGGACATCGACAACGTAACTTATAAGTTGGCCAAGTGTTGCAATCCCATACCGGGCGACCGTGTGTTCGGCTTCGTCACCAGCGATGGCACCATCAGCATACACCGCACCAACTGTCCCAACGCCAAGAGTATGCAGCAGCGTTATGGCTACCGCATCATCAACGTGAAATGGAATGGCATCGAGAACCAAGGTTCGCAGGCCACCATCCGTATCTATGGCCGTGATGTGATGGGCCTGCTTGGAAAAATCACCAAGGTCATCTCTGATGATTTGGAGGTGAACATGAAAAACATCGTCCTCAACTCCGACAAGGAAGGCTTCTTTGAGGGTAAGATCGTGCTACAAATCTCCGATGTGGATGCCTTGGAGCAACTGATTGTCAGGCTGAAAGCCATTGAGGGGATTATGGAAGTGGTTAGGATTGATTGAATGTGGAATGTGGAATGCTGAATGTGGAATGCTGAATGTGGAATGCCATCTGTATCCATCTGCAACGAAGTTGCAAAATTCGGCCTCGAAAAAGAATCTGTTTAATCTGTAAAATCTGTAGTTGAATAAAGTATGAAATCATTGAATATGAAGAAAACGGTTTTGATAATTGTTTTGGCGCTTTTGACCATGGTGATGTCGGCGCAGACCTTTGGCATCGACCATGAGAAGAAGATCGTGGTGGCGACGGGCAGGCTGCCTGAGGGCATGAAGCCTTCCAAGGAGAACGTGGAGGTTAGAGGAGAAGAATACACCTGTTATCGCAGTGAGATGCCGTTGATTACCATCACTACCGATGGCCCGATCGTCAACTCGCCTGCCGTGCATGGCATTATCAACGTGGCCGATGCCGACGGCAATGTGATTACGATGCATGCCGGATTCAAGATCAGGGGCACTTCGTCGCAGCAGTACGACAAGAAATCCTATCGTGTGGAGCTATGGGCCGATGAGACGGGTGCCGAGATGGCCGACACCACCTTCCTTGGCCTGCGCAGCGACGACGACTGGAACCTGGAGGCCATGTGGGCACAGCCGCTTCGTCTTCGCGACAAGGTGGCCAACGAATTATGGATGGAGATGTACCAGTTACCTTATCTCGAAAACGAGCCTGACGCACGGCCAGGTATCCGCATGGTCTATGCCGATGTGTTTGTCAATGAGGAATACAAGGGCGTCTATGCCTTGACCGAGCGCATGGACCGCAAGCAACTGGGTTTGCGCAAATACAATGGCGACATTAGGGGAGTGCTTTACAAAGGCAATGGACCGGGCGCTCCGACGTTTGACACCTTGCCCGCCTACGACAATACCATGGACACATGGGACAACTACGAATGGGTCTATCCCAACGAGAGCGACACCGCCATCAACTGGGACCATCTCTACAGCTTCACCAACTTCGTGATCAATGCCTCCAACAATGTGTTCTATTCGCAGTATGCCGCTCAGTTCGACAAGGACAATGCCATCGATTACTATTTGTTTATCAACAGTTTGATGGCCATGGACAACATGGGGCGCAACCTGTTTGTGGCCCGTTACAAGAAGTCGAGTACCTATATGTACCTGCCGTGGGACTTGGATGCCATTTGGGGTTTGGACACCGAAGGTAACAAGACCTACAACACAGCTGGATTGAAGAGCAATGGATTCTACGACCGCCTTACGCAGGACTGTAATGACTACGGTTTTGTGGCTTCGGCAAAGACGCGTTATAATACTTTGCGCACCGACATCTTGACCACCGAGCATATCATGGAGATGGTTCAGAATCGATACGATGAATTGGTTGAAAACGGTGTCTACGAGCGCGAGCATGAGGCTTGGCCTGACTTTATCGTCGACGAGAGCCAATTGGACTATATGCGCGACTGGTTGGTCGACCGTTTTGCCTATCTGGATCGTGAAATCAATGCAGGTTGTGGTACATGGGGCCTCGATGCCCCTGAGCCTGGCGAAGGGCCGACTCGATTTGTTGAAGTCTTCCCCAATCCTACCAAGGATCGCATCAACATCCGCTTTGAAGCGGCGGGCGATGCTTCCATTAGGCTGTACGACATGATGGGTCGCTTGGTGTATTCCGATGCATCAAACACGCAAGCTTTTGTCATTTCCACGCAGGGTTTGGGCCGTGGGGTTTATACCTTGGTGATAAACATTGCTGATAATCAGCAAATTGAAAGGGTTGTTGTGGAATGATTTATAGTTTCCAAATCGCCTCCACCTTCAAATCCGTCTTATGATTCCCTTCAATCAGCGTCAATCCGCTGCCGACCTCGTCGCGGTCGCTGTAAATGGTACGTCCGATGCGGGCGTAAAGCGTCAAGGCGTTGAACAGTTTCACCTTTCCTAAGAGATACACCCTCATGCCTTTGCCGTAAAGGGCGGGCACACTGAAGGAATACAGCACGTCATTTTCGTAGGCGTAGATGCGAGCGTTGTAGTCCTTGGCGTCGAAGATGGCGTAGCGGAAAGTGAGGCTATAGGGTTTGTTCTCGGGTTTATAGGCAATGTCCTGGCAGAGGAAATAGCCGTGTTCGTTGTTGCCGTCGTCGTTGCGGTAGTGGGCGTATTCAGCCTTGTTGGCGCAATGGATGTCCCAACCAAGTTGATAGTTGATGTTGAATCGCACAGCGTTTTTCGTGTAGAAGATGGGGTAGTGGCTGAAGACGAAAGCATCGGTCGAGTTCTTCATCTTGGTTTTGGAACGGAATTGCAGGTAGGCTTGTGTGCGTTTGTTGAAACTGTGGCTGACGCGCAGGTAGTAGTCGTGGCCGCGGCTTGGTGCGTTGACTTGCGAGGTCAGCCAGGTGAACTGGAACTGGTCGGCGTATGCGAGGATGTTCCAATAGGGTGCGGGAGCGGCCTCCACGCCGAGGTAGACGCCACGTTGCCCTTGATTGCGACTGCCTTCGCCAAATGCGTTGGAATAGAGATTTTGGTATGCCTTGCCGTAGTCGCGGTACATGATGGTGAAGTTGAGATAACCTGCAGGCTTGACGGTCAAACCGACCAAACCAGCAAAAGCAGGTCCTTGAGCCCTGAGCCCGTCGAAGGGTCGAAAGGCCGTCTGTGCTCGTGTCGGCCCTTCGACGGGCTCAGGGGCCTTGGTTCCATGATTAAAACTCATCGCCACCTCTCCAAACACAGCATATTTCCCTTTCACATACTTGAAGTCGATGCCTTGGTTGGTCAGCTTTTGTCCTTGGAAGTAGAACTGATTGTAATGGCTGGGCTTGAGTTCGAGAGGCACGCTGAGCCAGGTGTGGTGGGCGGTGTAGCCGACCTCGAAGTGGGCGATGGCGAAGGCCAAATGGCTACCCACAATCTGTTGGCGGATGGCATGGCGGTCTTGCAACTCTCCGATGGTGCGGTGATAGCCCGTCTCTTGCAGGCTGCTGACGAACTCGGCTTCACTTTCCAAGGTGTCGGTCACGCTGATGTTGGCGTCGACCAACCGATTGGAATAGAAGATGGTACCGCTGAAAGCTCCTGCACCAAGAGTGACGGCAGCACCACGCATATATGCATATTCGCTGGCCGAGCCTTTGGGTGAGATGCCACGTCCTTGTTTCATCACGCTACTACCTGCGCCCGCTTTTCCGAAACTCATGCCTGACCACAGCGTCAAGCCTTGTCCAAAGGCCAGTTGGTAGTCGCCCAAAACGGCGGCTTTCACGATGCCCAAGTCCTTGGCATAGAGGTGAAAACCGACGAAGTCGAAGCCGCGATGGTATTGGTTGCCCAGGAGTTTTTGGATGGTGTCGCTCACCTTGTCGGTGAAGAACATCTCGCCGGCATCCTTTTCCAACACGAAGCCTGCGCGGATTTTGTTCCTATAATTATAGGTGTATTTGAATTGGAGCTTCTGTGGACTGCCGAGATAGCGTGAATTGGGCTTATCCAAGAGGGCGGAGTCGTCGATAGGGGCATAGCCCTGCTGCTGTTCGAGAACCTGCTCATAGCGCCCCACGAGTTGATGCTTGCCGTAGCGGGCCATCTTGTTGAGGGTGATTTTGTCCTTACTTTGGTCTTTCTCGATGCATACCACGGGTCGGATGATAGCCACGGTCTGCTCGTCGAGGCCTTCCACCATCTCCAACTCGTCGAGAAACATGAAGTCGCCGTAAAAGCGGCGGTATTTCTGCAACTCCTCGTATTGGAACACACTAAGCAGGTGAAGCTCCACCAGCCGCATGGTCTCCTCGCTGTTGAGGTTGACTGGGTTCTCACTGAGGAAGATGTAGTTCTCCAAGAGATCTTCATAATCAGCGTCTTCGTCGCCATCTTCGGCCAACCGTTCCACCTGCTCGATGAGCAGGTTGTTCAAGGCCTCGGTGCTGAGCGTATCAATGGCGATCTGCGCCTTCGCAAACGAGACGACAAACAGGGATACTATGATGAGAATCAGCCGTTTCATATCACTTGCCGATGCTGAAGATCATGCCAATCTGTACGGAGGCTCCCAACTCATTGTGGAGTTGTGCCGCCACGTTGATTTGTGCGAAGCGGATGCCATAGCCGACACCAAAGCTCAGGATACCCGGGTTGGTCTGCACGCCAGCGCGGATGTATAGGTTCTTAACTGCCTCATATTCCAACCCACCGCGCAGGCTGACACCTTCAAGGTCTGTGTTTTTCTCAATCTCACATTGTCCGACGAAGTCCTTGGTGAACTGGTAGGCCATGCCGAAACGAAATACGATGGGCAGTTTCTCGTGGTTGAGGGTCTGTTCAAAGCTGAAATTGACGGGGTTGAAGATGTAGGTGCCTAAAGTCAGTTTGTCGGTGACATGCGATTGTATGCCCAACTCAAAGGTGACGGCGTTGTATTTGCCGTAGTCGTTGCCGATTTTGAGTAGGAGGTAGTCGAGCTGTAGGCCGATTTGCAGGTAACGCCCGAAGTCCTTGGCGTATGCCAATCCAAACTTGTTCTCATTGTATTTTGACGAGCCGAACTGGTTGAAGCTCAGTCCTAAAGTGCCGAATTGGGTGGGCAGTGCAAAGGCGCCGCATTTGTAGGCCGTCTCGGGTAGCATCCAGCGGTTTTCATAATAAAGGCCAAGGCTGATTTTGTCCAAATTGGCCATTCCAGCAGGGTTGTTTTGCATCGCCCAAAGACCTTGCGAGGCCACCGACGAGCCTCCCATGGCAGCGGCACGGCCTCCAATGGGATGGATGATGTCGTAGGCGAAAATGCTTGAAGTTGAGAGGATTAGTGTTATAAGGAGTAGAAGTCTCTTCATGCGGTGGAGGTTTTATCGTGCAAATGTAAGACTGATTTCACAAAAATCAAAATTATTGGGTAAAAAAGCATTTTTATCCTGAAATGGGGACGTGTTCCCGTTTTTTTGTGTATTTTCGCCTTCTAAAACACTGTCAAATGAATGTCGTTTTCATTGCGGCGGCCATCTGTTTGGCCATTGTCGGTATCGTCGGTGCCATAGTTCCAGGTATTGCCGGACCGCCTTTCAGCTATTTGAGTGTGCTGGCAGTATCGTTTGTCCAAGGGGTTGAGCACTCGGTCACTTTCCTTGTCGTGATGGGTGTCATCGCGGCGGTAATCTTCACCTTGGATTACATAGTGCCTATCTGGGGAACCAAGAAATTCGGTGGTTCCAAGGCAGGCATGTGGGGTAGCACCATAGGCCTGTTGGTGGGCTTGACGCTCACGCTCTTTTTCAATGCCGCCTTTATCGTCATCCTGGCTGGACCGTTCTTCGGCGCCTATTTCGGAGAGAAAATCAACAAGACCCCGAATAAAGAGGCATGGCGGGCCGCTTTCGGCTCCTTCGTCGGCTTTTTGGCAGGCACGCTGCTGAAACTGATTTATGCATTCGTTTGCTTGGTGTTCATCGTAAAAGACTTAATCGGTTTGTTGATATGACTTCATTAGAAGAGAAGGCAAGACATATCCGTCGGCTGATCTTGACCGCTTTGGCAGAGGCTGGCTCGGGACATACGGGCGGCTCTCTCGACCTGGTTGACATTTTCACTGTTTTGTATTTCGATCATCTGCGTCACGACCCGCAGCATCCCGACTGGGAGGGCCGCGACAAAGTGGTGCTTTCCATCGGCCATACGGCACCTGTGTTGTATGCCACCTTGGCTGCGGCAGGCTATTTCCCCGAAGAGGAGATGCTCACCCTGCGCAAACTGGGCAGCCGCTTGCAAGGGCATCCGAGTTATGAGTTCCATTTGCCAGGGCTGGAGACGTGTTCAGGGAGCCTGGGACAAGGTCTCGGCGTGGCTTTGGGTATGGCCTTGGCGGCCAAGATGGACGGCCCTTCGACCCTTCGACGGGCTCAGGGCTCAGTGACCGTGAACCGCGTGTATTGCATCATGGGTGATGGCGAGCAGCAGGAGGGAAGTGTGTGGGAGTCGGCCATGGCTGCGGCGCATCATCAGGTGGACAACCTCTGCGCCATTATCGACCGCAACCGGTTGCAGATTGACGGCGGCACTGAGAAGGTGATGGCCATCGACCCTTTGCGTGACAAATGGACGGCATTCGGATGGCATGCTATCGAGATCGACGGCCACGACATGAGCCAAATCAAGATGGCTTTGGAGATGGCAGACCAAGAAAAAGACAAACCTACGGTTATCATCGCCGACACCATCATGGGCAAGGGCGTGAAGAGCATCGAGGACAACAACCAATGGCATGGAAAGGTGCCCACGAAGGAACAATTAAAAGATTTTATTGCAGAACTTAACTAATCAGCCGGCGTTTCGACAGGCTCAACGACCTGGTTCTCGAGTTTGTCGGAATACCGCAAATAAAGCTATGGAATACAAGAACAAAGGAAATAAAGCGACCAAGACCGGTTTCGGCGAGGGCGTGTTGGCTGCGGCCGAAAAGGACAATCGTGTGGTCGGACTGGGTGCCGACATCACCAATTCGGTGGGGATGAACCTCTTTGCCGAGGCTTTCCCCGATAGGTTTTTCTCGATGGGCATCGCTGAGCAAGATTGCGTGGCCACCGCTGCAGGCCTTGCCTTGAGCGGCAAGGTGCCGGTGTTCAGCACTTACGGTGTGTTTGCAGCCCACCGTGCCAATGACCAGATCCGTATCTCGTTGTGTTACAACAATGTGCATGCCGTCATCGGAGGTGCCCATGCGGGCGTGTCAGTCGGTCCCGACGGGGCCACGCATCAGGCGTTGGAGGACATCGCGGCCATGCGTGTGTTGCCCAACATGATGATTCTCTCGCCTTGTGACGCCGCGCAGGCCAAAATCGCCACGGAGAAGGCCATCTTAGAGTGCGACGGACCCGTTTACATCCGCTTTGGTCGCGAGCCTGTGGCCGATTTCACCGATGTGAATCAAGAGTTTGTCATCGGTAAGGCACAGTTGATGCGCGATGGCGATGATGTCACGTTGGTGGCTACCGGCCACGAGGTGTGGGAGTGCCTGCAGGCGGCTGACATGCTGCAAAAACAAGGTGTCTCGGCACGCGTCATCAATATGCACACCATCAAGCCTTTGGACGGCGAGATCCTGAAGAAGGCCGCCGAGGAGACCCGAATGCTCTTCACCGTGGAGGAACACCAACGTACTGGTGGTTTGGGCGGTGCCGTGGTCGAATACCTGACCGAGAATCACCCCATCAAGGTGGTGCGCATCGGTATGGACGACCGCTTCGGTGAGTCGGGACAGGCGGACGAGCTGATGCAGAAGTACTGCCTCGATGCGAAAGGCATCTGCGAACGCGTGATGCATGAGACGGCTGCCGATGAGTTGGGCGTGTTTGTGCCGAGTCTGGGCAAGCCCTTCTCGACCTATCCCAAAGGATTATACAATAGCGAGATACTGTATAAAGGCTATGATTACCATGACGAGTCGACCTTTGAGACTTGTTACGACACCAAGGTATACAATCATTACATACATCAGGGTAAGTACGTGCACGAGATCCATGAGACGCTGGCGCGTTCGTTGCATGACCATTTCATCACCCATGCGCTCAACACCATGCTGGAGCAGTACGACGAGAAGGATGTCATCGGCGTGATGGGTGGCCATGCCAAGCGTCGTGACGACCCAGGCTATCGCCAGATCGTCTTCTTGAGCAAGAAACTCACGGAGATGGGCAGGCTGATGGTGACGGGCGGCGGTCCTGGTGCCATGGAAGCCACGCATCTCGGGGCTTGGATGGCGGGTAGGAGCGAGGCCGAGACCAACGAGGCCGTCGACATGCTCATGCCGTCGCCGACCTTCAAGGACGAAGGCTGGCTGCGCTGCAGCTTCGAGGTGATGGAACGCTTCCCCTTGCAATCGAAATACCGCAGCTTGGCCATCCCGACCTGGTATTATGGTCACGAGCCGACGGCGCCTTTCGCCACCGATATCGCCAAATACTTCGACAACAGTGTGCGTGAGGACGGTATCGTCACCATCGCCAAGGGCGGCATCATCTACACGCCCGGCAGTGCGGGTACCATGCAGGAGATCTTCCAGGATGCAGGCCAAAACCACTACGAGAGTGTGGGTTACGCCAGCCCGATGATCTTCATGGGCAAGGACTACTACACCAACTACATGCCCGCCTATTCGTTGCTGAAAGACCTCAGCGACCGGGGCATCTTCAAGAACATGCTGCTCACCATCTCCGACGACAACGACGAGATTATCGAAGCCATTGTGAGGTTTAGGGAAGGGAAGTAATAGAGCGCTTATTTCTGCTCAAGGACGGACTTCATCAGTTCTAGGGTCTTCTTGAGATCGACGACAGTTTCGTAGTCTTCGCCGTAAACCTCATTCATTATCGGCAGGGCGATGTTGAGGTTTTCAAAGGAGGCTTGGTAGTCGCCCTTTTCAGCTTGGGCAAGGCCCATCTGCAGGTAGGTGCTGCCGATGTTGCCCCTACATTTCCTCACCTCTGGGTGCTTTTCGCCGTATACATTGGTCCAGATGACCAAGGCGGCGTTGAGGCATTCGAGAGCCATGTCGTACTTTCCGATATCGATGCAGTCGCAGCCGATGTTGTTGAGGCTATTGGCGATGTCGGGATGGATGGGCTCAAGGATAGCTTGTCTGATAGTAAGGGCTTTGCCGTGGTATTCCAAGGCATTTACATAGTCTCCCTGATAAGTGTAGTTCTGTCCAATATTGTCGTAGCAGGTGGCGACGTCGGGGTGGTTCTCACCGTAATTGCGCTGCAAGATATGGAGGGCTTGGTTGAAGTGGACTAGGGCATTATCGTAATCCTCCTGTTTCATCAATGCACAGCCTTTGTTGTTATAGCTGGTGGCGACGTCGGGGTGGTTGGGACCATAGAGGTTCACTTTCATGGCGAAAGCTTTGTCGTTGTAGATGTTCGATTGTACGTAGTCGCCTTTGTCGTAGTAGTATGAGGCGATATTGCTGTAGCATGCCGAAACCCATTCGCTGTTCTCGCCATACTCTTCACGGGCGGTGCGCAGGATGCTTTGGAAGTACGGGAGGGCGCGGTCGTAATCAGCGAGGTATTCGGTGATGAAGCGACCGGCATCATTCATCCATTCCAGGTTGGTGGTATCGAGGCTGGCGCGCAGTTCGAGGAAATAGGCTGCCGTGTCGTTGAGGTGTTGCACAAAGAAGGTCTCGTAGTAGCTGTAGCAGCGTTGTGCCGCCTCGTGGATGTCGCCCCGTTGCACCGCCTCGGCCTTTTGTAGTGTTTCACGTTTCTCGTGGAGCACCTGTCCGCGCTGGCGGATGTCGTTGACCTGCTGACCGATGTCGCCTCGGCTGTTGAGCATAGAGTCGGCCTTTGTCAATTCACCGTTCTCGATGAAATAGGATACTTGGCGGTAGAACGCGTCAAGTTGGTCATAGTCGAGAGATGCATAGCGCTTGGCCATGTCCTCGATGAGTCGTTCGTTACTCTCCTGCTGGGAGTAGAGCTTCTGCATCGAGTTTTGGTAGTCTTTGACCGTGATCTTGCCAGTGCCCTTCAGCGCCTCCAACTCGTCCTCCTTGGCCTGCAGCTGTTTCTGAAGGTTGCGCCGTATCTTGCGTTCGGCATCGAGTTTGTCCTGCAGCTGCTGCTCGGGCGTCTCCATGAGGATATAGATAGGGTTAGGTGAATAGGTATAGCTCTTGGGGCAGACTTCGAAGTCGACCAGTTGATAGCCTTTTTTCTTGACGGAGTCCAAGCGGAATTGTTGGTTGGTGACAGGGAAGGAGAAGGAACCGTTGTCGGCATTCACGAGCACGGTTGCTCTTCCTTTGATAGATAGGGTTGCGCCTTTGAGGCCTTGACCAGGGATATGCTTGCCGTTCACCATGCGGCCTTTGGTTTTCACATAGCCTTGCTGGGTCTGTGCGATGGAGAAAAGGGGCGTTAGAAGCAGAAATAAAAAGAGTATGGATTTGCGTTTCATTTGAATTCTAGGTCAATTATGAGGTGTTACATAGTTTTGTTGTCACTTTGCCAACAGCACATCGTCTTTGCCGCAGGGCATAAACAAGGTGTCGTTTTCGAGGGGTACGGAACTGGTCACAAGGTAGTAGCTTCGCTGTTTCTCCAATGGCACATAAAGAGAAACGCATCCGTTGGCGTCAGAAACGGTTTCTTGTCCGGCCAGGCCAACCGTAGCATCATTGACATACATTTCCGTGTTTGGATCGTAAATGTGGAATAAGACTTTGCCAAAAACCGAATCGTTGCGATGTATGTTTAAGGTGACATTAGGGGTTAGCGTCAAACTGGTGTCCGTGTCGTAGAAATAGGGGCATACAACGGAGAAGCTTACCTGATGATTCAAGTAGTGGTGTGGGATATTGTTGAAAACCAAATTGTCGTCTATCGAGTTGAGTGTGTCGATCTTGGACTCGTTATCCAAACGAATGGTTACCAAGGCGCCTTTCAATGGGGGCAGACTCTCGTTGTGGACAGAAACCTCATTCAGTTTCACTTCCACGTCGAAGGGTTGGTTCATGTGTCGCACACCCAGCAGGGCAGCTACTATAGCTGCGCCACCCAAAATCCATGCTATCGCTCGTCTGACAAGCGTACGCTTGTGTCTTTGCCATATGGTGTCAAACTCTACGTCCAGTAGTTTGGAGATGAGTTGCACATAGGCGCGTTCCTTGTTGAGCCAAGGCCATCGGTAGATTTTCTCGTTGATGTTGGCACCAAGGATTTCGGGTAGCCCCAGTTTGTCAATGACAGGATTGAAGCACTCGGTCTTCGGGTCTCCACTGTGTGGAATGCCATCCACAATAAAGAAGTGAATGTTCTTGGTCCGCCCAAGGTCATGGAAGAACTCGATTTCCTTGCCGACCCATTCGGATTTGGCCGAATTGGGCGAGCAGATGACAACGAGGTTTTTGGAAGCCTTTAGCCGTTCCTGCAGCTCTTCGGTGAGCCCTCCGGGCTGTATGTCGGTAGGGGCGAAGAAAACAGGGTTGATGGGCTTGCGTTTCCAGCCATGTTCGTTGCGCAAAGCGGCAGGAATCTTGAAGCGTTCCAGCTTCTTTTGAAGCTTTTTGCCCCAGTCAATGTCCTTGGCATTGTAGCTGATGAAGGCGTAGTATTTGTAGTTGCTGTCCGTGGTCATAGTTTATAGTCGTTTCAAGGCATGTCAAAGGTTGTCTTGATCACCAGATAGTCGTAATGTTGAACTTCAGGAGTGAGCTCATCGTAGCTCTTGATGCACTCGTGGGTCTTCATCACCTCGTCGGTGCGTTGGCCTGGCGTGTAGCCGAGGGCCACGTGCGAAGCCTCCCAACGGATGTGTTCTTGGACGGCCAAGTAATGCAGCACGCGTTCCACGTGTTCGTCATTGCCCGTGTAATGCGTGTTGGCCTTGGTGTAGTCGGGCGGGATGCATTGGGCGATGTCGTGGCGGTGGTCGTAGATCTCAGGCCCGATGAGTGCCAGTTTCGTGGAGATGTGGAAGCAGTTGGCGAAGTCTTGCGAGCGTTGCCTGACGCGTTTGGCGTGAAGGGCATAGTCGTCGGTCGACTTGATCACTTCCTCCCGCTCGTCCCACAGTTGCTGGGGATCGTCTTCTACGCCTGAAGCGCGCATGTAGCCGGCGAAGAAATTGCGGGCACGGGCTTTCAGGCTCTCGTTGGTCATGTTGTCGTAGGTCCAAACGTCACGCTTGTAGCCGAAGGTGCGTATGCAGTTGTGGTATTGGCCGATGGCGTTGTAATGTTGCAAGGTCACGTCGTCGAGATGGCTGGGAGTCTCTTGGGCGATGAGGATGACGAAGTTCTTGGTGAGGTCTCTGCCTTGACGGTAGGCGAATTGCACCAAGTCGACGGCTGTGCGCAGGTTGATCCTGTCGTCGCCCATGCACACGACGATGTAGTTCAAGTCCTGGACGCGCTGCGCCATTTTTTTCCAAAAATCATTGCCTCCGATTTCACCCCGCTTGAACGTGATGCCGACGCTTTCGTCCATGCCGGGGAAACTCTTGCGGTAAGCTTGTTCGATCATGTCCATCTGCCTGTCGACGACCACGCATGAGAACGGACTTTTTTTGGATGCTTTGTCGACAAAGGCGCCATGTTCATAGAGGAATCCCAGCACCTCGCGACCCGTTTCGCCAAAGCCGAGGATCATGGCGTTGAAGGCCGAGCTCACCCAACCTTCGCGTAGGCCTTTCTCGTCGACCCCTTTGTCCACATAGTTGACAGGGAGCAGCTCGGGGCAGTTCTTGATGTTGCGAACGGCGAGGTATGACGAGTCGACAAGGTGCACGTTCATCGACGGGGTCTTGGTCATCGCCTCCTCATACATGCGGTTGACGCCTTCGCGGCATGCACGGCAGAAGATTTCGGCGGTGCAGCCGTCGTTATAGAGTATCTCGGCGCATTGCAGGTTCTTGTTCTCGTCGTCGGAGAGGAGATACACTTTGCACGAGGGGCATTTCAGGAAGGCGTCCAGGTCCTTCAGGTTCATTTGCTGGCAGATGTCTTTTCCTTTCGCTTCGTTCAGGGGGATATGGGAATAGACGATGGCATTGAACGGGCCAAGGTCTTCCTCGGTGCGGCTCTTGAACAGACGTTGTACCTTTTCCCAGATGGACAGGTCCATGTAACTCTCTTCGGGGTCGGGGTGGCCAATGAGAAGGCGCGGCTGGTCGGGATGGAGTTTGAGGATGTCCTCGGCGAGGGATCTTGACAGTTCTCCGTCCAGGAAGAACATGTGGACATTCTGTGCTTTGCCTTTATTGGCTACCAGCCAAGAACGTCCTGCCTTCCTTCGGTTGATGGCCTTGATGAGTAAGGCGATGGATGTGAGGATGGCCAGGATGAAAGTGATGACGAAAACGTAGACTAGCCATGCGACACCAGGGCTTTGGCTTGTCCCGAAAAAGAACTCTTGGTATCCATTGTCGAAGAAGTGGGTTTGGAAGACGAACATCTCGAGGGAATGGAAGACCGAAAGGATGAAGATGGAGAACCAGCTTTTTGCACCTTGTTCCATATTGGAAATCACGTACATGTCGGCTACCGTGTGGATCACGATGATGGCCAGCGCGCAGATAAACAAAGTCTTGAAAAACAGCTTGTTGTTCTTGCTGTTTTTGGCAAGGATGAGGTAATATACCACGCCAATGGCGATGCCGATGACGAAGGCGATAGCTTGGAATGCGAGTGAATGCATGGTTCGTCTTGGTGTTATTGTTCTTTCTTGATGCTCCAACCGAGTTGCATGATGAGCTTCAACGTGGCCACGGCCGTGTTGCGGTCATAGTCCTTTTCGCTCTCCGGCAGGTCGTCGTAATCGATGAGATGGGGGTGCTTCTTGAGTCCGTCGTTGCGTTCGGCACCGTAGGTCCAGCCTTCCGCAATGCGACCCATAGCCCACTGTTCATGCACTTGGCGCGCCAGTTGCTCGATGAGTTGCTTCACCTCATCGGGAAGCTCGATGTCGGAGGTATCGATGGGGTGGGGGATGAAGGGCTTTTTCTCCATGGCTCATTCAAGTAATCTTCCCATCGCTCTGACCATCTGTTGTTCCATCATCGTGCACTTTTCGTCGGCTTCGATGATTTCGCAGAGGTCGTGGATGAGGTCGAGACGACTGGCTTCGTTGTCAGCGTAAAAGGCTTTGTTCTCGCGGATGCAGTCGAGCACTTCGGCATCGCTCATCTTGGCGAATAGATCCTCCATCTTGTCTACTGTGTCGAAACCGCTCTTTTCGAGCATGATTCTCACTTCTTCCGATTGGATGTTGCCGTCGATGTTGGCTGCATAGAGCATCAATAAGGTCTTGAATTCTTCTTTACTAAGTGTCATGATGTAGTTTGTATTTTATTGTTATTCATTTAATTATGCATAGGCTTCAAAAGGTCGTTCACGGTCTTCACCGGGTTGAAGGTCTCGATGGGCACCTCGACGAAGATGGTGATCCAGTCGGCCATGGCGCCATTCCAAAGGCCAGGCAACTCGAGGGCTTTCAGTTCGCGGCCGTCCTTCGACTTGTTGGAGATGAAGCCTGTGTTGGCGTCCACATAGTCGGTCAGGCAGAAGGCCTCACCCTTATAGTTCCAGCAGCCGCACACGAGGTCGACGGGATTGAAGTGGGTAGAGCCTTGGAAGATGGCTTCCTGAGCTTCGTCCTTGTGGTTGATCTGTGACGACTCGATGATTTGCAACGACACTTCATCGTCCAGGTTCTTCACCCAGAAAGGACCGCCGCCAGGTTCGCCTTCGTTCTTCACCATGCCGCAGATACGCATTGGGCGGTTGAGCTTGTTATAGAGGTAGTCGATCTTCTCGATGTCGTTGTAGTAGTTGACGAAGTCGGGGATGTCAATCATAAGATCTTCCTTGGCGAAACGCATGGCCTCGTCGAGTTCGTCGGTCGAGACTGCACCTTGGTCGAGCATCTCGAGATATTCGAAAGTGCGTTGTTGTAGGTGGAGGAGGAGACCCGCCAGCACCTTTTTATATACGATGGTCGTCTCGGCCTTGCTCTCCGGAACGATGTTGTCGATGTTTTTCACGAAGACAATCTCCTCGCCGAGGTCGTTGAGGTTCTCAATGAGGGCGCCGTGGCCTCCGGGTCGGAAGAGGATCTTGCCGTCGGCTTCGCGGAACAGCTCGCCGTTGGCATCGATGGCCACCGTGTCGGTTGACGGCTTTTGGCAGGAATAAGTGATGTTGTAGCGCACACCGTATTTCTTCTCATAGTTGGCTTTCAGCGCATCGACGGCCTTCTTGAAAGGCTCTTCGTGTTCGGGCGATACGGTGAAATGGAGCTTGGCCACGCCTTCGTTGTCGGTGGCGTACCGGGCGGCTTCCACCAGATGTTCTTCCAAGGCCAGACGGTTGAAAGTGGGGTAGTGGTGGAACTTCAGCAGGGCCTTGGGCAATTTGCCGTAGTTCAGGCCGTTGTCCAAGAGCAGGGCTTTCACAACGTCCACCTTGCGGCCTTGTTGCAGCAGGCTGTCGATGTCGGTGCCATAAAGGCGTTGCGCAGCTGCGTTGAGGTCGTCGAAGAAGGCGAAGCTATGGATGTGGGCGAAGAAGATGTCCGTGAACTTGGTCTCTTCGGCGGTCTCGACGAAAGCGAAGAGGTCTTTGAACATGCGTGAGGCGGCACCCGAGGCGGGGACGAACTTGGTGAATTGATAAAACTCCTTGTCGGCCTCAAAGTTGGCCGTCATCTGCCTGACCTGTTCCTCATCGAGGCGCAAGATGCCGTCATTAAGGGTTGCGGGGCGCATCAACTGGACATATTGCGTGCCTTTTTTCAGTTGTGCAACTTGCTGTATTACTTGATTTTCGGTGATGTTTCTTTCCGAAAGTTGTTGGAGGTCTTTTTCTGTAAGCATAATTGTTGATTTTAAACGCTTCAAAAATAAGAAATTAAGTAATGCGAAGAAAAAAAATCACAAAATTTTTCTCGAAGTGGTTACAGCATTGAAAAAAGTTGTATCTTTGCCGCCGATTTCAAGCCCAGGTGGTGAAATTGGTAGACACGCCACTTTGAGGGGGTGGTGCCGATTACGGCATGCAAGTTCGACTCTTGTCCTGGGCACAATCACCAAGCCCCGATGGCGGAATTGGTAGACGCGTACGTTTCAGGTGCGTATATCGAGAGGTGTGCAGGTTCGACTCCTGTTCGGGGCACGAAAAATAAAACCCTAACTATCAAATGGTTAGGGTTTTTCTTTTTCTGGTTGTGACTTGCTTTGATTCCTTCACTAACTTCCAAATTATTCTTCGAAAACTTCCTTGGTTTAATCAAAAAAACTGTATTTTTGCGCGCCGTTAGTAAGTATATTTACTGTAAACTAATTTACTATTTATGGAACCTAGGTTTAAAGGTCATCTTGTTGATGAATTATATAAGGATTACAGGATAAAAGAGGGGATGAAGGCCTGCATGAACTGCGGCGTATGCACTGCTGTCTGCCCGGCTGCGGAGTTCTACAAATACAATCCGAAGAATATCGTGAACATCGTCGCGCGCAAGAACGAGGCCGATTTGGAGGAACTTCTGAAAAGTGACACGATTTGGTATTGCGGCGAGTGCATGTCGTGCGTGACGCGCTGTCCACGTGCCAATGCCCCAGGCTTGGTCATTATGGCTTTGCGCAAGCTCTCTATGCGAAGCGGGCTTTACATGGAATCGGAGAAAGGTCGCCAGCAATATATCGTGGTTAAGGATTTGTGCTCCAATATCTTGAACTACGGCTATTGCGTGTATCCTCGCACTTTCGATTATGAGACACATAAAGAATTCGGTCCCGTTGGCAAATGGATCAACGAAAACCTAGATGATTTGCATGCCCGCATGGGCTCGAATCTCGACGGCGACGGTCCTGGCGGATTGCGTAAGATTCCCAAGGAGAGTCTCGACCAATTGAAAAAGATCTTCGACGTCACGGGTGCCACCGAGTTGATGGAACAGGTCTTGAACGACGCGCATCAGGAAGCGGAGAAGGAGCATCTCACCGACGAGGAGTATTTCATGAAAGTTTACACTCAAAACGATGGGGAAAAACACCTCAACATGTAATCCAATTATTAAATCTTGAAATCAAATGATTATTGAAGGAAAACAGAAGATCTGGGCGGATTACCAGAAAGACATTCCCGATGACCATTATTTTTACGTGAGGAGTTGCATCCGACAGGCGTTTTGGCCAGGTTCGGAGGTGACTTTTTTGGACATCACGCGAAACAGGCTCGGCAAGGATTTTTATGAAAACCCCTATCATACTACTTGTGGCGGCATTGCCTATCACAGCGACACCATCCCGCAGGAGACGGCGATGACCATCATCGCGCGCCAGTTCGCTCTGATGCATGAGAGTGGCTATGAAAACTATGTTTGTTCTTGCATCACCTCTTTCGGGTGCTACACCGAGACGCTGGAGACATGGCACGAGTATCCCGAGTTGGAGGCCAAGATTCGGCAATATCTTTGGGATTCATGCAAGAAAGAGTTCGCCAAGCCGAAGTATCTCGCCCACGCCAGTGACCTTATTTATAAGTTCAGGTTCGACATCGCGAAACAGATGAAGTTTCCTCTTGTCAATGTCAAGACTGGCAAGCCTTTGAAGGTGGTCGAACACATCGGATGCCATTATTCGAAGATGTTCCCGTCGAAGGGATTCGGTGGTGCTGAGTATCCGCATGTCTTGGTCGGAATGATTGAGGCGTGGGGCGGTGAGGTCGTCGACTACCCCGAACGCCGCCATTGCTGTGGCTTCGGCTTCCGTCAGTATTTCGTGCAAGCCAACAGGGGCTATTCCGAGTCGAACACCTACAAGAAATTCGAGTCGATGGAGCCTTATGAGCCAGATTTGATCATCACCAACTGCCCGGGCTGCCCTTATTTCCTAGACCGTTGGCAATATGTCATCGCAGAGCAGACAGGCAAGACCTACGGCAAGAACGGATATGGCATCCCGGCGCTGACCTACGAGGAGGTGGCAGGCTTGGTGATGGGCTACGATCCATGGGATCTTGGCCTTCAGATGCATCAGGTCGCCATCGAGCCGCTACTCGAGAAGATGGGAATCCCTTACGACCCGAAGAAGAAATATCAGGGCATCAACGGTAAGGACTTGGGTCAGCCGCAGTGCCCGTCGTGTATGAAATCAGTTTGACAAACCAACGTTTATGAAAGAGAATATATTGATTATTGGCGGTGGAGCCGCCGGAATGGAAGCAGCCACACAATTGCATAAAATGGGGCTCAATCCTATCATTGTTGAAAAAAGCGAGGCCCTTGGAGGCCATATCGCGCAGTGGGACAGGCTGTTCCCAGCCTTCCATCCAGCCAAGGACGTAGTTGAGAAGATGCTCGACCAAGTGAAAGGCATCGATGTCCGTCTGAATACCGAGGTCGTTGACATCCATAGAGATAATAATAGTTTCCATGCCATTTTGAGCAACAACGAAACCATCGATGCGAAGGCGGTGATTCTCGCCACGGGTTTCGATATCTTCAAGGCGGAACGGAAACAGGAATACGGCTATGGCATCTATAACAATGTGATGACCAGCGTCGAACTCGAAAAGTATTTCAGGACGGGAAAGGACGAGCGCATCAACCATCCTAAGAAAATCGGTTTCGTACATTGTGTCGGCGCACGCGACGTGAAGGTATGCAACACCTATTGCTCGAAAGTGTGCTGCACCACGGCGTTGAAGCAGGCCTGCGAAATCAAGGAAGTGTTTCCCGATGCAGAGGTCTACACGTTCTACATGGACTTGCGCATGTTCGGTCCAGGCTATGAAGACCTTTATCTTAAGACCCAGAAAGACTTCGACGTGAAATGTGTCCGCGGCCGTGTTTGCGAGGTCTCTGAGGATATGGACTGCAAACTAGTCATCAAAGCGGAGGACACTTTGTTCGGTAAGCCGCTCAAGATGACGCTTGACTTACTCGTTTTGATGTGCAGCATGGAGAAAAACAAGAGCATCGACGCAATACAGCAGAAGCTCGGCGTTGGCAACAACAGCGACGGTTTTATGCAGAACAAGGACATGTATTTGGGCATGAACGACACTGCGCAAGATGGCGTGTTCGTGGCTGGTGCTTGTACCGCTCCGAAATCGCTGCCCGACACCATTGGCGAGGCGCGTTCCGTGGCAACACAAGTGTATAATTATTTGAATAGGTAAGCCATGGATTTCGGTTTTTGTTTGTCACCCAGCTCGCATGTCAAGATGGACAGCGTCGACCTGACGACGTTCAACCGTCTGAAGGAAACCAATCCTGACATCAATACCTGCATTGCTTGTGGCTCATGCACTGCGACTTGCACTGCAGGTCACTTCACCGAGATGAGTTTCCGTCGCATACTTCTGATGCTTCAGCGAGGCAAGGAAGACGAGGCCAAAAAAATGATTCAACGATGCATGCTCTGCGGCAAATGCACTTTGGTTTGCCCGCGCGGCATCAACATCCGTAAGATTTTGTTAGACATTACACGATGAATTCACAGATATTCCATCCTTTTGTGCTCCCCTTCGTGCTCGGCATGGCTTTCGTGCTGACGTATTGTGTTGTGGGGCTTTTACGCGTCATCGGCCAGCTGCCGAAAGACGACAGAAAGAAGTTTTGGCGCTCCTTGGTGACGCCAAAGACGGCATGGGCAAACGTCCGTGACCTGGTTGGCGACTGCCTCTTCCACGTGAAGATTTGGAAACGCAATCCTGTGCTGGGTTACATGCACACAGCCATTGCCTTTGGCTGGTTTATGATTATCGTCATCGGCCATGTGATGCTGTTTACGCTGAAACCGCTTGATGGCGTTGAGCTCCAAGGCATTGAGCGGATGTTCCCCAACTTCTATTATCCGATTTTCTTCAAGTATTTCGCCGTAGAAACACCTGTTTTCGCCATTCTTATGGATTTCTTCCTTCTGATGATTATCAGCGGCATCCTCATTGCCGTGGTGAAGAAGATTCATTCGAAGATTGTTGGCGTAAAGCGTATCATGCACTTCGGTTTTGCCGACAATTTGATCCGATTCGCTTTGTGGACCATCTTCCCCTTCCGTCTCATCGCTGAGAAGACCAACATCATGGCCTTTTGGTGGTTCTATTCCATTGATTTGATGGTGTTTATGTTTATGCTTCCGTTCACGAGGTATATGCACATCCCGACTGAGGCCTTGTTTATCCTATTGCGTCATGCAGGTCTGAAGCCGCGTGAGCCACGCAAGGGTTATGCCTTGGCCCAGATTTATTCTTGCCCGAGTTGCGGTTTGTGCATCGACGCCTGCCCGATGAGCGTCAACGACAAGAACAGTGGCAACACTTCGGCTTATTTCATGAAACGCTTGAGAAACGGAGATAGGGAAGAGGCCCAACGCATTGCCGAGACCTGCATGCAGTGTGGCAAATGCGTCGCGGTTTGCCCTGTGAGCATCGAGTCGTGCGACATCAAGATGAGCCAACGCGAGGCGGTGCCTTATACTATCAACAGCGACCATTCGTATCTTGACAACGTGGAGCCAGAAACGAAGGGAAACGCTAAAGTCCTCTATTTCGCCGGCTGCATGACCCAACTGACGCCCAAAATCATGCGTGCTATGAAGAAAATCATGGAGGCTGCGGGCGAGAAGTATGCGTTTTTGGACAAAGACGGAGGTGTTTGTTGCGGCAGACCGATGCTGTTGAGTGGAAAGACGGCCGAAGCCCAAGCCATGATGGCCAAAAACACCGAGTTGATCAAGCAATCTGTGGCCAAGCGACTCGTACTATCCTGCCCGATTTGCTATAAGGTTTTCAAAGAAGAGTATCAACTTGAAGGCATCGAGATTCTGCATCATACGCAGTATATTGACGAGCTTATCAAGCGGGGCAAGCTGAAGGTTGACAAGAACGATCTCAACTACGTGTATCACGACCCGTGCGAACTCGGAAGAGCCTTTGGCGTCTATGACGAACCTCGTGAGGTGATTGAAAACATCGGCAATTTGTGCAAGGCGAAATCAGAGAAGGAGCTGAGCATCTGCTGTGGTGGAAGCCTCGGTAGCTTTAATCTGACTCAGCAGGAGCGCGATGAAATAACGACTAACTCGGTTAACGATTTGATGTTCAACAATCCGGATGAGATTGTGACAGCTTGTCCGTTGTGTCTGAAGACCTTCGCGAGGAAATCGCCTGTAGCGGTTAAGGATATTGCGGAGGTTGTTGCCAACCAATTGAAGTAAGCGTTTTACATCTTGTCTATCATCCCAGGGAACGGCTTAGAAAACAACTTAGGGAACGGCGTTTCAAACTCCATATCCGTTTTCTTGTAGGGATGATGGAAGCAGAGTTTGTAGGCATGCAGGCATAACCTTCCCAGTGAGTTGTCGTATGCATCTGATTCGGGTGAACGGCCGTATTTCGGGTCTCCAACAACAGGATGCCCGATGTCGGCCATGTGGACGCGGATCTGGTTCTTGCGGCCCGTCTCCAGTTGCAATTCGACCAAGGAATACCTCGGATTGGAATAAAGGGTCTCGTAATAGGTCTCTGCATATTTGCCTCCGTTGTCGGTTGGGCTGGAGTAGGTGATGAAAGCCTTGTTGTCCTTCAGCCACGACTTCACCACGCCTTCCTTTTTCTCCATGCAGCCACATACCACGGCCACATAACGGCGGTCGTAGACGGTGTTTTTCCAGTCCTCCTCGAACCTGAAGGCCACCTCCTTGCTCTTGGCGAAGAGCATCAGCCCGCTGGTGTCGCGGTCGAGGCGATGGATAGTATGGGCACGACAACGCTGTTGGGTATAGATGAAATAGTCGTTCAAAATGCTTTGCGCCGTGTCTTTTTCCTTGGTGGGACTGTTAGTGAGCAAGCCTTCCTTTTTGTCGATGACGAGCAGGTATTTGTCTTCGTAGACGATGCTCAGCCATGGGCTGCGGAAGCGTTCCTTGGCCGTGGGCTTGCCAATTTCGACGACCATGCCGGGCTCAAGGGCGAAGTCGAACTGCGTGGTGCGCTCGCCATCGACCGAAACGACCTTATTGGCCAGCATACGCTTGACTTTATTGCGGCTGATGCCGTCGAGTTTCTTCATCAGGAAGTCCATCAGCTGTGCCGACTCGGACACGTTGAATTTCAAAGGATTGCTTTTGGAATGCGGGGCTTTATTTTTTGTGTCTTTCATATCCGTTATAGTTAATAGGGAAGTGGCTCGTCGGTGGTGATGGATGGCATATATGGCGACATGCCGTCGTCGTCGTTCATCTTCGAGCCCAGGACCATCGATTGGCTGTCGAACTGGTTGTTGGGACCGATGGACGTGAAACTGCTATTGTCAAAGCCTTGTTCCATCTCCTCGAAACGGGCATATTGGCCGACGAATCTCAGCTCTACCTCGCCCAGTTTACCGTTACGGTGCTTGGCGATATCGATGATGGTGTAGCCTTTGGGTTTGTCCTCGGCATCCACGCCATCTTTGTAATATTCAGGACGATAGATGAACATCACCATGTCGGCATCCTGTTCAATGGCACCGGATTCACGCAGGTCGGAAAGGATGGGCTTCTTGGAACCGGGGCGTTGCTCCACGCTACGGCTCAACTGCGATAGTGCCAACACGGGTATCTCCAATTCTTTGGCCAAACTCTTCAGCGAACGTGAGATTGTGCTGATTTCCTGCTCACGGTTGAGACCTTTCTCACCCTTGGCGGTCATCAGCTGCAAGTAGTCGATGAAGACCATCTGGATGTCATGCTGCTGTTTCAGTCGGCGGCATTTGGCGCGCAACTCGAAGACTGAGAGTTGGGGCGTGTCGTCAATGAAGATGGGCGCGTCGGTCAAAGGAGTGACTTTGGTGTTCAGCTGTTGCCATTCGTATTCGGCCAAGTCACCGGAACGTAACTTGTCGGCAGTCAGCGAGGTCTCGGTCGAGATCAGACGGGTCACCAGCTGAACGGACGACATCTCTAACGAGAAGAAGGCAATGGGTCGGTTGAAGTTGACTGCAGCGTTCCGGGCCAGGTTCAGGGCGAAGGCGGTCTTACCCATGCTGGGACGGGCGGCCAAGATGATAAGGTCCGATTTCTGCCAGCCTTGAGTGATGCGGTCAAGCTCAGTGTAGCCCGAAGGCACGCCACGCAGCTTGTCGTCGGCATTCTTGGCGTTTTGTATCTCCTTGATGGCTCGGCTGACCAAGTCTTGCATCGAGTCGTAACTGCGGCGCAGGTTGTTCTCGCTGATGTGGAAGAGGTTGCTCTCAGCTTTGTCCAACAGGTCAAACACGTCGGAAGTGTCTTCAAAGGCGTCGTGGATCATCTCGGAAGAAAGCAGAATCAGCTGACGCTGAATGTGTTTCTGCATGATGATGCGGGCATGGTATTCGATGTTGGCCGCCGAGACGACGCGGTTGGTGAGCTTCGAGATGTAATAGGCGCCGCCTACCATCTCCAACTCGCCACGTTGCTTCAACTCGTTGGTAACGGTCAAAATATCAATGGGTTCCGATTTGCCGAATAGGGCTTTGATGGCGGCGAAGATCTTTTGGTGCTTGTCCAGATAGAAGGCCTCGGGCGAGAGGATGTCGATGACTTCGTTGACAGCATCCTTCTCCAACATAAGGGCGCCGAGCACGACTTCTTCGAGGTCGGTGGCTTGTGGAGGGATACGGCCTTGGTTGGCAAAGACTTGCTCTGGCGTCATCAAATTGCGTTTTGCAGTATCGCCGAAAGGACGGCGTGTAGTGATATCGTTAGGCATAAAAAAGGATTTCTTTGTTTGTTTTGACTTCGTCGAAATGCTCCGCATTGATTTCATCGAAATGCTTTGCATTCGGCGGAGCCAATCTTCGATTTCAGCGTAGCTAATCTACGATTTCAAAGGGCAAAAGTACGGATTATTCTGCGACCTCATTTGAAGTAGCAAAGGAAGTTATCAACTACTTGAAAAGCTGTTGATAAGTTTTTGCAACGACTTCGTTCTCAGCGATTAAGTCTTCTCGTGCCTGTTGATAACCTATGAGGTCGTTGCTGGTGGCTTCGAGGAGGATTCGGCTGTGTTCGAACAGATTAGACTCGGAAAAAAGCGCCGTTTCAAGGCGTTGCAGGGTGAGTCCTCGCTTGATGGCCGGGTGGTAGAAATGGGCCTCTTGAAGCACCTCGAAGAGGTTGAAGACCTTATAGCCTACGGTTTGGTTTTGGATGATCTCATGGCGAAGCAAGGTGGTGCTGAGGTTTTGGGGCGTGAAGCACACAATCTGCTCGTAATGAGACAGTTTCTCGATGAGCAGGCTGATGGCTTCCTTCCAGCGGCTGTGGTCGTCGAAGCAGTCCCAAACGAAACAGTTTTCAGCAGCCATATCATCCCTGTGTTGGCTTGTCCCAGCAGCCATGTCATCCCTGCGCGGGTATGTGGGGAGCATGGGATCTATGGCTGCGTCACCTTCATGTTTACCTTGCAACGCGAAAGCCAAAATCATCTCCTCGTAAGGCCGAGTGCCGTCGAGTTCGGGCACGGCGGGACGGTGGAGCAGGAGGTTAAGATAGGCCACTGACTTCGGCTTGGGTTGTGGTGCTAATGAGTAAAGTGCTTTGTAATCAATGTAATACGAGTTTGTTTCCAAAGCATCAATTTGATGGGCTTCCTCGGAATCCGGCTCAACTTGTTGGAGCATCTTGGCGTTGGTATTCACGCCGTTGAAATAGCTTTGGAACAGCGCTTCGTCGTCCATTGCAGTGGTGAAGAGGAAACTGTTTTTCGGGATGAGTTTCCAGCAATGACCTTGGAAATCACAAGGATAGGGATTGTGGCATTGTGTTCCGATGTTGACAGCGGGGGAATGGGGTAGGGCCACCACGGCTTTCAGCCGTTCCACATTCTGAGCGACGAAGGCTTCCCTTTCAACGACATACTCCATCACCGACTCCATCTTGAACAGTTGCTTCACATCGATGGGGCCGTCTTTCACGTAGTCGCCGTTGAGGTACATGAGGCGGAAGTCGCTGAGCGGCACGCCGCAGCCATGCAGCACATAATATTGAAGGGCGGCATCATTATAATAGGTGTCGCTGAGTCGCATTGAGCTCTTCACCTCCACCGCCAACCAGCGGTCGCCATCGCGGACCAGTATGTCGAGCATGATAAGCGTGTCATTATACTGAAAAACAGCCTCATACATTACTTTTACTTCGGGGTTGCTGAGGTTGTCCCAAGTCTCTTGTGCCTTCTTGGGGAACTGCGATGGTGAGTTGGGCGACATATCGATACCGCCAGGGAAGACCTCGTGGGCAAGTACACCCACGTCGGTGCCGCGTTGGAACTTGGCCCTTTGTTCGATGCTGAGTTTGTCGCGCAGATAAGGGTGTTTCTTCTGCATGTACAATGCCTTTTCGCACTGTAAACCCTTGATATAGGTGGATTTGGAGAGGATATGCATGTTTAGTTGGTGTAGTCTACGCAATCCTCCGTGATGAGAGGTAGGTAGTTGAAGCGACGCATGAGTTGGGCGATGGCGAGCACGTCCTTTTGACAGTAGGTTTTGATGCGTTCGACGTCGTTTTCCTGCCAGTACACACGCCCCACTTCGCTACCGTTGATGTCGTCTTTTGGGGTGGGGATGTCGAGGATGGCGCAGAGCAAGTCCAAAGAGGTAAAGTTCTTAAAATCGCCAAACTTCCAAAGTTCCATGGTGTCGATAAAGTTGGTTTCCCAAGGCTTCTTGCCAGCCACTTGCAGGACTTTGGGGATTTGAATGCCGTTGATGAGCATTCTTCGTGCTATGTAGGGGAAGTCGAACTCCTTGCCGTTGTGGGCGCAGAGTTGGGCATCGGGATAGTCGTAGTAGCGGTTCAGCATGTAGGCGAAATCGTCGAGCAGGGCTTTCTCGTCATGGCCGTAGAACGATTTCAGACGGAATCGGTTGCCGTTGAAGAATCCCACCGAGATGCATACAATCTTGCCGAATTCGGCGTAGATGGCGGCGCGGTCGTAGACGTCGGCAGGGGCGAGCTCTGCATTGTCGCGGTTGAGTTGCTCGGCCTTCTTGTCCCAGAGTTTCTGCATCCGTTCGTTGAGTTGGTCATAGGTCTTTTCCTGCGAGACGGTCTCGATGTCGAGGAAGAGGATTTTGGAGAAGTCTATCATATCAGTTGTCAGTTTATAGTTGTTCAGTTGTTCAGTTGTTCAGTGGAGGTCCCTGAGCTTGTCGAAGGGCCGACTATTAAATCAAGTTATCTAATTTCTTGAAATTCATCATATTTCCCTGTTGTTTTCACCGCTTCAATCTTCATGTCCGTGATAAATGAATAAGGAGTGCCTTCGCCGCAAAGCAGGGTGAAGCGGTCGAGGTCTTTTTCTTCGCCTTCGGCCTCGATGTGGACGCAGCCGCCGGCATGGTCGTTTTCGACAAAGCCCACCACGTTGCATTGTAGTCCGTAGCGGTGCACATAGCGTCGGAAGCCCACGTTGAACACGCGACCGTAGATCCTTATGGAATAGGCTTTTGTCATAGGGCGAATTTTAGTCCTGGTATGGTCCTGAGTAGGGCGTATGTGCGCTCGAGATGTTCTTTGCTCTCAATGTCGATGTTGTAGCAATAGCTGAAGTAATTGCCTTTGCCACTGCTTCTGACGTTGACGAAACTGTGAACGGTTTGACTCTCGCTGAGTGCTTGGCTGATGTTGGCCTTGGCTTCTTCCATGGCGATCTCAGCGGCGATGATCAGTTTGATGTCGAAGTTCTGTGGGTAGGTTACTTTGTCGCTCATGGGGAATTATTTAGAATGCAAAGATAACAATCTTACTGCGAAAATGGCATATTTTTTCTTTTTTGTCATGAAAAAAACACTAGGAATAATATTTGTTGTATTTTTGTAGTTTAGTTAGAAAGTCGCAGTATGTTGGCTTTATGGGAATCGTTTAAAGTGTTCGTGAAAGGCATGATTATGGGCGCTGCCAATGTCTTTCCTATCTCCAGTGGCACGGTCTCGTTGGTACTGGGGGTGTTTGAACGTTTTATCAATTCCATCAACTCGCTTAGAATCAAGAATTTCAAGCTTCTTTTTAAAGGCGAGTTCAGCCAATTCGGCAAACGTACCGATTTCAGGTTTTTCATCACCATCGCGTTGGGTCTTCTGGCGGGCATGGTGCTTACGTCCATTTTCTTGAAGCAGACGCTCGTGTCGTACAAGGTCTATACTTGGTCGTTTTTCATTGGACTTATCATCGCCTCGGTGATTTATGTGTTGAAGGGCATAGAAAAGGTGAATGCCAAGAACATATTGTTTGTGTTGGCGGGTGCGGTGCTATCGTTTTTCCTTTCCATCAAGTCGAACCCCTATCCAAACGACAACTTCTTCTATCTAATTCTATGCGGCATCATCGGTGCCACGGGCATGGTGGTTCCAGGGGTTTCGGGTTCGCACCTTATGTTGCTTATGGGCAACTACGAATTGATTGTCACCAAGGCCATTCCTGATTTGACTCGAGCCGCCACTTTCATGAACGGCGCAAGGATTATTCTTCCTTTTGTGTTGGGTGCCTTGGTCAGTATCGTGATGTTCTCACATCTGCTTGCGTGGTTGATGCGCGAGTACCGCGACTCGACGCTCTCGGTATTGGCAGGCTTCATGTTAGGTAGTTTGCCCGTGGTTTACCCATGGAAGGTGCCAGGTGAGTCGACATATATCTTCTCGCTGCCAGGTTGGAATGGCGAATTGCTCGGAGCCGTCATTACTGCAGGCGTGGGCTTCGCTACGGTGTTCATCCTGGAGCTTTTGGCGCGTCACAGCAAAAAGAAACAACTGGAGCGGTTGCAGAATCCGAAACCCAAGAGACAAAAGAAACATAGGAGACAGAAGAAACATGGCAGGAAAAAAGCTAAGAAGAATTGATTTCGCTCTTCGTGAGGACGAGACTTTTATTCCGCTCATCGGCTTGCTGAAGGCCACCGGTGTGGTGGAGTCGGGGAGTGAGGCACAGGAAGTGGTCACTGCGGGGCTGGTGCTCCGCAATGGTGAAGTGGAGACCCGCAAACGCGCCAAGATCACTGCTGGAGAAGTGATTGTGTTTGAAGGCTTTGAGATTTTCGTCGAAGGGTGTGACTAATGAAAAACTGAGTATTATGAATAAATTGGAACAATTCATAGCGTCGATTTTGGAGACGCGCAAGGTGTGGCTGCTCGAGGCCAAGGAAGGCTTCTTCGCCATGTTGGAAGACAATGATGGTGAGTCATACATACCGCTTTGGGAATCAGAGGATTTAGCGAAAAAGGCTGCCCAAGGTGATTGGGAAGGCTATACGGTGGCCGATATGGGTTTCTCAGAGCTGGGAAGCTGGCTCAAGGAGTTGGCTGCCGACGAGATCGACATTGCCGTGTCGCCCGAAGCCGACGGCGAGATTACGGCCATTCCTTCCTATAAGTTCAGGAACTGGCTGAAGCCATACGACGACCATTCTTATAAGGAGAAGGATGACGAGGAAGACGACGATTTCGATTATGGCGAGGGGTGGGCGCAGCCGTGGTCTTAGTTTAGTGTTTAGAGTTTAGAGTTGGGGCAGGTCCGTGTATCTGCCCGTTGTAGAGACGCAATGCTTGCGTCTGAAATAGGTTAGGTATGAAAAGTAAGCTGTTTGGTGTATTGTTGCTGATTGAGGCCGCAGCCTTGTTGCTGACGGCTGCGGTGGCTTTGCACTATCAGCGTGTGGCAGGGGAGACCGATGCCCGTTGTTTCCTCCTTACGGCAGGCTTGACGGGTGCCGTGGGTCTTTTGCTCTACAATATTGGCAACTCAATGAAAAAGAGTCAGTTGCAGATACGCGACTCTTTCATGGTAGTGGCCTTGTCGTGGGTGTTGTTTTCTTTGTTCGGCATGCTGCCTTTCCTGATGCATGGCACCGTCGACAATGTGACGGATGCTTTCTTTGAGACCATGTCGGGCTTCTCAACCACAGGAGCCACTATCCTCAATAATATCGACCAGCAGCCGCATGGCATCCTGTTTTGGCGCAGCATCATGCAGTGGATGGGCGGTTTGGGTGTGGTGGTGTTCACTTTGGCCTTCATCCCTTCGGTGGCCAAAGGTTCGAAGAAAATGTCGCTCTTTGCTGCCGAGGCACCTGGATTGAGTGTGGAAAAGTTGGCTCCGACCATGCAAGCTACCTCGCGCCTGTTGTGGATCATCTATATCGCATTGACCTTACTGTGCGCTTTCTTTTATCATCTTGGCCCCATGAACAAGTTTGATGCTGTGTGTCATGCCTTCACGACCATTGCCACGGGCGGCTTTAGCACGCATCAGGCAAGCATCGGCTATTTCCATTCCAACTATATCGAGTGCGTCTGTATTGTCTTCATGTTGATGTCGGGCATCAACTTCGCCATGTACCATTTCCTGTTCACGCGTCGCTTCGATGTGATTCGGCGCAACGAGGAGTTGCGTTGGTATTTGCTGGCCATCCTTGTTTTTACCTTGCTGTTTGTGGGCCGTTTCTATTTTGCCCCGCACTTCAACACCATCACTGACGAGCAGTTGGCCTCGCACCCGCAGACGTGGTGGGAGCGTATCCGCACTTCTCTGTTCCATGTGGTGGCCTTGCTTTCGAACACGGGCTTCCAAGGCAGCAACTATGACTACGACACATGGGGGCGTCTCTTCCTCATCCCCACGGTTTTGATGATGGTGGTCGGTGGATGTGCGGGCTCCACCAGCGGAGGCATCAAGATGGTACGTGTCATTGTTCTGGTCAAATATATAAAGAAGACCATCAACGAGCTGATTCACTCGTCGAGCATGTACACTGTCAAGATTTCGGGACAGATTGTCGAGGATCTGAGCCTGAAGCGCGTGTTGTCGTTCTTCTCGTTGTTCGTCATCGTCTTCATGGTCAATATCGTGGTGCTTACCGCCTCCGGTATGAATTTCGAGGATGGAGCCATCTCTTTCTTGACCTGCTTCAGCAACTACGGTCCAGGCTCGGGCATCACAGGACCGAGCGGCAACTTCGATGCTATCCCCAATGTGGCCAAATGGCTGCTGTCGTTCGACATGCTGGTGGGCCGCCTGGAGATTTTCACGATCTTACTTCTCTTTACACGTAGTTTCTGGCAGGCGAAATAATGCTATTTAGTATATTTGAGAACGAGCCCATAGGCTACGACAAAGATGACGATGAGCATAATCGCGCAAACCATGATGTAATAGAGGGCTAAAGTTAGCGTACTGCGCCAAATGGTCTTGACCATGCTGAATCCCATCATCCTTCTGTAACAAGCAGTTATTGCCGTGATGACGACAATCATCTCTAGGAATGCCATTATTTCGAAAACGCTGGTGGAGATGGGATAGATGAGGTTGATCACACAGCGATACAGCACTAAGAAAACCATAGCATAGACCATGGCGACGGTGTATTCGGCCCAATAATAGCGTTTCCGATTCTGTTTGCCAAAACAAATCCTTGCCGCGATGACGCATAAGGGCAGGGTGAGCATGTAGCACAGCGTATAGTGGTTGAGGTAAAAGTGGAAAGCTATGGTCACGAGTCGGTTGATTTCAAGGACTATTTGCGCATTTACTGGGGTATTGTTGGAAAAATCCAAATCCAAGTCGGAAGATATCTCACCTTTACTGCCAGTAATGGAAAAGATGAGGATGTATACGGTTAAGGCCAGAAACAGCATGGGAAAAGGGGAGACGTACTTTCTACGCTTCCCGTCGAGAATCTCGACAATCATCTTTCCAGGACGCGAAAACAGGTTCTTGAGGGTGTAGGCAATGCCTCCGTCTCTGCCTAAAACAGCCGCGAGAAGGTTTCCGAAAATGAAGCTCAGTGTGAAGCGTCCGGTCTCAGCGTTTTGTCCGCACTCGGGGCAGAAATTGCCTTCGAACTCATTGCCGCAATTGAGGCACTTGGTGGTGTTGTGTTCGGGTTGGTTTTCTGTCTGTACTTCGGTTTGTATTTCGTTCTCCATGATGTTCGGGTTGATGGGGCAAAGGTAGGGAAAAACGTAGAAATTTGTTTCTTGTGAGCTGAAAAACCGTATTTTTGTAGTCGATAGTTTGAAGATAGTTATGGAAATCATCAACAACATATCCAAAACCCTCAAAGATGACTTGATGGTGGAAATCAAGCCCGAAAGCAAGATTTCCATTGCGGCCTCGTGTTTTTCGATTTATGCTTTTCAGGAGTTGAAAGAGCAACTGAAGGACATCAAAGAACTTCGCTTCATCTTCACGTCGCCCACTTTTACCACGGACAAAGTGAGTAAGCAACAGCGTGAGTTCTATATCCCTCGTTTGTATCGTGAGAGGAGTCTGTATGGGTCGGAGTTTGAAATCAAGTTAAGGAATGAACTGACGCAGAAGGCCATCGCTAAGGAATGCGCGGAATGGATCAGACAAAAGGCTTGCTTCAAGTCGAACAAGACCAACGAGAGCATGACGGGTTTTGCCAATGTTGACCAGACCAATTACATGCCGTTGAATGGTTTTACTACCGTGGATTTAGGCTGTGAGAAAGGCGATAGTGCTTATACGATGATTGTGAAGAACGATTATCCTTCCTCGAAAGAGTTTTTGTCTTTGTTTGACCAAATCTGGAACGACGGCTCAAAGTTACAAGTAGTGACGGAGGATGTAATTGACAACATTTCAAACGCCTACAAGGAGAATGCACCTGAGTTTTTGTACTTTGTCACGCTATACAATATCTTCCATGAGTTTTTGGATGATTTGTCGGAAGATGATTTACCTAACGAAGCCACAGGGTTTAAGAACAGCCTCATTTGGAACAAATTGTATAACTTCCAGAAAGATGCAGCCTTAGCTATTATCAATAAACTTGAAAAGTACAACGGTTGCATTTTGGCAGATAGTGTGGGTTTGGGTAAGACCTTCTCTGCATTGGCGGTCATCAAGTATTACGAGAACCGCAACAAGTCGGTGCTGGTGTTTTGTCCCAAGAAGTTGAGCGACAACTGGATGACCTATAGAAGCAATTATGTGAACAATCCCATTGCAGGCGACAGGTTGCGTTATGATGTGCTTTATCACACGGACTTGTCAAGGACTTCAGGTGTGTCGAACGGGATGGAGTTGAACCATATCAACTGGGGCAACTACGACTTGGTAGTCATTGACGAAAGCCATAATTTCAGGAATGGCGGCAAGGTGACCGCTTCTGAGGACGAAGAAGACCCTAAGGAAAATCGCTACCTCCGTTTGATGAACAAGGTGATTAAGGCAGGCGTGAAAACCAAAGTGCTCATGCTTTCGGCTACGCCTGTCAACAACCGTTTCAATGACTTGAAGAACCAGTTGCAGTTGGCCTACGAAGGCGATGCTTCCAATATTAACGCTTTGCTGAAAACGGAGAAGCCTATCGATGAGATTTTCCGTCAGGCACAAAGAGCGTACAACGAATGGGTAGAGTTGCCGCTTGAAGCCCGAACCACAGAGCGGTTGCTGAAGTCACTGAGCTTTGATTTCTTTGAAGTGCTCGATTCGGTGACGATTGCCCGAAGCCGTAAGCATATTGAACAGTTTTACGATACGGCTGACATCGGTAAGTTTCCTACACGGTTGAAACCCATTTCCAAAACACCGCCTTTAACGGATATAGACAAGGCTATTACGTTTAGGGACATCATCGAAATCGTCCAACAACTCAACCTTTCCATTTATACTCCTTCGGCATTCATCCTGCCGAGCAAGAAAGACAAGTACGGCATTGACACCGAGGACGAATTGGATGTTGAAACAGGGGCGCACCGACTTTCCATCGAAGACCGTGAGTTGGGTATCCGTCGCCTGATGGGTATCAATATGCTGAAACGTCTCGAGAGTTCGGTTAACTCCTTCCGCTTGACCATTAGCCGAATCCAGCAGCTTATCGCCAATATGATTGAAAAGATTGATTCGCGGACGGAGGAGGAATATGTCGAGGAATTTGATTTCGACGACCTTGACATTGAGGATGAAGGCGATACCATCATTGGCAACAAGAAAAACAAAATCGACCTGCGGGATATTGACACCATTTCTTGGAGAAGATACCTGGTCGCGGACAAAGAACGTTTCGATTTGTTGCTTCTGATGCTGAAAGATATCAGCCCTGAACACGACAGTAAATTGCAGCAACTTATCTGTGATTTGAGGGAGAAGTTTGCCCATCCCATCAATGGATCAAACAAGAAAGTGCTCATTTTCACCGCTTTCGCTGACACTGCCGATTATCTTTACAAGAATCTGGCCCCTTTGATTTTGGAGAAAACGGGATTGCATTCTGCGATGGTTTCGGGTACGATTGAGGCGAAAAGTACCATCAAGCTGAAACAAAAGATGGACTTCAACACGGTGTTGACCTTGTTCTCGCCAGTGTCGAAGGAAAAGGATGTGTTGTTCCCTGGTTTGAAAGAGGAGGTGGATGTGCTGATTGCCACAGATTGCATCTCCGAAGGTCAAAACCTGCAAGACTGCGATTACCTGATCAATTACGACATCCATTGGAATCCGGTCCGTATCATCCAGCGGTTCGGCCGTATCGACCGTATCGGTAGCAAAAACGAGGTGATTCAGCTGGTGAACTATTGGCCCGACATGGAGCTTGACGATTACATCGACCTGAAAGGTCGCGTGGAGTCGAGAATGAAGATTTCGGTGCTGACCAGCACGGGCGACGACAATCCTTTGTCGGTGGAAGAAAAAGGCGATTTGGAGTATCGCCGCCAACAGCTCAAACGCTTGCAGGAGGAAGTGGTTGACCTCGAAGATATGAATACGGGTATCAGCATCATGGACTTGGGGTTGAATGAGTTCCGTCTTGATTTGTTGGATTACATGCACGAAGGCCACGACATTGAGCACACGCCATACGGGATGCACGCTGTGGTGAAAGGTAGCAATGGCATGCCCCCTGGGGTGATTTATGTGCTGAAGAACCGGTCACAAGGCGTCAACATCGATCATAAGAACCAACTGCATCCGTTCTATTTGGTGTATGTGGATGATGATGGTGGTGTAGTGGTGAACCATCTTTCACCCAAGACATTGCTTGACGATTTCAGGTTGTTATGCAAAGGCAAAGCGAAGCACGACAAATCACTTTGTGCCGCTTTCAACAAGGAGACCAAGGATGGCAAGAATATGAAGCATTATTCTGAATTGCTGGGCAAAGCCATCCAGTCCATCATCAACGTGAAGGAGAAGAGCGACTTGGATTGCTTCCTTGAAGGGGTTCAAACGGAACTCTTCACCAAGGAAATCAAAGGCTTGGATGACTTTGAACTGATTGACTTTATAATCGTGAGATAATGTTTGCCCTGCCTGCCACAACGGAAATCAAGAAGTCGCTGCCGAAAAAGGCCATTTACGAGAAGTTCGGCTTGAAATCGGCGCAGCGTGATGCCTTTGATGCCGACATCAGCCGCATCGATATCGTGAATGTGATCTCGCCCTCCACCGTACCTGGTTTGAAGGAAGGTGAACGGGTAAAGGAGTTCTATGTCTTGCTCGTCACCTTGAAACGCCAGCACTTTGACGAGAAAAACATCCTGCTTTTGACCAAGTTGATTAAACAAAACATGATTTTCGCTTTGGTTTACAACGATTTAGTGCGTTTTGCTGTTGTCCACGAAAAGCTCTTTGCTTTGGATTGGGAATTGTTGGAAGATGCCGCATTGCCCCTAATGGGGCTTGACTTGGACAAGGTGTGGGAGAATCTGGTAACCACTATTGGCAACTTCGAGGTGATGGAAGGCGTGACCATAGAAGAACAGATTGCCTTTGACGGTGAGAAGCAGAAGAAGATAAAGGCAATAGAAAGCCTTGAGAAGAAATTGAGGGTGGAGAAGCAGCCGAGGAAGAAGTATGAGTTGTATCAGCAATTATGCGAATTGAAGGAACAATTGGAATAACCCCTGTTCCTTTCAATAAACGTATCAATTTTTTACGTTTATTCGCGTATTATGCATGTTTTTACCCGATTTTATTTGATAAACGTAAAAAAATCCGACATTTTAACCGAAGAGGGCGGCCGGTTCGGTCACCCTCTTGTCACGACTAAACAGTTGCTTTAAAAGTACAAATTGTTCATGCGTTGAGTTTGGTGAATAAAAAGTGCGGTCACCTGGCCGGACCGCTTTGGCCGCTCGATTCTGACGGGATGAGCTGCCCGAAATGACTTACAGATTGCTTGGAACTGGCACTAACTCCGTGGTTACATCAAAAACATCTGTTCTCCCGTTGCAGGAATTGCAAAGTGGTGTGATGTACCAATGCTGGTCGGTGCTATAAGCTTTTTGCACATGAGCACCGACAAGGTTCACCGTGTTGTAACAGTTCGTCGCACCGCAATAACGGGCTTTCTTGCCAGTCATTGCTTCCCAATACTCTAACCAAGAGCTATATCCTCTCGGAGCTTGGAATCTGCTTGATCCGATTACATTTTTTACTAGCATAACGAAAGATAGTTCGTGTTCGACATCCTATTCCCTGATAGTTCAGCTTCAGCCCGGTTGCTTTATTCAGGTGCTGAAGTATCCTGTCGATGAAAACATGTCAAGTTGCGTGCCATTGTATTTATTCTGTCAAATTCGCATAGAAATATGACAGAATTTTCACTTTATATGTCAAATCGGCATACTTTATGCAAATCTGTGATATAAAATGTAAAAATATGCGATTTTATTTGGCGATTTGGATGCAAAAGTGTATTTTTGCGGTGTTAATAACCCAATCTTGGCAATAAACACAGTTAATGTTATGATACAAGAGCTTAAAATAAAGAACTTTATGTCGTTCAGGGATGAGGTGACACTCAATTTTGAAGCGACAAAAGACAAGACCTTTGAAGATAGCCATATTGTTGAGGTGGCTCCTGGGGTTCGTTTGCTCCGTTTTGCGATGGTTTATGGTGCTAATGCTTCGGGTAAGTCAAACCTTCTTTATGCGTTGGAGTTCCTTCGTAGTTTTGTTTTTGAGAAAACAACGGATTGGGAGGAACAAACTGGAACTACTCCATTTAAGTTGGATGCTGTTACTCCCCAAGAGCCTTCCGAATTTAGCCTGAAGTATTTTCTTGGTGACATCAGATATTGGTATGAGCTTAAGTTGGACCAAAAAAGGGTCTATCTGGAACGGCTGTTTTATTATACTTCTGCGCAACCCACAAAGCTGTTTGAACGAACATGGGAGAGAGGCGAGTCCGTGCTCTATTTTAATCCGGCCGTTGTGAAAATAAGTTCGACTGCTAAAGAAGAACTTTCCTTGAAATGCCTGCCCAATATGTCGTTCTTTGCTGCAAGAGCACAAGTCAATGTGTCTATGCCGGAGATAGATAAGGCAAGAGAGTGGTTCAGAAATGGTGTTATGCCAATCGTTGAGCCTGAAACTGAGATGTTTGAATATGCAAGCGAAAAAATGTTGGATGATGATGGGCTCAAAAAGTATTTGTTGAACTTTGTCAACCATGCTGATTTCAATATCTCTGATGTGAAAACGGATTTGGTCAAAAGACCACTTTCCAAAAGGTTTGTTGACATGATGCTTTTGGACGAAAGCACCCCTGCAAACGTCAAGGAACAGTTGAAAAAGGATACAAGTATTAATAGCGTAAGGACCCAGTTTGTCCATTCTGTCAGGAATGTTCGAGGGGAAGAAACCTATACATTACCCGCTGGCAGCCAATCAGCTGGCACGATGCGTACCATTGGAATTGAAGCGGGCATCTTTGAGGCCTTGAACAAACAGGCTTTCCTTTTCATAGATGAAATTGAGTCCTCTTTGCATCCCGATTTGGTGGAGTTTATCATCGAGCAGTTCCTTTCGCAGCGCAATAGGGCGCAGTTGCTTGTCACAACTCATTATGACCCCTTGTTAAATACCGTTGGGGACGACCTCATTCGCAAAGATTCTGTTTGGTTTACGGAAAAAGATGAAACGGGAAATACCGACCTTTATTCTTTGGTGGAATTCAAGGGGTTGAATAGAATTTCATCGTTGCAAAAGGCTTATCGCAATGGAGTCTTTGGGGCATTGCCAAACATTAAATAGACCATTCCCATGGCGAGAAAAGCATCCATAAGAATAAAGAAAAGCCCGATACCTACCCTAATTGGGGCGGGTATTACCGAGCAATGGTATTTCAAGCATTTGAAAACGCTGAAGGATTACCGCGTAAAGATACGCCCTCGCTTTTTTGGAACGGAAACAGCCAATGGCATGGCGAAAAGGATTGAGGAAGTGCTTCGTAATGATGGCTTTGCCATTTGTGTATTTGATGCCGATGTGTCAACATGGAATGAGTTGGAGCTTAAAAAATGGAATGCCTTGCGGCGAAAGTACAAGGACAATCCATCGGTGATGCTTTGCGATTCGCTTCCGTCAATAGAATATTGGTTTTTGCTTCACTACAGAAACACCAACCGTTATTATGGCACTTCGCAGGCTGTGATTGAGGATTTGAAGGGTTTCATTCCCCAATACGATAAGACTGAAAAGTTCTTGCAGCAGGAGAAATGGGTGGCCGAAATGTTGGATGATGGCCGACAGGAAGAAGCTTGTGCAAGGGCAGAGGCTTTTGGAACAGACGGTGAGTCTTATTCTAAGGTCTTTGAGGTTATTAATGTAATTGCGAAAATTTGAACAAATAAAATAATATGGATCTAAAAGAATTCACAAAAGAAACCTTGATTCAGATTGTTCAAGGAGTTGAAGAAGCTAATTCCGTATTGGCTGAGAAACATGCACATGTAACTTCCCATGCGATCAAAAACAGTTCGGGAGGTATATTGATTGACCATAATTATATTAACGCTGTAGAAGTTAATTTTGACGTGGCTGTAACCGCCTCAGAAACCGATGGAACAAAAGGAGGTGGAGGTATCAAGGTGGCACAAATTCTTCATGGCGGCATTGAAACAAGCAAAAGCACCGAGAATCAATCAATAAGTAGGGTTAGATTCTCTTTGCCCCTTGTCTTGGATGATAAGAAGTCCGATAACTTTATCTATGGATAAGTAACATCTTTAACGATTGTTTTTGAAATTTCAATAATAACAATGGAAAAACTAAAACTCCAAACCCACAACATCGTGGACGAAAACATAAAGCGAATAGCCGAACTCTTCCCCAACTGCCTCACCGAGCGCCTCGATGAGAACGGGAAACCGGAAGCGGCCATCGACTTCGACCAGCTCAGGCAGGAACTCTCGAAGGACATCGTGGAAGGCCCCGAGGAACGCTACCAGTTCACCTGGCCTGACAAGCGCAACGCCATCCGCCTGGCCAACGCGCCGACCACCGACACGCTGCGCCCCTGCCGCGAGGAAAGCGTCGACTTCGACAACACCCAAAACCTCTACATTGAGGGCGACAACCTCGAAGTGCTGAAGCTGCTGCGCGAGAACTACCTCGGCAAGGTGAAGATGATTTACATTGACCCGCCCTACAACACGGGCAACGACTTCGTGTATAACGACGACTTTGCCCAAACCACAGGCGACTACATACACAACAGCGGGCAAGAGGACGAGGAGGGCAACCGCCTTGTGGCCAACACCGAGAGCAACGGCCGCTTCCACACCGACTGGCTCAACATGATCTACCCTCGCCTGAAAGTGGCGAAGGATTTGTTGAGCGAGGATGGGGTGATATTTATCAGTATTGATGATAATGAGGTTGAGAATATGCGAAAACTATGTGATGAAATATTCGGAGCTATCAATTATGTTGGTCAGGTTATTGTTGTAAATAATCCCAAAGGGCGTAATGATACCAAGCATTTTGCAATATGCAACGAGTATGCTATAGTTTATGGGAAGAGGGATTATGAAACACATGGTCTTCCATTAAGTGAAGAACAAATATCATTGTTTGACAAGGAAGACGATAACGGCAACAAGTACCAATTACGAGACTTAAGGAAAAGAGGTAATGCAGATAATAGGTCTGACAGACCTAATATGTTTTTCCCCATCTATTACAATCCAAATACCAAACAGGTTTCATTGGAAAAGCATGAAGAATGGGTAGAGATTTTACCAATCAAGGGGAATGGTACCGATGGACGATGGAGATGGGGCAAAGATCGAGTAGAAAAATATCTTTCTTTGATGGTACCAAAGCAAGTAAAAGGTAAAGATAAATGGGGCATGGAATATAAAATTTATTTAGACCCTAAATTAAATCCTTTAATTGATGATGAAGAGGAAATTTCATCTAAACCAAAAACTATTTGGCAAGATAGTTTGATTTCATCTGATATTGCACGAAGAACATTAAAGGCATTGATGGAAGCTAATATATTTGATTTCCCTAAATCAGTAGAACTAATTAAACGTTTTGCACTAATTGGTTCTGGAAAAGATTCTGTTGTCCTTGACTTCTTCTCTGGTTCAGCAACTACCGCCCACGCTGTCATGCAACTTAACGCAGAGGACGGCGGCAATCGCAAGTTCATCATGGTGCAACTGCCCGAAGCAACGGATGAGAAGAGCGAAGCATACAAGGCAGGCTACAAGAACATTTGCGAAATCGGCAAAGAACGCATTCGCCGTGCGGGTAAGAAAATTGTGGAGGAGCAGAATGCCCAACAAGCCGATTTGTTCAGTGGTGAGAAGAAACATCTGGATGTCGGTTTCCGTGTGCTGAAACTCGACAGCTCCAATATGCAGGATGTCTATTACTCGCCCGAGCAGTTCAACGAGGAGCTGCTCTTCGAGGACAACATCAAGCACGACCGCACCGACGAGGACCTGCTCTTCCAAGCCATGATAGAGCTTGGCATCGAGCTTTCGGCCAAGATAGAGCAACGCGAAATCGCGGGCAAGACCGTCTGGAGCGTCGCCGACAACTACCTCATGGCCTGCTTCGACAAGGACGTGAACGAGACCGCCATCACCGAAATCGCCCGCCAGCATCCCTACTACTTCGTCCTCCGCGACAGCAGCCTCGCCACGGACAACGTAGCGGACAACTTTGAGCAGATTTGGGAGGAGTATAGTAAGGAGACGGTAAGAAAAATCATTTAATTCGTAAAAACATATACTTATGAAATTCAAATATTTAGCAATAGGGTTGATGATGCTGTTCTGTCTGAGTGTATTTGGGCAGCAAAAAAAAGCTGTGCCTATGACGGTACAGCCTCAAAAGACTGAATTGCAAGTTTTGGAGGAAAGTGTTGCGCAGTTGCAAGCGGAAAACCAAGATATGCAGAAGCAGTTGGAGAGCATTGAGAAGGAAGTTGAACTATATCGTGGAGATGTTAGAGCAGATACTTCAAAAATGAATACCAATATGGCACTTTGGTTTTCTGTTTTAACCATAGTCATGGCTATTTTGGGTGTGGCAATTCCGTTAATTCTAAATAAAAAGAATGAGAGAATTGTGGAAAAATTGCTTGCAGATGCCAAGCAAGAAGCAGTTTCTGCAAAAGAACAAGCTGAGAAGGCAGAAGAGGCATTAAGTAGCATACTACCACAAGTAGAAGCAGTCAAAGAACAAGTAGTATCGGCGACAGAATACGCAAAACAAGCAAAACAAGCTGTTGCAGATATAGGAGAATTAAGAACGCATGTTGATGCGATAGAGAAGAAAATTAATGAAGATGCTGTGGCTGCTGAAAATGCCGCAAGAGAAGCTCAAGCGAATAGCATTTTCACTCAAGCGTTTTCGGAAAAAGAACCATCGAAAGCAATTGATTTATATACGAAAGCAATAGAATTAAACCCTGATTTTGCTACGGCATATTATAATCGAGGTATTATGAAGAACAAATTAGGAGATGTCAAAGGAGCCATAAATGATTATGATAGAGCGATTGAGTTGAATCCTAATGATGCAATGGCATATAACAACAGAGGTGGAGTTAAGAGAGACTTGGGAGATAATGAAGGAGCTATGAAGGATTGTGATACGGCAATAGAGTTGGATCCAAATGATGCAACAGCATATTACAACCGTGCGGGTTTAAAAAAAGATACGGGAGATTTTACTGGAGCTTTGGAGGACTATAACAAAGCTATTGAATTATCATCAAAGTATGCAGTGGCGTACTTTAATCGAGGAGTTTTGAAGAAAGATATGGGAGATATAGAAGGAGCCATGAAGGACTATGATAAAGCGATAGAGTTAGATCCAAGTGACGCAGAAGCTTATAACAATAAAGGCGTTTTATTAAAAAACTTGGGGGATAATATAGAAGCAATGAGGAATTATGATAAGGCGATAGAGTTAAATCCAAAAGATTCAATAGCGTATAATAATCGCGGAAGTTTAAAAAATGATATGGGAGATTTCCAAGGGGCCATGAAGGACTTTAATAAAGCGATAGAGATATCTCCCGAAAATACTTTAGCATATTTTAATCGTGGAGTCATGAAAGATGAAATGGGAGATAAAGCTGGAGCTATGAAGGATTATGACAAGGCAATAGAGCTAGACTCTAAATATGCTTCGGCGTATAATAATCGTGGAGGAATAAAGGCCGGTTTGGGAGATAAAGTTGGAGCTATGGAGGATTATGACAAAGCGATTGAATTTGAACCGGACAATGCAAAAATGTATTACAACAGAGGTAATTTGAAAAACCTAATTGGAGATGACAAAGGCGCAATGAAAGATTTTGACAAGGCTATCGAATTAGATCCCAACGACGCTTCTGCGTACAACAATAGAGCAGATTTGTGGCTGATAAATGGTGAGTTTAATAAAGCCTTGGATGACATTAATGTTGGGATAAAGAAGAACAACTCGGATTTTGTGTCGTATGTAACAAGAGCTGAGATTTATTTAGCTATGGATTTACCAGAAAAAGGTATTCTTGATTTAGATCATGCTTTATCAATAAATAATGATATCAAAGATGCATACGAAAACCGCGCTAAGTGTTTCAGAAATCTTGCAGAATCAGAAGAAGATCCAACAAAGAAAGCTGAATTAATTGCGAAAGCTGAAGCCGATGAAAAGAAAGCGGAATCATTGAAGAAAGAAGAGAAGAAATGAAATTTAAATTCAGAATACAGCAATACCAGACCGATGCGGTGGAAAGCACAGTGAGCGTATTCGCGGGACAACCCTCGAAGACCAACGCGCAGTATCGCCGCGACTTGGGCAAGCAGAAGCAACAATTGAAGGCCGAGTTTGAGGAGGAGTTTGTGGGATACCGTAACGCCGATGTGGAACTCAACACCAGTCAGTTGTTGGAAAACATTCACCATCAACAGGTGCAGAACGACATCCCGCTGAGCAAGTCCTTGGCGGCCACCAACGGCCTCGGCGCCTGCTCGTTGGATGTGGAGATGGAAACGGGCACGGGCAAGACCTACGTCTATATCAAGACCATGTTCGAGATGAAAAAGCGCTTTGGCTGGTCGAAGTTCATCGTGGTGGTGCCCAGCATCGCCATCCGCGAAGGAGTCTATAAGAGCTTCACCATGCTGGAGGAGCATTTCATGGAACTCTACGGCAAGAAAGCCCGCTATTTCATCTACAACAGCGCCAACCTCACCCAAATCGACTCGTTCAGCAGCGACGCCAGCATCAACGTGATGATTATCAACGTGCAGGCCTTCAACACCTCGTTCAAGGAAGGCGCGGCCAACAAGGAGGCACGTATCATCTACTCCAAGCGCGACGATTTCCAAAGCCGTCGTCCCATTGACGTGATTGCCGCCAACCGTCCTATCATCATTATGGACGAGCCGCAGAAGATGGAAGGCGAAGCCACCCAAAAGGCCTTGCGCAACTTCAAGCCGCTGTTTGTGCTTAACTATTCCGCCACCCACAAGACTTCGCACAACTGCATCTATGCCCTCGATGCCTACGATGCTTACAAACAACGCTTGGTGAAGAAAATCCAAGTGAAGGGCATCACGGTGCAGAACCTGTTGGGTACGCAGAGCTACATCTATTTCGACAGCATTATTCTTTCCAAAAATCATGCTCCGGTGATCAGACTTGAAATCGAGGTGAAAGGAGCCGCTGCCACCCGCCGCCAACTCTGCAAGTTCGAGCAGGGCGATTCGCTGTTTGCCGTTTCGCAACTTCCTGCCTACAAGGATTTTGTCATCACGGAAATCAACCCGCTAACCAACACGGTCTATTTCCAAAACGGCAAGCAACTGCGTCAAGGCGAGGTTATGGGTGATGTTAGCGAGAAAGCCATCCAACTGATACAAATATGGGAAACCATCAAGTCGCATTTCGAGAAAGAAAGAGTCTTGTTCCAGCAGGGCATCAAGACCCTTTCGCTGTTCTTCATCGACGAGGTGGCTAACTACAAGAGCTATGACGCGGACGGGAACGAGGTGCAAGGCCCGTTATGGAAAATGTTTGAAGACGAATACAACCGCTATCTGAACGAGAATTTGACCCTGTTTGAGGACGATTATCAGAAATACTTGCGTCGTTTTAACGCTGCACAAGTACACAATGGCTATTTCTCCATCGACAAGAAAGGCCATTCAATTGATAGTGAGGTAAAACGCGGCAAGGACACTTCCGACGACATCTCCGCATACGACCTGATTCTGAAAAACAAGGAACGCCTGTTGAGTTTCGATGAGCCGACACGATTCATCTTCTCCCATTCTGCCCTGCGCGAAGGTTGGGACAATCCCAATGTGTTTCAAATCTGCACGTTGCGTCACGCCAACTCCAGCACCGCCAAACGTCAGGAGGTGGGGCGCGGTCTGCGTATATGCGTCGATAACGACGGCAACCGCATGGACAAGGAACGTTTGGGTGATGCCGTTCACGACACCAACAAGCTGACCGTCATCGCCAACGAAAACTACAGTTCTTTTGTCGATGCCTTGCAGAAAGAGACCAAAGACACTTTGCGTGAACGTCCGACACAAGCCACGGTGGATTACTTCAAAGGCGTTACGGTCAAAGTGGGCGAGGAGAAACACACCATTTCGGAGCAAGAGGCCGCCAGTATTGTCAGCTATTTGTTCGACAACGACTATATTGACGAAAAGGGTAATATCCTGCAAGACTACCATACCGATATGAATAAGGGTACTTTGGCTCCGATGAGCAAGAAGTTGCAACCCATTGAAGAGCAAGTGCATAAAATGATACAGAGCATCTTTGATCCTGCAGCTTTGGACGACATGGTGGAAGATGCCAACGGCAAGGCAGAAGTGGTGAACGAGCGTTTGAACGATAATGCCGAGAAGAAGGAATTCAAAGCCTTGTGGAACGAAATCAACCACCGCTATGTCTATACGGTGCATTACGACAGCGAGGAGCTGATTCAGAAAGCCATTGCCGCCATCAACAGCGATTTGAATGTCACGCAGCTGAAGTATGTCGTGACTACAGGCATACAAGGCGATGACGAGTTGGATTTCACTGGTGAGCAAAGCACCCGTACAAAGGAAATGCGTGATGTGTCGACCAGCAATGTGCCTTACGATTTGGTGGGCGACATCGCCAAAGCAGCCACGTTGACCCGCCGCACGGTCACCCGCATTTTGAAAGGGATTCAGCGATCGAAGCTGTACATGTTCAAGAACAATCCCGAAGAGTTCATCCGCAAGGTAAGCCATATCATCCGCGAGCAGAAAGCCACGATGATTGTGGAACACATCAGCTACAACCGTACGGAAAACCAATACGATTCCGACATCTTCACCAAGGAGAAGAGTCGCCAAACGGTGGATAAGGCCTACGAAGCCAAGAAGCACATTCTCGATTATGTGTTCCCCGACAGCCAAGGCGAGCGCATTTTTGCCGAAGACTTGGACAAAGCGGAAGAAGTGTGTGTTTATGCCAAACTGCCGAGGTCGTTCCAAATCCCGACCCCTGTGGGTAACTACGCTCCCGACTGGGCCATTGCCTTCAACGACAACATGGGTGTCAAGCATGTCTTCTTCATTGCCGAAACCAAAGGCTCGATGGATTCCATGCAGTTGAAAGGCGTGGAAAAGGCGAAGATTGACTGTGCCAAGAAGTTGTTCAACAATGTCTCAACCAGTCAGGTGAGATATGGTTGTGTGGATTCGTATGGCAGTTTACTGGAAGTGATGAAGGGGTTGAATTGATTTTCGGGAAACCTCGCTAAATCCCACCGCCAAAGATGCCCGCCAACGCACAAGCCCACGCTGGCATGATATTGCTGCTGACTATTAATCGGTGCGACATTTTGTCGTACCCCCAATCCTTAACCCCTTGATTTAGTGACATTTTGTCATAAATCATGCCTTTTTTTCAAAGCTTTGTATTTGGTTGGGATTTTGATGAACCATAACCCGAGTCTGCGAGACGGCCCATAGTCCAACGTCTTACGTCCTTTGTCTCTCGCCCCGCAGTCTCGAAGTCAAATCGAAAGAAAGGAGATAAAAAATATGAACATCAACCAATTCACAATCAAATCACAGGAAGCCATCGGGAAGGCTCAGGAGATAGCGCAAAGCCACCAGAGCCAGACCGTGGAGAACTACCACCTGCTGAAGGGTATGATTCTGAGCGACGACTATCTGGTGCCCAACCTGATGAAGAAGCTGGGCGTCAACCTGTCGCGGCTTAATGATACCCTCGATCAGGTCATCAACAGTCAACCGCGTAGCAGCGGCTCCGAATTGTATTATTCTTCCGAGGTTAGCAAGACCTTCAATGACGCCATTGCATTGGCCAAGAAGATGGGCGACGAATATGTCTCCATCGAGCACCTGCTATTGGCCGTCTTCGAAAGCAACGGCATGACCTCGCAACTGATGAAAGACCAAGGCATCCGTAAGGATGAACTTGAAAAGGCCATCATGCAGTTCCGTAAGGGCAAGAAGGTCGACTCGCAAGATGCCGAGCAGAACTACGATAGTTTGAACCGTTTCGCCAAGAACCTGAACGAACTCGCCCAGCAAGGCAAGCTCGACCCCGTGATTGGCCGTGACGAGGAGATCCGTCGTGTGCTGCAGATCTTGAGCCGACGCACCAAGAACAACCCTATATTAATAGGTGAGCCTGGTGTGGGTAAGACCGCCATCGTGGAGGGTCTGGCCCAGCGTATCGTCAACCGCGACGTGCCGGAGAACCTGAAGAGCAAGACCGTGTTCAGCTTGGATATGGGTGCCTTGCTGGCCGGTGCAAAATACAAGGGCGAGTTTGAGGAACGTCTGAAGAACGTTGTCAAGGAGGTCGTCGACAGCGATGGCGAGGTCATCCTGTTCATCGATGAGATCCACACCTTGGTAGGCGCAGGCGGCGGAGAAGGTGCCATGGACGCGGCCAACATCCTGAAGCCTGCCCTGTCGCGTGGCGAGTTGCGTGCCATCGGTGCCACCACCTTGAAGGAATACCAACAGTATTTCGAGAAAGATAAGGCATTGGAGCGTCGTTTCCAGAAGGTCATGATCGACGAACCTGACGAGGCTTCGGCCATCAGCATCTTGCGTGGCTTGAAGGAGCGTTACGAGACGCACCACCACATCCGTATCTTGGACGAGGCCATCATCTCGGCCGTGCAGCTGTCGGTGCGTTACATCTCCGACCGTTTCCTGCCCGACAAGGCCATCGACTTGATCGACGAGGCCGCCTCGCGTCTGAGGCTGCAAATCGACTCGATGCCTGAAGAACTTGAGGATGTCGAGCGTGCTATTCGCCAATTGGAAATTGAACGCGAGGCCATCAAGCGTGAGAACGACACCAAGAAGGTGGAGGAGATAGGGAAGGAGCTGGCCGAACTCAACGACAAACGCTCCGCCATCAAGGCCAAGTGGGAGACTGAACGCAACTACGTGGAACTCATCCAGAAGGAGAAGAGCAACATAGAGACCTATAAGCATCAAGCCGAAGTGGCTGAGCGTGACGGCGACTACGGCCGTGTGGCTGAGCTGCGTTACGGCAAGATTCGTGAGGCTGAGGCTGCCATAGAGAAGGCCAAAGCTGACTTGAGCGCGGCACAAGGCGACCACCCGCTGGTGGACGAGGAAGTCGGTGCCGACGATGTGGCAGAGATCGTGTCGCGTTGGACGGGCATCCCGGTCAACAAGATGATGCAGAGCGAGCGTGAGAAGCTGTTGCACCTCGAAGACGAACTGCACAAGCGTGTGGTGGGTCAGGATGAGGCTATCACCGCGGTGAGCGATGCTATCCGTCGTAGCCGTGCGGGCTTGCAGGATGCCAAACGTCCTATCGGTTCCTTCATCTTCATGGGTACCACGGGCGTGGGTAAGACCGAGCTGGCCAAGGCCTTGGCTGAGTTCTTGTTCGACGACGAGAACGCCATGGTGCGTATCGACATGTCAGAGTACCAGGAACGTCACACGGTGTCGCGACTCATCGGAGCGCCTCCAGGATATGTGGGCTATGAAGAGAGCGGTCAGCTGACTGAAGCCGTGCGTCGTAAGCCGTATTCCGTCATCCTGTTGGATGAAATCGAGAAGGCACACCCCGATGTGTTCAATATCCTATTGCAGGTGTTGGACGATGGCCGACTGACCGACAACAAGGGCCGTACGGTGGACTTCAAAAACACCATCGTCATCATGACTTCCAACATCGGTGCTAACATCATTCAGGACAACTTTGCCTTGCTCAATGGCAGCAATGACGAAGAAGTCTTCGAGAAGACCCGTAATGAGGTGATGGAGCAGCTGAAGCAGTTCATGCGGCCTGAGTTCCTGAACCGTGTCGACGACATCATCATGTTCAAGCCTTTGGACGAGAGCCAGATTGCCGACATCGTGAGGATGCAGTTCCGCAGCGTGCAAAAGATGCTGGCTGCCAACGACATCAAGATAGACATCACCGATGCCGCCGTCGACTTCATCGCAAAGCAGAGCTACAACCCGCAGTACGGTGCTCGTCCTGTGAAGCGTATGATGCAGCGTGAGTTGCTCAACTCGCTCTCGAAGATGATTCTTGCCGAGTCGGTCGACAAGACGAAGACCATCATCGTCGATGTGCAAGGCGATGGACTGATTTTCAGGAATTAAGCCTTTGTCAATGTAAATGAAAAGCCAAGAGGTGCGAAAGCGCTTCTTGGCTTTTTTTTGTTTTTGAGAAGTATTTGTATATTTGCAGCAAATAATAGTGGCCATGAATCCATCAGGGGTGATATACGAGAACGAAGGCACCATATTATGTCTTGATAACGGTAAGGCTATATTGTTTTACAAAGGCGAGACCTACACTTTCGGTTGCCATCCATTCGAGCCGATGGCAATCATCTACAAAGACGATGCTCCAGTAGCCTATATCCATAATGCTTTTGATGTGTATGCCGAGTGTCAAGCATTTATGACAAATCCGGAACATCTTGTCAACACCGTCACGCGCCATTACCACAATGCAGAGCATTTCTGCCGACTCCTCACCGTTGCCATCGACCGTGGCTATGACTGGCAGATTGACGAGCTCGAGAAGGAGATGTTTGAACAGGTGCGTTGGGAAAACCATGAAGTGTTTTACAAGACCGATGACATCGAATTCGGGCGATATGGTGATGAGCCGGAAGATGAGAATGATCCTACTGAATGGGATGAAGATCCTGATGCTGATATCTTAGAACATGCAGAATATGAGATTCTTTACGTCATCATTGATGGGGTGAAATATGTGTTATATGGGGATTGGATATCCACGTTGGATATAAAAATCGCTGGTGAAAAGGGCAAGAAAGCCCTCAAGGCGCGTATACATCAGTTCACTGGAATACCAGAGGCCTATCCTGGCTATTGGCGTAGGGGTGAACTTTTCTACCTTGTTGCAACAGGGATAAAATATAACACAGAGATATTCTGTCAGATACTGGCATACGCTGTCCGTTCTGGCAAGAAATACTATAACCTACGTGAGATCGAGAAAGCGATAGGTTTGCGTGGGGCTTAAAACAGGGAGAGAACGGTTATTCTCCCTCCATCTCCGCGGCATTGATTTCATCCAAGAGCAACATAGCCTTGTCGTAGTCTTCGGTGAAAACAAACACCGAGGCATCGCCCTTGATTGTGCCGGCCGCCCAACCTGCCACGAGGCTTTCCTCTTGGAAGTTGCGGATAAGGAACTTGATGTCGTTCTCCTCCAACACGCTGCCGATAAACTCAGCATTGACTAAGGAACCGGAATAAATGCACTTGATTTCGTTGTCCATGATGTTACCTTTTTTGTTGATACTGCAAAGGTATACAAATTATTTTGATTTTCTGCCATCGACATTCAGCATCACGATGGCAAACATCATCACAAATGCGGCAGCCCACTGTACGGGCGAGTATTTGGTGCCGTTGACGAAATAGTCCAACACCACGGCCGTGATGGGATACATCAGTTCAAGGAAGGTGGACAAAGAGGCTTTCACATGACGTAAGCCATAGTAATACAAGAAGATGGCACCCGAACCTGTGGTTAGGCCGATGAGGGCGATGAAGAGCCAGTTGCGAGGCGTCACTTGCGAGAAGTCACCGATATGGCCGCTGAACAGCACGATGACCAGCATGATCAAGGTGGTGAAGCCATAGCGGAAGAAGGTGGAACTGACAAAGGAATAGTTGCCCAAGATCTTCTTGGAAAACACCGTCGAACTACCGAAGGAGAAGGCAGCCAGCAGCGATAGCAGTGCCGCATAGACCGTGGTGATGCCTTCGGTGCTGAAATCAGGAAGTGACCAACCAAAGGTGAGGAAATAGCCGCCAACAAGGGCAACGACAGCCCAAAGTGCGAAGTGTCTCTTGATCCTCTCTTTCAGGATGATGCGCGCCAAGATGACGGCAAACACAGGTTGCAGTTTTTGCAGCAGCACCACGACGGAAAGGTTGTTGAAATGCAACAAAAACAGCGACTTAACAATGGCCAAGGTGCCCAAGGCACCGCCAAACAGGGCGATGAGCAGGAAATAGATCAAATCGGAGCGCGTCATGGTCCTCAGATGGCGGTATTCCCTGAAGAAGAACACATTCATCAGCAGGAAAGGGAAGAGGTGGATGACGAAGACCACGAAAGCGGTGTTGAGGTTATAAAGTTGGGGGGTGAGCAATATGCCGTCTGTGCCCCACAACATCGCTGACAGTGCCACAGCTATCGCTCCGATAATTTTTGTATTTCGTTGGTTTTCTTTCATTTGTGTGAATATTTGCCAATCGTTCGTATTGGAAATACGGATTTTTGCGGCGCAAAAATAAGAAATAATGCGGTTTTTGATGGATTATCCGAAAATCTTCTTACATTTGCCGCAATTAAAAAGGGTTATTGTAATATGAAGAAGACTTTACTATTATTGGCCATTACGTTAGGCTTTATGTCAACGATGTTTGCACAGAGCAAAGACAATGTGGCGCGTGAGTGCGTGCTTTTCGAGGTGTTTACCGGTGTCAATTGTCCCTATTGTCCGGCTGCTGCCAACGGCATCGCCCAAATGCTTGACGAAGGTTTGGCCATCGCCCCTGTGGCCTACCACACCACAGCTTTTTCCACGCCATTGTATTATACCAATGAGACCAATGCGCGTGCCAGCTATTATGGCATCAACAGCTATCCGACTTTGAAGGCAGATGGCATCACGGGTGTTTCGGGCGGTGGAAATGCTAGTCAAAGTATGTATTCCTCTTACAGGAACTACTATAATCAGCGTATCAACGTGACCAGCCCCTTCACCATCGACTTGAGCTATGAGTGTGTGGAAGGTAATACCTGTCGGGTGAATTGCAATGTTAATCAGGTGGGTGAGTGCAGCGGCAACGACGTGCGCGTGTTTATCGCTCTAACCCAATGTAATATCGACGTGAACTGGCAAGGTATGACAGGTTTGCACCATGTGTGCCGCGACATGATCCCATCTCAGACAGGTACGTCGTTCACTGGCCCTACGATGAACATCAGCGAGACTTTCGAGATGAACTGGCCCAAGGAAGACTGCTACTTGACAGCTTGGGTGCAAAATTACTCGGGTGGCACCAAGGAAGTGTACCAAGCCGTTCGTATGTCGATGGCCATGGACCTCGATTATGACTTGGTGTTGAAAGGCATCGACAATGTGGTTACTGAGAACTGCTCGGGCTTGCAGCATCCACGTCTCACGGTGAACAACTTTGGTCATGAGACCATCAATTCCTTCAACATCCGTGCTTTTGATGGCGCCGAGAGCTACACTCAGACTTGGAACGGCACCTTGCCACAAGGCGAAAACGTCGAAGTGGTTATGGACGACTTTGTGGCTGCAACCTCGGGAACCTTGCAGTTCTTTGTGGAGATGCCCAACGGCCATGTCGACGAGTTCATGGCCGACAATGTGCAGAATGTCGCGATGGGCGAGTTGGTTACCGTGGATGGTTCCTTGGTTTTGCAGCTGAAGACGGGCCCGCATCCCGAAAACACCTTGTTTGAGGTCAAGAACATGGAAACCGAGGAGGTCTTGTATAGCTTTACTTTTGAACAAGCCAACCACGTTTATAAAGAAGACCTCGTGTTGCCCCATGCTGCCTGTTATCGCCTTACTGTGTACGATGCAGCTGGCGAAGGCATGGGTGGCGGATTCTTCCAAGTGAAAGACTCCAACAACACGGTCATCTTCAAGGGCGGCAACTCAGCCGGCAAGTTCACATACGAGTTGGCCACCGAGCTTCAATGCGATGGTTTCGTGGCAGTGGAAGAAAACGAGCCTTCGACAGGCTCAATGACCTTTATTGTGAGTCCCAATCCTACTACAGGCATCGTTAACCTCAATCTGGGCAAGGGCCTATGGCAAGTGCAGGTTTACGATATTACGGGACGCAAGGTGATGGAACAGCAATGTGAAAGCCAATCAAGTCTCGACCTCAGCCGCCAACAAAAGGGTCTTTATCTGCTGAAGGCACAGAATGGCATCGAGGAGTTTAACACAAAGATTATAGTTCGCTAAAATTGTTTCTCAAAAATACCAATCATTATGAATTACAAAACAAATTATCCTCAAGGTGAATGTGCACCCAAACACACAACCAATCGCAAGAATAGAGCCAGCCTTTTGTTGGGTCTTGGTTTAGGAGTAGCCGTTATGGTTGCCGGACTGTCAAGCTGTGGCGGCGGCAACAAAGGCAACGATGCGGATACCCAAGCTTATAAAGCCTGTTCGTCTGTTGCCGACTATAGGGCTTATATGAAGAACTACGGAGCTAATGGCAAGTTCTACAAGGAAGCCAAAAATGTGGTCGACAGATATATGGCCGACAGCGCTGTCAAGGCGGAGAAAGCTTTTGCCAAGGAACAAGCCCAAGAGAGGGCAGAAGCCAGAGCTGAGGCGGAACGTAAAGAAGACGCGAGCTATAAAAACTGCACCACCGTCGCGGGTTGCGATGCTTACCTGAGAGCCTACCCCCAGGGCAGATATGTCGACGAAGTGAAGGCAAAGAAAAGAGAACTGGAAAGGAAAGAGGCCGAACAAGCTCAGAAGAAAGAGGATGAGCTCTATAGAAACTGCACCACCATTGCGGGATGCGATGCCTACCTGAGAGCCTATCCCCAAGGCAAATACGTAACGCAAGTGAAGAAGAAAAAGGCTGAATTGGAGAATAAGGGTAACTCTCAACCAAATAAAGTCAAGCCGCAGAAAAAAGTGGTGAAGGTCAAGAAATAAGAGTCTATAATTTCAATCAGGAGCGATTATGAAAAGATTATTAGTATTAGTGGCTTTTGTGGCTATGCTGTGTGGATGCAACACGGCTTCCACTCAAAACACGACAGAAATTAAAGACAAGCCAGCGACCGATGAGACCACGGTTCGTTATCTTGATGCCCTGCCTGCAGACTTCAATGAAGATGATTTGTTCGAGTTTATCCTGGATTATGGCGGCTATGATATGATTGTCGATGCCTGGCAGATGCCTGATGGCGATTGGCTCATCCCTTATCACTGGTGCCCAGAGGAAGAGGAAAGCTTTGAGGTGGACGAGGCAGGCAATCTGGTTGAGATTGAGTACAAAGATCCCTTTGAAGGGAATCCTTATCCCGTTATTCACAATCCTCATTTCTCGTTCGGTACCCGGAATTATGGCGGTGAAACCATCAATTTCTACAAGGCTCCCGACAGTCAAGAGGTGGTTTGCACGACCGACTACAAGGAAATCAGCTTGGATGTTGTTGCTGTCGACACCAAGACGCGCCGCTTGCAGGTGAAATCCAATCCAAAGGACTGGTGCTGGGGCGAAGTTGAGGAGGAATGGCAAGAAGGCTACCGTCATCCTTTCGTTGATCTCCAGGGTTGGGTCGACGAGGAATGGGTTTGCGCCAACACGGTGACGACTTGCCCGTAAGACAAAGGATTGCCCAAACTACTATAGCCGCCCATCCTTGATGAAGGCGGCTATTTTTTTTGTGGCTTTGAATCCATCGGGTATCGGGAACATTGCAAACGTGTGGAACATGCCTTCATACTCGTAGAAATGTCCGATTTTGCCAGCCTTTTCGTACATTTCTTTGAGAAAGAGGTCGTCGGGTTGAAGGATTTCATCGGAGCCGAAATAGACATTCAAATTGTCGACACCGCAGAAGTCGCCGAACACAGGGCTGACCCAAGGATGCTGTGCCGACAATTGGCCTTGCCAGATGGCATTGAGGATGACGATACGGTCGTATTGCAACATACTGTCACGGTCCTGCAAAGCCAGCATCTCTTTCTCCTTGGTGTGGCTTAGGTCAACGCAGGGTGAGAGCAGGGTGGAGGAGGTTGGCTTTTGCCAGCCGTTTTTGAAGGCTTCTTGGGCAACCACAAGGCATAGACAAGCTCCTGCTGAGTCGCCAACGAGGTGGATTTCCTCGTATTGCCTTGAATCCGAAATGTTTTTGTAGTATTCCAACAGCGTTTTTACTGAATACTCACAATCGTATTCTGGCGACTTGGGATAAACGGGTAGCAAGGCATCACAATGCGTGCGCAAGGCAAGGTCGTGCAGGAAACGCCAATGGAAGAACACAGGGGGATAGATGAAGGCACCGCCGTGGAGGTAGAGGATGAGCTTGTGCTTCGGCCCTTCGATGCTTCGACTGTGCTCAGCAACCTCAGGGACCTCATGCTTGAAGACTTGCATCTCAAAGCCTGTCGAGGCGCAATATTTCTCGTCTTCAACGAAGAATCCCCTGAAATAGCGTGGTATGCGCACAGGACGGCGGTTTTCGCGACGGCAATGCTCCAGCTCCTCCATCACCTCATCGGGTGTGGCGTCGCGCAACGACTTGAACATCAATTTCAGGTATTTTTCCGTGAAAACAACTCCTGGGTTCATAAACGTTTTATTTGAATGTACGGATGCCACGGTGTAACAGCCCTACAACTCTAAACTCTAAACTCTACACTCTAAACTAATGCTTCTGGTATATCTTCAAATCAAACATCGGCGCAGCCGAAATGATGTGGTCGAAGATGTCGCTTTGGATTTCCTCGTAGTTGGTCCATTGCTTATCGCTGCTGAAGGCGTAGATTTGCAAAGGCACGCCAAACTCCGTTGGTTGCAGTTGTCGCACCATCATGGTGAGGTTATGGTTCAGCTTCGGGTTATTGTTGAGATAGGCCTTGATGTAGGCGCGGAAGATGCCGAGGTTGGTCTGCTGGCGACCGTTCATGATCTCGCTTGTGTCGATATTGTTGGACTTGTTGTATTCGAGGATGTCTTCCTCTTTCTCGGCGATGTAGTCCTTTACCAAAGAATAATGCTTGTATTTCTCCAGCATCTCGGGCGTGCAGTAGCGAATGGTGTTTACGTCAATGTTGATGCTGCGTGCGATGCGTCGTCCACCCGACTCTGACATACCGCGCCAGTTGGTGAAGGGAGCCGAGACCAGCGTGTAGGTCGGAATGGTGGTGATGGTGTTGTCCCAGTTCTGCACCTTCACCGAAGTGAGGTTGATTTCCTGCACAGTGCCGTCGGCTTGTCCCACCACGATCCAGTCGCCAATGCGGAGCATGTCGTTGATCGACAGTTGTATGCTGCCTACAAAGCCTTTGATGGAGTCTTGGAAGATGAGCAGGAGCACTGCCGAGATGGTGCCCAATCCGATGATGATGCTGCTGAGGCTTTTGCCTAATAGGAAGGTGGTGATGAGCAACACGCTGACGGCGATGATGATGCCTTTGATGACCTGTACCAAACCTTCGATGGGCTTCAGTTTCGAGGTCTCAAATGAGTTGTAGAGCTCGTGGGCTGCATTCACCAAGGCCATCAAAATGGAGGCATAAACCGTGATTTCATAGATCTTCGTGATCTTGGTGATGATGGTAACGGCTCCAGGGAAATCAGGCATGGCGTCGTTGAGGTAATACTTAACCAGGATGGCTGGGATGAGCAGGCAGATGCGAATGAATACCTTGTTTTTCACAAGCAGGTCGTCGTATTTCGATGGCGTCTTCTTGATGAGGACGTTGACGGTCTTGCTAATGATGAAGCGGGCAAGGAAATATAACAGTATGCCCACGACGAGCAGTGAGGCAAAGGCGATGCCTTCTGCAATGCCCAGCGAGGTGGTCTGGTTGAAATGAAGGTGCTCGCCGATGCCGTTCAGGATTTCTATGTATTCTTCAATCATATTCCGCTGATTTTAGTCTTTGTATAACCTTTCTGCACCAATAGCGCCAACACTTTCTCCCTGAAGTCGCCTTGAAGCAGGATCTCGCCATCTTTCACGCTACCGCCCACTCCGCAGGCCGACTTCAGTTCCTTACCCAAGACGGCAAGGTCATAATCGGAGCCTTGGAAGCCTGTGATGAGGGTCACTTTCTTGCCGCCGCGTTGTTTCTTGTCGAGCATCACGCGTAGGTTCTGTTTGCCTGGCTCTAGGGTAATGAATTCTTCCTCGCCATAGTCGAAGGCAAAGTTAGGGTTGGTGGAATAAACGGTGCCGTTTTTGTCACTCTTGTGTTTCATGGAGGCTGTCGTTATAAATAATGGTATCGGTTGGGATATAATATAACTCGTTGTTAATCATTCTTTTGTTATACTCTTGCAGGAAGCGGTAAAGCTTGTCGTAAACGTCGGGGCACTGCAGCCTGTCGATGAGGTTGTCGTTCAAGAGCGAGTCGCTGATGGGCTTGAAGATGCCGAAGGAGTTCTCGCCGTCCGACTGTACCAGATAGGTGCCGTCGCAATATTGGTAGGTCAGGTTGTAGTAGCTGACGAAAGAGGGTTCGCTGATGGTGTCGAACAGGTTACGGCCGAAAGAGAACAGCGTGTCGTTGATTTCAAGTGCGGAGAGTATGGATGGCCCAAGGTCGATTTGTTGGGCAATCTCGTTGCTTTGAAAAGCCTTAATTTTCCTTGGATAATAGAAGGCAATGGGGATGGAATACATGCCCCAGACGTTGCTGTATTCGGGCTGGAAGTGCTCGTTGTTAGAGTAGTCCGCTGTGATGACGAACAGGGTGTGGTCGTACCACGACATTTGTGAGGCGGTCTTGAAGAAGTCCCTCAAAGCGCAGTCGACGTAGTAGACGGTCTTCTCGAATCCGGTCCAGAAATAACTGCCTTCCGGGAACTCGAAGTCTTTGGGCACTTTGTAGGGATAGCGCGATGAGAGGGTATAGAGGGCTGTGGCGAAAGGCTCGTGCACGCGGTTGAGGGTCTTGGCGGCATATTGCAGGAAAGGCCCGTCGTAGATGCCCCATTGTCCGTCGTAGTCGCTGTCGTCGCCATATTCGGTGCGACCGAAGTATTTGCTAAATCCGGCGCGACGTGAGAACTCGTCGAAGCCCAGCACGCCGTTCTTGCCACCGTGCATGAAGATGGTGTTGTAACCCTGTTTTTGAAGGTGTTTGCTGTAGGCGTCGAAGTCGTTATCGGCGTAGGGCGACCTCACAAAGTCGTTCTCCATCATCGAGGGGATGCTGGCCAGGATGGCAGGCAACACCTCAAGGCTCCTGCGGCTGTTCGACATGCCGTTGAAGGTGAGGCTTTGGCTTAAGAGTGAGTCGAGGAAAGGCGTGAGCTGTGAGCGGCGGTCGTGGCTATAGTAACCCACCATTTCCTGTCCAATGTTTTTCAGGATGATGACGACCAAGTTGCTCGGTACGCTGTCCATGGTAAGGCTGTCGCTTTCAATGAATCGGTTGGCCTTCAGGTCGAAATGGATGGGGGAAAAGTCGCTTACATATTCTCCGGTTCGCTCTTTCAGCGGGGTTTCATGTGTGGTGAGTAGGCAAAAAGGTGTGTTAAGCAGGATGGGAGCGTTTTGCGGGTCGGTATATTGCATGGCGGTTTCCACCGAAATGGGCTTGGCTTGGAGTCCGCCACGACCGGCGAGGACCGTGAGCAGAAGCATCACAACAAGGCTGATGGACTGTCGTAGCTGCCAATGCGGCTTCTCTTCTTTCTCTGGCTTCTTGAGCTTGGTGTGCTGCGCTACTACGATGATAATCAGCACGAAAAGTACGAAGATGACCAACAAATACCAATAGTCGAATAAGACTTGCCTGACAACGCCAAACGACACCTCGTCGGAATTAAATAGCAGTTTGAGGAAATGGACGGTGAGGTGCTTGCCGAAGAAACGGAAACACACAATGTCCAAAAAATTCAGTAGGACGGCGATGGCATTGGCGACGATGTAGATGATGTCGACGAAGGTTTGCAACTCATCTTTATAGATGATTCGTGAGGGAAGACAATAGAAAATGATGGTCAGGATGTTGATACCGAAGACGATGGGTAAGTCGAAACGCATGCCTTGCAGATACAGCGCCAAGGCTTGGCCGGTGTCAAGCTGGTGGAAAAACTGTAGGTTGAACAGATAGAGCATCCAACGGCTGATGCTGAGCACCAGCAAGGTGGCAATCAGCCGATAGGCTAGCAGCATATAGGGCGATGAAAGCCAGGCTTGGATTTTCTCTTTTCTTGTTTGTCGACGCATTGTTTTGTTTCAAAAACCGATGCAAAAATAGAAAAAAAGTGTATCTTTGCCCAATATTTTATTAAAGTTTACAACGATGACAAAATTGCGTTCTTTATTGGTTTTGCTTGCCATGGCGGTCACCGTCGGTGCGGCCGCTCAGACCTATCCTCAATACCGCAACCCGCTTGATATTCCTATTATGCTGTCGGCTACCTTTGCTGAAATCCGTCCCAACCACGTCCATGCCGGTCTTGACATTAGGACGCAGAGTGTGGAAGGCAAGAAGGTGTATGCCGTGGCCGATGGTTATATCAGCCGCATCGGCGTGTCGCCCTACGGCTATGGTAACGTGTTGTATATCACGCATTACGATGGTTTTACGACGGTGTATGCCCACTTGCAGCGTTTTTCCAGCGATGTGGCCAAGTACGTGAAGCAGTACCAATACAAGAACAAGAAATACACCTCTCAAATCTATCTTGATGCGGACAAATTCCCCGTGAAGCGAGGCGACGTGATTGGCATCTCTGGCAACTCCGGCAGTTCGGGTGGTCCCCATCTGCACTTCGAGATCCGTCATACGGGCAGCGAGAAACCTGTCAACCCGATGTTTTTCGGCTATAAGATCGAGGACAATGTGCGTCCTACCATCCTTGGCGTCTCGGTGTATCCTCTGGGTGATGAATCGACCTTGGAAGGTGGAATCAACCCGAAGTATTACTCTTTGGCCGAGGGCCAAAAAGGGAAATACACCTTGAAGGAAAGGGAATATGTCCATGGCAACGGCGAGATTTCGTTTGGCGTGTGTACCTACGACATGGTGGGTGCTTCGACGAATAAGAATGGACCTTATTTTTATGAGCTGTACCTCGACGATGAGCTGGCCTTCCAAGTGGAGGCCGACAGCTTCTCTTACAGCGAGCCGCGTTATGTGAACAGCCTGCTCGACTATCGCCATTACAAGGAGAAGAAGTCGAGTTATGTGCGCACCGATGTCGACCCGAACAATCATTTGCGCATGATCAAGAAGAAGAACGGAACGGTCAAGGTGGCGGAAGGCGACACGGTGAAAGTGTGCTTCAAAATCACCGATTATGCTGGCAACAGCTCGACGGCATCGTTCAAGCTGGTGGGCGTGGCTCCTGTTGAGGTGGAACGTCCCGAGCGTCGTCGCAGCGAATACTTTGTGAAGGCCGACGGCTCGCTCAACAACAACATTACCATCGACGACTTCAACGTCTCCATGGAAGATAATACGCTCTTCCGTGACGAGTGGATACCGACGGGTCAACGTGATGAGGCGGGTTGCTGCTCGCGCATCTATCGCTTTGGCGATGAGGGCATGACCACTTTCAAGAAGTTCACGGTGCGCATCCGACCTGAAGAGAAATGGGCATACGACAAGAGGATGTATATCGCCAGCATAGACAAAAACGGCAAGGTCTCCTCGTTGGGCGGCACAATGAAGAACGGCTGCATGGAAGTGAAGACCTATACCATGGGCGAATACACCATCAAGATTGACTCAGTGGCGCCTACGGTCAAAGCCTCCAACTTCAAGAACGGACAAGCCGTGAATGAGTTGAAGTCGCTGCGCTTCAAGATTTCCGACGACATGACGGGCATCGAGACCTACGACATCTATCTCGATGACGTGTGGGTCTTAGGCAAGTATGATGCCAAGAACGACCTGCTCTATTACGAGTTCGACGAGAAGATGAAGAAAGGCACCAACAACGTCAAGGTCGTGGTGACCGATGGCGTCGGAAACACGAAGACCCTAAAGGTGAAAGTTGTTTATTGATTTGTAGAGACGCGATTCATCGCGTCTCCCAACACCCAAAAATCATCTCGGTACGTATTGGTACGCCCCCATATCAGGCGCACCCACCCTTGATACACCGTCCAAATCGATAGACACTTCGTTGCCAAACAGCGGGTTGCCCATGCCGATGGCGGGTGAGGCGATGCTGTCGATGTGGCAGTCGGGCTTCATCGGGTCGGCAAAGCAAGGTTCAAGGTTGAAGAGGCAATGGCTGAAGCCCGGCATCGTTCCGTTGTATTTCTCCGATTTGATGAGACAATGGTCGAAGGTGTAGAGAGAATCGGCCTCAGGACCGAAGGTGGCCTTGAATTCGTCCTTTTGTTTGCCGTAGACGATGCAGTTGTCCATTTCCATGCGGAAGGGATAATAGAAGGGCTCGTTGTTGCCGCCGATGGCGTAGTTGGCTACTGAAACGGCGTTTTCGTTTTTGTTGTGCTCGTTGGCGTTCCAATAGTTGGCGATGGTGCCGTGCACGAAACGATAGTCACCGCCAAAGGCCCAGAAGTTGGCAAAGCCGCAGTTGGCGATGACGAAGTTCTTGGCCTCAACGGCATAGAGGATGGAAAACAGGCCGTAGCCGCTTTGGTTTTCAACGATAGTGTTGTCGATACGCAAGGCGCATTCCGTGGCTTTCAGTACCGATTGGCAGTTGAGGCCGATGGTACCGTTGCGGATGATGGCGTGGCTGATGCGGTGGTCGGCACCGGCGCGACCGTCCATCATCAGGATTTGCTCCCATTGTCCTGGGGTGTCGTTGTAATAGGGCTCCAAACGGTCGCCTTGCACGACGACAGGCTCCTCGGCGGTGCCGTCAATGATGAGCTGACCGTCGCTCCATGAGAGAATGCCACCGCCTTGATGGCAATAAATCTGAGTGCCTTTCTCAATCCTCAAGGTGCCATAACTATTGATGAGGGCGTAGCCGTAGATGACGTATGGGCGTTCCGAAGTCCAAATTGTGGTTTCAAGGCTATCGGCGACGATATGGTAAGGATAGGGCGTCCCGCCCATGTTCACCACCTTGTCGGCCACGATGTAGTTGGCATTTTGGCCCCATGCCAACAGCTTGATGGTCTGCGTATTGCCATTGGTGATAAACTCCAGTTCGTCTTCCACCACGAAAGGCGAGTTGAGGTCGTTCGGGTTGATGGTGACGCGCAGGAAGGAGAAGAGGCTATCGTTGGCAGGGATGATCTTGTCATAAATTTCTGTGGCACTTTCGCCGTCAAGATTGAAACGGAAAGGGGAAGCATCGCCTCCGACCAGACGGATGGAACTGATTTTCAGGTCGTCGCTATGCGAGTTGTAGATCCTCAGTTCGTGTGTGGCCGAGCCTACAGAGGTGAAAACGGTGTCGAAGAGAACCGTGTCAGCCGAGAATTCCAGCTTCAGATTGGAGTCGGGATTGACCGTGTTGCTCTTCTTGCATGAGTAGCCTGCCAACAGGAAGATGGTGATTATGAGTAAGATATGTCGAGCTTTCATGACAAATTTTAAAAAAGCAAAGATAAACTATTATTGGATACGAGCGGATAAGGATTTTATTGTATTTTTGCGGAAAATATCGTGACTATGAAACGTTTTGCAATCATCGCATCGCTTTGTTTGATGCTTTTTGGCTTTGTAGGCAAGGCATCGGCACAGTTCCTTCCTGATGTGCCGGATATGAAAGGAAAATTTGTCGTCGGCGGCAACATCGGCGGCGGATTGTATGGCAATTATCTCAACGTTTCCATCGCTCCTCAATTTGGTTACCGCATCTTTAGCCCTTGGGAAGTGGGTGTGCGTGGCATCTATAACCTGTCGTGTGATTTCGACCGTTATTATGGCAGTTCCTACGCGCATTATTTTGGTGTGGCACCCTATACCAACTGCCAGGTTTACAAGGGTTTGTTCGTCCATGTCGAGGATGAGATGATGTATGGATTCTCCCGTTGGAACCATACTACGACGAACAGCAAATGGTTCAATAGCTTATTTGTGGGTGCAGGATACCGTCAATATTCCTACTCGGGCAGTTTTGTGTATTATATGTTGCTTTATAACCTGAGTTGGTCCGCGTTTTCTACAGGAGGGATTGACACGCCCTACGCTTCGCCCATCTCCTTGCGCATCGGCTATTGCTTCAGCTTTTAATCAGTTGATAGTTTGCAGTTTGCAGTTGTTCAGTTTTTGTTCCCATAACTGAACAACTGATTAACTGAACAACTGAACAACTGACAACTAGTATCTCTCCATCCTTTCCAACTCCCGCTTCGAGTCCTTGGTCTTCAAGCTCTCGCGCTTGTCGTAGAAGTGCTTGCCTCGGGCTAATGCAATGTCCAGTTTGGCCAAACCGTTTTCGTTGATGAACAGCACGACGGGTACAATGGTGAAGCCCTTTTCCTGCACTTTGTTTTTCAGTTTGCGCAACTCCCGGGCGTTGAGCAACAGCTTGCGGTCGCGTTTGGGGTCGTGGTTGTTGTAGGTGCCTTGGGCGTATTCGGCGATGTGCATGCCGATGACAAACAGCTCGTTGCCCTTGAAGCTGCAATACGAATCCGCCAAGCTCGCCTTGCCGCCACGGATGGACTTGATCTCCGTACCAGTCAGCACGATGCCTGCAGTCAGCGTCTCCACGAGGAAATACTCGAAGGTAGCGCGCTTGTTCTTTATCTTGATGTTGCTATTTGTGCTCTTTTTGTCCATTGCGGCTGCAAAAATACAAAATTCTGTTGATTTTTGTATTTTTGCCTCATGAATACTATTGGTCACATCTTCAGACTCACCACTTTTGGAGAGTCGCACGGCACAGCCATCGGTGGCGTCATCGACGGTTGCCCTTCACAATTAAAATTGGATTTCGATTTCATTGATAGCGAACTGCTTAGGCGCAAGACAGCGCAATCCTCAACAGCATCGCAACGCAAAGAAACGGACCAAATCGAGTGGCTCTCAGGTTTGCTTGATGGCGTTACTTTGGGTACGCCTATTGCCTTTATGGTACGTAATGAAGACTGCAAATCAGAAGATTACGAGGTTTTGAAAGACATCTACCGTCCTTCGCATGCCGATTTCACCTACGAGCAGAAATACGGTATCCGCGACTGGCGCGGTGGTGGCAGGGCATCGGCAAGAACGACTTTGCCCATCGTGGTGGCAGGTGCCATCGCCAAGCAGATTTTGAAGGAGAAGGGTATTCAAATCATTGCCAGAGTAATTGAAATGGGCGACGCTGAACAGGCTCGTAGAGAAGGCGACACTGTAAGTGGCATCGTCGAATGCTGTATCAAAGGTGTTCCAGCGGGCTTAGGCGAGCCGATGTTTGGCAAGTTCTCCGCCGAGCTGGCCCACGCCATGTTCAGCCTGCCTGCAGTGAAGGGCTTTGAGGTCGGCGACGGCTTTGCCTTGGCCAAGATGAAAGGCTCCGAGGCCAACGACACCTTTATTAATAAGGACGGCAAAATCACCACATTGACCAACCACTCGGGTGGCATCCAAGGTGGTATCACCAATGGTAACGATATAGTGTTCCGTGTGGCATTCAAGCCGATACCGAGCATAGCCAAACCTCAGCAAACCGTGAATCGGGCAGGAGAACCCTGCCAAGTTGCCATCGAGGGACGACATGATGTGTGTGCCTTGCCGCGTGCAGTAGTCTTAGTGGAGGCTTTGGCGGCGATGGTAACGGTTGACGCGATGCTTCTTCGCTAGTCCTTTTTGTCTTTTTTGTCTATCTTCTCGAACAATACCACCCCCGAAACCATCCAGTGGCTGAACGATTCCCCCTCGTCCTTGCCCTGTGGAATGGCGACGCGTAGCGTATGCTTGCCTGGCTTCAATCCGCTCAGATCGAAATAGACGGGATTGGTGGCAGTGCCGGGGCACCAGCCTGAGCGCGAGTAATCGGAAGAGGAGACACCGTTCCAGAAGTTGCCCGAAACGGGGCTTTGGTCGCGGAAGGTGGCACAGTCGCAACGCCAAGGGGTGTGGGTGAATAGCTTCACGCCGTCGATGAAAATGGCGTTCTCTTTGGGATTGAACTCGTCGCCGTTGTCCCATCCGCCATGACCCGTGCTGATGTAACGGAGCTGCACGTTCTTGATATTTTCGGGGAGCTCAAACTCGACTTCCAAGGTGTCTGTGGCAAACAAGCGGCCATAGTTTTGTCCCGACATTTCCAGCACGTTGCAGGTGTTGAACAGCGGAATGGAGTGTTGCTTCAAAGGCTTCTTGCTCCATTTGTTCTCGCCAGGGTAGGCGAGGAGGTCGAGTGAAAGCTTGTGCCCGCCCTTGTCGTAGTTGCCGATGAAGGCGCCGATGAGCACATCGCCGCGCAGACGGTCGCGCAACTCGCTGACTTCCATCTTGTAGTAGTTTTCATCAGCCCATTCCAGACCATCAATTTGCACTCGGTCGTTGAAATGGCCTGCGCCAAACGAGGTGAAGAAACGAACCAACTCAACGGGCGGCAAATAATCCTTCTCCGCCCTGATGCCTTGGTATTCCTTGCCATCTTTGCCGACCATGGTAGGCAATGCCTCGATGCCTTTTGTCAAGCCATCCTTGAAACTCTTGGCTTTTTCCGTCGGGATGACGAAGACGGAGGCGCTACGGTCGTAGGCATCGCCGTTGCTGCGCTGACGGATTTCGGCAAAGATTTGGTAATGCTCAGGTAATTCAGGCAACTTCATCCGTTTGACAATCAGCGTGCCGTGGCTGAAATGGATGGTGGTGTCGTAAGGTATTTCACCATCAAGAGGCGCATAGTCTGCAAAATGGATTTGCTCGTCCTCGAAAACTGGGATACGCATGACGAGTTTGTCCTTGCGCAATTGACTCAACTCTCGGGAGGTCTTATGTTGGCCTTTGTAGGCAGGAATCAAGTCGACGAGAGCATACTTTTGGTCTTTAACTACAGTCAAGTCAGTGATATAGGAGCCGTTTCTCATGCAACGTACCATCACGCCTTTCAGCCGGCCGAGACCAGGCATGGGAGTGGCCTCGAAACCGAGGCTTTCCGTCATCCACACCTCGATGGTGTTGGAGTTGATGCTGGTCTTGTATTTCGTGCAATTGTAACCCAACAGTTTTTCTTTGCCTTCTTCGCTGAAAACCACGTCATTATCTGTCAATGAATAGGAACTGTAGAACTTTCCATCGTTGTAGTCCAAAACGGTGTAGACGGAATCATGGACATAATCCACGTAGGTGCTGCTCTCGGCATAGCCAGGGATAGGGTTGGACAAAGACTTTTCGACGTTTTTGATTTTCAGGCATTTTGCATTTTCAACGACCTGAATGGTGGTCGTGTCTTGTTCGGCAACGCCTTTGGCATAGCTTTGATAGGTGAGGGCGTGTTGTGCGAAAGTGGTGCTTGCCCAAAGGAGAATAATGATGGTGATAATGTTTTGTTTCATATTTGTGTGGTTTATTACTATTTCATAGGAAGGGTTATATAGCCTTTTACCGTCATGGCGGAGCTGCATCCGCCATCTCCCAAGTGCGGAGACGTACTCGTTTCGCTTGGGAGATTGCGGATCAAGTCCGCAATGACGTTTCGCTTTTCATTATCAGTACTCACTGCTTTTAATACGCGAAAAACCCTATCACGCCAGAAATCACTATCAACAATATCGGATTCGCCTTGAAGAAATACGAGGCTACAAATGCCAAAACGCAGATGATGACGCTGATATTGTATTGTCCGCGACCGAAGTCGACGAAGTTTTGGGTGTTCATCATAGAGAGACCCGCTGCAAAGATAAGTCCGGCAATGGCAGGCTTCAGCCCTTTCAAGGTGTTGGTCATCAGAGCATTGTTTTTCTTGCTCATGAATAATTTCAAGATGAAGTACACCATGATGATGGAAGGCAGGCAGAGCGCGAACGATGCCAACAGAGAGCCGCCGAAGCCCGCTGTGGTGTAGCCCACATAAGTCGCTAAGTTGATGGAGATGGGGCCTGGTGTCATCTGCGAGATGGCCACCATGTCAGCAAAGTCGGTGGTGCTCATCCAAGCGTAATGGTCCACCACCTCATGCTGGATGAGGGAAAGCATGGCATAGCCGCCGCCGAAGCCCAGCACGCCGATTTTCACGAAGACCCATAGCAGCTGCAGGTAGATCATGGCTTGGCCTCCTTTCTATTTTGACGCGGGACATGGGACTCCGAGACGCGGGACGAGGTCCCTGAGCCTGTCGAAGGGCCGCTGTCTCGTGTCTTGCGTCTCGCAGTCTCGCGTCTTCTTATAATCAGCGCATAGATAAGGCTTCCCGCGATGGCGGCCAGGATGACGTAGGCGGGGGAAATTTTGAGCCACCAGATGAGGAACACCGTGGCGATGGGGATGATGGCGGTCTTCCAAGTCACCTTGGCCGACTTGATCATCCGCAGCGAAGGGGCGATGATGAGGGCCACCACGCAGGGACGGATGCCCTTGAAGATGCGTTCCACCACGGGTTGGTCGCGGTATTCGCGAAACACCGTGGCCAAGAGCAGGATGATGGTGATGGATGGGATGATGGCGCCCAGCATGGCGGCAAAGGCACCTTTCGTGCCAGCCACACGATGTCCGACGTATAAGGCCGTATTGACAGCGAACACTCCTGGAAGCGATTGAACCACAGCAATCATGTCCCAAAACTCGTCGTTGGGAATCCATTTCTTCTGGTCGACGACGGCCTTCTCCACCATCGAGAGCATGGCATAGCCGCCACCCAGGGTAAAGGCCCCGATCTTGAAGAAAGAGAAGAACAGTTCAAACGCTTTTTTCATGCCGCAAAATTACGGAATTTTGTTCACCATATAAAAAATACATATATTTGCAGGCCAAATGGATAAACAAAATCAATGTATTATGATACTTACAACTACACCAAACATTGAAGGCTGTACCATCTTGGAGTATAAAGGCGTTGTCTTTGGTGAAGTGATTGCTGGAGTGAATTTTATCAAAGACTTTGGCGCCAGTATTAGAAACTTTATTGGCGGGCGTTCGAGTTCATACGAATCAGAACTTATCAATGCTCGTTCACAGGCATTGAATGAATTGCAGGAACGCGCAATGCAAATGGGCGCGGATGCTGTTATCGGTATTGATATTGATTATGAGGTCCTTGGTGAGAATAGTGGAATGTTGATGGTTTCGGCATCGGGTACGGCAGTCAAGCTCAGACGTTGAAATTGTTGGTAGAAATTTATTTTGAATAGTTTTTTATAAAATCATTCGATATGACATTACTTGATGCTTCTGTGATGACTTTTGACCAGCCCATAGCTTGGAATTGGCTGGTGCAATTCTGCATTTTGGCAACGGCCTTATTGATAGGTAACGTGTTGAGAACCAAGATTCCTTTCTTGCGCAAGAGCCTGATTCCTTCGGCTTTGATTGGCGGTTTGCTGCTCTTGATCTTTAAGGCGATTCCTGGGTGCAAGGAACTCATCAACAAGCCTGTGATGGAGGTTGTGACCTATCATGCCTTGGGCTTGGGTTTTGTAGCCTTGGCATTGAAAAACAACAAGATAGAATCAAAGTCTACTCCGATGAAGGTGATCGAGACAGGTGCTTTGACGGCCTCCACATACGTCATTCAAGGCATCGTGGGTCTCATCGTATCAATCCTGTTTTTCTATCTAGGTGGAAAGTTGTTTTATGCAGCGGGTTTGTTGCTGCCCATGGGCTACGGCCAAGGACCGGGACAGGCCTTGAATTTCGGAAAGATTTTCACGACTTGGGCCGATAAACAAGGCATTCCTTTCTCAGGGGCTGACTTTGGTTTGTCCATTGCTGCCACGGGTTTCATCGTGGGTAGCGTGGTGGGCGTCATCTATATGAACATCCTGCGTCGCAAGGGCTTACTTTCGAGAAAGAAGCTTGCCGAGGCCCAGGTGAACAAGTTGGAGGACTATGAAGGCAAGGGCGAGATTCCCGATGCCGAGTCCATCGACAAGCTCTCGGTGCAGATCTGTATGGTGCTGTTCGTCTATTTCCTCGTTTTCCTGTTCACCAACTGGATCCAAGGGATGGATTTGGGCAATTTTGGCACTAACACCTTGAAACCTATGCTTTGGGGCTTCAACTTCCTGACGGGCACGCTGTTCGGCATCTTCTTCAAGTGGCTCTTGGGCCGTTTCAAGAAGGCCAAGCTGATGAGCCGTGAGTACATCAACAACTATATGCTTAATCGCATCAGCGGTTTCTGTTTCGATGTCATGATTGTTGCGGGTACTGCTGCTATCAGCTTGGAGAATTTTGGATCGTTCATCTTGCCCTTCATCATCATTTGCACTTTGGGTGCCGCAGTGACTTTCATTTATGTCTTGATTATCTCGAAGCACCTCTATCCCAATTACAAATACGAGGGCTTCTTCTCGATGTTCGGCATGCTGACGGGTACGGCCAGCAATGGTATGATCCTGCTGCGCGAGATCGACCCGAAGTTTGAGACGCCTGCCGCCAACAACTTGGTGCTGCAGACCCTCTCGGCCATCGTATTGGGCTTTCCCGTGTTGCTCCTGGTGGGCTATGCCCCGCAGAGTCCGAAAGCTACCTTTATCACTTTGGGCATCTTGGTGGTCTTCTGGGCCGCGCTGACGGTGTTTATGCTACGGACGAAGATTTTCAAGCGGAAGAAGAAAGCAGAGGAATGATGGCGTTTTTAAATAGGGAGATGCATGTGCCGGAATGTCAGACATATTGTGCTACTGTTTCTGCTGCCGTTTGCATTGTTGTGTGCCTGCCAAAGGCACGACACGGACCTTGTAGAGACGCGGCGCGCCACGTCTCTACCCACAACCATTGCATCCCCCGAATTGTCCGCCATCGACAGTCTGATGTGGCGCCAGCCCGACAGCGCCTTGGCCTGCCTGATACCCTATTTCGACACCTGCTGTAGAGACGCAATGATTGCGTCTCCCGATGATGCAACCGATTTTCAAAAAAGACGCATGCAATGCGTCTCTACAGCGGAATTCAACCGCCATTATGCCAACCTCCTGTTGGCCGAATTGCTCTACAAAAACGATTACGCCCAGACCAACCGCCCCGCCTTGTTGGAGGCGGTGGTTTATTTTGATAGCCTAACCTTCACCTTGAACGACACACCTTCACCCAAACGCCTCATAGCGGGCACGGACCCGCTATCCTTGACACGAAACGACAACCTCGTATTCTTGGATGCCCGCGCCCACTACATCAACGGCGTTGGCTACTACGAAAACGAAAGTATGGTGGAGGCCTGCAAGGAATACCTGAAAGCCTTGGAACTGATGGAAAGCCATTTCCAAGAAAAAGACCTGGTGGGAAAAAAGGCGAAGTTCATGACCTATACCTACAACCGACTTGGGGAAATGTTTGAAAAGCAGTATATGATGGATCCCGCTTTGGATTGCTACAGGCATTCCTATGATTATTCCATTATCTCACCCATTTCATCGTATAGCATCTCCAATGCCTTGTACCACATAGGCAAGCAATATGACAAAAAAGGCGACAAGGATAGTGCAGACTACTATTATATCCAAGCTTTGGTAAACATACCCGACTCGACAAATCTATATTACAGAGACATGGTCTCTACCCAAGCTTTGTTGTCCTATCAAATGACACATCAAGCTGAAATGTCCTTAGAGCGCTTGAAGCAGATGGCCGTTTTGGCTGCCGATGACGACGAAAGGCTGACGCGTTATACGGTGATTGGTAATATTTTCTTTGAGGAAGGAATGTATGATTCTGCACTTTTGTATCTGGAACCCGTGTTGGAAAACAAAAGGAACCGATTCTTGCAGATAAGAGTAGCAAATTATCTGCGAATCATATACGACAGTCTTGGCAACGGGGAAAAATCCAACGAATGTATGAGCTATTTGGCCCATCATAATGAAACAGGGGCAGAAAACAGTGTTTTGGTTTCGCAACTTAGTGAAATGTATAAGACCTATAAGAGTCGAAAACAAGAGAAAGAAGCTACAATAAAACGAGAAGCAGCAGTCAAAAAAACAATAGAAATTGTTGCTCCCATTGCTGCTGCATTAGCTTTGGTTATCATAGTTGCGGCGAAATGGAGAAGCAAGAAGCTTTTGAAGAAACAGCGTGAGGAAGCGGACAGAGTACTTGGTGAAACAGAGCAACAGCACAAGGAGGAGCTAAGACAAAAGCAAACTGAAGCGGAAAAGATGCTGGAAGACAAAGAAAAACAACACTTGCAGGAGATGGAGTCGGAGCGGCAAACCCATAAGCTACAGCAGGCAGCCCTTTCAGGTCGTTTGAAACGGAGTAACGAGGAACTGCGCGACATATCGAAACAATTGGAGCAGACTTTGTCAAAAAATGCCCAATATGAATCAGACACAGCCAATGATTATGCGGCATTCATTAATGACCCCATCTGCAAACACATTGTTGGAATCGCTCACAAACAGCAGTTCAAGTCGAAGATGGACTACTTGATTTACAAGGATGATGCGCTCAGTAAGGAACAACTATTGGATTTGCGCAATGCTGTTCAAAAGCATCTGCCACGGTTTGTTTCGCACATTCGTAGGCAATATCCAAAATTGACCGACAACGACATGGATTGTTGTTATCTTGTCCTGCTTGGCCTGAATGAAGCCGACATTTCCGCCTTGATGCAGCGGGCGTATACGACAGTTTGTGACCGAAGCAGAAAAATAAGCCGCATTATCGGGGCTAACGACAGCCTTTACCACGCCCTTCGCAATATGCTTGATGAATAATTAATCATTTATTAATCAAGATATTACAATAATTCTTCGTACCTTTTCGTACCATCTTTTTCTTGACTATAGTAACCAAGCCGCTCTACTTTTGCATCGCAAACACTAATTCATAAAGCGATGAAAAAAGTAACAACATTGTTTCTGATGCTCTGCTTAACCCTTTCGGGAGCATTTTGCCATGCCAACGGTGTGGCCGGACAGGAAAATAAGAAAGTCCTTTTCCTACTGCTGGTGATGTTGGCAGGGATGGCAAAGGCACAGCATCCCTTTGGTCGGGAATACGACTGGGATGATCTTGCAACAGAAAACAGAGCTTGGGTACAAATGTATCGGTCGGACTATCAAGACACAATCTATTACCAATTGGGTATCAAAGGAGATACGTTGGTAAATGGTTTGGAGTATAAAATGCTTATTGAATGTAGCCATTTGGGATTACCCATTGAAGGTCAATGCGTTGGCGGCATCCGCAAGGACGGGGATGGCAAATACTATTTTGTATCATTACCACCTTTTTTACCAGAAATAGGTTGCTTATTCATTTGCCCGGATGATCAAGAAGTATTGCTGTATGATTTCTCCCTTTCGGTCTGGGATGAATGGCAAGATCCATGTTATACATCTCATTATGATATTGTATCCGAAGTGGGTGAAGAGGAGTTTTGCGGAATAATGAGGAAAGTGATATTGATGAACTGGGACCCCTTTGCTCAATGGGTTGGTGGAATAGGAAGTAATGAGGGTTTGTTGTACCCTATCTATGTTGAGATACCACTTAGCGGAATAGCACACCGGACGGTAGAGGTTTTCCAAGACGGGAGGAGCATTTATAAGAATCCCGAATTTGAGGGTATTGATTATACCGAGGTCAGTGAATGGCATGAAGCAGAGAACGTGCTCTCTTTGTATCCCAACCCTGCAAAGGACCTGCTTCAGTTGCAATACTCGAACGGCTCAAACCCCATTAAAATCGAGCTCTACGACCTGCAAGGCCGCCTGATACGCACGCAAAGCAAGGCCTTCGAGAGCATCGACATGAGACAACTGCCCGCTGGAACATACACGATGCGCGTCACTATGGAGGACGGGCAGACGTTCTCGGACAAGGTGGTGAAGGAGTAGCATGCCATGAAAAGCATGCAAAAGTCCCTTATCCCGATAGTAGCAGTGGCGGCCATGGCCGCCCTGTTGCTGGCGGGATGCCAACTGGGAATACACGAAAAGGACAAGGCACTACCCGTGGAACAAACGGAAGCCGCAGTGGACACCACGAAAGAGGACACGATGGCCGCCTACTACGAGCGGATGCAGCGCTGGAAGGCCCTGCACGGATGGACCGATCGCTGGGAAAGCGAGAAATAAAAGCTTTATATTGTGCGCCAAAACACTAATAACAAAAGAAGCTCCGAGCAAACGCTCGGAGCTTCTTTTTTCGTTGTGACTGAAGGTATTAGTCCTTGAGTTCCTTGATACGGGCTTTCTTGCCGCGGAGGCCGCGCAGATAGTAGATGCGTGACTTGCGGACAGCACCCTTCTTGTTCACCTCAATGTTCTCAATCATAGGAGAGGCAATGGGGAAACATCTCTCAACACCGATGTTGTTCGAAATCTTGCGGATGGTGAAAGTACCCACCTTGCCTTGGCCGCTGCGCTTCAGGACGATGCCCTGGAACTTCTGCAGACGCTCTTTTTGTCCTTCAACAATCTTGTAGGTCACCGTGATGGTGTCGCCTGTCTTGAACTTCGGAAAATCTTTTACAACGATTTGATCTTCAACGAATTGAATTAATGCTTGTTTGCTCATTTTATATGATTTTTGTATATTTTTCTCCAAAAAGTGGGTGCAAAAATACAAATAATTTCAATACGTGACGAAGATTTTCAGCTTTTTTTGAAATTTTCATACATTTCAGGCCGGCGCACCTTGGTGCGCTCGATGGCTTGCTCCAACCGCCAATCGTTGATTAGCTTGTCGTTACCCGACAAAAGCACCTCGGGAACCTCCCATCCTTTGTAGTTTCTGGGACGCGTGTATACCGGAGGCGACACCAAGCCGTCCTGGAACGAGTCGGAGAGGGCAGAGGTCTCATCGCCCAAAGCACCTGGGATGAGGCGCACCAGGCTGTCGACCAGAACCGCTGCGCCAAGCTCTCCGCCCGAAAGGACATAGTTGCCGATGCTTATCTCTTTGGTAATCAGGTGCTCTCGGATACGTTCGTCGATGCCTTTGTAGTGACCGCAAAGGATGATGATGTTCTCTTTCATCGAGAGTTGGTTGCACAAAGGTTGGTCCAAAAGCTCGCCGTCGGGGCTCATGTATATAACCTCGTCGTAATCACGCTGGCTCTTCAAGTGGCTGATGCAGTTGTCGACAGGCTCGATCATCATCACCATGCCCGCTCCGACGGCAAAGGAGTAGTCGTCCACCTTGTGGTGCTTGTCGGTGGTATAGTCGCGGAGGTTGTGCAATCCAATCTCCACAATGCCTTTGTTTACAGCGCGTTTGATGATGGACTCGGTGAAAGGACCCTCAAACATTTCGGGGAAAACGGCGATGATGTCGATGCGCATATTCTGTTTCTTGAATTTTCGGCAAAAGTAGGCATTTTGTATGAAACAGTGTTTGGTGTTGGGAAAAATCGTTATTTTTGCCCGACTTTTGTCACCTATTTATTAAGTTCATGATCTAAATCCAATAACAATGAGAAAGCTTTCTTTTTTACTTATGTTTCTTGTGGTCACGATGTTTGCCCAGGCGCAAATCGCGACCAACATCTACTGGGTACAGTTCAAAGACAAGGACAATTCTCCTTATTCCATCGACAACCCTGAGGCCTATTTGAGCGATCGTGCTTTGCAACGTCGTGCCAACCTTGGCATTGCCATCGACGAATACGACATCCCCGTCAACCCACAGTATCTCCAGGCGGTGGCCGGCTGTGGTGCCGAGCTGATCAACCCTTCGAAATGGTTGAATGGCGTCACGGTTCACGTCACCGACCCAGCCGTGATCGACGCCATCAACGCTCTCGATTGTGTGAGCGCGGTGCGCAACTGCCCCAACGACCTCAAGGCTCAGGAACAAAAGGAGCGTTGGCTGGCCAATGAGATGAAGCCTGCAGCAGCCCATCGTGGTGGCTCAAAGGGTTTCTATGGAGGTGCTGAAGACCAAGTCAAACAGCTGAACGTCCATATGTTGCATGAGTTGGGATTTGATGGAACAGGTGTCGTGATTGCCGTCCTCGATGGTGGTTTCGAAGGTGCGGAAGAGACATCATGCTTCGATAATATGCGTGAAGAAGGTCGTCTGCTTGGTACCCGCGATTTCGTTTATGGTTCCAACTCAGTGTATACGCAGAGCACTCACGGCACATCCTGCTTGAGCACGATGGGCGCTTATGACCCCAACAATATGGTAGGCACGGCTTATAAGGCTTCCTATTACTTGATCCATACTGAGGATGGCGACAGTGAGAATATCGTTGAGGAATACAACTGGGTGTCGGGCGCTGAATATGCCGATAGCCTGGGTGTCGACGTTTGCTCCACTTCGTTGGGATACATTGGTTTCGACATGAGCCAATGGGACCATCCTTTCGAGCATTATGACGGCCAAACCGCCCCGATGTCGATAGGATGTGAGATTGCTGCCAGCCGTGGCATGATTTGCATGAATGCCGCGGGCAACGAAGGCGATGGCACCTGCACCTTAGGTATCCCCGCCGATGCCGAGCACATCGTGACTGTTGGCGCTGTCGATTCCAACGGCAACCGTGCCAGCTTCAGTTCAGTGGGTCCCACCTACGATGGTCGCATCAAACCCGATGTGATGGCTATGGGCGAAGGCACATACGTGGCTTCGGGTTATGGAAACTGGTGGCCTTATTATAATGGTAATGGTACGTCCTTTGCCACTCCAGTTCTTGCTGGTGCTGTGGCTTGCTTGCGTCAGGCACGCCCCTATGCCTCGGTGCAGGAGATCTGCGACGCCATCCGTGCTTGTGGCAACCGTGCTGACCATCCCGACAGCAAATACGGCTTTGGCATCCCCGATTTTTCGCAGGCCATGGAAATCTTGAGCGTGGAAGAGCCGATAGGGAACACCCCTGAACATATCATTTCGGTGTATCCCAATCCTTCCAATGGTGAGGTGCATGTGGTGATGAATGCGCTCCACAAAGCAGAATTGACGGTCTGCGACATCATGGGCCGCGCTTTGTTTTCCTATAGCTTCAACGGTCTGAACCACACTTCGTTTGAGCGTTACCTCAATACGCTGAGCGAAGGCGTGTATTTCATCAACGCCGTGTCGGAGTCGGGCAGCGAGACGCTGAAGCTCGTGATTACGAAGTAAGGCGAAAAGGCCTATTAAACGAAGAAAGCCGACATTTGTCGGCTTTCTTCGTTTCTGTGGGAGAGGATATGGATTACTCTCCATCCGTATCTCCTTCTCCTTCAGGTTCACATCCCCATTTCTGTTGCATTTTTTGCGCCTCGATCTCCAAACGGTTCATTCTTTCTTGGATCTCCTTGCCCTCTTCTGGAGTCGCATCTTCGGAATACTCGTTTTCAGTCAATGCCATCAGTTTAAATAACATTGCTAACTCGGCATTGTCCAATTCTTCACATGTAGTTGCTTTCTTGATCGCTTCTTCGTATTCATCAAGAATCTTTTTTATGTCTTCGTACTGTTTGGTGTGCGGGTCGGCATTTTCGATGGCGATATTGCTGCCATTGCTGTTGAACTGCGTGGCGTTTGCGTTGCTGGCAAATGAAGCCAATGACATTGATAACACTACGATTACAGTTAACATGAGTTTTTTCATTTATTCTTCCCTTGTTCGTGTCGGGCGCAACTTTTAGTTGTGATGATTTGTTACTTGTTTTCCTTGATGAATTTCACGGCGCGATGGTTGTCGATGCGCATCAGGTAGTAGCCTGTGGGCAGGTCGCTGATGTTGATTTCAGAGTCGCCTTGCAAGGTTGTTGTCATGACCAGCATGCCGAAAGCATTGTAAATTTGGATCTCATGCTCGCCTTCCAGACCTTCGATGTGGATCTTGTCGTTGGCTGGGTTGGGGTAGAGGTTGATGGTCTCAAAGCCATCCTCATCCACGCCTGTGCCTTCGAAGAAGGCGGCCAGTACGATGTCGTGGTCGACCACGACTTCCTTGGGGTTGTCGGTGGTGCCGTCGCCCCATTTCTTGAAGTAGAAGCCGTCGGCGGGGATGGCAGCAATCGATGCGATGGCGCCAGCCTGATAGGTGCCTGCACCGAGGATGAAGCCTTCGCTTTCGTCATAATACACGGTCACGGTGTAGGTCTCGACAGGGTCTTGTGAGAACGAGGCGATGTATTCGGCGGCGCCCGTGACGATGATGGTGCGCGGGTTGTTCATGTCGCCGTCCTGCCAGCCCGAGAAGTAGTAGCCGGGGCGAGGTACGGCCCCGATGGAAACCTCTTGATTGAGTTGGTATTGACCGCTACCGTAGGTGGAGCCTTGCAGCGGGTTCTCGGGTCTCACCGTGATGAGGTAGGTTTCCACTTCGGTGAAGATGGCCATGAACGTCATGTCTTGTGTGACGGTGACGCTACGTGGGTTGTCGGTGTTGCCGTCGTCCCAACTCGTGAAGACAGCGCCCGAATAGGGTCTGGCTTCGATGTCGATGGTGGTGCCGCTGGGGTAGGTGCCGCTGCCGGTAACGATGCCCAACAACGTATCGTTAGCCACCACAGTGATGGTGTATTGCGGTGTGCCGTTGAGGTGGAACAGAGCTTTGTAGTTGGCGTTGCTGGTCACGGTGACGTTACGCGGGTTGCTGGCGATGCCGTCGCTCCAGCAGAGGAAGATGTAGTTCTCGTTGGGCGTGGCCGTCAGCGTGGCGGTGCTGCCGTAGTCGTAGGTGCCTGCACCGGTCACCGTGCCGCCTTCCACAGGATCGCATTCGGTGGTGATTTCATATTGCAGCGGGGTGAATACAGCGGTATAGGTGGCGTTGCCTTCAACAAAGACGCTACGCGGGTTGGTGATGTTACCGTCGTTCCATTGGGTGAAGGTATAACCCGTGTTGCTGTGGGCCGTCAGGTGTATCGTGGTGCCATAGTCGTAGGTACCACCGCCATTCACCGTACCGGCGCCTTCGGGGATGACCTCAGTCTTGATGAGGCATTGTTGTACGCCGAAAAGGCCGAGGTAGCGAAGGTCATCCGTGACGATGATGGTGCGCGGGTTGTCAGTGTTGCCGTCGTCCCAGCCGTTGAATTGGAAACCGAGGTAGGCCGTCGCCGAAATCTGTATGGTGTCGCCATAATAATAGGTGCCACCGCCTGCCACCGTGCCCCAACCAGGATGGTCGCTCTCGACGGTGATGGTGTATTGGCGCGGGCTGAACATGGCGATGAATGTGCTGTCTTGGGTGACGACGACCTCGCGCGGGTTGTCGGTGACGCTGTCGGTCCATCTTTCGAAGATGAAGCCGGGGTTGGCGACGGCCTCAAGGGTGATGGTGTCGCCGTAAGGGTAGTTGCCACCTCCTGTCACTATGCCCGAGTTGAGCGGAATGACCGCAGTCTCGATGGTGTAATTGAAACGGTTGAAATGCGCAATGAAGGTGGTGTCTTGTGTGATGATGATGTCGCGCGGGTTGGTGACGATGCCGTCGTTCCAGAAGAGGAACTCGCAGCCCATGTCAGGGATGGCCTCGATGGTGGCCGTGTCACCATAATGGTAGATGCCTCCTCCGGTGACGGTGCCGCCGCCGATGCTGTCGACCTCGACGGTGAGGGTGTATTCGGGTTGCGGTGGGGCAGGTTTCACAATGAGGTCGGAGATAATGCATTCTTCGGGCTGATAAAGGACTTCGCCGTCTTTATAAATCGTTTGTGCATCTGTATAGTAAACTCCGCTCTCGTTGACGACCAAATTGCTGATTCCAGAGAGTTCAGGCAGGTCGAAGAGTACCTCGCCGTCTTGCCAAATATAGACAATGGTATCCGTCAAGGAAATCCCTGTCCAATAGAGGCTGCCTTCAAATGCTGCGATGTGTCCGAAGTTGGCGTTTTCCAATTGGTAGATGATGGAGTCGTTTTGCCAAATGATACCGTAGGTAAGGGAGTCGTTTTCAACCATGAATCCCGCTGCATAGAGGTTGTCGCCATCGAAGCAGATGCTTTGGATGCTCGAAGTGCTATCTGCCATCCAAAGCAGCAAGTCGTTTTTCCAAATGCTGGCATGGTAGAGGGAGTCGCTGTTGAAGGCGATGGCACCGCCTGCATAAATGTCGCCCGTCGTTGCGTCGACGGCCAGGCTGTGAATGTGGCACTCGTCTTCGTTGTGGTCGTAGGAATAGAGGAGCTCGCCGTTTTGCCAGATGTTGTTGAAGCCAGCCACTATCCAGTCGTTGCCGTTGAGGGCGATGTGGTCGAAATAGGTGCCATTGTCGGAGACGAACACGCAAGAGTCGTTCATCCAAACACGGCCATAGACGCCATCGGAGTTGAAGGCGGATCCAGCTCCATAAACAGTTCCGTCTTCCGCGACTTGTATGCCTCTCAGCTGGATGTCGAGGCTGTCGGTGAGGCTGTAAAGCAGTGTGTTGTTTTTCAACACCTTGCCCGTGGTAAAGTGGTTTCCTGCTACATAAACGTCTTGTGCTTGGGCAATGCCAATCAAAAGGAATAATGTGGTAAATAGTGTAAGTATCTTTTTCATAGTTGAATGATTATTCGTGATTATTATTTGATGTTATCATTTGAGAGGGCAAAATTAACAACTTTTTCTTGAAGAGTGTATAAATGACAAAGAAAATACCTATCTTTGCCGCCGATAAGCGGTGCCGCGAGGCTCAATAGGGAATCGGGTGCAAATCCCGGACAGTTCCCGCTGCTGTAAGCTCTTCACACTGGTCACTATGCCACTGAAAACCTTGTTTTTCGGGAAGGCGGCCAGAACAAAGGAGTAAGTCAGAAGACCTGCCGCATGTCGCTGAAACAAGGCTTTCGGGACAAGAGCTGGCTTTCCTTATATAGATTAAGGTGTACCCTCATCTCCCCAAGCATTTTAATGTAATGGATTGAATGTCAAACCTAAAATTATATTATTATGCGTAAAAACTTTACCCTTTTATTCCTTATGGGAATCTTTGGTCTGTTTACGACCAACCTGTTTGCACAACAGGACGCTACCATTGACCCTGCCGACATCCGCTATTGGATTGGCGAGGGCGAGAATCAAGCTGTCCTTATCGTCAACTGGGCCGAGCCCGACACGGCACTGGCTTGGGGCTATCGCTTCGAAGGCGAGACGGTCACGGTGCAAGAAATGATGGACAAGATCACTGAGGTCGACTCCCGTTTGTCTTACACGCCTGGTCCTTGGGGCCTTGGTGACATCCTCTTCAACGATGGAACCCTCGAAATGGGCATCACCGCTGGTGGTTACTGGATGTTTAACGTCGATGGCGAGATGGCTCAAGTTGGCTACGACCAGCAGACCGTCGCCAACGGCAACTATGTGAAATGGGGCGACACGAACTGCGGCACCATGGTGGATCCTGAGACGTGGGCATACGTCTGGGAAGCTCCCGTTGCGGCTATTTATCCTTTGGCTGATGAGGCCACAATCGAATTCTCAGCCATCCGTTATTGGATTGGTGAGGGCGAAAATGAAGTGGTCTTAGCCGTCAACTGGAACGAACCCGATACCTGCCTGGCCTGGGGCTATCGCTTCAGCGAAGAGAACGTGACCGTGAAGAACGTCATGGATGCCATCAAGGCCGCCGATCCGCGTTTCGACTATGTCGACATCGGTTGGGGTATAGGCGATATCTATTACACTGAAGGCGACCTCGACCTTGCACTCTACGGCACCTATTGGCTGTATAACGTCAACGGCAGCATGGCCATGCTCGGCTTCGACCAACAAACGGTCGTGGACGGCGACTTCATCAAGTGGGGCGACGAGTCATGCGGCACCGAGATTGCTCCTTGGACCTACGTCTGGGAGTCACCGGTGGCTGCCGTTTATACCTACGCCGAAGAAGCCATGATCGATTTCTCCGAAATCCAGTATTGGGTTGGTGAAGGCCATAACGAGATTGTCTTTGCCGTCAACTGGAACGAGCCCAACAGATGCCTGGCTTGGGGCTATCGCTTCGAAGAGGAAACCGTGACGGTGAAGGAAGTGATGGATGCCATCGCTGCCACTGATATCCGTTTCTCATACGTAGCTGGCGAGTGGGGCGTTGAAGACATCATCTTCAATGTTGATTCAGAAGAAACGCACTATGCCCTTGCTGGCCAATGGTGGCTGTTCAACGTGAATGGCGCAATGGCTTGGTACGGCTATGAGGAGCAGACCCTCCAGGATGGTGACTTCATCAAGTGGGGCGACGAGTCATGCGCTACTGAGATCGCCGAATGGTCTTACGTCTGGACGCAAGAAGTCGAGCCCGTTTGGATGAACACGGGCGTACAGGAGAACCAAGGCAACGCCTTGAGCATCTATCCTAATCCCGCCGTCAACGAGACCTTCGTGAGTGTCGAAAACGCTGGCATGACCACGATTTCGGTGTACGACATGCAAGGCCGTATGGTCAGCACGGTAAGCACCGACGTTATGGCGGGTGAACAAGTCCGCATCAGCACCGAGATGCTGAACAGCGGTGTGTATTTCGTCACTGTGAACAACGAGGGTGCCGTGCGTACCGCTAAACTCGTGGTGAAATGATTAAAAGGATTTCCATCCTGCTGATGGCTTTGGTGCCGACGATGCTTTGGGCGCAGTTTGCTCCCGAGGCGGGTGTGGCCGGCACCACGGCCATGCATGCCGACTCGTCGGCCTTCGTGGCATGGGCCACGGGCTGCACTGTCGACCGTGGGCCGCAACAGATTGACGACCTCAGCTTGGGTCTGGTCAGCTATGGTGCCGATGACGACGCTCTTGGCAAGGCCGACAACATGGTGGTCAGCTTGGGCGATGGTGGCACGGCAGTGTTGACCTTTGCTTCACCAATCTGCAATGCCCAGGGTCCCGACTTCGCCGTGTTCGAGAATCCCTTCCACAACACGCCGCATTGCTTCTTGGAGTTGGCTTTTGTGGAGGTGAGCTCCGATGGCGAGAACTACTTCCAATTCCCCGCCGTCACCAACGTGCCTTCCGATGTGCAGATGGGCGGTTTTGGTGTCATGGAAGCCTCGCTGATCCATAACTTCGCTGGAAAATACGAGGTAATGTACGGCACACCTTTCGACCTTGATGAGTTGGAGGATGATGCCAAACTCGATAAAAGTCACATCACCCATATCCGTTTGGTCGACGTGATTGGCACCATCAACCCGGAATATGCCACCTATGATTCAGAAGGCCATATCGTCAACGACCCGTGGCCGACCCCGTTCTGGTCGAGCGGCTTCGACTTGGATGCCGTCGGCGTGATCCACGACGCCGCCCATAACGACGTTGCGGAAAACGCAGAGAAGGTCATCAGCATGTATCCCAACCCAGTGAAGGACTGTCTTACGGTGAAAGTCGAGAACCTGCAATCAGTTGAAGTGTACAATCTGATGGGTCAACAGGTGATGGCTGCGACAACGCCAATCATCGACTTCGGAAGCCTGAACCAAGGCATCTATTTCGTCCGTGTCAAGGCTGGCGGGAAGACCGTTACGGAACGTATTGTGAAACAATAACAACCCTAATATGAAAAGACTTAACTTATTCCTGTTGGCTGTCCTGGCTGTCTCGCTGTTCTCCTGCAAGCCGAACCAACCTGAGGATCCGAATGCCTTTACCGTAGGCTCGGGAGTGTTGTTGCTCAACGAAGGCAACTACCAGTCCTCCAACGCCTCGCTGACGTTTTATGACCCAGTGGCCGACACGGTAGCCAACAACCTTTTCTATAAGGTGAACAACGCTCCTCTCGGCGATGTGGCTCAGAGCATGGCCTTGGTCGACGGACAGCTGTATATCGTTGTCAACAACAGCAACTACATCTACAAGGTGAATGCCAACACGATGGTGTGCGACACCACCAAGCCTTTCAAACTCACCGACTTTTATTCGCCACGTGAAATGCACTTCGTGGCACCCAACAAGGCCTATGTCAGTGACTTGATGGGTTCTGGTTTGTGGATCGTCAACCCGGAGGACATGACCCATGCGGGCTTTGTCGAGACCGGAAATACCACTGAGAAGATGGTGCAAGTGGGCAACGAGCTGTATGTCAGCAACTGGTCCTATTACTATATCAACGCTGCCTCGCACGACAGCTATAATACCGTCCAGGTCATCGATGTCAACAACGACGTGATGGTGGCCGAGGTCGAGGTGGGCAAGGAGCCCAATACCATGGTGGTCGACAAGAATGGCCACGTGTGGGTGCTCTGTGAAGGTCGCTCTTGGGATGCGGCTTATGGCGAACAGCCCTCTTTATGGGAAATCGACCCGATGTTGAAGACCGCACAACGCCGCTATGAATTCGACGGCACGGCACAGGTCCTCAAGTCCAATCCTGCCGGCGACCAGTTCTATATGATCTATAACAACGAAGTGCGTCGCTTCGACTTGTCAAGCATGGCCTTGTCGGAGACCTTCGGCATCACCGCCGAGTCGGGGACTCTGTTCTATAACATGGCTGTGGATCCCAGGACGGGCGACATCTACGTCACCGACGCGAAGAACTACGTCATGAACGGTACCGTGTACCGTTATACCAACGATGGTGTGCTGTTGAACTCGTTTGAGGCAGGCATCATTCCCAGTGCAATGTTGTTTAAATAATTGATATTCATTTTTGTTTTGCGAGGCCTCCGCAAGGAGGTCTCGCGTTTTTGACTATGAAAAAGACCTGTCCCCGCTGCGGAAAAGAATTCGAATGCGTACATTCCATCGACTGCTGGTGCGTGAAAGTGAAACTTAACGACGCCACCAAAGCCTATTTGAAGGAACACTACAGCGACTGCCTGTGCAAGGAATGTCTCGAAAAACTGAATGGCCAATGAGAAAGCTATGGATCTTGTTACTGGTGGCTCTGACGGCATGTAGGTTCAACCACCAAGTCAAGGAAGAGAAGACCGAGGTTGACAACCTCATGCGCTATGCGCATAACGTCGTCGTCAGCGAGAAAGACTACGGCTATCTGATGGAAGTGATCTGTCCGTGGGATACGACCTTGTCATTTGGCAAGTTCGCCATGGTCAAGGACACGACGAAAGCTGTCGACGCGGACGTGAAAGGTGTCCTTCGCGTTCCCGTGAAGTCCGTGATCTCGTTCTCGGCCACGCAATGGGCTGTCTTCCTTCGTCTGGGTGAGATCGACCGCGTGAAAGGCATCCTTGAGGGGCGTTTCGTCACCGACTCCACCATGCGTGCCTTGCTGGCGGAGGAGAAGGTCTACGACATCGGCACGGAGGCTGCTGCCGACGTGGAGCGGATGATACAGCTGCAGCCCGACGCCTTGTTGTATTCGCCTTATTTCGATGGTAACCAAGGCGGGCTCAACGTCACGGGTGCCGTGTTGTTCCCCTTTGCCGATTATATGGAGAACACGCCCTTGGGTCGTGCCGAATGGATCCGTGTCATCGGCATCATGGCGGGCTGTGAAGACAAGGCCAATGCTTGGTTCGACGACATCGAGCGGCGTTACAACGCCCTCTCGGGGCTCTGCGCCGGGGTGGAGCACCGTCCCACGGTGTTCTCCGACCTGGCCTTCAACGGGCAGTGGTACGTGGCAGGCGGCCGCAGCTATATCGCCAAGCTCTTTGCCGATGCCGGTGCCGACTACATCTGGAAAGACAACCCGTCGACCGCCAGCGTCCCTATGGACGCCGAGAGTATCCTCGCCAAGGCGCAGCATGCCGATTATTGGCGCGTCATCAACTCCAATCCTTTCCCGATGACCTACGAGTCGTTATCGAAAGAGAGTCCCGTCTATCCGCTTTTCGACGCCTTCAAGAACCATCAAATCATCGTCTGCGACATCCTCTCGACAGGCTATTTCGAGCAGTCGCAGTGCGAGCCCGACCTGTTGTTGGCCGACTTCATCCATTTCTTCCACCCCGAGCTGCTGACAGGGGAGTGGGAGGGATACCGGACGAGGTATTATCATTTGATGGAGGGAGAATAAAGCATATTTGGGGCAAATCTGGTGCAAATAAAAAATCCGCAGCTTGATTTTGAACAAGTTGCGGATTGTTTTTGTAGCCCATAGCGGAATCGAACCGCTGTTTTAAGTGTGAGAAACTTACGACCTAACCGCTAGTCGAATGGGCCAAAAAAAGGTTCTTTTTGCGGAACCTTTGTGTGAACTAGGCGGGAGTCGAACCCACAACCGCCTGATCCGTAGTCAGGGACTCTATCCAATTGAGCTACTAGTCCAGTCGTTTTTGACACTGCAAAAGTACAGCTTTTTTTATTTATGCAAGCAAAAAATCAGGAAAATTTTTGCAGATTATTGCAATTGTTTGATAATCAAATGAATAATTTTCAAGCGACGCGTGCGATTTCGCCGCTTTCTTGTGAAGACATTCTTTTTTTTACTATCTTTGCCATCAAATCTCCAAATCAGTAACCATGAGACACATCATTTCGCTATCCGTGATGGCTTTCGCAATGCTGCTTGCCGCTTGCAACAATACGCCTAAGCCTGTCGCAACAAATGAGAACCAACAGCCCACCGTCGATTGGGACACGCCCCTCTATGAACTCGACGCCGAGGGCGACACCAACTGCGTGTGGACCTATCAGGTGACCGATGAAGGCCGCACCGTCGTCCAGTATTCGGAAGACGAAGACTCGTATTATGATCGTTATGAGTATCAGTACAGCCCTGACGGACGTCTGGCCAAAATGAAAGTGGAAAACGGCCCTTGGAAAGTCCGTTATCGCGAAGTGACCTACGAAATCGATCTCGACATGAAGACGCGCGTGGGCGAAGGACAGGAACACGCGGAAGGCGACCCGCAGTATTATGAAGTCCTGGAACAGTCATGGTGCCTGGATGACAACTACCTCTACGATACCCTGTCGTACTATTACTCCGCTGTGGTGTCGTGGGATGAATTGGATCAGGACAACGATGGTGTACAAGACCATTGGCCGACACCGGTGTGGGAAGACTATACCCTCCAACGGACACGCTATGAACAGACGGCAAGAGGCTGGCAGCCGGTGGAAAAAAAGTATTATGCCGACTTTGACGATGCTGGAAATATCCTGCTTAATGCCAGGGTCGAATACACCTACGACGAAGAAGGCCGGTTGTCAAGCGAAACCACCTATTATCAGAGTGGCAACTCGGAAACGAAAAACTATACCTACGAGGGCAACGTCAGGACGATGCAAGCCACACCTTACTCCGCTGAGATAAAGACCTATTACAAGATTAATCCATAAAATATAACGTCATGAGACTTCTTTTAATCAGTAACTCCACTAACTTTGGGGAGAACTATCTGGCTTGGGCCACGACCCAAATCGAGCTGTTCTGCGCGCAGAACCATATTAATAAGGATAGCCGCATCATCTTCGTGCCTTTCGCGGGCGTCAACATCGGCGGCATGGTCTATCCCGAGAGCTACGACGCCTACGAGTCGAAGGTGAGGAACGTGTTCCGCACCAAGTTCGGCCTCGAGAACTTCACCTCTGTGCATCATTTCGACGACAAGGTAAAGGCCGTCCGTGAAGCCGACTGCATCGTGGTGGGTGGCGGCAACACCTTCCATCTGGTGGCTGAGATGCACCGCTACGGCTTGATGGACGCCATCCGCGAGCGCGCCCTCGCCGGCGTGCCTTACATGGGCTGGAGCGCTGGCTCCAACGTGGCTTGCCCGACGCTGTGCACGACCAACGACATGCCTATCGTGCAACCTGCATCGTTCAAGTGCCTCAACCTGGTGCCGTTCCAAATCAACCCGCACTACCTCGACCCGCATCCCGAAATCGACAAGATGATTAAGCACGGTGGCGAGACGCGTCAGGACCGCATCAACGAGTATCTGGCCGTCAACCAAGAGATGACGGTGGTCGGCCTGCGCGAGGCCACGGCCCTTTGGGTGGTCGACGACAAGATGTGGCTCAAGGGCGGCAAGAAGATGATTGTGATGCGCTACGGCAAGGAATCGGTTGAGATTGACCCGAACTCGGATGTCACTTTCCTTCTGGGAGAGCAAATGGCTTAAAAGTTATAAAAGACCTACACAATCCCCCTCTAGATTGCTTCGTTCCTCGCAATGACGGGGGAGCAAATGGCTTATAAGAAATTATTCAAAGGCTTTGCGGTCTTCGAAGACCACAAGACGACGTTCAAGGTGGATGGTTTTCCGTCCACCTTTTTCGCCTTGTATGAGGTAGCGTGAGGCGTCCTCGCCAAGGATGTCGGTGAAGGCCTTCTTGATGCGCGACAGGGTGGCGTTCAGGGTGTTGCCCACAAAGTCGGTGAGGTTGTCGACGGCACGCTCCAATATGGCATCGTCGCCGTAGGTGGAAATCTGGCGGTAGATCCTGTAGAGTTCAGGCTTGTAGTCGCTCAGGTAGTTCAGCGAGATGCCTTCCTCGTGGAAGAGGAAAAGGAGGTATAAGGCCTTGCTGAGGGTGGGCATCTTCACCTCGGTGTTGTTGCGGTCGGTAAGGAACAGGTCTCCGCGTTTGGTGACGTATAGCCGACTGACTTCATGTGTCCCGGTGTGTTTCAGCACGATGTCGATGAGCACCTTGTGAAATCCCGTGTATTGCAACTCGTTGTTGTCATCGTCGGAGGTAGGCCTGATCTGATTCAGCAGGCGTTCCTCTTTTGCGCTGAGTCCGTTGGGCTTGAGGCTGACGATGCTGTTTTTCAGTGCATAGAACTGCCGCAACGTGGCGAGAGGCTGTCCGTTGATTTCCAGGATGAGGTAGTCGTGATAGTCGTCGGCCTCCATGTCGCCGATCTTGAAAAAGAAAGCAGGTTTTTTGATTTCCAATCCATTGATGTTCAGGTAATTGAGAAATATCTCTTTGGAAAGGAAGGCACTGTCCATCTTAGGGAGGTGGGTGTCGATCAAGTCAAGTTGTTCCTCCGAGAGGGTGGGCTCGATGTAGTTGAGCGTCTGTCGGAAGGTGGCTTGTTTCGTGCCGAGGTCGCGGAGTACCATGGGCAGGTAGAACAACTCGCGGTGGTCGGCTTTCAGTAGCCGGCAGATGTCGCGGTAATCGTGGAGGATGCTTTGGTTAGTCAGGCTGTCGTATTCCGGCTCGACGTAGAGCACGGCGTTACGCGTGTCGAAGTTGAGGTGGGGGATGGACACGAGATGGGCTTTGATGCCTTTTGTCGCCGCCAGCTGCATGTCGAGTGAGAGGATGAGGGCGGTGATGAGCAGCGATTCGTTGGGGCTCAGGTTGTTGTCGGCCAAGGAGAGGGATTGGAACAGGCAGAGCAGGATGTTTTTCTCCCTGTCGCCCAGCGTTTTCAGTATGCCCACGGCATCGGAGAGGATGAGCGAGGTGGCTTTTTTGCGACTTGCCGAGGTGATGCCAAAGGCCTCGTTGACGCGAAGCAGGAAATCGATCTCACCTTGGTTGACGATGCCGTCGCATTGCACGAGGTCTGAAAGTACCTTTGAAAGCGCTGTTTTATGGTTCTCCTTGAATTTCATGTACTTACAATTTTTTATTTTGGGTTGCAACCTTGCAACCTCTTTGCGATTTCATGAAGGGTTGTATTTTTGCCGCGTTTTTTACAATGCAAAAATAGAAAAATCCGTTAGATAATAAAACCCACACCTAAAAGATGAAGCGAAACTATAGAAACGGCATGACGAAGGAGGAAGTGGAGAAGAGTAGACTCAAGCATGGCGACAATGTGTTGACGCCGCCCAAGAAGGATCCGCTGTGGAAGCAGTTTTTGGAGAAATTTTCCGACCCTATCATACGTATCTTGTTGATTGCCTTGTTGCTATCGATAGGCGTCTCGGTCTATCAATTGGCCACAGGTGCGGAGGGCTGGAGCGTTATGCTTGAGCCTTTGGGCATTTTCGTGGCGGTAATGCTGGCCACGACGGTGGGCTTCGTCTTCGAGTTGAGTGCCAACAAGAAGTTCGACATTCTCAACCAGACCGAGGACGAGACGATGGTGACGGTGTTCCGTGACGGACTGATTCAGCGCATTGAGCGCAAGGACGTGGTGGTGGGCGACACGGTGGTGCTCAATACGGGCGACGAGGTGCCCGCCGACGGCGTGCTGATGGAGGCCGTGGCTATGCGCGTCAACGAGTCAGACCTGACGGGCGAGCCCTCCTGCAGCAAGACCACTAATAAGTCAGAGTTCAAGCCCGATGCCACTTATCCTTCCAACTACGTTTGCCGTGGCAGCTCGGTGATGGAAGGCCACGGTGTTTTCGTGGTCGACAAGGTGGGTGATGAGACGGAATGGGGCAAGGTGTATCGTGGTGCGCAGATCGACAATAAGGTGAAAACGCCGCTCAACGAGCAGCTCGACAAACTCAGCAATGGCATCACCATAGCCAGTTATGTCATCGCCGGACTGATTGTCGTGCTTCGCCTGCTGATGTATTTCATCTATGGCGACCACATGCCCTTTGAATGGATGGACTTTGCGCGTTATCTGCTCAACACCTTTATGATTGCCGTCACGCTGATTGTGGTGGCCGTTCCCGAAGGCCTGCCGATGAGTGTGACGCTGAGTCTTGCCTTGAGTATGCGCAGGATGCTGGAGACCAATAACCTGGTGCGTAAGATGCATGCCTGCGAGACCATGGGCGCGGCTACGGTGATTTGTACCGACAAGACGGGTACGCTTACCAAAAACCGCATGAGTTTGGGCGATAGCTTCATCTACGGCTTAAAGGACGGCCAGATTGACGATTCGGAGGTGGCCCACTTGATGGCGGAGGGCATAGCGGTCAACTCGACGGCGTTTTTGGATTACAGCGACAAGCAAAAGGTGAAGGTCATTGGTAATCCCACCGAAGGTGCGTTGTTGCTGTGGCTTTTCGATAACAATGTCGACTTTGTGCGGATTCGCGATGAAGTGAAGATTGTCCGTCAACTGCCGTTTACGCCGAGGTACAAATACATGTGTACGGTGGTCAAGGCCCCGTTCGCAGGCGAGTATATTTTGTATGTGAAAGGTGCTCCCGAGATGCTGCTGAAGCGTTGTGCCACGGTGAGGAAACGCGACGGTGAAGCGGGCATCATTTGGGCCAAGCAAGAGGTTGAAAGCAAGCTCTTGGAGTATCAGAGCAAGGCCATGCGTACCCTGGGCTTTGCCTACAAATACATCACCGAGGAGGAGGTGAAGACGGTGTTCGTCAACAACAAGCTGACGATGGAGGACTTGTGTTTCCTAGGTATTGTCGGCATCATCGATCCCATCCGCGACGATGTGGCCGGTTCCGTGCAGGACTGCCTCGACGCAGGCATAGGCATCAAGATTGTGACGGGCGACACGCCTGGAACGGCACGCGAGATTGGTCGTCAGGTAGGCTTGTGGCATGAGGATGACGACCCTGAACGGCAGATGATTACTGGTAAACAGTTCAACCTGATGACCGACGATGAACTTAAGGAACGCATTGGCGACCTGAAAATCATGTCGCGCGCCAGACCCGTCGACAAGGAACGCCTTGTGCGGCTGCTGCAGGAAACGGGAGAGGTGGTGGCTGTGACGGGCGATGGCACCAACGACGCGCCCGCCTTGAACCGTGCACAGATCGGCCTCTCGATGGGTGACGGCACCTCGGTGGCCAAGGAAGCCAGCGACATCACCATCCTCGACAACTCGTTCAAGAGCATCGCCCGCGCCGTGATGTGGGGACGCTCATTGTACCATAACATCCAGCGTTTTATCTTGTTCCAGATGACCATCAACGTGGCGGCATGCCTCATTGTCCTTCTGGGTGCCGTGATGGGAACGGATTCTCCGCTCACCGTGACACAAATGCTGTGGATCAACCTCATTATGGACACCTTTGCCGCCATGGCCTTGGCTTCGTTGCCGCCCGATCATAGCGTGTTGAATGAGAAGCCGCGTTCGCGCGATGCGTTCATCATCACCAAGGACATGGGCAGACGTATCTTTGGCTTGGGCTTGCTGTTTGTGGCGGTGCTGTTCGGCTTCATCCAGTATTTCATGCACTGCCATGTGGATTCTTTGGCTGAGTTTTCCTTCCGCGACTATTTCGTCAACTATTTTAATTTCAACCATGTCGGAGGGAGGTTTACGCCCAAGGAACTGTCACTGCTTTTCACCATTTTTGTTTTCATGCAATTCTGGAACATCTTTAATGCCAAGGCGTATCATACCAAGGACTCCGCGCTTAAGGGCTTGCTTAACAAGGATATATTGCGTGGTTTTGGCGTCACCGTGTTAATAATCGCAATCGGCCAAGTGCTCATCATTACTTTTGGTGGCGAAATGTTCAACGTGGTGCCTTTGCCTTTGGGTGAATGGGTGCGCATTGTCATTGGAACTTCGTTGATTTTGTGGCTTGGCGAGATCGAGAGATGGGTGCATAGGGTGAAAACAGCCAAAAAGAATTGAAAATCTTGTTTTTGTGCTTTAAAAAGTTGTATCTTTGCCGCTCCAAATCAAAAAGGAATAAGAAATGAACAAAAACTTGATTATCATTGCTTTATGCGGATTGATGGGCCTTGCTTTTGCTTCGTGTTCCCGTCCTTCCATCGTTGGTACCTGGGTTGAACCTGCCGCTGAAGGCAGTCTTCTTGGCGAGGTGGGCTTCACTTTGCTCGAAAATGGCGAGGTGGTGAGCATCAACACGGGTTTCAGAGAATATAAGACTTGGGAGAAGGTGGGTGACAAGCTGATCCTCAACGGCGTGACGATTGGTTCCAATCCGACCAGCTTTGCCGACACCAACAACATCATCTCTCTTGACGAAGCCCAATTGGTCATCGGCCAAGACGGTTATTCCGTGACTTATCAGAGAAAGTAAATACTCTGGCTTCTGGCCTTTGGCAACTGGCAATTAGCTATTAGCAGTTGGCCAAGAGCCAGTAGCCAGTAACCAGAAGCAAAATTTCAATAGATAACAACCTTAAATACCTAATAATGAAGAAATTAGCAGTCATCGCCTTTGGCGGAAACGCCCTGTTGAGAGGCGGTCAGAAAGGAACCTATAGGGAACAGATGGAGAACGTCACCGAGACGTGCCATTCGTTGCTTCCCTTCCTTAAAAACGATTATAATCTGGTCATCGGACACGGCAACGGTCCTCAAGTGGGCAACGTCATGCTGCAGCATGAGGCAGGCCACCATCAGTTTGGCGTGCCGGGCATGCCCATCGACTTCTGTGTGGCTGAGACACAAGGTCTGATTGGTTTCATGATTGAGATGGGACTGGGCAAGACCTTTGCCAAGGAAGGCCTCAAGCGCAATGTGGTCACCCTTGTGACGCAGGTGGTGGTCGACAAGAACGACCCGATGTTTGAGAACCCGACCAAGCCGGTTGGCCCTTATTATTCCAAGGAAGAGGCTGAGAAATATGCAGCCGAGACCGGCGCCATCTATAAGGAAGACCCCAAGGGTCGTGGCTGGCGTAAGGTGGTGGCTTCGCCTAAACCTATTGCCATTCAGAACGTCGACCTCGTGAAGCAGCTTGCCGAGCAGGGCAACATCGTCATCACCGTGGGCGGTGGCGGCATCCCCGTCATCGAGAAGGCTGACGGTAGCTTGGGTGGTGTTGAGGCTGTTATCGACAAGGACCTCGCATCTGCCATGACTGCCATCAACATCCATGCTGATGAGTTCTACATCCTCACCGACGTGCCGAAGGTCTACATCAACTTCCGCAAGGAGAACGAACAAGCTTTGGATACCATCACCGTTGCTGAAGCCAAGAAGCACTTGGCCGACGGTCAGTTCACTGAGGGTAGCATGGCTCCTAAGGTGCGTGCCGCCATCCTTTTCGTGGAGGCCACGGGTCACGAGGCCATCATCACCGAAGCCACGCGCTTGGGCGATCCGACTTGTGGAACGAGAATCATTGCTTGATTTATAGCATTAAGTGAATTGGGAAAACGCTATGCTGTAAGCGTAGCGTTTTTCTCTATTAATATAGGTCTCCAACTGGTAGCCCTCGCCGTTGAGCGCATGGTGCAGGTCGTCGACGATGCCTGTGCCGCGCAGTTTCACCACGGCTTCTTTTTTGGTCCAGTATTGGGTGAAGGTCTCGATAGGGTCGGAAGAGGAAAGGATCCATTCGGCCTCAACGGGGTTCATCGTCCGGTTGATGAGGGCGAGGTTGCCTTTGCGAAAGCTCTCGATGTCGATGCCGACAGGAGAGGAGTCGACCACCACAGCAATGCCATTCTTGCAGTGGCTGAGGTTGAAATGTACCTCGGGATGGTCCACCAGGAAAGGCTTGCCGTGTTCGTTGTAATCCATTTTCAAATCATGGATATCCAAAGGTGCAAGAAGCTCTTTCAGCATGAGCCACGACTTGAGGCAAGCAAACTGCCCAAAGAGGTGCTTGTAGCGCAAGGCCTCGTCGCGCCGTTGCCCGTCAACCAAAGGCAGCATGCGCTGCACTTCGGCTTCGGTGACTTGGGTCATATCGTCGAAAATGGAAACCATAATTACGCTGCAAAAATACGAAAAACGTTTTAAATGGTTTTCGGTGAGGAAATCGCCTCTTTTGTAGCTAAAAAAGTGGGTCGGTTGGATAAAAAAAACAATCGTATGGTTTTAGTTTTATTTTTGCATCAATTATTCTGATATGGAAAACATTGCATCAACCGGGAAAATGGTTCAGCCTTTTCCCGACATACCATCCCGCACCTTTGACCTCCTGCCGAGGTTCGTGGAGAAATTTGGCAAGAAAAAGACCATGTTTGCCTGTAAGGTGGATGGTGAATGGAAAAAATACATCAGCCGCGATTTCGTGAAGATGACGGACACCATCAGTCAGGGACTGATAGGTCTGGGTGTGGGGCATGGTGACCGCGTGGCTGTGATTTCAAACAATTGCCCGCAATGGAACATGGTGGACTTTGCCGTGCAGCAGATAGGTGCCATCTTGGTGCCCATCTATCCCACGGTGCGCCAGAGTGACTTCGAGCATATCCTCAACCATGCCGAGCCTAAGATCGTCTTCGTGGAAGGCGCGTTGTTGCACAATAAGGTCAAGGACATCCTCAATGCGATGCCAGTGCGTCCCAAGGAGTTCGCCTTCAACCCGGTGGTGGGCATGATGACTTTGCGCGGTCTGATGGTCTCGGTCAAAATCGACAAGAAGAGTCAGGCAGCCCTGCATGCCGCAAAATATGCCGTCGACCCTGAAGACATAGCCACCATTATCTATACCTCGGGTACCTTGGGCACCCCGAAAGGTGTCATGCTGACCCATCACAACCTGATGAGTTGTGTGGCCTATTATGGCCCGCATTATCCTGTGCCGCCCAGCCATAAAGTGGTGAGTTTCTTGCCTTTGTCGCATATCTACGAACGTTCGGTGTTGTATACCCACCTGTATCTCGGCAACTCGACCTATTACGTGGAGAACTTCGGTACCATCATGCGCGACATCGCCGACATCAAGCCGGAACACTTCACCACAGTGCCTCGTGTCATCGAGAAGGTGTATAACGGCATCATCCGTAAGGGCGACAAGCTGAAGGGCATGAAGAAACGCATTTTCCTGTGGGCTTTCAAACTGGCCGAGCGTTACGATGAGACGGGCAAGAAGAATGGAAGGACATACCGATTCAAACTTTATATTGCCAACAGATTGGTGTTCAAGGATGTGCGTAAGGCCTTCGGTGGACGCTTGGAGTTCATCATCTCCGGCGGTGCCAGCCTGCAACCCCGATTGGTGCGCTTGTTTGCGGCCATGAATATCCCCATCATCGAAGGCTACGGCTTGACGGAGACCTCGCCTGTGATTTGCACCAACAGCCTCGCCTTGAAGATCATCAAGGCGGGAACGGTGGGTGTGCCTTGTAGGAGTGTGCGCTTCAAGATTGACCCGGAGTCGGGCGAAATCCTCGTGAAGGGCTCACCCGTGATGAAGGGTTACTACAAGGATGAGGAGCAGACCAAGATTGCCATCGATGCGGAGGGCTTCTTCCATACAGGCGACATCGGTGAGTTTGACGAGGACGGCCTGCTGAAGATCACCGGTCGTATGAAGGAAATCTTCAAGGACTCGATGGGCAAGTACATCTCACCCGCCTTGATTGAGAACCGTTTTATGGAATCACCATTCGTCAACAGCATCATGGTGGTGGGAGAGAACCAAAAGTTTGCCGCCGCCTTGATTGTGCCCAACTTTGAGCATCTGAAGACTTGGTGCGAGGAGAACCACATTCCTTATACCACAAATACCGAAATGGTGAAGAACAAGGCTGTCAACGAACGCTATCGCAAGGAGGTGGACAACTACAACAAATACTTTGGCGACTTTGAGAAAGTGAAACGCTTTGAGCTGGTCGACCGCGAGTGGACCATCGATGAAGGCGAGGTTACGCCCAGCTTGAAGATCCGCCGCAAAATCATCGCCGAGCATTTCAAAGATTTGATTGACGGAATGTTTGCGGAATAAATACAAAAGTGACTTCAATTGAGGTCACTTTTTTTTGTATCTTTGCGCCAAACATTTTTCTATGGAATCTTTACCTGCGCTATTCTCCGATCTTGCCTTGATTTTGGTCACGGCGGGTATCACCACGGTGATTTTCAAGTGGTTGAAGCAACCTGTCGTATTGGGCTATATCATTGCAGGCTTTTTGATCGGACCCAATTTTGAATGGTTTCCCGTGATCAACGACCATACCAGCGTGGAGACCTGGAGCGAAATCGGTATGGTGTTCATGCTTTTCGGTATCGGCTTGGAGTTCAGTTTTAAGAAACTGAAGAAAGTGGGAGGGACGGTCGGCATCACCGCATTGACCGAGTTGGTGACGATGTGCCTGGTGGGTTTCTTGCTGGGTAAGTTGCTGGGCTGGTCGCAGATGGACTGCATCTTCCTTGGTGCCATGCTGTCGATTTCTTCAACAACGATCATCGCCAAAGCCTTCGACGACATGAAGCTACATCGCGAGAAGTTTAGCGGCAACGTCATCGGTGAGTTGGTGGTGGAAGACTTGGAGGCAGTTTTGCTGATGGTGATCCTTTCCACCTTGGCAGTGAGTAAGACCTTCGATGGCATGCAGTTGGTTACCAGCATGTTGAAACTTGGTTTCTTCCTGCTGATTTGGTTCGTTGGTGGCATCTTCATTGTGCCGACCGTGTTGCGTTGGTCACGTAAGTTCATGTCGGAAGAGACCTTGACCGTGTTTGCAGTGGGCCTGTGCTTCATGATGGTCGTCTTGGCCAACGTGGCAGGCTTCTCTTCGGCCTTGGGTGCGTTCATCATGGGCTCCATCTTGGCTGAAACCCTTGAGGCTGAGATGATCCATAAACTGACGACACCTATCAAAAACCTGTTTGGTGCCATCTTCTTCGTCTCGGTCGGTATGTTGGTCGACCCGAAGATTTTGGTGGATTATTGGTGGCAGATTCTGGTGGTGACGGTGGTCTTGCTGCTTTTCAAACCCTTGAGCAATGTGATTGGTCGCTTGTTGGCGGGTTTGGGCCTCAAGCAATCCATACAAGGCGGCTTCTGCTTCTGCCAGATCGGTGAGTTTTCCTTCATCATTGCCTCGTTGGGCTTGAGTTACGGTGTCATCGACGAGTTCTTGTATCCCATCATCGTTTCGGTATCCATCATCACGACCTTCATCACGCCATACGCCATCAAGGCATCGCTTCCGACCTACAAGTGGCTGAGTGGGCATTTCCCCGAGCGATGGCTCAACCATTTGGAGAGCAACGACCGTGGCATCAAGGTGAAGAGTGGCAAGAAGGTGAGCATGGCCAGCTTCATGGGTAGGCAGGTCAAGCATATACTCATCAATGTTGCCATCGTCATCGCAGTGTTGTTTATCTGCTTCTGGATAGGCTCTGAAGTGGTCATGAAATATGTGCAGGGCATTGGAGGTGTTGCCATCAGCGCGGCCATCACCTTGGTACTGGTCTCGCCCTTCCTTTGGGCCATCGGTTTTAGGCATACCTTGGTCAAGACCACGCACAAGCTGATGGAACACAGCCGTTTCAACAAAACAATGATTTTGATCATCTTCATCCTACGCTTCATCATTGTGTGGGTGGTGGCCACTGCTGTCATGCATCATTTCTTCAATGGAGCGTTCTGGTCGCATCTGGGCATCGGCTCACCCTATTTCCGCTTCATCAACGTCGCCATGGCTTTGGTTTATACCTTCTTGCTTCGTGTCATGAGTCCCGCGATGAAGTTTTACAAGCGCATCGAGGACAACTTCCAAGGCAATCTTAACAAGCGACAGTCGACGCAGGTGTTTGCCATCCCCGAGATCTTGCAGGAGAACTGCCATTTGCAGAAGATGACTTTGAGTCCCGACAGCGAGTATTCGGGAAAACTGATCAAGGAGACCGACTTCCGCGACAACTATAACGTGAGTGTGGTCAGTGTGGAACGTGGCAAACAATTGTTTGAGTTACCTAAATCTGACTTCCAGCTGTATCCTTTCGATAAGATTACCTTTGTGGGACACGAAGATCACCTCCGACTGCTGGTAGGCAAGGTCGAAGCATTCGACGACACACTCATCCAGGAACACGAGGAGAGTGAGGTGGACCTGTTCAATGTGCAGGTGCGTCCCAATAGCCCATACGTGGGCATTGCCCTAAAGGATTCGGGCTTGGCCGAGAATTTCGATGCCATGATCATCGCCATCGAGCGTGACGGCCATTTCATCTTGAATCCCTCGGCGCGAATTGCCTTCCAGGCCGACGACTTGGTGTGGTTTGTGGCACAAAAAGACAAGGCTGAAACCTTGATGAAATATAATCCGGAGGCGATTCAAAACGCATAATACTATTTTGTTGGGATGACACGCGGGTCAGCCCCTACACTCAATTCTAAACTCTAAACTCTCAACTCTAAACTCTCAACTAATGATAGTCTGTATAGCCGAAAAGCCAAGCGTCGCCCGCGACATCGCCAAGGTGCTGGGAGCCAACACCGCCCGTGAGGGCTATATGGAAGGCAACGGCTACCAAGTGACTTGGACTTTCGGACATCTCTGCACGCTTAAAGAGCCTCACGACTACACCGACCAGTGGAAGGCATGGGCATTGAGCCGTCTGCCGATGATACCGCCTCGTTTTGGCATCAAACTCATTGCCGACAAAGGCGTGGAGAAACAGTTCAAGGTCATTGAGTCGTTGTTTCAGAAAGCCGACGAGATTGTGAACTGCGGTGATGCTGGGCAGGAGGGCGAACTCATCCAACGTTGGGTGATGCAGAAGGCCGCCGTAAAGTGTCCTGTGAAGCGTCTCTGGATTTCCTCGTTGACTGAGGAATCCATCAAGGAGGGCTTCAAGACCTTGAAAGACCAGGCCGATTATCAGTCGCTTTACGAGGCGGGTCTTTCGCGTGCCATTGGTGACTGGCTCCTGGGCATGAACGCCACCAGGCTCTACACATTGAAATACGGTCAAAACAGGCAAGTCCTTTCTATAGGACGTGTGCAGACGCCTACCTTGGCGCTGATTGTCAACCGTTACCACGAAATCGTCAACTTCAAGCCAGAGGCCTATTGGGTGCTGTCGACCATTTACAGGGATACCACCTTTACAGCCACCAAGGGCAAATATGGCTCCGTGGAAGACGGCCAAAAGGACTTGCAAAGCGTGGAAGGAAAGGAGTTCACCGTGACCGACATCTCCACCAAGAAAGGCACGGAAGCCCCGCCGAGGCTGTACGACTTGACTTCGTTGCAGGTGGAATGCAACAAGAAGTACAACATGTCGGCCGACCAGACCTTGCAGACTATACAGAGCCTCTACGAGAAGAAATACACTACCTATCCGCGTGTCGACACTACTTATCTGAGCGACGATATTTACCCGAAGTGTCCCGACATTTTGGCGAAACTGACCAACTACACCGAATACACTGCGCCCTTGGCGGGCAAGAAGCTGCCCAAGAGCAAGAAGGTGTTCGACAACAGCAAGGTGACTGACCACCATGCCATCATCCCGACGGGTGTGGTCCCGACAGGACTGAGTTTTGCCGAACAACAGGTCTACGACGAGGTGTGTCGTCATTTCATTGCCGTGTTCTATCCTGATTGCCAGTTTGCTACGACCACTGTCTTGGGCAAGGTTGAAGACGTGGAGTTCAAAACCTCGGGCAAGCAGATCTTGGTGCCAGGCTGGCGTGAGGTCATCAAGCCTCAGAAGCAACAAGACGAGGAGAACCCTTCGACCCTTCGAGAATCCTCAGGGATCGCAAGCTCAGGGACCAAGGAAGGGCAGGAGGACGAGGAGAGGACCTTGCCCATTTTCACTAAGGGCGAGCATGGACCGCACCAACCCCAGCTTGCCGAGAAGTGGACCTCGCCGCCGAAGCCATACACCGAGGCCACCTTGTTGCGCGCCATGGAGACAGCAGGTAAGCTGGTTGATGACGAGTCGTTGCGTGAGGTGATGAAGGAGAACGGCATCGGACGTCCTTCCACGCGTGCGGCCATCATCGAGACGCTGTTCAAACGCAACTATATTAAAAAGGTGCGCAAGAGCTTGGAGCCAACGCCGACGGGCATCGAGCTCATCGGCCTCATCCATGAGGACCTGCTGAAAAGCGCCGAGTTGACAGGCATCTGGGAGAAGAAGCTCCGTGAGATTGAGCAACACAAATACGAGGCGCGACAGTTCTTGGACGAGCTGAAGCAGATGGTGACCGAGATTGTCACTACGGTGATGTCGGACAACAGCAACCGGCGCGTGGCGGCAGCAGCGGTGGAACAGAAGCCGAAGAAGGCGGCACCTAAGAAAAGCACGACGCCAAAAGCTAAGAAAACCTCGGAAGGCATAGATCCCAACCAACGCACTATCCCTCGCAGGGATGACATGCCTTCCCAGACCAATCCTGATGCCATCATCGGGCAGCCATGTCCGTTATGTGGCAAGGGCTATATCATAAAAGGCAAGACAGCTTACGGCTGTTCGGAGTGGCGGAATGGCTGTGGTTGGCGGAAGGCGTTTTGATTATCCTCCAGCCATTCCCTGAAACTTTCCGGTTTAACATTCGCATCCACAGATTTTTGAGCAATCCTTGCCCCGAAGGCGGTTGCCATCTTGTTGGGGTCGAGTTTGATTCCGACGCGACCCAGGTCGAGGCGGTCGGCATCGTAGCAGGTGTCGATGGTGGCATCGCCTGAGTGGGGTTCCGTCGTGTGGAACTTGCATGCGTGGTACAGCTTGTCGAATTGTTCATGCGTGATGTCGAAACGATGCTCCTCAAAACAGGTCTTGGCGAATTCGGCGCCACGTGGACCATGCTCTTTGTCGAAGCCATCGTCGGCGCGCTTGCTGTCGTGAAACAGCGCGAACAGCCGCACTATGGTGATGTCGGCGCCCGTCTCTGTGGCGAGCAGCAGGCCATTGCGTTCCACTTGCTTCCAATGTTCGATGCCGTGCAGCTCCGACTCGAAGATACGGTGGGAGAGGACGTGCTTTTGTAGCGTGGGGTAGTCTGGTTCTTTCATGGGGAAGTTTTTCGAGGCAAAGATACATTTTTTATTATAGGGAATGGATGATGAGGGAGAAAAGGTTTGGCGTATTTTTTGTTCATTTTTCTATGTTTGATGTGCACAAACGAAAAAGTATTATCTTTGCCACTTTATATTGCTTGATGAAATGAAACGTTCATTGCTCATTATAGCCCTGTTGTCGTTTTTGTTCTGCGCTTGCACCACCAAGCGCAGCCACGACGTGGACTTCTATTACTGGAAGTCGAAGTGTGCGATAGGGGAGACGGAACGTGACTATTTCAACCAACTTGGGAGCAAACGGCTGTTTGTACGTCTGTTCGACGTGGACATTGAAGGCGGTAGAACCGTCCCTGTTGGGCCAATTCAAGGCTTTGGTAAGGACCAGCTCCCCAACGACAGCACCAAGGTGATCCCTGTGGTGTTCATCACGAACCAGACTTTTCTGAATTATGTGAACGACACCATGGTAGATAGGCTGGCGGGCAATGTCGCTACTACCATTGAGCACATCATGGCTTCGGCAAACATTGCCTATGACGAAATTCAGATCGACTGCGACTGGACCGAACGCACGAAAAGGGCTTATTTCCGATTTTTGGAACAGCTTGCCACGCAGTCGGGACGCGACATCAGTTGCACACTACGTCTGCATCAGATTCGTGACCGCAAGAAGACCGGTGTGCCTCCCGTCAGTCGCGGCAGCCTGATGTGCTACGCCACCTCCAACCCGATGGAAGGCGACACGCGCAACTCCATCCTCGACATGGAGCTGCTCAAAGCCTATACCACCAACATCAACGACTATCCGCTCGATTTTGACGTCATCCTGCCCATCTACTCGTGGGGCATCGTCACCAACCACCTGAACAAGGTGAAGCTCGTCAACGGACTCACCGAGGCCGACCTCCAGACGTCCATGTTTGAGAAGACTGGCGATAACCTCTACCTCGTGAAGGAAGACGGTTTCCTGCAGGGCTTGTATGTCAACGCTGGCTTCACCGTTAAGATCGAAACCATCACGCCAGAGCTGCTTGCCGAGGCGAAACAATACCTTGACCATCAGATTGATAGGGACTTTCCTTGGGTTTATTTCCATCTGAGTCAAGGCTTCCTGTCACGCTATTCAATTAATAATCTAAAATAAACAAATATGCGAAAGAAACTGTTACTCGCTGCCGTCATACTGACGGCATTCATGGGCAAATCCTTTGCCTGTGGATGGGATGACGGAGATTGGTATTACTACAATCTCTTCTCCCAGGAAATCATGAACGACCCGATTTACCGTCCGTTCCTGTTGACGTACGAAACCAAGTATTACTGTGACACCACGCTTCGCAACGGCAACCTTGAGGAATGGCAGAAGTATCTTGGCCTGAGCTACGAAGACACCAAATACTTGGTGTTTGAATCCTCGCGCGAAGACTTGCAGAGCCTCACTAAGGGCAAGTCTGCTGCCGACAGGAAGCTGTCCTTCGCCACGCCCGAGTTTGTGAAGAAACACAAGCAGGCGTTGCTTTATTTGGCTTACACCAAATACCTTGAGCCTTACATGCGCATCATTCCCGACCCCAATCTCGAAGTGTACAATTGGTGGTGGGAAGAGCAGTATGAACACAACGCTGGTGAGTTGGATTATAATAAGGTGAAAAACGTTCTTGTCACAAGCTGGAAAGCCGAGAAGGACGACGAGCTCAAGCTGCGCTATGGCTATCAGTTGGTCAGGTTGGCCCATTATACGCGTCGTTTCAAAGAGGCCGTGCAACTGTTCGACCAGTATGTGAAGCCTTTGAACATGCGCACCGAGATGTATTATTACGCCTTGAGCCAGAAGGCCGGTGCTTTGCGTGGCATGGGCGAGACCGAGCAAGCCAATCGTGAGTTCATTCACGTGTTCACCAATTCCAGCGATTTGAAGACGGTGGCCTATACCTCGATGACTTTTGGCGAGGAAAACGACATCAACTTTGCCGATTTCGTGGCTGGTGCAGCCGACGACAAGGAACGCAACGAAATTTATTTCATGATGGGTTATAGCGACTTCAACAATCCCGTCAACGAAATCGAGAAGATCGTGGCCAACGACCCCAATGCCATTCAAGCCAAGGTGCTGATGGTGCGTGCGGTCAACCTGATTGAGCGCGCACTGCTCACCACCTCGCTGAGTGCTGACGACAACGAGGCCCTCTATCCCTCGTGGAGAGCCAGCGAGTCCGAGACGATGGCCTTCTTCAAGCAAGCCTTGCGTCTGAGCGACAAGCAGCGTGACAATTCCTCCGACAAGAACTTCTGGAACCTCACCTCGTCGTACCTCCATTTCCTCGACCAGGACTTTGAAAAAGCCAGCAACTGCCTCGCCAAAGTGAAGTCGAACGACGAGCTTTACATGAAGACGGTGGACTGCTTGACCGCCTATATCGACCTCTGCCGTCAACCTACGATTGACTCCAAAACCGAAGACTATCTTTTGGGCAAATACCCGGACCTCTTCTACAAACCTTGTTGCAACAATCTCTCTGACCATAACTTTGTCAGTCTGGTGCTGCACAACCGCTATGCCCGTCAGGATGAACATGCTAAATCATACTTGGTTCTGCACTCACTGCAGAGCTTGGAAGACAATCCTGATGAGAAACTACTTGATGAGATCCAAACCTTCCTAAACAAGAAAAAGAAGACCGCACTGGAGCAAAGCATTGCCGAAAACGGGACTATAGATTGGACCGACTATAACAATTACATCGCCTATTTCAAGGGCGTGATGCGTCTCACCGATGGTAACTTCAAGGAAGCCAAGAAGCAGTTTGAAAAGCAAACCCGCCTCAAGGTGTCGAAGCGCATCTTCGGCCACAATATCGAGGTGTATTACAGCGGCGACGAAAAAGACATCATGCGCGACGACTACCTCAGCGAGTTCCCCTTCATCCACGACAACATGACCGAGCTCGACGTGGCCGATGCCTTGATGCAACTTGAAAAGATTGGAAATAAGAAAGGTGACGAGGCCGCCAAGGCCAACTACCTGATTGCCAACTTCTACTACAACGTCAGCGTCACGGGTTATTATCGTCACTATCTGCGTTTCGACAACAACAATGGTTTCTGCTACGACAAGTATGGCTCATACGGCGACGAGCCTTATAAGAATACCTTGCAGCTGTCGAGTAACTATTTGGAGAAGGCCATGAAGACTGCCAGCGATAACGAACTGAAGGCTCATATCGTGTTTGCGCAGGCTAAGAATGCACAACAGGAGATGGAAGCATCGGTAGTGTCAGAATGGGAACTCACCCGCGTGGTTCCGCAAGACCAACTTTATATCTTGGACCAGTTCAAGGGTACCGCGTATCAAAAGGATGTGTATTCCAACTGCTTGTATTACAGCGATTACCACAACTAATCCCTAAATACCGCCACTAAACAAAAAGCAGGTTGCCTAGGCAACCTGCTTTTTTTGTTTTGTTTTGGAACCGAGGAACATGAAATAGGAGGTGAAAGACAATTTTTTTAGACAATCTGATAAAAATGGGTGTTTACACCCACATTAATTCGTTTTTTTTACTATATTTTTGTGGCGTGAAATTGTTTAACCTTTAAAATCGTAACGCTATGAAAAAGTATTTGCTTACACTTGCTTTGACGCTAGCCATGGCTGGCGCGACATTGGCCCAGGATGTATGGTCGGTGGGCTATTTCAATGAAGAAGGCAACCAGAAGGCTGCCATTTATAAGAACGACCAAATGTACCATTATGCCTATTATCCAGGTATAACAAATGTTGCGACCAGTGTGGTGCAAGACCCCACCAACGGCGATGTGTATTGGTCGAACTGCAGTTCACAAAGCGGTACTCCTTACAAAGCCGCTATCTATTGTAACAGACAGCAAGCTGTATCTATTGATGATGCTTACATCCACAACATGTTTTGGTATGATGACGGCAGCAACTATCAACCGATGCCTAGTCGTTTGTATTCTGCTGGTTATCGGATGGGAACTGATAACCGAAAGTATGCCACGGTTTGGATTGGAACTTCAAGCATTCCCTTGTTTTCTCCAGACTATATGAGTGGCTACGAGTCGGAAGCCTACGGCATTTGCGTGACGACCGAAGAGATTGAACACAGTGGTGCAGCCTCTGCTCGATACTACTGTGGCTATGTCCAGCAATCAGAAGGAGGAGGTAGCCCCGTCCCGACCGTATGGAAAAACGACGAAGTGCTTTACGAACTCGGCGATCACTACGGCTATGCCTACGGCCTCGACTATTACTCAGGCGATGTCTACACGGTAGGTTGTGAAATCATTAACGACAATTATGTGGCCAAGGTTTGGAAAAATAACTCCGAGCTTTACGCCTTGACTAGTGACTTGTTTAATGCGCGTGCGTGGAAGATTAAGGTGGTGGATGGCGATGTCTATGTGTGCGGATGGGCTTGGGGGGGCACAACGCTCTGCATCTGGAAGAACGGAGAGCTCATGCACATCGAAAATAGTGGTTCCCCTACCAACCTCCGGAGCTTTGCAGTGAACGAGAATGGTGTGTACTATGCTGTTGTAAAAGGACCGTCAAGCAATAACTATACGGGATACATCTATAAGGACGGAGTGCAACTCTATGCACCCGAGAGCTGTGACTATTTGTATGACCTCTGTGTCGAGAAGGTGGAATGTGGAACGTCGAATGCACAATCTACGCCCTATTTCGAGGGTTTTGAGAGGTGTTTTACCGACTGGGCCTGCTGGGAAAAGATTGATGTCGATGACGACAATTATTCCTATTGGAGCGGTAATATTGGCTATGAAGTGCCTTCCTATTGGATGCGCTTTGGAAATAGCAACGACGATCCTTACCAAGGCGATTACTGCGCCAGGCATCGGTTTGGCGAAGACTATCAACATGGCGTACTCATTACTCCGCAAATTCATCTACAGTGTGGTGCCGAAGAGTCGTATCTGACCTTCCAAACAAGGGAACAGTATCCTGAGGATCTTTACATTGAAACAGTCCTGATCTCCACTACAGGCAACAATGCAGGTGATTTCAATCCCATTTGGAGCCAAGAGAACCCATCCAACGAATGGAAAGAGGTCAAGATTGACTTATCCGCCTATGAATGTGAAGACATCTACATTGCTTTCGAGTATGGAGGGGAAAATGGACACACATGGTTCATCGACAACGTCTTGGTGGACCAGAGTCTTGTCGGTGTGAGTGAGGAATATAAGGATGCGTTTACCGTTAGTCCTAATCCTGCCAATGCTAGCATCCAAATCAATGGCCTTGATGCCGTTAGTGAGGTGTGCATCTACAACATGCTTGGTGAGCGAATCATGACAGTTCGCGTTGGGGACAAACAGGAAATCGACATCAGTGCACTGAACGATGGCTTGTACTTCTTGCGTTGTGGCAATAAGACGGCTCGTTTTGTGAAAGCCTTGTGATAATTGGTTTAAAACGATTCATTCAACCACAATCCCGTATTTCGTTACGAGATTGTGGTTTTTTGTGCTGCCAAAAGAAAAACCATTATATTTGCATCGATTATGAAGAGAATTGTCATCATATTCCTGCTTGTGTTGAATGCGATTGCCGCAAAGGCACAAGATTCCGACACGGCCATGTCGTTGAAAGAGCGTATCTTTTACCATTACGACCGGTCGGAGTTTGAGGAAGTGGTGCGCTTTGGTAAAGAAGCCCTCGCCGTTTATGAGGCCGAAGGCGACCTTTTCGAAATGGCGGGCTGCTACAACGTGCTAGGTGTGGCCTATCAGCGACTTGGGCGCTTTGAGGAATCTATCGAGAACTATGAGCATTGCGCTGATGCGATGGAGCAGCTGAAGGCAGGAGAGGGCGAAAAAGAACAGAAACAGACTGCGCGGTTCTACGATAAGAACATCCGCTACACGCGCAACAATATGGCTAAGGTGTTTCTAGTGATGGAGGAGTTTGACCAAGCAGAGAAACTCTATCTTGATTGTATCCAAATGCTTGGTGAACCCATTGACACCATCGACTTCCAAGACTTGGCCACTTATTGGCAGAATCTTTCAGAGGTATACATGAAGCAGGCAAAGGGCGAAGTGGGCGAGGAGAAGGCTACCTTCTTGCAGGCATCGGTAGATTATGCCGAGCGGTCAGTGGCGTTGTCCGAACAATATGATGTGTTGCCGTTCAAGCGGGTGACCAAAAAGGTTATGCTGGCGCAGGCTTACCATGCTGCAGGACGGACTGATGAAGCATTGGCTGTGGCTCAAGAAGCGCTTGCATCGGCCGAGCTTGTCGACGACCCCTATTTGTTAGCCGAAGCATATGCCGTTTTGGGTGGTTGTGAAGCCAATTTGGGTCAGAACAAAAATGCTGAAGGCCATCTTCGACAAGCTTTGGATTTGGCCACTGAAAACCACTTCGACGAGCTGCAAATAGACCTCCTCAAGAGTGCCTGCACAGTGGCAAGGCATTTCGACAAAGGATTGGCCTTAGACTATTTTGAGCAATATACTGCCATAAAGGACTCAGTTTTCAATGAAAGGCAGCAACAACTTATCCGCGACTATCAGGTGAAATATGACCTCGCCGAAAAGGAACACCAAATCGCCTTTCAAACGGCAAAGAATGAGTCTAATAAGATGATAATCATATTGTTGACTTTTCTTGCGGTTTTGTTGCTTATTCTTTTTGCCATGGGTATGTATATCAGCAGGGTCAGGAAACTGAAAAACAAAACTCTTGAACAAAACAGTTGGGTCAAAGACCGCGTTTTCTCCATAGTCTCGCATGACTTTAAGACCTCTGTGCTGTCGCAAAACCTTTTGCTCGACGTGATGGAGAAGCATTTCGACGAAATGCAGCCCAGTGGCATTAAGGAAAAGGTGTCGACACTGAAGACTTCGTCGGACATGCTGAAAGAGAACATGCTCAATATGATAGAATGGATGAAAATGGAGATGAGTGGTGGCATTGGCAAGAAGAGTGGTTTCAATGTGCGGACATTGGTTGAGGAGAGTGTCGAATCGCAGTGGGTCGATGTGTCAAAGAAGCGTTTACACATCGTCAATGATGTGGATGAGGGCTTCGAAGCGTGCGACGATGTCGATTTGGCGAGACTCATCTTTCGTAATCTTATCAACAATGCGGTCAAGTTTTCGTTGCCCGACGGTACCATCCGCATTTGGGCCGAAGAGGAAAGCGGACGCATTTGGCTCGTCGTGGCTGACCAAGGCAAGGGAATGAAGCGAGACCATCTAGAAAGACTGTCGAACGAACCTGTTTCACCCAAGTCAAGGGCGCAAGGCGATGGCAGCTCGGGTATTGGTTTGGCGTTATGTAAGGATTTGTTGGAACTCAATGGCGAAAAAATCGACATACAGAGCGAGGAAGACAAAGGCACTACAGTAAGATTCTCTCTAAAGAAATGATTATATGACAAAACAATTCAATAAACCCATTAGGATATTGCTCGTTGAGGATCATCCGATTTACCGCGAAGGATTGCAATTGGCGCTTTCGTTTTCAGGCATTGATTGTATCGTTGTGGCCTCCACGGCCAACGTGCAAGAGGCTGTCTCATTCATAGAGAGCCATCCCGAGGGGATAGACCTTGTCATGCTCGACTTTTTCCTTCCTGACGGCAATGGAAATGATGTCATAGAGGCACTAAAGAAGCACGGCTCAAACGTGAAAGTGTTGGTTGTTACCAGCGCCACCGATGCTCCCGAGGTGGTTCGACTAGCTGGTCAAGGCATACATGGTGTCATTGGCAAGGAGGTCGAGTCGTCGGATTTGGGCAATATCATTTTGTCGATCATGAATGACGAGTATTGTTTCGGATTCAATCGCATGCGGAAGAGTCCCAATGATGACGAAGACCTCGACCTGACACCGCGCGAAGCCGAAGTCATGCGTCTTTTCGTGCAAGGGAAAAGCGCGAAACAAATCGCCAATGAGTTATGTGTCAGCCTGCGAACCGTTGAAAGGCATAGGGAAAACATCTATCGTAAGTTCAACCTCAATTCCATCACCGACATGATCAAGTTCGCCCTCATAAGAGGAATAGTGTAGAGACACCAATTTGTCGTGTCTAGAAACCAACGATACTATCCCCAAACGCCGATTTGTCTTGTCTCAAAATTGTATTGGAAACGCTTTGAAATGATAATTCTACGGAGTCAATGGCGTCTCCACATGCATAGTCATTCAATCTCCAAGGTCTTCTTGCAGATTTCGATTTCGCCCGGGTCGCCGGTGTACTTGCCGAGGTCGTCGCTGAGCTTGACCACCTTCTTCCATGTACGTTTCTCGGTGATCTTGGCAGCCGTGAGTTTCACTACGATGTTCATGGCCTTTACGTTGTCGACGTCGCAGGTGAGGTGGGTGCCGATACCGAAGGAGTCTTGCATGCGGCCGGCAACCGCCTCATGGATGGCGATGGCTTCGTCTACGTTCAAGCCGTTGCTGAAGATGATGGACTTCTGTGCCGGGTCGACGCCGAGTTCCTTGTATTTCTCGATGATTTCTTCCAAGGCCTCGTAGTTGTCGCCGCTGTCGACGCGCAAGCCGTCAAACAACTTGGCATGCAGCTGTGTGAAGTTCTGGAAGAAGGCCTTGCGTGTGTAGGTGTCGTAAAGGAACACGCCCAGGCTACCGGCGTAAACATCTTGCCAGTAATCCATGGCGAGGTAGTTGGCCTCATTGTAACCGTAGAGCGAGCAGGTCTCGATGAACTGGTGGCTCATAGTGCCGATGGGGGTGAGGTCGTATTTCATGGCCAGCAGCACATTGGAGGTACCCACGAAACAGGTCTTGGTGAACTGCTTCTGTGCCTCGATGAAGCTGCGGATGACAAGGTCCTGATGCGCGAAGGAGAAACGACGGCGCGTGCCGAAGTCGCTGAATTTGACGCCGTTGCCGATGAGACGGATGCCCTTGGCATAGGACTTCTGGTATTCCTTTTCGGCATCGTAAGTCTCAAACTCGCCTTTCAACTCGTGCATGAGTTCGGAGACGGTGGCCAGGATGGGCATTTCCCAGAACACGGTGCGCCACAGCAGACCGGTCACGGTGATGTGAAGGTGGCCTTCTTCGTCTTGGCTCACTTCGACCTCGGAGGGACGCATGTGGAAGCCTTTTAAGAAGGTGAAGAACCACAATGGGAAGTAGTAACATTTCCGCTTCATGAAACGCACTTCTTCGTTGGTGATTTTAATGTCGCCATAGAGGTCGAACTGTTCTCTCAGTTTCTCGGCGAAGCCAGGGGGATAGACCGTGTTGTTGCGGTCGACGAAGGTATATTGTCCCATGGCGCGGGGGAACTTCTGCAGATAGGCGTAGCACACGCTGAAGGTGTAGAGGTCGTTGTCTAACAGGCTGGTGATGATTTGTCTCATGGTGTATTCTTTTTTTAGGCTGTTAGCTGTTAGCAATTAGCTGTTAGCTTATTGGCTGCCAAGCTAATAGCTAACTGCTATAGCTAATAGCCTACATTATTAATGCAAGGTTTCTATTAGTTTGTTAAGCATGGCTTTGATGTCATTAACTTCTTGATTGAGTTTTTGATATGAATCTTTATCCATAAATTCTAAATCGTAGGAAAGTAATAGTTCTTCTTCAACTTCTGAGGCGGAACCAGCAGCAATGTTCAAATAATGGGCAAATTCCGCATCGCTTCTTCTGCCACATCCTTCTGCTATGTTGAATGGGATGGAAGTTGCTGCTCGTCTGATTTGAGAAGTGATTCCAAATAGCTCTTCTTTGGGAAATTTCTTTGTTTTCCTATAAATACTAAGAGCAAATTGATGCCCTTTTTCCCAAACCTTATAATTATGAAAATCTCTCATATAGAACTCATTACTTTAAACTTGGCTGTAAGCCGCGCTAATAGCTAACAGCTAATGGCTAATAGCCAATTACAACTTACTAATTATACTTCTAATCTTATCCGAAATATATTTCACTGAATTTGTTGTATTTTCAAGCACTTGCACGAGGTCCTTGCGCTTGATGATCTCGGTGAGGCTGTAATTCTGCTGGAATAATTTGCTGATATAGCTGCCGTAAAGCACATCGCTTTCGTTTTCCAAAGTCTTGATTTCCTGACAGAGGCGGTTGATTTCCTTGCGTTTGTCCAACATCTGAGGCATGTCGACGATGATGTTGCTGAGGTTTTGGGCAGCAAACATGATGTTGTCTGCCATGGTAGTGAGGTCTTCGTCAACGGCGAGGAAACGGCGCGTGAGGATAATGTTGGCCGAGTCGTCAATGCGGTCGAGGAAGGTATCCATCATCTCGGCGAGTTCATGCACGTCGTCACGGTCGAAGGGGGTGAGCACGGTAGCGAAGAGTTGGCTGTAGAAGTCGCGCAGTACCTGATCGCCTTCGGTCTCGCAGACCTTGATGTCTTTTCTCAAGGCTTCAAGCTGATCGAGGTCGGTCTCCATTAGCATCTGCCTCAGAAGCGTGGCAGCTTTGTCAATGTATGCTGCTTGCTGCTGGTAGAGCGGGTAGAACTTGGTCTCCTTGGGGACGAAAAACTGGAAGAAACTGTTGAGACTCATGGTGTTACTTGACTAAGAGGTGAAACAACAGGTTCAAGACTCCGCCGATGATGAGCGGAACGGGTATGGTGAGAATCCATGACAGGACAATGCGTTTGGCGGTGACCCATTTCACGGACTTCATTCCGTCGGTAAGGCCAACGCCAATGACGCCGCCTGTGATGGTATGTGTGGTACTAACAGGAATGCCAAGGAACGAAGTGGCAATCAAGGTAGTGGCACCGGCAAATTCGGCAGAAAAGCCGCGAACTGGTGTAATCTTGGCCAGGCCGCCGCCCATGGTCTTGATGACGTTTTTGCCGCCAATCAGGATGCCCAACGACATGATGATATAGCACACAACAGCAAGGATGTCGGGGATGTGGAAGCCCTGGCTGCTGTCGTAGAAATTGCTGATGAACTCTTGCATCTGTGGGCTGACCCCTTTTGTGGTAAACACGCTGGCCATCAGCACGGCGATGATACCCATGGTCTTAGGCGCGTCATTGGAGCCGTGACCGATACAGAAGGCCGCTGTGGAGAAATGCTGTAAAACCTTGAATAGCTTGTCGACTTTCTTGCGGGGTTTGTTCTTGAATAACTTCAAGAAGATGCATTCGAGGAAGAAGCCTAAGAACAGACCGATGAGTGGTGACAGCACGATGAATGCCAAGGTGATGAGTATGGGTTTCATGTGCAGCACCGCGCTACCGTTGACAAACCATGCCGCCCCAATGATACCACCGATAAGGGCGTGGGAGGTGGAAATAGGCATGCCGCTTTTGGTGCATACGGCCACCCAGATGGCTGCACCGACGAGGGCGGATAGGATAAGGTAGGGGTCGATGACACTTTGTTCGGCGAAGTTGGCCATGGTGTTACCTACTGCGAACTGCTGGTTGAGTACCAAGCGGATGAGGAGGAAGGCGGCGAACTCCCAGAACGAGGCCCACAGGATGGCTTGCACGGGCGTCATCACTTTGGTGGCGATGATGGTCGAGATGGAGTTGGCCGCGTCGTTCATGCCATTCAGGAAGGTGAAGACGAAGGCCAACACAATGGACAGGATGATGGCTATGGTCAGGAGGTTCATTACGATTCTTTTATTAAAAGGCTTTTAACGGTGCTGGTCACCTCCTTGGCGCGGTCGGTGGTGTCTTCCACCACTTGTGCTATTTCCTTGTATTTCAGCAACTCGATCTCGTCCTTTTCGTTCTCGAAGAGGTAGGAGATGTAGTCGCCATAGATGTCGTCGACGGCATGCTCGATGAGAGTGACTTTTTGGCACAAGTCACTGATCTGTTGATGGTTCTTGCCGAGGTCTTCGAGCAGGTCGAATACTTGCATGATGGTGGTGGCGTCTTCATGGATGTTGTCCACGATTTCCTTGATCTGCTTGTCGATCTTCTTGGGGTTGTACATGAGGATGGTCTTGGCCGAGTGGTTGATGAAGTCAAGGAACTTGTCCAAGTCCATGGCCAGGGCGTTCATGTCCTCGCGGTCGAAGGGCGTGACGAAGGCCTCGTTGAGCTCAATATAGAAATCACGCAGCAGCTCGTCGCCGGTGGTTTCTTGTTTCTTGATCATGCGGGTGAGCAGCTTACGCTCTTCGGGGTCGTCGCTTTTGACCAACTCCTTTAGGTATTTGGCGGCTATCTGTGCCGTCTCAGCCTGTTTGCTGTAAGTGGGGAAGAAGTGCTTCTCGCGGCTGCTTCCTCGGGTGAAAAGGTTGTTCAGTGCCATTGGTTAGATGGGTTTGAAATCGTTACAACGATGTTAATTTTGGGGCAAATATACGGTTTATTTCGATGCTACACCACATAAATGGAATAAAACTCGTGCGCCAACATTGCCGTCCCAGTCGCCGCCGTCGGGGGCAGGGGAAACCTCGCAGAGGTCGAAGCCGATGATGTCCTTGCCCGCCTCGCGGATGCGGTTGAGCAGGTACATCAGCTCTTCGTATTCCAAACCGCCGGGAACGGGCGTTCCCGTGTTGGGACAGAGCTTAGGATCCAACGCATCGATATCGATAGAGAGGTAGACCTTCTCGGGCAAGGCGGCGATCATCTCATCCACGATGTCTTTCCATTTGGCGCCTTCATACATCCGGCGGCGGCAGTCACGGTCGAAGAACACCCTTATTCTATTGGGTTGGCTCTCGGCCAAGGCTTTCTCCTGATGGCAATAGTCGCGAATGCCGACTTGGACGAGCTTCTTCACATTGTCGAATTTCAAGGTGTTAAAGAAAATGGAAGCGTGCGAGTACTTGAAGCCCTCGAAGGCCTCGCGCAGGTCGCAGTGTGCGTCGGCATGAAGGATGCCGTATTCCACACCGAGTTGGTTGAGGTATTGGTGATAGGCGAGGGGACAGCTGTGGTCGCCACCCAAGAGACCGACCACCTTACCTTGTTGTTTCCAATAGGCGATGCGTTCGTGCAGCCAGGCGTTTTTCTTGTCGGTGGCGGCTTCGATGCGGGCGTAAAGCTCGGCATATTTCTCGGGTTCGTCGTCGATGGTGCCCTCATACAGCGCGTTGATGATGTCTTCGCTCAAGGGCGCCATCTCGTCGTGCAGTTCACGCAGTTCTTTAGGGAATTCATCCATCCAAATGCCTTTCTGCCACAGGTCGGGGTAGTCGTGATGACAAAGGTCGACTTGCAGTGAAGCTTCCATGATGGTGGCAGGTCCGTCGACGGTGCCGCGGTTGTAGCTCGTGGTGAGTTCCCATTCGACGGGTATGATGATGATCTGTGCCTCTTCGGCGGTGCAGGGCAGACCGTAGATGCCGGAATCGGCTACGGCTGCAGCATTGGGGTCAAAGTTGTTTTCCATTGTTGATAAATTTGGGGGTCAAAAATAAGGAAAAAACCAATTTAATTTCTACTTTTGCGGCCAAAATGATTTGAAATGGATCTTTTCTCCTGCCTTTCGCCCTTTGTCTTTTGCAGCTTTGCCTCAGGCAGTAGCGGCAATTGCTACTATGTGGGCAAGCAGGACGAAGGCGTCATCGTCGATGTGGGCATCACTGCACAACAAGTGGTTTTGGGGCTGAAAAAGAACGACTTACGCATTGGCGACATCAAGGCCATTCTCGTCACTCACGACCATATCGACCACGTGAAAGGCTTGGAAGTGCTTACAAAAAACACACCCATCCCCATCTACGCCCATTCCGACTGTCTTCAAGGTCTCATTGAAGGTAAGGCGACGAAAAACGTGGATCCTCAGTTGTTCCACGAAATAGAGCCCTTGCAGCCTTTCGAGATTTGTGGCATCACTGTGGAAGCCTTCCCCGTGATGCACGATGGAAGAGGAGCTGTGGGTTATCACTTTAATTATGAAGGACATACCTTGACCATCGCCACCGACATTGGAATGCTCGACAAAGTGGTGAAGGAACAAATCCGCAGGGCCGATAACCTCGTCATCGAGGCCAACTATGATGTGGAAATGTTGGAAAAAGGCTCGTATCCTTATATCTTGAAGCAACGCATTGCCGGCCCCTTCGGCCATCTGAGCAATGAAGAGTCGGCGCGTTTTGTTGCCGATGCCTATCACTCGGGCATGAAAAACATCATGCTGTGCCACCTCAGCGAAAACAACAACACCCCGGAGCGTGCCATGCAATGCCTTTATCACCAGTTCAGGAAGAAGCATGTGCACCCCGACGTGAACACCTCCATCTTCCCTTTGCCGCGCCACAAAAGCACGGGCTTTGTGTATCTGTAGATTCCCCACTTTTCCACGATAGTCGAGGGTTGTTGTGGTTTTCCACATTTTTCCACAACTTGTGAGAGGTGTGGAAATCAACATAAAGTGTTGATAACCTTTGCGTTTGATGGAAGCCGTTATTGTGGCACGCATTGTGCTATAATAAGGTGATTCAAAAACAAAAATCTATCATGCATCACAAAATGACATTGGTTTCACTGCTTTTCGTGGCTTTGTTGGCCACTTCTTGCGATGTGGAACGTTCTGAAAAGTACCAAGCTCTAGTGGCGGAACGCGACTCCTTGTATACTGAGGCCGTGGCTGCCAAAGGTGGTTTCGACAATGCGTTGAACACCATTAATGAGATTGAGGCCGCTCTCGAATCGGTGCGTGCCCAAGAAAACATCATTTTGATGGAGAACCAGGAAGGCAATACCAACAAGGCTGTAAACGAAATCAACGCCATTCAGCAGACCTTGCAGGAAAACCGCCAAAAGATTGAGAAGCTGGAGAAGCAACTGGCTGAACAAGGTGCCAACTCGAAGGCTTTGAACCAGACCGTGAGTCGCTTGAAGAAGCAACTGGAAGAAAAAGACACTTATATCACCAACCTGAAGGACGAACTGCAGCAAAGCCGCAAGCAGATTGCCACATTGAACGAACAAGTCTCTGATTTGAGCGAAAACATCAACGAGTTGAACTCCAACTTGGATGTGATGGCAGTGCAGAATGCAGCCCAGCAGGCTACCATCGAGAGCCAAGACGTCATGCTGAACACGGTGTGGGTTTGCATCGCCACGCAGCAGGCCTTGGTCGAGAAGGGCATCGTCAGCAAGGGCGGTTTGTTCCAATCCAGCGAGATCTCGAAACAAGGCTTCGACAAGAGCCAGTTCTTGCAAGGCAATAAGCGTGATTTGGAGATCATCCCGCTGAATACCAAAAAGGCCAAAATCATGACCAACCATCCAGAAGGAAGCTATCAGATCAATGAAGTCGATGGTGGCTCTCTGACCCTGCTAATCCTCGACAAGGACGCCTTCTGGAGCATGTCGAATTATTTGGTAGTATCCATCAAATAAAATCCGTTTATAACGGAACTGCTCGTTTTCAATTTTTTTAAAATCGCCTCACATTTCCCCAATGTGAGGCTTTTTTTTGTGTGTAATTTTGTGGAATTGTCGAAAAAATGTTATTTTTGCACCATGAAATGTAGAATTCTTGTTGTAGAAGACGATGCCTCCTTCGGCATGATGATCCAGACCTGGCTGAAGAAGAACGGCTATGAGGCTGTGCTCGCCTCGCGGTACGAACAGGCCAAGATAGAGATTACCAATGGTAATTTCGGCTTGATACTTACCGATTTGCGTCTTCCCGACGGCGACGGCATCATCCTGATGACATGGGTGCGCGAAAAGCTGAAGAGCAAGGTGCCCATCATCGTGATGACGGGCTATGCCGAGGTGCAGACCGCGGTTTCGGCCATGAAGCTTGGCGCCTTCGACTACCTCAAGAAACCCATCAACCCGAGTGTGCTTGAAGAAAAGATCGCCGCCGCGTTGGCGTCCACCGACGAGGAAGTAGAGGATACCTTTGTCCCGGGCAACAAGCAATGGGTGAAGGGTAACAGTCCCGCCATGGTGCGACTCTACAAACATGTGGAATTGGTGGCTCCCACCAAATTCTCCGTGCTGATCCTCGGCGAAAGCGGCACAGGCAAGGAATACATCGCCCGCATGATTCACGAAAAGAGCCAGTTCAAGGATGGCCCCTTCATCCCTGTGGATTGTGGAAGCCTGTCCAAAGAGTTGGCGCCCAGCGAGCTGTTTGGCCACCTGAAAGGCTCCTTCACTTCGGCCATCGCCGACAAGAAAGGCGTCTTCGAGCAAGCCAAGGGCGGTACCGTGTTTCTCGACGAGGTGGGCAACCTGCCATACGAAGTGCAGATGCAGCTGTTGCGCGCCTTGCAGGAGCAGAAGGTGAGGCCTGTGGGTTCGGCCACCGACATCCATGTGGACGTGCGCATCATCGCTGCCACCAACGAGAATCTGGAGCAGGCCATTGAGGAAGGGCGTTTCCGTCAGGATCTGTTCCACCGCATTAACGAGTTTGCCATCGAGGTGCCGCCGTTGCGCGACCGCTTGGAGGACTTCGACGAGCTGACGGCCTTTTTCATTCGTCAGGCCAACGAGGAGCTGGGCAAAAACGTGAAGGGCATCTCCGACGACGCCTTGCAGCGGATGAAGGAACAGCGTTGGAACGGCAACCTGCGCGAGTTGCGCAATGTGTTGCGTCGTTGCGTGTTGTTTGCCGAGGGCGAGAACATCGAGATGGATGATCTGCCGGTGTTCAGCGCGCCCAACAAGAAGACCGTCATCGCCACCGATGAGGACGACTGGGCTTTGCGTCCCGAGCACGAGAAGGAGCAGATCGAAGCCGCCTTGCAAAAGGCGAGAGGCAACAAGACCGTGGCTGCCAAACTGCTGCAAATCGACAGGAAGACCTTATATAATAAGATGCATCTTTACGGAATCGAACTGTAATCTTAAATACATAGTGTTTTTTTCTTGAAGGATTTGATTTGACAACAAATCCATAAGTCGCTGCATGAAATAATAGTCTACAAAGGAATGCCTTTGTTGATTATGTTATTATGCAATTAAATAGTTTTATTATGATTTACGGTTATATCAGAGTTAGCAGCGACAAACAGACTGTTGAGAATCAAAGGTTTGAAATCAATAATTTCTGCCAAAGGGAATCCCTTCGTATTGATGGTTGGATTGAGGAAACCATCAGCGGAACAAAGAACTACAACAAACGACAACTGGGCAAATTGCTCAATCGCGTTCAGAAAGACGACCTCATCATTTGTGCTGAGCTATCACGTTTGGGGCGTAATCTGTTTATGATTATGGAGATTTTAAGTTTGTGTATGAAAAAAGAGTGTCGGGTATGGACCATCAAGGATAACTATCGACTTGGTGACGACATTCAGAGCAAGGTGCTGGCTTTTGCATTCGGGTTGTCGGCAGAGATTGAGCGCAACCTAATTAGCCAAAGAACGAAAGAGGCCTTGGCAAGAAAGAAAGCTGAAGGGGTAGTGTTGGGACGACCTGTTGGCAAAAAGACGGATGAAAAAAAATATAAACTTTACCCAAAGAAAACTTTAATTTCGGAGTTGCTAAAGGCAGGTGTTTCAAGACGCAAGATAGCTGTTATTTGCAAAGTCGATCGAAATACATTATGCAGGTTCGTAAATACTTTTATGAAGGAATAGGAGCGATTACGTACTGACACACTCAGTCATTACGGAGTTCAATTCCTCCGAATCTTGGTCCATTTTGACTGACATGGAGCAATCCATCAAAGCCAAGGTAGAAGCCGTTGGTACACCATTGAAGGAATGGGATATTTCCATCAATTATGGAATCAAGACAGGATTCAATGATGCATTTATAATTGATTCAGCTAAAAGAGAACAAATACTATCAAATTGCCAGACCGAGGAAGAGAGAATACGGACTGAGGCAATCATTCGACCGATTCTTCGCGGCAGGGATGTAGCAAGGTATAGGTATAATTGGGCTGATTTATGGCTAATCAACGTCCATAATGGTATTAAAGGT
>CADCJT010000010.1:0-125574 GCA_902801815.1 uncultured Bacteroidia bacterium
CCAGTCTTGGTCACTTTGGGCGTGTATCCTTTGGGCATGATTTCCATGTACCAAACCTCGTTGGCGTCGCTGATGCTGAACGACTCACCGTCAGAGCCGTAGCCGTAGGCTTCCACCAAGTCGGCCATGACCTTAATGGCTTCGCGAGCCGAGGTGCTGCGCTCCAAGGCGATGAACATGAGGCTGCCGTAATCCACGATGCCAGTCGGGTCCATCAGCTCTTCACGGCCGCCGAAAGTGGTCTCACCAAGGGCCACTTGGTTTTCATTGATGTAGCCCACAACTTGGTAAGTGTGAGGCGGTTGCGGAACGCTGCCACGTGGCGCGTTGGTGCCACGGTCGTAGCACACGCGCATACTGCCCGCCGGCCAGTCGGCGGCAGGGGTGAAGTAGAGCTCGCCATATCGGATGTGTGAGTCGGCGCAATAGCTGATGAAGTTGGAGCCGTCGACGCTGGCGCCTTTGGTGATCAAGAAGTTGGTGCAGGCTTCTGCCACGTTGAATGCGGCAAGGAGGATGATTAAGATGAAGTGTTTGATGGTTTTCATAATGAATGTAACATTTGTGCAAAAGTAAGAAAAAAATGCTATTTTTGCGCAAAAATAATGTCAATGCAATCCACCATCCCATTAGCGGAACGCCTTCGGCCCACGACACTTGATGACTATATCGGGCAGAAGCATATCATCGGAGAGAACGCCGTGTTACGCCGTGCTATCGAAAGCGGGCGTGTGCCGTCCATGATCTTTTGGGGACCGCCTGGCGTGGGCAAAACCACTTTGGCCTATATCATCTCCAAGCAGGTGAAGCGGCAGTTCTTTCAGTTGAGTGCGGTCAGCAGTGGCGTGAAGGAAGTGCGCGAGGTCATCGACCGTGCACGCATGGCACCAGAGGCGCCTATTTTATTTATTGACGAAATCCACCGTTTCAGTAAGTCACAACAAGACTCGTTGCTTGGTGCCGTGGAGCGTGGTCTGGTTACCTTGATTGGTGCCACAACGGAGAATCCCTCGTTTGAGGTCATTTCGCCTTTGCTGTCACGTTGTCAGGTGTATGTACTCAAATCGTTGGAAAAAGAGGATTTGGAGATCCTTTTGGCGAAGGCCGTGAAGGCTCTGGAATACGATTTCGGCAAGAAAATCACCGTTAAGGAACCTGAAGCCTTGATGAAAATCAGTGGTGGTGATGGGCGTAAATTGTTGAATGCCATCGAACTGGTCGTCACTTCGTTGAATGACCTGGACATGGCTGCAGAGGAACTTGTTGTTACCAATGATTTCACCACCAACTGCATCCAGAGCAACCTTGTGAAATACGACAAGCAGGGTGAGATGCACTACGACATCATCTCGGCCTTCATCAAGTCGATGCGCGGCAGCGACCCCAACGCGGCCTTGTATTACCTCGCCCGCATGATCGAGGCAGGGGAGGACCCACTCTTTATCGCCCGAAGGATGCTCATTCTCGCTTCGGAGGACATCGGCAACGCCAACCCCAATGCCTTGTTGCTGGCAAACGCTTGCTTCGATGCCGTCAACAAGATTGGTTGGCCTGAAAGCCGTATCATCCTCTCGCAGACGGTTACCTACCTGGCCTCATCGCCCAAGAGCAACGCCGCCGTGGCCGCCATCGACGCGGCACAGGCCTTGGTGCGCGAGACGGGTGACTTGCCCGTGCCTTTGCACCTGCGCAATGCCCCGACGAAATTGATGAAAGACCTTGGCTATCATGACGGTTACAAGTATGCCCATGCATACGAAGGTAACTTTGTTGAGCAAGAATTTTTGCCAAATGAAATTTCTGGCACGGTTTTGTATGTACCTCAAGATAACCCTCGTGAGCGCGAATTGCGTAAGAACCTGAGGGAGAAGTGGAAGGAGAAATATGGGTATTAGTATAGAGTTTAAAGTTTAGAGTTTAGAGTTGTAGGGCTGTCACAAGGTTACTGAGCCTGTCGAAGTACTGGGCAGCCGCAAATCGTAAAAAACAAAAAAAACAATGAGCGAAACAACCAACGAAAACAACACCCGCCTAACCCTGTGGAACAGGGTGCTGGCCACCAGCGTGAAGATGCCTTTTGTGAAGGTTGACCGTGACGAGTTCCTCAACAAGGAGCTGTCGAAATTCTGCACTCCGATGGAGGTGATGACTGCCATCAACGAGAGTCCGCTGAATGTCCTGACCAAGAAAGAGATCGACAAATTGGCCAACCAATGCATCAGCTATCACCTGACCATGGTGAGTGGCACTTCCGCACTGATGGGCATCCCGGGAGGCTGGTGGATGGCAGGCACCATCCCTACCGACTTGGCGCAGTTCTACGGCCATATTCTCTCCATGATGCAGAAACTTCTTTATCTCTATGGTTGGCCTGCGTTGACCGATGCCAAGAATCAGTTGGACGACGAGTCGCTTAACATCTTGACCCTGTTTGTGGGCGTGGCGATGGGCAACAAGTTAGCTGTAGAAGCTATCGGTAAAGTCGTCTCACAAGTCTCGAAGACGGCGAGCCTCAAAATCTCGGAGACCGTCATGGCGAAATATGCCATCAAGATTGCCCAATGGATTGGCATCAACATGACGAAAGAAGGTTTTGCCAAAGGCGTGGGTAAAGTGATTCCTTTGGTGGGGGCGCCTATCTCAGCTACCATCACCTACTACACCTTCCGTCCCATGGCGCGCAGGCTCAAGAAGCATCTTGACGAGTTGTACGAAATGCGCCATTTCCCAATCAAGCGTATCGAATAAAGACTACTATAAATAAAAAACACGTCCGGGTTTGACTTGGACGTGTTTTTTTTGTTGGTCGTAAAAAGATCAATGCTTGAACTCAAAGAGGTACATGTCGTGTACCTGATGGTCGGGCGTTTGTAGGATAGCCTTGTAGTTCAGCTTCTTTTCGGTCATAAGCCACTCGATGTATTCATCCACGAAATCCTTGACTTCGGATTGCCCCATCTTGATATAGATCAAGTTGAGCTTGGCTTTGGCTTCGGTTTCGGAGAGACCGTCGTTCTTGATGATGGCCTCGGTAAGTTTGTCCATGAATTTTTCCATAGTATGCGTTTTTTTGAGTTTTAGGATGCAAAAATAAGAAGAGAAAACCGTTTTGTCAAGGGGAAAAGGAATAAAAAGTTCAGATTATTTGAAAAAACGGTTGTATTATAGCCCCGAAACACTATCAAAAAGACAAAGGGGAGTGGAAAGTTTTTCCAAAATGGGCGTTTTTTCAATAACAGTACTTGCAAGAAATCAAAAAGTAGTATTTTTGCAGCGGTTCTTATCATTAAGACCTGTGGCTGTGAAAGCAGTCGCAAGTAAAAGGTTTCATAAATTTTGGTTTTTGGTTCTTGAAAATCCTGGCTTCGGCTGGGATTTTCTTGTTTATGGGAACCAAGTTTTGTGTTGAGAAAACCAAGGATGTCCATTATCGTTTAAACGGACAATCCACCGAGCAAGAGGCGCATTTCCCTCCGTTTTCTGTCTTTTTGCCGTTTTCGCCGCATGAGCATTGGCTCTTGCCCATCCGCATGGCGCGGATGGCAAGGACGACCATCGCAAGGACGACCAACAGCACTATGACGGAAGCGAGGTTCATGCGATGATAGCGTTGGCGATGAGATAAGCGAACCAGGCGCAGAGCCAAGCCACTACACATTGGAACAGGATGATGAAGAGCATCCATTTACTGCCCAATTCGCGGCGGACGGCGGCCATGGCAGCCACGCAAGGCGTGTAGAGCAGGCAGAAGACCAGCATGGAAATGCTCGTGACTGTGGTGAACAACGGCATGGCGTTCAAGACCTCAAGGGTGGCCACTACGCTTTCCTTGGCCATGAAACCACTCACCAAAGCGGTGACGATCTGCCATTCGCCCAAACCTAAAGGACGGAATATGGGGGCAATCCAGCCGGCAACGCTGGCCAACATGCTGCCTTCGCCGCTCTCGACCATCTGGAAGTGGAAATCGAAGGTCTGCAGGAGCCAAATCACCAAAGAGGCAATGAAGATGACGGTGAAGGCCCGCTGCAGGAAGTCCTTGGTCTTGTCCCAGAGCAGATGCGCCACGTTCTTGAGGCTCGGCAGACGATAGTTGGGCAGTTCCATGACGAAGGGAGCCACATCGCCTTTGTCGCCGAACCACTTGGTGAACAGCGCAGTGATGATGCCGACGATGATGCCCAAGAGATACAAACCTATCAGTACCAGTCCGCCATGATGGGGAAAGAACATGCTGGTAAAGAAGGCATAGATCGGGATCTTGGCCGAACAACTCATGAAAGGCGTCAGTAGAATGGTGCGCCAACGGTCGTGGGTGGAGTGGAGGGTACGTGTGGCCATCACAGCGGGCACGGTGCAGCCAAAGCCGATGAGCATAGGCACGATGCTGTGGCCAGTGAGGCCGAGCTTACGCAAGAAGCTGTCGCTGACGAAAGCCACGCGTGCCATATAGCCGCTATCCTCCAACAGGCTAAGGAAGAAGAACAACAGGATGATGATAGGTACAAAACTCAACACGCTGCCCACGCCTCCGAAGATGCCGTCGACGACGAGTGACTGTATGGCTGGACTGACGTTCCAATTGGCCAAAGCGTTGCCCGTCACTCCGGCGAGCCATGAGATGCCTTGGTCGAGCCAGTCCTGCAAGGGCGCACCGATGGCGTCGATGCTGAGCCAGATGATGCCCATCATGACGAGGATGAAGATGGGGATGGCAGTCCACTTGCCTGTCAGGATGCGGTCGATGCGACGGCTGCGCTGGTATTCTTTGCTTTCCTTGGGTTTGACCACGGTCTTGTCGCAGAGCCTTTTGATGAAGGTGAAACGCATCTCGGCCATGGCCGCGGCGCGGTCAAGGCCGCGTTCCTCTTCCATCTGTACGATGAGGTGCTCAAGGGTCTCTTTTTCGTTTTGTGAGAGCTGCAGCGCATCCATGACGATGGCGTCGCCTTCGACGAGTTTGGAAGCGGCAAAGCGTACGGGGATGTCAGCCCTTTGGGCGTGGTCCTCGATGAGGTGCATGATGCTATGAAGGCAGCGGTGTACGGCGCCGCCGTGGTCGTCCTTGTCGCAGAAGTCCTGGCGCACGGGAGCTTCCTGATACTTCGCGATGTGGATGGCGTGGTCGACAAGCTCGTTGATACCTTCGTTCTTGGCCGCTGAGATGGGCACCACAGGTAAACCAAGAATTTGTTCCATCTCGTTCACCAAGATGCTACCTCCGTTGTTGCGCACCTCATCCATCATATTGAGGGCCAAAACCATGGGCTTGCCCAATTCCATGAGTTGCATGGTGAGGTAGAGGTTGCGTTCGATGTTATTGGCATCCACGATGTTGATAATGCCTTTGGGTTTCTCCTTCATGATGAACTCGCGCGAGACGATTTCCTCGGAGGTGTAGGGCGACAGCGAGTAAATGCCTGGCAGGTCGGTGACAGAGGTGTCGGGATGTCCTTTGATGGTGCCGTCCTTGCGGTCGACTGTGACGCCAGGGAAGTTGCCCACATGTTGGTTGGCGCCCGTCAGCTGGTTGAAGAGTGTGGTCTTGCCACAGTTTTGTTGTCCAGCGAGGGCGAAAGTGAGTTTGGTGCCTTTGGGTAGCGGGGTTTCGTGTGTCTTGTCGTGGTAGATGCCTTCCTCACCCAAGCCTGGGTGGGCGTTGTGGTCGGGGAGGGAGGTGATATAAAGACGGTCGGGGTTGAAGTTTTTGGTGTCGGCTTCGGTTTGGGTGTCGTCGCAGGGCTCGGTTTCGATAAGGGCGGCGTCGGCTTTGCGCAGGGTGAGCGCGTAGCCATGGATCATCACCTCCATCGGGTCGCCAAGGGGCGCATATTTCACGATTTTGATGACGGCATCGGGGATGAGGCCCATGTCAAGGAAGTGCTGGCGGCGTTGGCCTTCACCTCCCACGGCCTTGATGCGTGCGGACTGACCTATTTCGAGTTTATCTAAGGTTGTCATTGGATGCTTTTGTTTGATGCTGCAAAAATACAAAGACAATCCGTACGCTTTTATCCTTATTAATAATACTTTTTTACAAAACAAGTCCTCACTAGTGGGGATACTTTAGTTTGAAGGGAGATTCCCGCGAGCGGGAATGGAGTTATGCGAGATATTTATCTCTGCGGCGGCTTGTCAAGTCTCATATTGACATTAGAAGCCAGCAGGCCGCCGCAAAGCAACGTAATAGCAACTATTCCATTCCCCGCAGGGGAATCTCCAATTAATTAAGGTTTTCTAATTACTTCAGCTTCGCCGTGCGTGTAGTACCGTATGGTTACCTCCGGTTTTTTTCTCTCTTCCGTTTTGACCTCGCAATTGAACGACACTGGTGAGGTACCTTCATTCAAGACCGACTCGCCTTGTGCGGTCACGTCGGTAACCTTGTTGTAGTTCAAATCGGTGATACAGGCGTTGCCTTCGAAGTCATAGATGAGGTATTGTCCGGCTTTGATGGAACAAGGGAAATAGAGCATTCCGTTGGGCGTCATGAAGGTCAGGTTATTGATGCTTCCTTTGCCTTCAACGCAGATGCTGAGTGCGAAGCGGCTCGTGTAAGGGGAGTTCCATTCCCATTGGTCATCAGTGAAATTGCAGAAATAACGGCGTGAGTTGTGTTGTGGATAGAGAAGAAAGGTTGAATCCTCGTCTTTCTTGATGTGCCAGTCGCTATAGGGGTCTTTAAGTGCTTCCTTCATTTTGTCGCTGAAGGCATGGGATAAGCGAAGGTATTCCCATGTACGAATGGTGTTCAGCATGATATGGGTCAGACCATGTTTCCGCATGGTTTCCGTGCTGAAGTCGAGGCCGAAACCAGCATCAAAGGCGGCGGCTTTGGAGAGGAACCACTCCAGCTCCTCCATCGAGGTTGATTTTCGGTTCTTGTCGGCCAGGTGGATCTTGAAGTTGCCAATCATCCAAGGCATCTGTGTTTTGCGGTAGAACTCCTGTTTCTCGGCCAACGTCTCCACCATGGTGCTTCGCATGGTCTCGTTCCATAGCTGGTTTTCGTTGACGCGGCTCAGATAGGGCCATGCGGCTGGGGTGAGCAGGTCGGCCTGCAAGAGTTTGTCGGGATTGTATTTGTGCATCGTGTCGAGGAAATGACCGATGGACAAGTCGCCTTGGTCGTTGTAGGCATAGCTCTTCAAATCGTTGAAAATCAAAAGAGGATAGTCGGTGTTGGCTAATTTCTTGGCCTCGGATTGGGCCATTTGGTCTTGCGTCTCCGGGTCGGGTAGGAGGGTACGCTCGGGCGTGTCCCAGAGTTTATAGACGACAGCGTTCTTGCCATGAGCCACTCTCCTGGTGCCAAAGGCACCGCGGACACAATGGTAGAACAAGTGGATGTTGCCCACTTTTTCCACGCTGCGGTAGGTGACAAGCTCATCGTCGATTTGCAGCACGTTGATGGTGGAGGGGATGTCGAAGAGCTCGGAGTGGTAGACGGCAAACTCGTTTTGCTTGTCGTCGATGGGAAGTTGCAGGTGCAGGAGGCCTTGTTTCAGAAGGTGTTTCGAGGGCTTTGGTCCGACGAGTTTGCTGTTGGTAGGAATTCGGTTGGCTAGCACGATGAGTCCTAGGTCAAGACCGGCTTGATGGGCCTTGTCTTTTAGATATGTAGCATCTTTCGGGTTGCCATTGGCAATCAGATAGGATTTTGTGCTTCTCGGAACGAGTGGTTCTTGCGCGAAGGCGAGCATCGTGCAAAGCAACAAGCAAATGATGGCTAAGATCCTCTTCATCAGTCGATTCCTCTTAAGTCTTTATAAAGTTGTACGGCGTAAAGGTCGGTCATGTTGGAGATGAAGTCCACGACAGACTGCAGTTTGGTGTAAGTGTCGGTGGTGGTCACCTTGAATTGTTCGGGAATGAGGGAGATCAGCTTTATATTATAAGGTGTGTCGGGGTTTAGCACGGCATCGGTGAATTGTTCCAATAGCGTGCCGATGACGTTGAAGCCGGTCAGCTCGATCTTGACCACAGAGGGATGGCGGTAGATGTGTTTCACGGAGGTGTCGCGACAGCGGTCGAGGGCGTTTTTCTCAAACTCGGGCAGATGGGCGATGAGGCTCTTCTCGAAGCGGCCTTCCATGATGGCGTCGTAATTGTTGATGAAGATGTCGCTGGCCAGGTTCACCAACTTGTTGATGAGCATGGCGCGGAGGAAAGCCATCCGTTCGTTGGTGTCAGTCACGTCGCGGTAGGCATCGTCGCGGTGCTTGAAGAAGTCTTTGTCTTTGCCGGGTTCGAAGAACGACACGAAGCAGTTTTCGATGGCCTCGGTGCCGATGATGCCTCGCTTATGGGCGTCTTCCATGTCGAGGACGAGGTAGCAGATGTCGTCGGCGGCCTCCATCATATATGAAAGAGGATGGCGGGCATAAACGAGATGATTGGTATCCAAGCGAGGCATGCCGCATTCTTCCACGACTTCCTTAAATGCTTCAATTTCGGAGTAGAAGACGTTGTATTTCTTGCGGCTGCCTTTGTCGAAGGAAGGGTAGGGGTATTTCAAAAGGGTGGCCAAGGTGGCTGAGGTCAGCGAGAAGCCACCCGCACGACGGCCTGTGAACTGATGCGTCAGCTGACGGAAGGCGTTGGCATTGCCTTCGAAGGCGATGAGGTCGCTCCATTGCTCGGGCAGTACTTGGCTTTGCAGTTCCTTGCCTTTGCCGTCGCGGAAGAAGCTGCTGATGGTGTCTTCTCCCGAATGGCCAAAAGGAGGGTTGCCGAGATCGTGGGCCAGACAGGCCGATGCCACGATGGTCTCAATGTCGGATTGGCGTTCCTTCAGCTCGGGGTGCTTCTTGGCCAGCCGTTCCACGGTGCGGCAGGCGATGGAACGGCCCACACTGGCCACTTCGAGGCTGTGCGTGAGACGGTTGTGGACCATCTGCGCGCCTGGTAGCGGAAACACTTGGGTCTTGTTCTCCAAGCGGCGGAAGGGACTGCTGAAGATGATGCGGTCATAGTCGCGCTGGAAAGAGCTGCGGATGTCGGGGCTCTTGTGCGGCTGCGCATAGCGTTTGTTGGAAAGTAGGTCGTTCCAATTCATGGCTCGTGATTTTGGCGCAAATTTACAGAAAAACATTGGAATTGCAGTATCCAAAGGAATAATTGCGTACTTTTGCCGCCGATCTTACGATTTCAAAGCATCACATCATGTGGGTAGTCTTATCTTTGATTTCAGCCGTATTGTTGGGCTTCTACGACATCTTCAAGAAACAGACCGTCGTCAACAATGCCATCATCCCCGTACTGTTTTATAGCACCTTGGTCAGCGGACTCATGTTTTTGCCTTTTGTCCTGCTGTCGCAATTCAAACCCTATATCTTTGAGGGCGACTTCATGCAGAAGCTTTTCATCGAGCCGTTGACGTTGCGGCAGCATTTGCTCATCATGGGCAAGACGGCGCTCATCTTGGCTTCGTGGATGTTCAGCTATTCGGCCATGAAACATCTGCCTATCACTGTGGTGGGCCCTGTCAACCAGTTGCGTCCCGCCATCTCGGTCATCCTGCTGTTCTTGATCTTCCAAGAGAAACTGACTTGGTTGCAATGGACAGGCGTGGTGTTGGCCATCGTGTCGTTTTATCTGATGAACCGATCGGGCAAGTTGGAGGGCATACACTTCAAGTCGAACAAATGGGTGTATATGTTGTTGGGCTCGGCTATTTTGGTCGCCTTGAGTGGCGTTTACGACAAATTCCTGCTCAGCAAGGAGAATATTTCACCTTCTACCATCCAAGCCTGGTACACCATTTACGACTTCCTCATGATGGCCTTGATGTTTCTCTTCATTTGGTTGCCCAAGCGAAAGGAACAGCCTTTCGAGTGGCGCTGGGGCATCGTTGCCATGGCGGTTTTCGTCACCGTGGCCGACGTCATCTATCTCACTGGCTTGAAGCAGGATGCCGCCGTGGTGGTGCTCATCCCGCTCATCCTCTATGGTGTGCGTCTCGTCGTGTCGTTCATCTACGGCATCTTCGGCTTTAAAGAGAAGAACATCCGCAGCAAGATCATTCCTTTGCTGATGGTGTTGGCGGCGCTGGTGTGCCTGTGCGTGTGACCTGGCTTGATTGTTGTCCGCGCACTTTTTTGTGGAATTAATGCGCTTTTGCAACACGTTGATTTTTATAGAGATGGTGCCTTGTATAGAAAATACCTCCATAAAAAGCGTGGAAAAGTAAATATTAATGCCTAATTTCGCGGCCTCAAAGAAACCTTTTTCTAATTCGTGTCGAAAATTTATTTAGCAAATGAATAGAGAGAATACTAGTTTATTTAATGCAAGCAGAATGAATGCAACGAAAGTTTTTTTCAAATGCAGAATGGGTATGCTTGGCATACTTTTGTGTTTGGGAATGGTCGTGATGGCCAATGGAAAAAACAATTATGGACGTGATGAGGCGTGTGACAAGCCTCAGGTAGCCTACAATAACGGTAAAGTCGTGTTGACTTGTGGCATGGAAGGCGCCACCATTCATTACACCACTGATGGCAGTACCCCAACGGCAAGCAGTCCTGAGTACAATGGTCCTATCACGGTGACTACTGATGTGATCCAGGCCGTGGCGGTGAAAAGTGGCATGTCTGATTCCGACATTGCTCTGTTCAAGCGTGTCAGTTCAGGAGACGAAATCACCGACATGACGGGGTTCTATTTGTTGAAGGAAGGTTTTACGCCTTCATCCGAACCCATCACTGGATTTACTGGTACGTTGGACGGTGACTTTCATACCATTTCAGGCCTTAACCATCCGCTGTTCGATGTGGTTAACGGTGGTGTGGTGCGCAATGTCATTCTTGCCGAAGTGAACATTTCGGGGCATGAGGGCAATACGGGTGCCATTGCCTGCGAAATCAACGAAGGCACATGCATATACAACTGCGGCATTCTCAGCGGTTCGGTGGGAGGCACTGGCGACACTGGCGGTATTGTGGGATTGCTCGCCGCCACTACGGTTCAGACTATCCCAGATGGTTTCAAGCCCACCCGCGTCATCAATTGCTATAGTTTTGCGGATATTACCTCAGCAGGCGAATATGCGGCAGGCATTGTGGGAAACAATTCGAGAGGTTCAACCTCACAATTTACCAACAACGTTGGGTACAATAATCTAAGAACAGTAGTGGTGAACTGCATGTTCTATGGTGATGTCCGTGCTGGTACTAACAAGGCTCCTGTTTATGGCAACAAACGCCTGCAAAATACCAATAACGGCATCAATAATTACAACTATTTCATGGTTTCCGCTACTCTTGATGACCAATTCACCAATATCGAACAGTATAATTGTTCTTGGCCTGTCGAGGAGCGGTTCTTGACCCGTTTCGAATATTACCGTAATATCCTTAATAGTAACCGTCGCTTGTGCACATGGTGGATTACGCAAAAACAGTATGCCGACCAGACCAATGACGACCTTGATTTGATGGCCAAATGGGTGCTTGACCCGAGCATTGCGCCTTATCCCATTCTGAAGCCTTGGGGTAAGTATCCTTCAGTTATTAATGTGGACCAAAACATGGTGTGGGATACGGCAAGCCATACATGGAAAAGTCGCGATAACGCTTTGCCATTCCAAGGCAAGAAGTTGGGCACACTGTCGGTTACAGTGAATGCTGGCACCCCCAATAATAATGCACAGGTGGTTTTGACCCTTCCCATTTTAGACATGGACACGCTGCACAACGACTATGGCTATGCCAAAGTGCAGTTACCTTATTATAATGAGCAGTTTGGTAACCCTAATGCCACAACCCATGCCGAAAAATATGGCAACAACTATACCGATAAGGTAGTGACAGGTTGGAAAGTGACCTCAGTAACGGATGGCACTCCTGGCACTTTTGTGGAGGACTGGGAAAGTGGTTATAATTTCGCTGATCGCTATTGCACAAACAAGGATCTTTACGCTGTTAGTGGTCGTGTGTTTGCACAAGGTGGTTATTACTATGTGCCGGAAGGCGTTACGGCCATCACCATTGAGGCCTATTGGGGCAATGCCGTATATTTGCGCAATAAAGACCATTCCATTGACCGTGTGAATTTGGGCACTAGTTACTTTGCACCAGCGGGCAAGTATCCTACGACATTTAACGGTTATCCTGTGTATGATGATATCAAGACTGCTATCAATAGCGGCTTGAGATTAGAGGGCTCAGGGGACGTGACGGTTTATGACCAAGCCTTGGTGTTGGTCGGCAATTTGCAGCATAAGAATGGCGGAACAGTTGGCAATCTTGGTTGGACAAATGGAAATGGAAACGAAGAATTCGCAACCCATAATAGGCCTTTCACCATCACAAGTGTCGACCTTGACTTTGACAACGAGCCCGATTATTGTTTTGAATGGCAGTTTTGTGTTAAAACCGAGCGTTTGAATCTTCACCCCATACGATTTGATTTCTTGCCGGTACCCACATTGGGTATGGCCATTCGAACGGATGCCACCTTGCAGGCCATTGGAACGTTTGCGCCACGCGGCCATTTTGAGATTACGGAAACTGCATTTATGCATACCGGTCAGTTTGAATATGACACACGTAACAACTATCGTAAGGAAGAGGCACCCGTGATTCTGAATGGTGGTGAGTTTGAGCAAATCGTATCCACGAATGATTGGAATTCTAATTTAGGTCCCATTAATCGTACTAAGTATTTTATTTTGGGTGGCCACTTATGGATGAAGGAATTCACGCCGGGAAAACACGGTAGTAAGGATGCAGCTACCCGACATTGCGCTGTCAGCGTTTTGGGCGGTGAATATGAACGCTTCTGCCTTTCAGGTGTGTTTCTCAAAAACGATCAAGTACATAACGCCCCCGACAATCCTCATTGCTACACCAATGGTGGAAAGTTTGGTGTCATGTCTGGTGCGGGCATGGAAGACATTGTCGGCGATGTTACTTTCAAGGTTGACCATTCTCTGATTGGTGAGTTCTATGGTGGCGGCCTCAATGCAGCAAGACCTGTTACGGGTAGTATTAACGTCACCATCAATAACAGCATTGTTGGCAAATACTGTGGCGGTCCCTTTACTGGCGACATGAGTGAATTTACTACGGTGACCACTGTGGCCGACAGTACCATTTTTGGACAATTCTATGGCGGCGGCAACGGTGGCACCAACTTAAACCGAAACCTCCTAATCGATAATACGGAAAATGCGAGTACCATCACGGATGCCTATTGGAGAAGTACTGGATTGTTCAATAGTTTTACTCCTCTTAAATATGTTAATTCCGATGCTGGATATGAAGCCCAGTTTGAGTTTGAGTTGATTGACATTAGTTCTGGATCGTTGGATCAGGCTGTGGCGCGAACCTACCGTCACGAGGCTCAGTTTACGGCCACTGAGGTAAGGAATGTTACTTCTACCTTGACCAATTGCACGGTATTGCAGGACTTTTACGGAGGCGGTAACCTCGGTAAGGTGACGGGTAATGTGACTTCTACTTTGCTCAATACAACCATTTTGGGTTCTGCCTATGGTGGAGGCAACTCAAGCAATGTGCCCTCGTTCCCCATTCACGACAAAAATACTGTTGTGTTCCCATGGCGCGATAAGGCTAGCATCAACCATGCTGGTTCTTTGGATTATGTGAGAGACAATGGTGAAATCAGATACTACAAATGGATCCATGACCTTCCTGAGGGCATCACCGCGAACACTGGAAATCCTGCTTTCGAATACGAAGGGGAATGGTACTGTTATACTGAGAAGGATATGACAGACCTTGGCAGTGTGGGTGGCAATACCATACTGAACGTCAATGGCAATACCAAGATTTATGGCACTCGTGAGGTGGAGGATGGCGGCAATTCGCTGACTTTCTACGATGGCGCAGCTTTTGGCGGCGGCAACGAAAGCCCCGTGTTCGGCAACTCTACGGTCACTGTCGACGGTGATGATGATATCTTGGTGAGCAACATTTATGGCGGTGGAAACGTCGCCGCTACAAGAGGCAGCTCCACTGTCGTAGTGCATAAAGGCACTGTCGGCGTGATGAATGAGCATAATGTGCCTTATGTGGGTTCAGGCAATGTGTTTGGTGGTGGTAGAGGCTTGTTTGAGGACGAGAATGCCGGCCATGTTGGTGTCAACTCCAATGTCCTTATTGATGGAGGTCATGTGCTTAGGTGCGTTTATGGCGGCTCCGAGTATGGCAATGTAGGCGAGACAATAACCGAGAATGGATTGATCATACCTGTAGATGACACTGGCATTTCTACCGTAACCATCAATGGAGGATCGGTTGGCATTGAGCGTTCGGTCGATTCGATCATTAGAGTGCAATACGGCAATGTTTTTGGTGGCGGCAAGGGTAATTTGGATTACTCCTTCAATATGAGAACCAACGTCAACAAGGCCTTTGTTAATATTAATGGTGGCACGATCTACGGCAGTGTGTTTGGTGGTGGTGAGGAAGGCCACGTGCTTGGCGATGTCCTCTTGAATGTCACTAATGGCCGTATCGGCACCTATGGTTACACGGACTACGACGGTAGCGTTTTTGGAGGTGGTTTGGGTAGCAACACCATCGCCCTGACCGCAGGTAGCGTAGGCGGCAATATTGAAGTCAATGTCACAGGCGGTACAATGTTAGGTTCTGTGTATGGCGGTGGCCGCTGTGGTTCGGTAGGTTTCTATTTCGCCCCTGTGGATGACGAAGAGCATTATGGCGTCATGCAGGAAGGTGAAGACCATGGCTATATTACCGTTAACGTCAGCGGTGGCGAAATCGGTCACGGTGAGGCTGGCTCTGATATTCCCGATTATATCGGCGGCTATGTGTATGGCGGTTGCAAGGGTATTGTTGAGGCACCTTCACCCACGTCCATTGCGGAAAAGATGGCCTATGCAAAAGAGACTACCGTGAACATTTCTGGCACTCCTTTTATTAGAGGTTCCGTGTTCGGAGGTTCAGAGGATGGTCATGTCCTCAACAACACGCATGTCAACATCCAGGCTGGCCAGGTGGGTGGCACTGAGCGCGATAATTTGACCGCCGATGGCAATTCACTCCATGGAAACGTCTATGGTGGTGGCCGCGGATGGGATCAATATTATGACGAGGAGGAGGGCAAGTTGCGTTACTGCCTGACCTCAGGTCATGTCTATGGCAACACGAACGTCACTGTTGCAGGAGGTAAGATCTGTCGTAACGTGTATGGCGGTGGCAATATGTCGTCGGTGGGTAGGTATGAAATTCAGCTTGACGGCGAAGGTAACCCCATCTTGGATGAAAATGGCAACACCCAATATGTTTTGGACGACAACGGCGATCCTATTCCTGTTGCGGGTACTGGATTGGCGCAAATCAACATGACGGGAGGCATAATTGGTAACCAGAACGACGAAGGTAGAATGCATGGCAATGTGTTTGGCTCTTCGCGTGGTATGGCTGGCGCCGAATTCAAGGAATTGGGCTGCGCCCACAATACGGATGTGAAGATTGGGGGCGAGACGGTCATCAAAGGCAGTGTGTTCGGTGGAGGCGAGGACGGTCACGTGAACCAAAATACGAAAGTCACCGTAAATGGTGGAACCATCGGTGTTACCGAAGGCGACCCGTTTAAGGGTAATATTTATGGTGGTGGCCGTGGCATCGACCTTGACCCCAATGGAGAGACCAGTCCTACGGCAGGTCTTGTCAAAGGCCATACGAGAGTGTATGTCAATGGTGGCAATGTCATCAACAGCGTTTATGGCGGCGGCAACATGAGTCTGGTGGGCGAGGAGCGAGTGGTCAACATCAATGGTGGCCTGGTAAAGGTGAATGTGTTTGGCGGTAGTAAAGCACTTCCCGAAGGCCGTACCCAACTGGGTATGAAGACGGTCAACATGCGTGGCGGCCATGTCATGGGCAATGTCTATGGCTGCAACAACAATGCTTTGGACGGCGATCCTGACCATCCCAAAGATTGGACCTCTTTCGTCAACATCAATGGTGGCGAGATCGACGGCAACGTTTTCGGCGCAGGCTATTCTAGCCAGGTCCATGGCTCGGTTTGCGTCAATATTGGTAAGGATGCCATCATCAATGCACCTAATAAGGAATACAATATCTATTATAAGGATTGCGGCGGTGATGAACCTCAGTATAATTCAGCAGGTATCGAGCCGACAGTAAGCAAATTGGTGATCGGCAATTCGGTGTATGGTGGCTCCGACTTCTATGGCAACAATTCCAACTCCAACACTTGGACGGATTTCATCGTTTCGGGCTACAGCAACATCTATATTGACGGAACGGGTTACGATACACAAAACCAAGGTTCGAATACTGAAATGACGATTTCAGGAGGCTTGTTTGGCAGTAGTACCCACTGCGAGTCGGGTGCCGAAGGACGTCATATCCTGTTGAAGTCATACGGTCACCGTGATGACGATGGAGCCAATACTGAACTTACCCATGCCACTCGAACCTTGAAAACCATCCAGCGTTGCGGCAACTTGGTGATTGACCATTCCAATGTCAATTTCAGCGGTATGAACGACATCAGCGGTAGTGGAAAACGCCAATATGCCGTGTTCAAGGTTGACACGACTTTGTATATGGCCAATGCTAGTGGTTTCGTGTTGGGTTCGCCCAGCGTCCCGGCATATATGGATTCTATCCGCAAGGTGCGCAGCGTGCATCTGAAACAACCCGGCTATTCTGTTTACGATGTGCCTTTCTATGGCATGCTTGACAACTATTGGGAGTGGATTGGCATCAAGGATTCAGAGCAAACGGCTCGCTTGTACTATACAGATTCCGACACTCATTTGACCTACGCTCAAGAGAATGTCCTTGTCTTCAAGGGTGACTCAAGACTTTGGGTGAGGTATCATCGCAAGGAAAAGCAGGGTGACAACTGGGTTGACATGGGCCAATATTATGGCGAACTGGAAGGCTTCTTCCGTATGAGAAGCCCGCTCCAACCTTGGGGTACCGAGAGCTTTGCTTACGCTCGTCCCAAGATTTCAGAAGGCAATGTTGAAAACAATGTCGACGGTGGCTTCTTGAGCTACAATTCGGATTACAATTTCTTCACCGATGAGGGCGAAACTTTCACTAATACGAATCAGTATCCTTACACGAATGTGCTGCAGTTCTTCAAAGGCGACCGTATGGATTACCGCGAATGGGTGATTCGTGAGTTCAGAGGACGCCGCTGGTATGTTGACGGCACAAGAGGTTGGGGAAGAGACGATATGTCGAAAACCGATGGTTGGGGACTTTATCCTGACATGCCCAAAAAGACGGTCTCGGGTGCTGTGACTACAGGTAATTTTGGAGGTATCTGTTCCGAGATTTTCACGGATGAGAGTCTTGTTAAATACAACTATGACTACCAAAACGACATCATCTATGTAGTGGGTGCTTTGTCAGCAGAAGACGAAAGCGCTTTGCTTCAAGGTGGAACGATGGAAGTGGAAGGTGAGACACAGACCTATCCGTTAAAGCTCTATCGCTATCCGGGTGGACATCCATTGAATTGGGCAAGACAGTATGGTAATAAAGCTTATTATGATCTTGGCGATGGAACGCTCAATCTCACCTCGACCAATGAAGGTTTGACCTATCCGAATAGTGAGGGTCCGGGAGCCAACTATGGGGCTATGCTTGTCGTCCAAGATGATAAAGAGATAGCTTTGGATAATGTGCAGATGGACGGTCTGTATGGCCATGTCAAAGGAGACGATACCTATTTCTTGATTCCGGGAGCCAACTATCCTGATCCCGAATTGGAGCCTTATCCAGTGGGGCTTGATCCTTCTACGCCGCTTAATGTACCTGTCTTTGACCAATCAGGAGTGTCTGAACCGTTGATTGTGACTCATTCGAATTCGGAATTGACTTTGAACGGTTCGTCAATGAATGGAACGGGTGTCACCAAGTTTGGAACCGTCTTGGAGCGTGGCTATAACAATACTAACGCGAATGTGTGGTACACCGATGCCGATTACGATGACAATGGTGAAGTCACGCATCATGGCGGCGGTATCTATGTGAATCCTACGGCTACGGTTAATGTTGAGAATGTGGTGACTATTGATGGCAACATGCAGAACCTGCAAATTGGAACTGATGCTGCCGAAGCCATTCAATCTAATGTCTATCTGCCCACATTCGACAAACACCTTAATATAATAGGAGAGGAGCCCCTTGATGAAGCGACACGTATTGGTGTCACCAGTCCCATTAGGAACACAGCTTCTCATTATGTACACAACACCTTCTCGCCTGTGGCCGTGGCTTTGACCTCGGAACAAGCTGTGTCGGCTTGGAACCGCAACAATTTCCATGATGACCTGAATTGGTTCTTCTCGAACGAGAGTTTTGCTTTACCCAAGTACACGTATTATTCCACTTCTATTGCGGACTATGCGTATCCGTTGACAGACCAAAGCCAACACATCAACCACTTTGATCCTACCAAGACCTTGTTCTTCGGTTGGACGTGGAACAATGTGGTTAGAAGCGAACCGGAAGACTTCTCCCTCGAGGCTATTGATTCGTCATACGATTTGGCTTGGCTCATCAGTCTGGTGAATGGTAGCAATCGCCAGATTCCGTCAAGTGATTTTTCAAATACAACGATTAAGCAGACGGGTGATGCCGACTTGCAGATGTATGTGTGGGTGCCTATCGGTGCGCAAAAGACGGGTTCGTCCAGTTTTGCCGGAACCTTCGATGGACAAGGACATTTGATTGAGAATTTGGATATCGCATATATCGGTGAAGGCGACCGCAAGTACGAACGAAGCAATTATGGCTTGTTCGGTAGCGTTAATGGCGGTGTCATCGACCGCACGTTTGTCACAAGCGGTTACATTCGTCCTGTAGGCGCTGCCAACATTGGTGGTTTGGTAGGCACCATGGACGGCAGTTCGGCCATGATCTCGAACAGTGAAGCGTCTGTCGACATCTACAGTCCCAGCAAAGAGAATTCAGAGAATGCCTCTGGTGGTTTGGTGGGTAATATGATGGATGGCGAAATCCATTCTTCCATGGCCATGCCGGTCATCCATGCCAATATGTATTATTCCATTGGTGGCTTAGTGGGTCGTACCATAGGTGGTGGACAAGGCGGAAGCGCCAGGAAGCCGAAGATCAACAACTCGTTTGCCAATGTCAAATTTGATGTGGCGAACACTGCTTCTGTTACGGTTGGCGGTTTGATAGGCATCAATTATGGTGCAGATATGGAGAACTGCTATTTGCATCTGCAAAACAATGGCGATGCTGGACTTACCAACTCCAATTTCGCTTTGTTGGCAGGCCTTAACAATGGCGGAAAAATCAAGAACTCCTATGCGTATGAAGCGTACGATTATCCCTTCACAAGGGTGATGGGTAGTGGTAGCGACCCCAATGTCAGCGACTGCTACAAGTACAATTCAACCATGGATGCCGACAACTTGGGCTATATGTACTTCGACAACGTGGTAACCATAAATGGCAAGAAAGTGCCCATGTTCAGGCTATTGAACAAGTGGGTGGCCAATGCCAATGGCAGTGAGAGCAAGTATTCTTCATGGTCTCGTCCGGCCATTGCCGAAATCAATGGTGACCTGCCTGTGTTGCTCCTATGCAATGAAAGCGAAGGCAAGCCCGGTGTTGGAGACCTTAGCAGCCTGGCTACCCTTAGAGGTGGTTGTCCGCAGGTTGGCGCTTTCCCCGCTTATGACGACAACAATCCATACGTTGTACTGCAATATGGTGGCCTCGTTCGTGATACCGACAATGAGCTTAATGCCATGGTGGAAAGGCTTGGTAACTATAAAGACGATCAACAACAAACCATCAAAGATTACCTGTATGTATATGGTGACATTACCCAAGAAGTGACGTCGGCTATGGCAGCTAGTAAGATTGGCAAGGTGAGCATTCATGAGGATGCCTCGATTTTGCATCCTGGCACCTTGTCGGACTTTGAGAACACATACGTTGGTGTCACTTTCGACAATTCGTATGGACATGCCTACTCATCACCTGGCGTCAACCAAGCCATGTATGGTGAGGGACCATTCCTCTTGCCTCGCGACTGGCATTTCTTCTCCTCACCGTTGCAAGAGGCACCTTTGGGATTCGATTACAAGGGACATAACACGGACACTTACAGCAGTTCAGAGCATAGCGACGACGGCCATTTCAACAACCCATGGGAGAATATCCAACAGGAATTCACATGGCTCAACGGCAACCAGCCGGGCAATGTGCGCTATTGGATGAAAGGTTGGGAGAATAGTCTGAGCCAACAGGGGCATGAAACTGGAGCAACCGGCGCCAACTGGGTGGATGGTTACTTCCCGAGCCGTGTGGCCAGTGCTGGCACCAATGTGACTGGATTCCAGTTTGGACAAGGTTGGATTGACGAGAACAACTCCAACTACAACTCTGATGAAATCAATTGTTACCCATACGGTATGGACTTCTATACTTGGAACGAACCCCAATACCACTGGATTAACTTCAAGCGTAATGGTCCTAACCATTGGCATAGTGACGGTGATTACTATACTGGCCATCATGACCATCTCGATTATATGCCCGTGGAAGGAGATTCTAGATTCACTAAGAATGTGAATGAAGAGATTCTGATTCCAGGAAGGGGATACATGATGTCCATTAGCGACACCACCTTCATGCAAAGCCATGGTAAGTTGAACAACAATGTGCAAAGCATCTATCTGACCAAGCAATCAAAGATTTTGGGCGGTTGGAATTTGGTGGGCAATCCTTATCACGCTTATCTCGACTTTAATAAATTGGCCAATGGGAACGATTTGTTGGGCAAAAAGGACGGCAACGCTTTCTACGTGATCTACGATGCCGACAGATATGAGACTGACGCTTACGTTTATTACCCGATGACAGGTTCGGAGGGTGGTGCATACGCGGGTCAGTTCCTGCATCCTCACCAAGGTTTCTATGTCTTGGCCCAAAACGAGGGTAATCTCCAGTTCAATGAGGATATGACGGTCACTCGACAATCTCTTGATATTAATAATGAAGAGTTTGACGGCCACTTCCGTGGTTGGAAGCCCAGATATCCTCTTGTGAACTTGTATTTGAGCAGCGAGCAGGGTTGCACAGATGTGACCGTGATCGAGTTTGAACGTCCGGAATGGGGCGGTGCCCGTAAGTTGAAGGAATTGCGCATGGGCAACGGCATTTTCTATGCCCAGCACGATGACACACACTATGCGGCTCTCTTCGCCAAAAAAGGTGTTGAGCGTGTCCCGCTGTGGTTCGAGGCCAATGAGGACGATGTGTTCACCATCAAATGGGAGACCGCCAATGGTGACTTCCAAAGTATGTATCTTGTCGATAACATGACGGGTGCAAAATGCGACATGACGGAGATGGACCGTTATACGTTCCAAGGTCATGTGGGTGACTATCGTTCGCGTTTCTACATCACTTTCAACGTCACTGACCTGGAAGAACAAGTGGACGATGATCACGACTTTGCCTTCTATGATGGCTCGCAATGGGTGGTAACGGGCAATGGTGATTTGGAGTTCATTGACCTGCAAGGTCGTGTGCTGAATCGGATGATAGTGAGCGGAGGTCAAAGTAGGGTGAGTCTGCCTAATGTGGCCAGTGGCTTATATTTGTTCCGTCTGACCAATGGAGACGAAACAAAGATTCAGAAAATCATAGTAAACAGTAAATAATATGATGGGAGGTAGAACAATGGAGAAAATCATGAGAAATATAGTGCTACTTTTGTTGCTTTCAATGTCGCTGGTATCAAAAGCTCAGATTTTTATTGAAGATGATGAGGTTGAGGGTACGTTGCGCAACGGTCAGTCAAGCTCAAGTCTACTGGTACCCATACAAGGTCAACAATCCGACCAGCAGTATGCGCCTCTTGGAGAAGGAGTGCTGTTGTTGGGTTGTCTTGGTGGGGCCTACTTATTGAATAAACGGAGGAAGAAGGTTGAATAATTCTATGTTTTCGGTGTAAAAAAGTTTGCATATATAGAAATTTTCTATATTTGCAGATTATTGAAACGAGAACAATATGGAAATAAAAAGAGTATTTGACTTGCTTGACAATTATGTCGAGAAGTACCCTAACCAAAAAGTAGCCCTGGCCGGTAAGAAAAACGGCCAATGGGTGAATTACAGCTCAACTTCATACAAAGAACACTCCGATACGCTGAGTTATGCCCTCATTGAGTTGGGCATTGAGAAAGGCGACAAGGTGGCCATGATCCTTACCAACCGACCTGAATGGAACATGCTCGACATGGCCATCAGCCAGGTGGGAGCCATCACGGTGCCCGTCTATCCTACCATCAGTGAGGACGACTATCGTTATATCCTTCACGACTGCGATGCCAAGATGGTCATCATCGACGGCCTCAGCGTGATGAACAAAGTGACCAACATCCTGCCTGATGCACCCAACGTGAAGTTGGTCTACACCATGGCTGACCGTGAGAAATATCCTTATTTCGATCAACTGCTGCAACTTGGAAAGGATCATCCGCACGTCGAAGAGTTGGCTGCCCGCAAGGCCTCTGTCGATGAGATGGAGTGCGCGACCATCATCTACACTTCGGGCACCACAGGTACACCCAAGGGCGTGATGCTTTCGCACCACAACCTGATGAACCAGTTCCCGAACTTCCATTACACTATTAGCGACACCTCCAACAAGGCCTTCAGCTTCCTGCCTGTGTGCCATGCTTACGAGCGTGCGCTGAACTATTGCTACCAATATCGTGGCATGTCCATCTATTATGCCGAGAGTTTGGGTACCATTGCCTCTGACATGCGTGAGGTGCATCCAACGATGATGTGCGCCGTGCCGCGCGTCTTGGAGCGCTTCTATGACGCCATCCTTCAATCGGGCAAGAAACAGAAGGGCATTAAGAAACGCATCTTCTTCTGGGCCGTGCGCCTTGGCGAGCGTTATAAGATTGATGCAGTCAGCCGTCACTGGTTCTATGATTGGAAGCTGGGTATCGCCGACAAGCTGGTTTACGCCAAAATCAGGGAAGGTATCGGCGCCGACAACTTCGACATCATCGTGTCGGGTGCCGCCGCCATCTCGCAAAAGATTGCCGGATTCTTCTCCGCCATCAAGATGCCTGTGTTTGAAGGCTATGGTTTGACGGAGACATCTCCTGTCATCGCCGTCAGCAACCGCAGCCCTCATGGTCGCGAAGTGGGCTATGTGGGTCAACCCTTGCCTGGCACTGAGGTGAAGATTGCGGACAACGGTGAGATTTGCTGCCGTGGCCACAATGTGATGATGGGCTACTACAAACACCCCGAACTCACCAAGGAGGTCATCGATGAGGAAGGCTGGTTCCACACGGGCGATATGGGCGAGATTGACCAATACAACCGCTTACGTATCACAGGCCGTATCAAGAGCCTCTTCAAGACCTCGGGCGGCAAATACATCAACCCTGATGTCATCGAAGCCAAGTTCTGCGCTTCCAAACTGATAGAAAACATCCTTGTGGTAGGTGAGAACCAAAAGTTCGCTGGCGCCCTCATCATCCCGAGCTTCAGTGACCTCAAGTCATGGTGTGCTGAAGAGAAAATCCCCTATACGACCAACGAGGAGATGATCCAGAATCCCGAGGTGCTCAAGCGCTTTGCGAAGGAAGTCAACGAGCTGAACAAGGGCTTGGGCGAGACCGAGAAGATCAAGAAACAAGTGCTGCTCGCCGACGAGTGGAGCATTGGCAATGGCTTGCTGACACCCACGCTTAAAGTGAAACGCAAGGTCCTCATCGCTAAGTACAAGGACGTCATCGATAAGATGTTCGAATAATATTGTAGAGACGGTGTGACACCGTCTCTGTTCAAGAACAAATGGCCGCTTCAACCTCGTGTTGGAGCGGCCATAGTCGTTTATAAAATTGTTATTAAATACGAAAAACTAAAAATAGGTAATTTTACGGATAGACAATTCGTATTTTTACCTTATATTTGTCTCGTTGAATAGTGTTCATCTATTCAACAGTTTATGAACATTATATGTCAAACAAAAATTAAATCACTATGAAAAAAATAGTACTATTCATCATGTCGGTGATGGCCTTCACAGGCATAAGTGTGGCCCAAGATGTGTACACTGCTGGTTTTAATTATAACGAAGTAAGTACTGAGAACTCCACCGTCTTCAAGAACGGAGAACTGCTTTATTCTCAAGGCGATGACCCCTCTTTTTATCACATTTCCTATGACGTGCTTTGTCTGGATGGCAATGTGTATTGGGTGGATTATTATTACAATACGAATACGGGTGAAGAACACGGCAATGTCTACAAAAATGCCAATCCTTATCTGGTGAATGAAGATGGGACATGCGTCTATGCATTGTTTACCGATGGCACTGATGTCTATGCCGCTGGTTATAAGATCGTCAACACGGTCAAAACACCTGCAGTCTGGAAGGGCTCTTCATCTACTCCATTCATCCTATTCGACACTGGAGGCAACGAAGGCGAGATAGAGAAGGCGCTCATTGTTGATGGTATTGTCTACGCCTGTGGGCAGAAGTTTAACGGCAATGGTTACGAAGGCGTTGTGTGGGATTCAGACAATGGAGAACTTTTTAACTTTGGCGAACGTAACTACGCCGATGACATTACTGTGTACAATGGCAGTGTTTATACTATAGTCAACCAAAGATCAGACGATTGGAAGGCATCGGTGTATTGCGATTCCTACGAGTTTTACGAATTGACGGATTATGGAGGAGCCTATGCCCTTAGCATGGACGCGGGTGATCTTTATATCTATGGGGATGACCACAATGTTCACACAGTGTGGAAAAACGATCAAGTTTTATATTCGCATCCGGAACTGAATGATTATCCTGTTGATATTGTGTCCAATAGTCAAGGTGTTTATTATTTGACAAGCCATTCGACATATAAAGACGGCCACGGCCAATATGTCTGCAAATATAACAGTGCCATGTTCGTCGATGTTGATTGTAAGAACTATACCGCTCGTAACCTGCCTTATTATGAGAGTTTCGAGACTGGAACAACGGATTGGGAATGTTGGGCTCAAATGGATTTCGACCACCAAAATGGTGGCTATGCTTCCTATTGGCAAAGGATGGGTCAGGATGGCGCCGTTAGTCCAGCTGCAGATGACTATTGCGCCGTGCATAGATTCAACAGCGACTATAATCAAGATGGTTGGCTAACCACTCCGCTCATCAGCATTCCTGCAGGCGGCAGTGTCACGATGACATTCAAGACCTATGAACGGTATTCCAGCGACTATGGTTATGAAGGCGTTTGGGTGATTGAAGGCGGACATAAAGCCAGTGTTGAAGTTTGGACACAAACCGAGCCTTCGGACGAATGGAAGACGGTCACCATCGACCTCTCTGCTTATCAGGGAAAGGATGTTGAAATCGATTTCAGATATAGTGGCGCAAACGCCCATAGTTGGTACATCGACGATATTATGATTGTTTCGGATTATCAACCTTGCCCGCCCATCACTGCACCTTATGCCGAGCATTTCGACACGGGTTTGGGCGAATGCATGTATGTCTTGGATGCCGACCATGACGGAACCTGTTGGCTATGGAATGCCATGTATCAGGCAGCCATCCATCCTCGTGGGGTAAACAATAGCCAAGAGGGTGGGCTGCTTACACCGAGAATTGCTCTTTCGGCAGACAAGTCGTACCATCTGAAATTCGACTTCCGTACGATATTGCCCAAGGGTGAGTCATTGAAATCAGTAGAGTACAGCGTTTGGATGGTGGTGGACGGTAATGGCCTCAACAATCCTGAAGATTTCAATGAGATATGGAGAAAAAAATCCATCACTGCTACCAATGAGTTTGAGACTGTGAATATTGACCTCGCGCCATATTCAGGCCATACGGTGCAGTTCGCTTTTTCTTACGAAGGTTTCGAGGCATTTATGTGGCTTGTTGACAATATTGAGGTTACAGAGAAAACAGGCGTAGACGAGAATGAGGGGAGTGGTCTCACCGTCTATCCTAACCCTGCAAGCGACCGATTCCACATCGAAGGTCTTGAAGCCGACAGCGAGGTGCAGATTTACAACGCCCTTGGCGAACTGGTCAAGACGGTGAAGGCCGAGGCCAATGGCGAAATCAACATCGTTGAGTTGGCCAAAGGGCTTTATCTTGTGCGCTGTGGCACGGCCACTATGCGTTTTGTGAAGGAATAAAGACATGATAGCTTATGACAATGGCCTATGGCTTGTCCTCTGTAGGATAGCCATAGGCCATTTGCTATATGCCATAGTCCAAATAAAGACTACTCCAAATAGGTGTATCCGTACAGCCCCGAGCGATAGTTCGACAGGAACTCTTTGCCTTCTTCCACCGAAATCTTTCCTTCCTTGACGCACTTGGTGACCCAGGTCTCCACCGTGCGGACGAGTTTCTTCGGGCTGTATTGCACGTATTCGAGCACGTCGGCCACGGTCTCACCATCGATGACTTGGTCGATGTAGTAGCCTTTTTCGTCCACAGAGACGTGTACGGCATTGGTGTCGCCAAATAGGTTGTGCAAGTCGCCCAAAATCTCTTGATAGGCACCTACGAGGAAGACGCCGATATAATAATGCTCCTTGTCGCTGAACGAGTGCAACGGGATGGTGTGTTGCGTCGACTTGGCGACAAAGTTGGTGATTTTACCATCGCTGTCGCAGGTGATGTCTTGCAAGGTGGCCAAATGGGTTGGATTCTCATCAAGTCTTTGGATGGGGATGATGGGGAAAAGTTGGTCGATGGCCCAGAGGTCGGGCAACGACTGGAACAGTGAGAAGTTGCAGAAGTATTTGTCGGCCAAGAGCTTCGGCAATGAAGTGAAGTCCTCGGGCACGCGCTTTAGGCTGTTGGCGATGTGGTTCACTTCGCGGGCGATACTCCAGAACAATCTTTCAATTTTGGCGCGCGACTTGAGGTCGAGCAGGCCGAGGCTGAACAGGTTGAGGGCTTCTTCACGGATCTCTTGGGCATCGTGCCAGATTTCCAAGGATGAGCTCTTGGTGAGTTCGTCCCAAGAATCGTAAAGCTCTTTGATGAGTTCGTGGTCGTTCTCTTCGGGTTCTTCATTGTCGTCCCATTCGGGCAGCGAGGTCTTCTCTAGCACCTCGAAGATGAGTACGGAGTGGTGTGCTGTCAGGGCGCGACCCGACTCGCAGATGACGTTGGGGTGGGGGAGTTCGTTCTTGTCGCAGGCATCGACGATGGTGTAGATGGCGTTGTTGGCGTATTCCTGGATGCTGTAGTTGACCGAGCTGGCACTGCTTGAGCTGGTGCCGTCGTAGTCGACGCCGAGGCCGCCGCCCATGTCGACATATTCGATATGGTAGCCCATCTTGTAGAGTTGCACATAGAACTGTGCCGCCTCACGCAAGGCTACATTGATTTTCTTGATCTTGCTGACTTGGCTGCCGATGTGGTAATGCACCAGCTTCAGGCAGTCTTTCATGTCGTGTTCCTCGAGGAAGTCGAGGGCTTCGAGGAGTTCGGAGGAGGTGAGGCCAAACTTGCTGCCGTCGCCACCCGATTCTTCCCATTTGCCTGCGCCCGAGCTGGCCAACTTGATGCGTACACCCAGGTTAGGCGTGACCTTCAAGCGACGGGCAATCTTTGCCGTAATCTTCAGCTCATTGAGTTTCTCGATGACGATGATGATCTTACGGCCCATCTTCTGGGCAAGCAAGGCGAGCTCGATGAATTCCTCGTCCTTATAACCATTGCAGACGATGAGTGAGTCGGAGTCGGTGCCAAGGGCGATGATGGCGTGGAGCTCAGGTTTGGAACCGGCTTCCAGACCGATGTTGCACTTCTTGCCGTGGCTGACGATCTCTTCGACCACGGGGCGCATCTGGTTCACCTTGATGGGCATCACCACGAAGTTTTGGCCGTGGAACTCGTATTCCTTGGCGGCCTCCTTGAAGCAGGAGTCGATCTTGTTGATGCGGTCGTCAAGGATGTCGGGAAAACGCAACAGCATGGGAGCCGAGACATCGCGGAGCGACAACTCGTCAACCAGTTCCGGCAGGTCGACTGAGGCACAGCCTTCCTTGGGTGTCACGACCATGTGGCCTTTTTCGTTGATGGAAAAATAACTACCTCCCCAACCTTTTACGTTGTAAAGGTCTTCGGAGTCTTCGATGCGCCATTTTCTCATTTCGCTTTGCTTTTTCTAATTGGTTTGTTCAACAAGTTGAGGTCCCTGAGCCCTGAGCCTGTCGAAGGGTCGAAGGACCGTATTCATTATCAAATGGGCTGCAAAACTATTAAAAATATTCGGTTTTACACAGTTTTCCTTATTTTTGCACAAAATTATGCACCTATGAGGCTCATCATCGACGCCGGATCAACCAAAATGGAATGGATCCTGATGGAAGGAAACGAGGTGAAATCGCGTTTCATGACCGAGGGATTCAACCCCAATTATTCCGACAGGCAATGCCTTGTAGAGACGTGCCATGGCGCGTCTCTATCCAACGAAATCCATTCGATTCATTATTATGGCACGGGTTGCGGCAATCCCCAGAATTGCCAAATGATCAAAGAGGTGTTCCAATACCGTTTTCCTGATGCGGAAATTCACGTTACCCATGATCTGATGGCTGCCTGCCACGCTGTTTTGGGTCACGAAAAAGGCATCGCCTGTGTTTTGGGAACGGGGTCGAATGCCTGTGTTTATGATGGGGAAAAGGTGATTGATAAGGCTGTTTCCCTTGGTTATCTCGTCGGCGATGAAGGTAGCGGAATGCACATTGGCAAGGAAGTGGTGAGGGCCTATTTCTATGGCTTTATGCCAGAGGATTTGAGGCGGCAATTCGAGGCTAAGTATCCTCTGGAATTGAAAGAGTTCATCCAGCATTTGTATCACGAGGAACAACCTTCCAAATACCTGGCCTCGTTTGCCGAATTTGCGGGCGAGCATAAGGCGCATCCTTATATTCGAGGGTTGGTGAAAGGTTGCTTCAAGGCCTTTGTCGAAGCCTTTATTCTTCGCTTCGGTGAATGCCGTTCGCTGAAGGTGGGCTTCGTAGGGTCGGTTGCCTATTATTTCAGCGATGTGCTGGAAGAGACGTTGGCCGATTATGGCCTCACGTTAGGCAAGGTATTGAAGGCTCCTGCCGAGGGGCTGGTGCGGTATTACCAATAAATGTATATCTTTGTGGCGATGAAAAAACTGCTTTTACTCATAGGATGCCTCTGGATGACGGCTTCGGTCGCCGCGCATGAGATCGACAGCCTGTATAACGCTTTTCTCACAAGCCGTGGCGAAAACGCCGTGCGTTTGGCCAACGAGATAGTGACTATGGCGGGCGACTCGGCTGGCTTTACCAACGATACTCCGTCGGAGGCAATGAATGATAAATTGCTCAAGACGCTGATTTTTTGGCATTTCGACCGCACTGAGATGGTGGAAGTCATAAGCTATGCCAACAAAGCCATTGAGCAATACAGCCAAAAAGATGACCTTTTCAATATGGCGGGCTGTTACAACACTCTAGGAGTGGCCTACCAACGCATGGCTCAACTTGAAGAGGCTATTGACAGCTACAACCGTTGTAATGAACTTATGATGCAGCTCAACGAACAGGAAGCCAATCCGTTTTACGAGCGAAATATACGTTACACTACCAACAATATGGCGGCCATCTATTCCTCAATGGGAGAATTGGATAGGGCAGAGGAAATGAATTCCAAGTGCATCAACATGATGGGCGAGTTGAAGGAAGACCGTGACTATCTGGATATGGCTACCTACCTGAACAATCTTGCCGACATTTATCTCTCGCAATCGGAACGGATCGAAGGACAGCGTAGAAGGGAAAAGGTTGAGAAGGCCATAGCCCTTTCGGAACAGGCCTTGGATTATTCGCTACATCACAATGACTCGCCTAATAAGGTCGTCCAGCGGAGGATGGTGGTTGCGCGCTCCTATTTTGCTGCTGGTCGGGAAGACGAAGCCTTTTCGATGCTTGAGGAGGCTTTGCATCTGGCTGAGTCAGAAGAAGACATTTTCCTTCAAGCTGAGATTGAGATTTTGTTCGGCCATTTTCGTCTTACCAAAGGACAATACAAGGATTCGGAAGCCCATTTCCAGAAAGCCATAGCCTTTTCAAAGGAAGGCCAATTCGACGAATGCCTGCTCAATGCCTATAGGGGGGCAAGTGAAGCATCGAGGAAATATGATGCTAAAAAAGCCTTGGAGTATTTTGAGTTAAGCACAGCCCTTAAAGACTCGATCTTCAATGAGAGTCAGCTGGCCCTTATTCGTGATTATCAAGTGAGGTATGACCTGGCCGAGAAAGAGCACCAACTTGAGATTCAAGAGAAAAACAACCGGACGCAAGCCGCCGAAATCATCATTCTTTTTGTTTTTGCCGGACTGCTCATTGTCATCATGGTTATCTTGATTCGCTTGATTCGTGTCAGGAAAAAGCAGAATCAGACTTTGGCGCGGCTCAACGACACCCAAAACCGAATTCTTTCGGTGGCTTCTCACGACGTGAAGAACTCGGTGTTGGCGCAGAACATGGTGTTGAAATTGGCCAATGAGCATTTCGACAGCCTCAGTCGCGAGGAGTTGAAGGAGAACATGGTGGCGCTGAAGAAGGGCTCTGATGAGTTGAAAGACAAGCTTTATACCATCCTTCACTGGATCTATGGCGAGTTGGGTAAGGAAGCCAATCCACCTGCATTGTTCAACCTTCTGCAGACCGTGGAGGAGGGTGTGAGGCCTCATGCCGAAGAGCTGAAATCCAAGAACCTTGTGGTGGTTAACGACATTGCGCCCAACCTGCAATGCTATGACAAGGTCAACGTGTTCAATATCGTTTTCCAAAACCTGCTCACCAATGCCATCAAGTTCTCCAAGGAGGGAGGCGAGATTACGGTGAGGGCTGTTGAGGAAGACAAGCAGGTTTGGGTCGAGGTGGTTGACCGTGGAGTAGGCATCAGCCAACAGCGCATGCAAGAGTTGATGCACGAAACGGTGAAGCCTACCAAAGGCACATACGGCGAGCGAGGCACGGGCATAGGCCTGTTCGTGAGTCGTCAGCTGATGGTGAAGAACGGTGGACAATTGCTCATCGAAAGCGTTGAAGGCGAGGGAACAACAATACGGTTTAACATAAAGAAGCCAAAGCCATGATACAAAAAGACAAAATCAGAATCCTATTGGTGGAAGACCACCCGCTTTATCGTGTCGGCCTACACATGGCCTTGTCCTATTCTGGCTTGGCCTGTGTGCTCAAGTCAGAGGCCGAAAACGTAGCTCAGGCCTTGGATTTTCTTCAGCATCACTCCGACGAAGTCGATTTGATCCTGCTCGACTATTTCTTGCCCGACGGTACCGGCATGGATGTGTTGAAAGTAGCCAAACAGCGTTTTCCCAGAATCAAAGTGTTGCTGGTGTCGGGCGAGGACAACAACCCAGAACTCGATGTCATGATCCATGAAGGTCTCAATGGCTTTGTCAGCAAGGACGTCACCCCGCAAGGTTTGGCTACGGTCATCTCCTCCATATTCGAAGGCAAGGACTATTTCGGCCAAGATTCGGAGCCGATTCTTTCTGATGTGACGGCCACGAAAAACGATAACCTCACGCAACGCGAACTCGACATCATCCGCCTCTGCGCCTTGGGCAAGACCTCAAAGGAAATCGCAGACGAGCTCTTTATCAGTGCTCGTACGGTGGAATCACATAAAAACAAGATTTTCAATAAGTTGGGTTGTGATTCGACCACCGAAATGGTAAACTATGCCTTCTTGAATGGTTTGGTTTGACGAATGACTTCCTCCAAATCGTCAGTTGTTACCCATTGGTAACTTGTGTCTTTTCTTAACCACGTCATCTGCCGTTTGGCGTATTGCCGCGTGTGAATCTTGATTTGCTCCACGGCTTCTTTTAGGCTGCAACTGCCGTCGAAATAGGCGAATAATTCTTTGTAACCTACAGTGTTCAAGGCGTTCAAGTCCCGTTTGGGATAGAGTGCCTTGGCTTCGTTGAGTAACCCTTGTTCAATCATCATGTCCACACGCTTGTCGATGCGCTTGATAAGTTGCTGACGGTCCCAGAGCAAGGCGTATTTCTTGATGTCGAAGTCGCGCTTGACGGTGTTGCCACTGCGGAAAGAGGAAAAAGGCTTTCCAGTTTGGTAGCAAACTTCCAAGGCACGTTGCAGGCGGCGTGGGTTCTGTTGGTCTACAATGGCGTAATAGTCGGGGTCGAGACGCTGCACTTCGTCTTGCAGGGCTTTCAAGCCACCTTCGTCAAACAGTTTTTGTACTTTTTCCCTGATTTCAGGCTCCACGTCGGGCATGGCGTCGATGCCGTTGCACACCGCGTCAATGAAGAGGCCTGAACCGCCTGTCATGACAACAGTGTCATGGGTCTTGAAGAGCTCGCCCAGCAATTGTAAGGCGTCGCGCTCATAGTCGGCAACGTCGTATTTGTCCTCGATGCTGATGTGATGCACAAAATAATGCTTGGCTTGACTCAGTTCATCCTCGGTGGGTGCTGCCGTACCGATGCTCATCTCCTTATAGAACTGTCGGCTATCGGCGGAGAGGATGACGGTGTCCAAGGCTTTGGCCACTTTGATGGCGAAAGCGGTCTTGCCTGAGGCAGTGGGGCCGGCGATGACAATTAAGGTTCTCATACTTTATTCGGCACAGGCCCATTATTAGCCACCACAATCGGTTCTTGGATTTCCTTCACCACGCTGAGGCCTAGTTTTTGTCCCTCTTCTTTCATAAAGGCATACGCCTCGCTGAAGTTGTTTCCGATGACCCCGTCGAGGATGGCCTCACGTATGGCGTTTTTGATGACGCCGACCTCGCGACCCTCGGGGATGCCGAAGGTCTCCATGATGGCAATGCCGTCGATGGGAGGCTGCCAGTTGCGTAGGTGGTCTTTGGCCTCGATTTCTTTCAGTTTCTCTTGAACGATTTCGAAGTTGTGGTGGAACTTCTTCACCTTCTCTTCGTTCTTTGAGGTGATGTCGGCGTGACATAGCAACATAAGGTCGTCGATGTCGTCGCCAGCGTCAAACAAGAGTCTTCTCACGGCGCTGTCGGTGACTATGTCTTCGGCCAACACAATGGGGCGGAGGTGAAGGAGCACGAGCTTCTCCACGTATTTCATCTTCTCGTTCAAGGGCAACTTCATGGCGGCGAAGATCTTGGGCACCATCTTGGAGCCTTTGAACTCGTGGCCGTGGAAGGTCCAGCCTGTGCCGTCTTCCCAACGTTTGGTCTGGGGCTTGGCAATGTCGTGCAGCAAGGCAGCCCAGCGCAGCCAGAGGTCGTTGCTCTTCTCAGCCACCTGGTCGAGCACTTGTAAAGTGTGCAGGAAGTTGTCCTTATGGCCTCTGCCTTGCACCACCTCGACGCCTTTCAGCTGTGTGAGTTGTGGGAAGATGAGCTTCAAAAGCCCGCTTTCGTCCAAAAGTTTAAAGCCAATAGAAGGTTTTGGCGAGAGAATGATCTTGTTCAGTTCTTCGGTGACACGTTCCATCGAGACGATCTTGATGCGGTGGGCATTGCGTTTGATGGCCTCAAACGACTCGGGTTCGATGAAGAACTTCAGCTGGGAGGCGAAACGCACGGCGCGCATCATACGTAGCGGGTCGTCGGAGTAGGTAATATCGGGATCGAGAGGCGTGCGAAGCAACAGCTCCTCCATGTCGGCAATGCCGTTGTAGCGATCGATGAGGGTGCCGAAGTCCTCGGCGTTGAGGCTAATGGCCATGGCGTTGATGGTGAAGTCGCGGCGGCTGATGTCGTCTTCCAGCGTGCCGTTCTCCACCACGGGTTTGCGGCTGTTGCGGTCGTACGATTCTTTCCTTGCGCCCACAAACTCGACTTCCATGCCATCAAAGCGGATCATGGCTGTGCCAAAGGCACCGTAGTATTTGGCTTCCTTGTGGCCGGGCAGGAGGGAGGCGACCTTCTTGGCCAGCGTGATGCCGCTGCCCACGGTGACCACGTCGATGTCGTTCGATGGGCGGCGCAACAGGATGTCGCGCACGTAGCCGCCTATGACATAGGTCTTATAGCCCAACTCCGCACTGGCGTAGGCAATCACCTTAAAGATCTTACTACTGATATGTTTATTGAAGTCGTAGTTCATCAGACTTTGGCTTCTTCAAGGACTTTCTTCTCGTTCGGGATGATGTTGACGACGGTCTCTTCGCCGTTTTCGGCCAGGTCGATGCTGATGGTGTCGCCGATGTGGAGGTTGGACGAGATGATGGCCTCGGCCAAGATGTCTTCCACGTATTTTTGGACGGCACGCTTTAACGGACGGGCGCCATACTGTTCGTCCCAGCCCTTCTCGGCAAGGAAGTCCATGGCCTTCTCGGTGATCTCGATCTTGTAGCCCATCTCTTCGACGCGTTTCACCACCTGACGGATTTCGATGCCGATGATCTTTTGGATGTCCTTCTTCTCCAATGCGTTGAACATCACCACGTCGTCGACGCGGTTGAGGAACTCGGGCGCGAAGGTGCGCTTCAGGGCGTTGTCGATGACGCTCTGTGAGTACTCGTTCTTGCTGTTGAGCTTGGCTTGTGTGCCGAAGCCCACACCCTGGCCGAAGTCCTTCAGCTGGCGTGAACCGATGTTGGAGGTCATGATGATGATAGTGTTCTTGAAGTCGACCTTGCGACCGAGGCTGTCGGTCAGCTGACCGTCGTCAAGGACTTGCAGCAACAGGTTGAACACATCGGGGTGTGCCTTCTCGATTTCGTCAAGCAAGACGATGGAGTAGGGCTTGCGGCGCACCTTTTCGGTGAGTTGGCCGCCTTCTTCATACCCTACGTATCCGGGAGGCGCTCCTACGAGGCGCGACACGGCGAACTTCTCCATGTATTCGCTCATGTCGATGCGGATGAGGGCATCTTCGCTGTCGAAGAGGAACTTGGCCAACACTTTGGCGAGGTAGGTCTTACCGACGCCCGTGGGGCCGAGGAAGATGAACGAGCCGATGGGCTTGTTCGGGTCTTTCAGTCCGGCACGGTTGCGGCGGATGGCGCGGGTCACCTTCTTGATGGCCTCGTCCTGACCGATGACGGTGCCTGCCAACTCGGTCTCCATGTGCATCAGGCGGTCGCCTTCGTTCTTGGCGATGCGCTGCACGGGCACGCCCGTCATCATAGCGACGACCTCGGCAACGTTTTGCTCGGTCACAGGCTGGCGGTGCGCCACGGCGTTGTCCTCCCAAGCCTTTTTGACGTCTTCAAGTTGTGCCATGAGCTTCACCTCTTCGTTGCGGTACATGCCCGCCTCTTCGAACTTCTGCTCGGCGATGGCTGCTTTCTTGTCCTTGCGCACGGCGTCGAGGCGTTGCTCCAAATCTGTGATTTCGCTTGGCACGTCAATGTTCTTGATGTGTACGCGCGCACCGGCTTCGTCCAAGGCGTCGATGGCCTTGTCGGGCAGGTGACGGTCGCTGAGGTAACGGTCGGTGAGTTTGACGCAGGCTTCGATGGCCTCGGGCGTATAGGTGACCAAGTGATGGTCTTCGTATCTCGGTTTGATGTTGTTTAATATCTCGATGGTCTCGGCAGGCGTGGTTGGCTCGACGAGGATCTTCTGGAAGCGGCGCTCCAAGGCACCGTCTTTCTCGATGTACTGGCGGTATTCGTCCAAGGTGGTGGAACCGATGCACTGCAACTCGCCACGCGCCAAGGCGGGTTTGAACATGTTGCTGGCATCCAAGGAACCGTTGGCGTTGCCTGCGCCGACGAGGGTGTGGATCTCGTCGACGAAGAGGATGATGTCGCGGTTGTTCTCCAACTCGTTGAGGATGGCTTTGATGCGTTCCTCAAACTGGCCGCGGTATTTGGTTCCGGCCACGATGGAGCCGATGTCGAGCATGACGACGCGTTTATTAAATAAGGTGCGTGGCACGCGGTGCTGCACGATGCGGATAGCAAGACCTTCGGCGATGGCCGACTTGCCCACGCCAGGCTCACCTATGAGGATGGGGTTATTTTTCTTGCGGCGGCTGAGAATCTGGGCGATGCGTTCCAGCTCGCGTTCACGACCTACGATGGGGTCAAGGCGGTTTTCCTCGGCGGCTTTGGTGAGGTCGCGGCCGAAGTTGTCGAGCACTGGCGTCTTGCTCTTGGCGGCAGGAGTCTTCTTGGGCTTCTCCTGCTGCGGACGGATCTCGTTCATCAGGTCGTCTTCTTCCTCTTCGTCATCATCATTGAAGATGTTGGAAGCGTAGCCTTGTTGCTCTTCGGGTGCCGATTCCTGCGGATCGCTGTTTTCGGCCGTGAAGCGAAGCAACTCTTGCTTGAAGTTATCGTAGTTGATGCCCTCAAACTCGAGGTTTTGCGAGATGATGTTATTCTTCTCGTGCAGGATGGCCAGCATGAGGTGTTCGGAGCGGACGATGTCCGAATGGAACTCCTTGGCGATAATATAGGTGAACTTCAGCACGCGCTCGGCCTGCTTGGTCAGCGGCAAGGCCAGCACTTGGCTGGAGTTGCTGTTGGCGGTGCGCACTGAGGCTTCCAGTTTCTTCGAGAAAACTTCGATGTTCAGGTTGAGGTTCTCCAAAATCTTGATGGCGCTACTGCCACCTTCCTTCAACATACCCAAAAAAAGGTGCTCCAACCCGACGTATGCGTTCCCTAAGCGTTGTGCCTCCTGATGGCTAAGTGACAAAATGGCACGAACGCGGGGAGAAAATTTTGCATCCATATTATTCTAATTCGTTTGTTATCAATACTTTAATAAAATACCCTACTTTTCACTTGTCTGGTTCATTCAGAGTGCAAAGGTACAAACAAAAACCGCGCCGCGCCAGTGCCAAAGTCAGATTCTTTAAAATTGAACAAAATCCACCTTTTTTGCAAAACCTATCGGAATATTTTGTATTTTTGCACCCTTATTTGTAAAAACGAAAATTAGGACCCGAAAATGGACGAAAACAATATCAATAATCCTGAAAATCAGGAAGAAATGCCTGAAGAACTCTCAGGAGAAAAAATTATCAAAGTCAACCTTGAGAACCAGATGAAGTCGGCTTACATCGACTATTCGATGTCGGTCATCATCTCGCGTGCCTTGCCCGATGTGCGCGACGGCCTCAAACCTGTGCACCGTCGTGTGCTTTACGGCATGAAGGAATTGGGCGTCACCTCACGCAGTGGCTACAAGAAGTCGGCCCGTATCGTCGGTGAGGTACTCGGTAAGTACCACCCGCACGGCGACTCGTCGGTCTACGACGCTATGGTGCGTATGGCCCAGAGCTGGTCGTTGCGCTATCCTTTGGTCGACGGCCAAGGTAACTTCGGCTCGGTCGACGGCGACAGCCCTGCTGCCATGCGTTACACCGAGGCACGTCTTCAGAAGATTGCAGAAGAGATGCTCGACGACCTTGACAAGGACACCGTCGACTTCCAAAATAACTTCGACGACTCGCTGCAAGAGCCTACTGTGCTGCCTACCCAGATTCCTACCTTATTAGTGAACGGTACCAATGGTATCGCCGTGGGTATGGCCACCAATATGGCGCCCCATAACCTCAGCGAATGCGTCGACGGCATCATCGCTTATATCGACAACCGCGAAATCACTACGCAGGAGCTGATGCAATACATCAAGGCTCCCGATTTCCCGACCGCTGGCGTCATCTACGGCTACGAAGGCGTGCGCGAAGCGTTTGAGACGGGTAGGGGACGCATCGTCCTCCGCGGTGAGACCCACTTCGAGGAACACAACGGCCATGAACGCATCATCGCCACCTCCATTCCTTATCAGGTCAACAAGGCTGAGATGATCAAGAAGACCGCCGACCTCGTCAACGAGAAGAAGCTGGAAGGTTTGGCCGACATCCGCGACGAGTCAGACAGAAAAGGTATCCGCGTGGTGTACGAGCTGAAGCGCGACGCCAACCCCGACATCGTCCTGAACAAGCTGTTCATGATGACTCCGTTGCAGAGCTCGTTTAACGTGAACAACGTGGCCTTGGTCAATGGCCGACCCTATACCTTGAATCTCAAGCAGCTGATTGAGCACTTTGTCGCCCACCGTCACGAGATCATCCTGCGCCGCACGCGCTTCGAGCTGAAGAAAGCCGAAGACCGTGCCCACATCTTGGAAGGTCTGGCCCGCGCCATCGACATCGTCGACGAGATCATCGCCACCATCCGTGCCTGTAAGGGCGGTACTCCTGAAGCCAAGCAAGCCATCATGGACAAATTCGGCTTCGATGACCCGCAAGCCAGCGCCATCGTTGCCTACCGCCTCGGTCAGTTGGCTGGCCTCGAGATCAAGAAGATCATGGACGAGTTGGACGAAATCCACGAACGCATCAAGCATTTCCACGAAATTCTACAGAATGAGGAATTGCAGTTCCAGATCATCAAGGACGAATTGCTGGTCATCAAAGAGAAATATGGCGATGCCCGCCGCACCCAGATTGTGCCCGCCGCCGGTGAGTTCCGCATGGAGGACATCATCGCCGACGACGCCGTGGTCATCACCATCTCGCACCTCGGTTACATCAAGCGCACGCCGCTGACCGAATACCGCGTGCAGAGCCGTGGCGGCAAGGGCTCGAAGGGCTCCGCCACCCGCGACACCGATTTCATCGAACACATCTTCACGGCCACCAACCACAACCACCTGCTCTTCTTCACCGAACAAGGCAAGTGCTACAAGCTGCGTGCCTTTGAGATTCCTGAAGAGGGCAAGAACAGCAAGGGCCGCGCCATCCAGAACCTGTTGCCTTTAGATAAGGATAATAAGGTGATGGCCTACCTCAACGTGAAGAGCATGACCGATGAGGAATACCTTGAGAACAACTACATCATCCTCTGTACCAAGAAGGGTATCATCAAGAAGACAAACTTGGCTGCCTATAAGAACGTGCGCCAAAATGGCATTATCGCTGTCAATATCCGCGAGGACGACCAGCTGCTTGAGGCTTGCCTCACCAGCGGCAACGACGAGGTGCTGATGGCTGTCCGTTCGGGCAAGGCCGTCCGCTTCAACGAGCAGACCGTCCGCCCGATGGGCCGTACCGCTACAGGTGTGAAAGCCATCACCTTGGGCTCGCCCGACGACGAAGTCATCGGCATGGTGTGCATCAACGACCCGCAACAGACCGTTTTGGTCGTCTCCGAGAAGGGCTTCGGCAAGCGTTCCGACATCGAGGACTACCGTATCACCAACCGTGGTGCGAAGGGCGTGAAGACCTTGAACATCACCGACAAGACTGGCGACCTCATCGCCATCAAGGCTGTGACCGACGACGAAGACTTGATGATCATCAACAAGTCGGGCATCGTGATTAGAATGGCAGTCAGCAAGTTGCGTGTGATGGGCCGTGCCACTCAAGGCGTGAAGCTCATCGACTTGCGCGGCACTGACGAAATCGCTGCCGTCACCAAGACCGAGCATGAGGACGAAGAAGAAGTTGAGGTCCCTGAGCCCGTCGAAGGGCCGATCGAAAATAATGACTCTGTCGAAGGAGTCGAAGGGCCGAACGAAACTGAAGAAGAGAATAACTAATAAGAATAGCCTCCCATAGATTCCAGCATACGCACATGCCTACGTAGGAATGACATGGGAGGCAATTCAAACTACTTTGGAACAATAATTGTAAGGAAAGATAATAACCAATCGAAAAATTGTCAAACTTTTAAATAACAGGAAAAAATGAAAAAAGTAATGATTTTGCTGGTCATCGCCCTCACGGCTAACGTGATGATGGCCCAAAAGAAAGACAGAACCGACGCTTTCATGTACAACAAGAATGGCCAATACGAGAAGGCCATGAAGTCCATCGAGAAGTGCGTCAACCACGAACAATTCCTCGGTATGAAGCCCAACGATCAGTCGCAAGCTTGGTTGTATCGTGCCGCCATCTATCAGAACATTCTGCAATCGGGTGACGAGGCGCTGATGGCTCAGGCTCCTAACGCTTTGGAAATTATCTACGAATCGCTGATGAAGTGCATGGAAAACAAGGACTTCCTTGACGACAACAAACAGGATATCTATTCCCGCGTGATGTCGGTCATGAACAACTACTATACGAAAGCCGCCGACGACTACAACACCGGTAAGTTTGTTGAAGCAGCCCCTTTGTTCAAGAAGGCTTACGACATCGCCAAGTCGCTGGGTAGCCAGGATGCCAACGAGATGCTGAACCTCGCTGCCACTTCGGCCTTGAGAGCTCAAGACTACAACACGGCTTTGACCTATTTCAATGAGGTGAAGAACAATGGTGCCGACGGTGTGGACGTTTACAAGCACCTTGCCGCTTGCTACAATGGTCTGGGCGATGCCGAGCAGGCCATGGCTATGATCAATGCAGGTCTTGAGAAAGACCCCAGCGACGCCAGCCTCATCGTTGAGAAAGTCAACGCTTACATGAAGGAAGGCAGAGCTGCTGAAGCTGTTGCCGACCTCAACAAGCTGCGCGAACTTGATCCCAACAATGCCCAGCTGCTCTTCGCTCTTGGTACCATCTACGGCGACGAGAACAACAAGGACCTCTATGACGTCGAAAAGGCCCGCAAGTTCTACGAGGACGCCCTTGCAGTCAATCCTGACTACTACGATGCCACCTACAACATCGGTGTGCTCTACATGGGCATGGCCAACAAGTACATCGAGCAAGCCAACGAAATCACCGGCTTCTCGAAGAAGGAACAGGATCAGTACAACGGCTTGATCGAGCAGGCTAACGAGATGTTGCGTACGGGTCTGCCTTACCTGAAGAAGGCCTACGACGCACAACCTTCTGACGACGTGAAGAACGTGCTGAAGTCCATCTATGTGAAGTTGAACATGATGGAAGAAGTGAAGGCTTTGATGGGCGAATAAGTTCGTCCCAACTTAAATAAACAAAGGAGCCCCGAAGTTTTTCGGGGCTTTTTTTTGTTTTTGTTTGGGAAACTCAATATAGTTTCCTAATTTTGCCCTCATAATCAAAAAAGAAAGACCATGACGAAAAACACGATTATGGGGCATATCATCAATCTGTTGTCGATTGCCTATGCCGACGGTAGCATCACCGAAGAGGAAAAAAACCTTATCTGTAATATTTCCGACAACCTCGGCTTGACGAACGAGGAGTTCAACCATTGTTTGGCCACGTGGCAGGAAACCGACGAAGACATCCTCAAGGTATCAATGCCAGAGGCAGAAGAGGATAGGATTGCCTTCCTGAAGAACATGACCCTACTGATGATGATCGATGGCGAAATTGACGAGAATGAACGCCAATATATTTCCGATGCTGCCGAGCTATATGGCTTCGATGGCGAACAAGCCGTCAATTACTTGATTAAGCAGATTCAAGAGGAATACGGCGGTGGTGGCGAAGCAGAGGAAGAAGAGCAGGAGGAAGAGGATGAATTGTTTGAAGGAGTTGACGATGAAAATAATATTGATTCAGTGTGGTACGACCTAGAGTCAAAAAACATCGAGGAAGCTTTTGATACCATCTATGTGTCTGCACTGCGTAACGAGGTTGCCAGAAACATCTTTTTGGTCATTCCTGGCATCGACACGCGTTTGTTCAGGCTGACCGAGGAACAGATTGATTTGGTAAAGATGACAGCCGAAAAAGGCTATCCTTTGGCCAAATACGTGTTGGGCCGTTATTACCAAGTGGTGAGGCCAGAGGGAAGCACCATAGGCGATGCCGGAGAGCTCCTGAAAGCCGCTGCCGACGAGGGCGTCGCTGATGCTTTTTGGGCTTTGGCTACCATGGTGGAAGATGGCTATTATGGTCCCGTCAACAAGGAGAATTACGACAGCCTGATGGGTAGCGCTTTGGAAGAAGGTAGTGGTATGGCTATCAGAAAGCAATTGTTGGATATGGTCTACGGCCTGCATGGCATGAAGGCCAATCCAAAGAAAGCCATCGACACCATCCTAAACAAGATCTACACCAGTGAGATAAACGAAAAGACCTATCCTTATTTCTATGCCGTGATGGGCGATGCCTATAAGGAAATGGGCAACGAGTCAAAGGCGGACGAATGTTACGAGAAAGCTGTCGATTTGGGCTATTTTGAGGCTTCTGCTTCGAGGTTCGTGAACAAGCTTAGTGGTCCCAACGCTGAGTTCAACAGGGAGATGTTCAACTTCTTCCTTGACTTCGGATGTGACGGAAAAGACCCCAACTGTTTCTTGTATAGAGCATTGGAAGGCATTCATTTCTATGACAAGAAAGACGCTGCCCAACAACAGGTCCTCACAGAGAAGATCAAGGAAGACCTTGAGAAAGCCGTGGATTTGGGCCAAGGCAGGGCAGCTTTCTATTTGGGTTATTGCAACTACTATGGCAAATATGGCTTTGCCGAGGACAACAACGCGGCTTGGCAATGGTTTTGCAAGGGCATAGATCTGGAGGATGGCTATGCCTATGGCGGTCTTGCCCAGATGGTGGATGAGGGCTTCTGTCCCCAAGGGTTGCCCGAGGACTTTGCCGCCACCTGCCGACTGAATGGACTACGTCGTGGTAACCTGAGCCTTCTGGACAAGGTGTTGGAGGCCTATCGGGCAGGCAAGTTACAGGACTGCGCTGACGAAATCGAGAAAATCTATATTCCCATGACTCAACAAGAGGACGACAACTCCGCCGTCTCAACACTGGTCGTCATCAACGCGGACGGCAAAGCCTTGCTCTGCCATGTCGAGAAGAGCGAGTGGAACGGTGTGCCCGCCCTAATTGGCGCCAAACGTCTGGCTCCTATCCGAGTGAATGGCTTGGATGAGATAGGGAAGAGGATAGGTTTGACTGATCGTCTCACGGCATGGACTGACCTTGAGGCACCAAGAAAAGGATTGCCTGTCAACGCTGTTTCGGCACAATTCTATCCCGGTATCATCGCAGGCGACATCGTCTTCTCGTTGGCCGACAACCTTTACGATCCCATGCCATTTTATGGCACTGAAGAGGCATTGGCCTTGATTAGCGCCTTGGGCGCCGATTTGGTGAATCCCGAGGTTCAAGAACTGAATGTCCTGGTCAAGGAGCGGAAACCCATCCAGCCGACACGCAGCATGCTGAGCAATGATGGGTTCATCGCAAGGGTCGAACCTGATTGTAAGACCTACATCTTGACATGTGGCAAGGACTTCTTCAAGTTGTTTGAAGAGGAGATGTACGATCCCGCAAGACTCGATAGCCTTTATGCAGTGGGCCAGCGTTTGAATCTTCCAGGTCGCCTAACTGCTTGGATTGACAACACCGCCTTGCGCAAACAGATGGTCGGGATGAACACCATTAAGGACAACATAGTTGGCAACAGCTTCTATCCTGGCAAGGTTGCCGACAATATCTTCATTGGCATGGAAGACGAAAATTTCAATATGATGACGTTCAGCAGTACGGCTCAACTGAAGATCGCCCTCATGGCCTTGGGTATAATGCCGGGGGACATCATGGAGGTGAAAGATTAGTAAAGCAAAAAACGCTTTTGTTTATGAAAAACACTATCTTTGCAGAATAATCTGAATTAAAAACTAACTCTTATTCCATACATTATGTTCGAAATCTTACACAAAGAAACCTTCGCGGCTGAGACCTACCTTATGGATGTCTATGCGCCGCGTATCGCCCATTCGGCCCTGCCGGGTCAGTTTCTCATCATCAAAATGGAGGAGAACTCAGAGCGTATCCCGTTGACCATCAGCGACTACCATCGTGTTAGAGGTACGGTGACCATCGTCTTCAAGGCCATCGGCGAGTCGACCAAGAAGATGGCTGAATACAAGGAAGGCGACCGCTTTGCCGACATCGTCGGTCCCTTGGGTAAGCCTTCTGAATTTGCCACGATGACCGCCGAGGAGTTGCGCAAGCGCTCGTTCGTCTTCATCGGCGGCGGCGTAGGCATCGCCCCGATCTATCCGCAGGTGAAGTGGTTGAATGACCATGGTGCCACGGCCGACTGTATCATCGGCGCCCGTACCAAGGACCTGCTCATCTTCGAAAAGGAATTGGCCGAGGTCAGTAACCTGTATGTCACCTCCGACGACGGCTCTACGGGTCGCAAGGGTTTGGTGACCGACGTGTTGCGTCAGTTGGTGGCCAGCGGCAAGCAATATGACGAAGCCGTGGCCATTGGTCCAATGATCATGATGAAGTTTGCCACCAAGACCTGCGAGGAATTGGGTATCCGCTGCACGGTGTCGCTCAACTCGATCATGGTCGACGGCACAGGTATGTGCGGTGCTTGCCGTGTTAGCATCGGTGGAAAGACCAAGTTCACCTGCATCGATGGTCCCGAGTTCTTAGGTAAGGATGTCGACTTCGATGAGGCCATGAAGCGTCAAGCTATGTATAATAATGTGGTGACGCGCAAACAGCTCCAAGCCGAGGAGAAAGCCGAAGGCCACAAGTGCCATATCGGCGGCATCTCGGAAGAGAGTTTCGACAAGAAAAAACGCGTTCCCGTGCCGGAGCAGAAGCCTGAGATTCGCGCCCATAACTTCGACGAGGTGTGCCTTGGCTATTCTGCCGACATGGCCATCATGGAGGCCCAGCGCTGCCTGCACTGCAAGAACCCGCAATGCGTGGAGCATTGCCCTGTCAGCGTCAACATCCCGGACTTCATCGCTCGCGTGGCGCAAGGCGATTTCGCAGGTGCTGCAGGCGTCATCAGCTGCGACTCGGCTCTGCCCGCAGTCTGCGGCCGTGTGTGTCCGCAGGAGACCCAATGCGAAGGTGCTTGCGTGATGGGTAAGAAGTTCGAGCCTATCGCCATCGGTAAACTGGAGCGTTTCGTCGGCGACTATGCCATCGAACATGACCTGCATTTCAGCAGTCAAAGCATCCCGAACGGTCACAAGGTGGCCATCATCGGTAGTGGTCCTTCAGGTTTGACCTGCGCTAAGGACTTGTTGTCGATGGGCTACGATGTCACCATTTTCGAGGCCTTGCACGAGTTGGGCGGCGTGTTGATGTATGGTATCCCGTCGTTCCGTCTGCCGAAGGACACCGTCGTGAAGAAAGAGGTGGAGAGTGTGCGCAAGTTGGGCGCCAAGTTCGAGAAGGACGTGGTCGTCGGTCGTACCATCACCATCGACGAGTTGATGAAACGCGAAGGCTTTGAGGCTGTCTTCGTAGGCTCGGGCGCTGGTTTCCCGATGATGATGAACGTGCCAGGCGAGAACCTTTGCGGTGTGGTTTCGGCCAACGAGTTCCTGACCCGCAACAACCTGCTCTTCGCCTATAAGGAAGGCTATCAGACCCCGAACTATGTGGGTAAGAAAGTCGCCGTTGTCGGTGGCGGTAATGTGGCCATGGACGCCGCGCGTACCGCTTTGCGTCTTGGTGCCGAGGTGCATATCGTCTACCGTCGTTCCGAGGCCGAGTTGCCTGCGAGAGTGGAGGAGGTGCACCATGCCAAGGAAGAAGGCGTCATCTTCGACCTGCTGACGGCTCCCGTTGAGGTGTTGGGCGACGAAAACGGCTGGGTGAAAGGCTTCAAGTGCGTGAAATGCGAACTGGGTGAGCCCGATGCCTCAGGCCGTAGGAGCCCCGTTCCGATCAAGGACTCGGAGTTTGTCCTCGATGTCGACATGATCATCATGGCTTTGGGTACCTCACCGAACCCGTTGATTGGTAGCACGACACGCAACCTCGACTTGAATAAGAAAGGTTGTATCGTCGCCGACGAGGTGGGCACGACCTCGCGTCCCGGCATCTTTGCTGGTGGCGATGCAGTGAGTGGTGCCGCTACGGTCATCCTCGCCATGGGTGCCGGCAAGAAGGCCGCCAAGGCGATTGATGAGTACATTAAGAGCCTGCATTGATTGACAATGGCTCATGGCTTATGGCCTATGGCTGTCCCATCGTTGGGCAAGCCATAGGCCATTGTCATAAGCCATAGTCCATACAAACTATTCCTTTATCTCCACATAAAACACCGTCGGGTCATCGTCCTCGCAAAATGACTCATCCGTATAGTATTGTCCGGGTTTGTCGTCGTCCTGGAAGAGGATGAGTGTCACCTTCTTGAAGGGGATGGGTTGGCCGTTTTTGCTGTAACGCTCGATGTCGGCTTCGGTGAGACCTTCCATGTGCATCATCTTAAGCATCATGGCGAGGTCGAGATTGACGTTGAGCAGGTCCTGTTTCCACTCGATACTGATGACCGCAGTGGTGTAGAGCTTAAAGTTTTTTACTTCGACTTTCTTCATGGTAATTACTTTGGCTACTGGCTGCTGGCTATTGGCTTATTTGGCAGTACAGCCAGAGGCCAAAAGCCAGAGACCAGAAGCAATTTACTCCTACAAAAGTCCGAAAAAAAACCGAATTTGAAAGATTTTGCACGAAAATTGCACCCATTTGCCGTGAATTTTATAATTTTGTCCAATCATAAAACGAATAAGACAATGCGTAAGACTTTGATTATCATTGCAATGGCTTTCTTTGCCATGCCTATGTTTGCACAAACGATTGAAAGCGTCGACGTTTCAAAAGCCATTAATGGGAAATTCACCACTGAGACAAGCGAATACACCATCGAAGGTATTGTTGTGAACGGGAAGAAAGAAGGCACCTGGGTGGAGTATCTCAACAACAACAGCTATTTGCCCAAGAAGATTGTGAATTACATGAACGGCAAGCGCAATGGCATCTACATTGAGATTGACAAGACAGGATCGATTACCAAGAAAGCCGAGTATAAGAACGACGAACTCGACGGACAATACAGCGAATGGTATCGTGGCGGCCGTCTCTCCAAGATGCACACCTACAGAAATGGCAAAATGGACGGCAAGCAGGTGCTCTGCTACGAAAAGGGCGGTAACCTGGAAGTGTCGGAATACAAGAATGGCTATCGCAATGGCCTGACGACTTGGTTCTACGAGAGTGGCATCAAGAAGATGACCATCGAGTATAAGGACGGCCAGTTCAACGGTCTCCAGCAGGCTTTCTATGAGGACGGCTCACTCAAGAAAGAAGCCACCTACAAGAACGGAAAGCTCGTTGGCAAAGAGAAGACCTACTCAGAGAAACCAAAAACCAAGACCTCCGAAAAGGAGAAGGCTGGAAAGAAGTAAGCGTTGAACCGTAATTTCCTGATCCTCTTATTTTTGTGCATAGGTGTGATGCCTTTGAGGCTTCATGCCCAAGATACGATTTTGCTGCAATCCGTTGAGATTACGGCAGAGAAGAACGACATCGAGGCGCTGAAGCCCTTGGTGGCGAAGAAGCTTGACACCTTGGTGCTGCAATCCAAAAGCACGTCCAACCTTTCCGACCTGCTCATCCAGCACAGTCCGGTTTTCATTAAGACATACGGTCCAGGCGGTACTTCCACGGCTTCGTTCCGAGGCACGACGGCTAGCCATACGCTTGTGCTTTGGAATGGTTTCCAGCTCAATGCACCGAGTCTCGGACAGGTCGACTTCAGCACCATCCCTGTGTTTTTGGCTGATGACGTCAGCCTCAACTGGGGCAGCGGCACCTCCAACAACAGTGGCGGCTTGGGCGGTGCGGTCAACATCGATAACACCCACCATTTTGGCGATGGCTTTCTGCTCGATTTGAAGCAGACCTACGGGAGCTTCAACACTTTGGGAAGTTTTGTCACAGTGGGAAACTATGGCAAGAAGTTCTCCTTCCGTGTGAAAGCCTATCGCAACTCGTCGGACAACGATTTCGAATACGAGAACCTGGCCACCATCCCGCATCAGAAGATGCAGCAGCGCAATGCCGACTTCGTCGACTACGGCGTGATGCCTGAGATGAGTGTCCTGCTAGGCAGGAATGTCATCTCCGTGTCATCGTGGAACCAATGGAACAACCGCAACCTGCCGCCTATCATGCCTAATGTATTCAACGTCAACTCGGAGGAGTGGACGAGGGACAACTTCTCGCGTAACTTCGTCTCGTTCAAGACCTTTTGGGAGACGGGCAGCCTGCAGCTGAAGTCGGCGGCCTTCGTGGAAAACCAGCGCTATTTTTTGTTGACGCGCAATCCCGTCACCGACGATTCGGTCACCTTTATCAACTCCGAAAACCATGCCTTGATCCTGCACCAGATAGCCAACTTGGAGCAGCACCTCTACCAGAGCTGGACCCTGAAGGCCAAATTACAGTGGGACAATGAGCAGGTGAGGAGCAATAATTATGAGGGCTTGAAGCGTCGCAACTTGGTGTCGGCCTACACTGCTATCAGCGGCGAACCTTTCGATTGCGCCCAACTCAACCTCACGGCGCGTTACGACTGGACCGACGGCAAGGCCATGGGTTTGTTTCCGACGGCCACCTTCTCTTACCAGTTGCCTTTCTACAAGGCCATGAGTTTCACCTTGGGCTACAGCCATAACTATCGCAATCCTTCGCTGAACGACCTCTATTGGTATCCTGGAGGTAATCCCGACCTCTTGCCCGAGAATGGGCGCACCGTCGACTTGGCAGTGAAATATGGCTTGCAGAAAGGACCTTTCAAGTTCGACCTGCGCACGGGTGGCTATTTTTCCAACGTGAAGAATTGGATCCAATGGATGCCGACCTCATATCGTTTTTGGGTGCCGGAGAACGTGTCCAAAGTTTATGCACGCGGCATAGAGAACCACATCGATGCCGCTTTTGTTAAAGACAACTGGAAGGTTACATTGTCGGGCAACTACGTCTTCACCGTCACCACCGACGAGAGCGAGAAAGCCCACCAACAAGGCACCAATGGCAAACAGCTCATCTACATCCCGCGCCACCATGCCAACGTGTTTCTCAACACCCAGTGGAAGACATGGAACCTAAGCTACACCGTTGAAGTGACGGGTCGTCGCAGCACCTCCTACAACGAACAGGAGTTCTTTGCCTACGACCTTCCTTCGTATGTGTTGCACCATGTCGCCCTTGGCAAGCAACTGAAGAAGTTCCGCATCGAGTTGCGCTGCAACAACATCACTGACAAAGACTACCAGAACGTCATTTGGCGCGCCATGCCAGGGAGGAGTTTTGAGGTGATGGGGGAGTTTAGGTTTTAGTTTAGAGTTTAGAGTTTAGAGTTTAGAGTATGGCATTTAAATACATTCTTATCGTATATCTCATCCTCATCAACCTTGTGGGCTTTTTCCTTTATGGCCTCGACAAGGCGAAGGCGAAGCGCAAGGGAGGCCGTATTCCAGAGCGGACTTTGCTTTGGGTGGCACGCATAGGCGGGGGAGCGGGCTGTTGGCTCGGTATGGCGCTCTTCAGGCATAAGACCAAGCATATTCGCTTTAAGATTCTTGTCCCGCTTTGGACGATTGTTTGGGCGATAGGGGTGGCGCTGCTATTTCTGAAAATGCCGCAGCCATAGATGCCCGTCCGCGCATCAGCCAGCGTCGGATGACATGGCTGCTGAATCCAAGTGGGTGATAACGTGTTTGTTGCACAGTATTCTGAAAGTGGTACGATTGTTGCAAGAAGAAAGGCAAACCTAACAAAAACAATTGAGCATTATGTGGATCATCATCGCATCGATACTTGTGGCCCTGGTCATCATCGCCATTATGGTAATCAAAGTTACCGGACGTCCTATCATGAACAAACCCACCTGGAAGGGTGGGATTATCTCCTTCCTGGTGGGATTGCTACCTGTCTATCTCCTGCTCTGCCTCTTCGGCGTCATGGGCGTGGAACGCGAGGAGGAGTTCTGACACTTACTTCAAATCGATGAAAGGCACTGAGTTGCCCAGCATATACTGTGGCATCTTGCCATCCCATTTCTGTACGGCTTCGTAGTTCACCAACTTTGGGTTGCTCTCCAAAGCAGCCGCCTTGATGCTCATGGCCTCGGCTTCGGCTTGGGCCTTGATCTTGGTTTGCTTGGCCTGCTCTTCCACTTGGATGGTGACATTCTTGGCTTTCAAGGCATTCTGCTCAGCCACCTGCTTCTCCTTGATGGCAGTCTCGAAGTCGTCGTCGAAGTCGATGTTGGTGATTTGGAATTGGACATTCATGAAATAGTTGCTGTCAAGAACCTCTCGGAGAGAAATCTCGATTTCGCGGCGTACGGCGTCACGGTTTTCAACGATTTCCGTTGCGGCAAAATTACCAAAGCTTTGTTTCATGGCCGAGCGGATGAAGGGCACTACGATACGGTTGTGGTAGTCGTCGCCAACGTTTTTCATCAGCTTGCTGACGTTTTCTCGCACCAGGTCGTAGTTGATGGTGTATTCCACCTCCGAGGTCTGCACGTCCTTGGTGTAGCTGTTTTCTTTGCCGTCAAACTTCTTCTGCTGCACATTCACACGCTTGATGGTCTGGATGAATGGGATCTTCATGTGAAGGCCGTCCCCGATGACCTCATCGCTCATCTTGCCGAAAGTGGCGAGCACGCCGCGTTCCGTCGAGCGGATGGTGTAGAACGAAGAGAAGAATACTAGGATGGCGAAGAGTCCCACAATGCCCCAAACGATGTAACGTCCGATTTTCTTTTTGTTGGGGTTGATGTTGATGTTGGTGTAAGGTTGATTCATGACTGTTTTGTTTTGACTTGATTTTGTTGGGCAAAAGTACACAATAATTTGAAATCTTGGCCTTTTTCAATTTGTGTCGGAAAATTGTTTATCTTTGCCTTTTAATACTATCACGAAAACAAAACACCTAAATCAATGGATAACAGACTATTAGACAACAAATTGCCCTATTTGGTAGCCGATATGAACCTGGCTGCTTGGGGACGTAAGGAAATTGAAGTATCGGAACACGAAATGCCCGGCCTGATGTCGCTGCGCAAGAAATACGGTGACACGAAGCCGCTGAAAGGCGCCAAGATCATGGGCTCGTTGCACATGACCATCCAAACGGCCTGCCTGATTGAGACTTTGGTCAAGTTGGGTGCCACGGTGCGCTGGTGCTCGTGCAATATTTATTCTACGCAAGACCATGCCGCTGCGGCCATTGCCGAGACGGGTACCGCCGTCTTCGCATGGAAAGGCGAGACGTTGGAAGACTATTGGTGGTGCACCAAACGCGCCATCACTTTCCCCGACGGTATGGGTCCGGACCTCATTGTGGACGACGGCGGCGATGCCACCTTGCTTATTCACAAGGGCTATGCCTGCGAAAATGACCCCAAACTCCTTGACGCACCTACGGGCAGCGAAGAAGAAAGAGCATTGATGAGCGTCATCAAGGCTACCTATAAAGAGAATCCTACTTTCTGGCACACGGTTGTGGCCGGATGGAAGGGTGTTTCGGAAGAGACCACCACAGGCGTGCACCGTCTGTATCAGATGCACGAGCGCGGCGAGTTGCTGGTGCCCGCCATCAACGTGAACGACTCGGTGACTAAGTCGAAATTCGACAACCTCTATGGCTGCCGCGAGTCTTTGGCCGACGGCATCAAGCGCGCCACAGACGTGATGATCGCAGGTAAGGTGGTTGTGGTGTGTGGCTATGGCGAAGTGGGTAAGGGCTGCTCGCACTCCATGAAGAGCTATGGCGCTCGTGTGCTCGTTACCGAAATCGACCCCATCTGCGCTCTGCAAGCCGCTATGGAAGGCTTCGAGGTCACCACGATGGAAGAGGCCGTCAAGGAAGGCAATATCTTCGTCACCACGACGGGTAACTGCGACGTCATCACGTTGGAACACATCCTCAAGATGAAAGATCAGGCCATCGTGTGCAACATCGGTCACTTCGACAACGAAATCCAAGTGGATCGCCTTGAAAAGACCGAGCATCTGAAGGAGAAGATCAACATTAAGCCGCAGGTCGACAAGTACGTCTTCGATGACGGCCATTGCATCTTCCTGTTGGCTTCGGGCCGTTTGGTCAACTTGGGTTGCGCCACGGGTCACGCCAGCTTCGTGATGAGTAATTCGTTCACCAACCAGACCTTGGCCCAGATGGACCTTTGGGAGAAACGCGGACAATACAAGGTCGGTGTGTACTGCCTGCCAAAGTATTTGGACGAGGAAGTGGCTCGTTTGCACCTCGAGAAGATTGGCGTGAAGCTCACCAAGCTCACGCAGAAGCAGGCCGACTACATCGGCGTGCCCGTTGAGGGTCCTTACAAGTCGGACATCTATCGTTATTGATGGATCTCCTGTCATGAAAATTGCGGTAAATACGCGCTTGTTGCTGAAAGACAAGTTGGAAGGCATCGGCTGGGTGGCCTATGAAACCTTGCGTCGCATGGTTAAGGACCACCCCGAAGTGGAGTTTTATTTCCTCTTCGACCGAGAGCCCGACCCCATGTTTGTCTTTGGCGACAATGTGAAGCCCATAGTGTTGTTCCCGCAGGCAAGGCATCCCTTCCTGTTCATCTGGTTCTTCGAGTCCTCGGTGAAGAAGGCATTGAAGAAGCTCCATCCTGACTTGTTCTTCTCGCCCGACGGCTATCTGAGTCTTCGCTCTGATGTACCGCAAGTAGCTCAATTTCACGACCTTAACTTCGAGCATTTCCCGAAGGACATGCCGAAGATTCATTTGTGGCACTACAAGAGGTTTTTTCCGAAGTTTGCCCGTAAGGCCAAGCGTATCGTGACAGTGTCGGAGTTCTCGAAAAAGGATATCGTGGAATGTTACGGCATTGAACCTGAGAAGATCGACGTGGCCTATAACGGTGTGAATGAGAAGTTTGCACCTATTTCCGAGGAGGAACAAGATGCTATTCGAGCCAAGTACACCAACGGCAATCCTTACTTTATGTTCGTCGGCTCGCTGCATCCGCGCAAGAATTTGGCGCGTCTTTTCACGGCCTTCGACTTGTTCAAGGGGCAGACACCCTCTAATGTCAAATTGCTGATTGTAGGGGAGAAGCGTTGGTGGTCGGAGCCTATCGAGCAGGCCTACAGCCAGATGCGTTTCAAGGACGAAGTGGTCTTTGCCGGTCGTCTGAGTGCCGAAGACCTGCATTTGGTGACGGCATCGGCCTTGGCTTCGGTCTATGTGTCTTATTTCGAGGGCTTTGGAATTCCGATTTTGGAAGCGTTCAGGTGCGACACACCCGTCATTACCTCCAATGTGACTTCCATGCCCGAGGTGGCCGATGATGCGGCTTTGCTTGTCGATCCATTCAGTGAGGCCTCCATTGCCGAAGGCATGACGGAGATGCTCGACGAGAACGTACGTGAGTCTCTAATTGAGAAGGGCAGGGAACGCGCCAAAGACTTCTCATGGGACAAAGCTGCGGATGACATTTGGAACTCATTAATGAAAGCAATAAAAGAATAGAATATGGCTAAGATAATCATGTATCCTGGTGAAGCCAGAAAAGATGCCGTGGATTGGAAAGCTGTCCAAGGCCAACATATCACCGCTGTTAAGCGTAACATTTTGGTGCTCGGCTCGGGTGGTCGCGAACATGCCTTGGCATGGAAGCTGGCCCAAGGCGAAGGTGTCCATGTCTTCATTGCACCAGGCAATGCTGGCACTGCCCAAGTGGGTGTTAATGTAGATGTGAAACCATCTGATTTTGAAGCTGTAAAGGACTTCTGCTTAAAGCAAGAGATTAACCTTGTTGTGGTCGGTCCGGAGCAGCCTTTGGTGGATGGTATCGTCGATTTCTTTAAGGGTGACGCCGAGTTGAGAGGGGTGAAGATCATCGGTCCCGACCAGCGTGGTGCACAACTCGAAGGCAGCAAAGCCTACGCCAAGGATTTCATGGAAAAGTATGGCGTGCCTACGGCAAAGTGCTTCAAGGTGAACAAGGACAACCTCAGTGAAGGAATCAAGTTCCTTGAGAGCGTGAAAGCCCCATACGTACTGAAGGCCGACGGTCTGGCAGCAGGTAAGGGCGTGTTGATCCTCAACGACTTGCAGGAAGCAAAAGACGAACTCGGTAAGATGCTCGACGGCAAGTTTGGTGCGGCATCGGCCACAGTGGTCATCGAGGAGTTCCTCAAAGGCATCGAGGTGTCGGTCTTCGTTTTGACTGACGGCGAGCATTATGTTTTGTTGCCCGAGGCCAAGGACTACAAGCGCATCGGCGATGGTGATCAAGGACTGAACACAGGTGGCATGGGTGCTGTCTCGCCAGTGCCTTTCTGCACACCTGATTTCCTGAATAAGGTGGAAGAACGCATCGTGAAGCCAACGCTCAATGGATTGAAAGCCGAAGGCATCGACTATAAAGGCTTCATTTTCTTGGGTTTGATGAACGATGGTGGCGACCCGTATGTGATTGAGTACAACGTTCGTATGGGCGATCCTGAGACCGAAGCCGTGATGACTCGCATCGTGGGTGACTTTGCAGACATGCTCTTTGCTTGCGCCGACGGCCGCCTGAATGAGGTGCATTACGCCAAGAGCGAAAAGACTGCGGTGACGGTGATGATGGTATCTGGCGGCTATCCCGAAGCCTACAAGAAAGGCATGGTTATGAGCGGATTGGACAATCTGAAGGATGTCGTCGCTTTCCATGCTGGCACGGCCTTTGATGCCAATAAGAATGTAGTCACGGCTGGTGGCCGCGTCATTGCGGTGACTGCCCATGGCGACTCGATTGAAGAGGCGAGGGGCATCGCCTACCGTGAGGTGAAGAAGATCCGTTTCGAAGGCGTCAATTACCGCCATGACATTGGACTTGACTTGATGAGAATGCAATGATAAAGTTTTTCAGACAGAGCTATGCCATTCAGTATGTGGTGATTGCCTTGATGGCGATTGCCCTCTGGATCCCTGCTTTCTTGTCGGGCAAGGCAACCATGGGTTTGGATGAGCCGGTGACTCCGCTCTTCAACCTCGTGGATAGGCTCCTTGGCTCTTCGTCCATCGCCCAACATGCCGTGGCTTTTGTGCTGTTGGTGCTTGAGACCTTGGTTTTCAATGCCATCGTGGTGAAACACCAGATTGTCGGCAAGGTCAGTACGATGGGAGCCTTTGTCTTCGTCCTGCTAATGAGCCTCACGGTGACGCAGACCAACTTCTATCCGTTTGCTTTCTCGACGCTTTTCATCTTACTGACCATCGGCAACTTGTTTGACACCTATCTGTTGCCGAATCCCGAGATGAATCTGCTCAAGGCGGGGGCTTTTGTCGCATTGGCTTCGTTGTGCTATTTCCCTGCCATCCTGTTGATTCTGTGGGTGATCATTGTGTTGCCTGTCGCCAAAAAAGGCTCTTTGCGCTTGGAATTGATACCGATTTTCGGTTTCCTGTTCGTCTACTTCGTGTATTTCGTCTGCATTTTCCTCTTTGGCGATTTTCAAGCCTTGTTGCTTGGTTATAAGGACTACTTCACCGCCTTCCATTTCTCGGTGGAAGGTTTCGACTTGTGGAATATCATACTGTTAGTCCTTCTGATCGTTCCAACAGCACTCATGCTTTTTGGTGGCAAGAACTCAGGCCTGGAAAAGACGGTGGCTGTGCGCACCAAGATCTCCATGACGTTGATACTCACAATTTTTGCTTTATTGACTTTGTTCCTTGGCTCCAACGTGCTGATGAACGGCTTACTCTTCATCGTACTATCCATCCTCGTTTCTTACACGTTCTCCTATATGAACAATACAGGGTGGGCCAATTTGTTACTGACCCTTTTCATTATCTTGGTCTTTGCCAACCATTATTACTTCAAACTGCTGTAAGCCATGGGTTTGCTGACGCATTATTCGGATTTGATCGAGGCAGGCTGCGACGAGGCCGGACGAGGTTGTCTGGCTGGTCCCGTGGTGGCTGCTGCCGTGATTTTGAAGAAGGATGTGGATTATCCTGAACTCAATGACTCAAAACAGCTAACGGAGAAGAAAAGGATGCAGTTGCGGGAGCTGGTCATGAAAGAGGCGCTGAGCTATGGTGTGGGTATTGTCACGGCGCAAGAGATTGACGAAATCAATATCCTAAATGCTTCATTCTTAGCGATGCACAGGGCTTTAGATCAACTGACGCTTCAACCTGAATTGTTGCTCATCGATGGCAACAGATTTAATCCTTACAAGAAGGTGAAACACGTTTGCATCGTAGGCGGTGACGCCAAGTACCAGTCCATTGCGGCAGCTTCCATCTTGGCCAAGACCACTAGGGATATGATAATGGAACAATATGGCGAGCAATATCCCGTTTACAATTGGAAAAAGAACAAGGGCTATCCGACGAAGGAGCATAAACAAGCCATTGCCGACCATGGCACTACGCCACTGCATCGCATGACTTTTAACATGGCTATTCAATTAAAGTTAGACTTTTGATAAGATAGCTTAAAAACAAGAATATGAAGAAGATAATCCATATCACATTGGTTCTTGTTTTACTACTTTCTTGCCGGTGGATGAAGGCTCAGAATGTGGTGAGGGAAACGTGGAATGATGTGGATTTCAGCGACACTACTTTGGTTGACTCTGAGTCTTTTCGAGTGCGGATGGTGAATGAACTGTACTTGAACACGATGACCGACGACTTGGCGCGTTTTGATAGTCTTTCGATTCAGAGCGTGGGAGTCCTGATGGACAAAGCCAAAGTCAACATGAGGGTTTACGAGTTTATATTGGAGTTTTTGTTGAATGGTTACACCAATCTTGGAAGAACGCAAGTTATTGATTATCTATTAAATTATCCAATGTTATTTGAAGGAGAAGTTTCAATAGATGAGGGATTGCGATTGGATAGTATCACCGAGCCCTACCAATTGGTGAAGGTCGGAGCAAAAGCTCCAAATTTCACAGGTGTCACGATTGACGGTAAGGATTACGAACTGTATTCATCTTCAGCGGGAAGCACTATCGTTGTCTTTTGGTCAACGGATTGCGAGTATTGTCATGATTTCCTGGTTCAGATTCGTAAACATCTTGATTTGCAGACTGAATATGAATTAGTTACGTTTGCCTTGGCCGAGAATGAAGAAGAAGTGAAACAGGCAGTGAAAAAAATGCGTCTGCCCGGATACCATTTTTGTGATGAATTGCGTTGGGATAGTAAAGCCTTTTTGGATTATCACATCACTTCCACGCCGACAGTGTTTGTCTTGGACGAAAACAAGACCATTGTCTGTAAACCATACGATTGGCAAGAATTAAAGAATTGGTTGAAATAAAATATTATTTTCTCTTGAATATAAATTAGTTATATGAATATTAATAAACGGTTATTAGCTTGCTTTGTGTTGGCTTTTTCAGTCGCACAATGCTTTGCCCAGGATGCGGAGTCGCGCTGGGTGGATTCGGTGTACAACAGTCTTACTTTGGAACAGCGTGTAGGCCAGCTGATCTGCATGCGTGCCAACCTGCCTGACAAACCGTTCAATGAGAACGTGTCGAAATACATCAAAAGGTACAACATTGGCGGTGTGTGTTTCTTCCGCGGCGATGCCGATGCTCAAGTGAAACAGACCAATGAATGGCAGGCCATGGCTCAAACCCCGCTGATGGTCTCCATCGATGCGGAATGGGGTCTCGCCATGCGCGTGAACAAGACCTTGGCTTATCCTTATCAGATGACTTTGGGTGCCATCAAGGATGACCAGCTGATTTACGATATGGGTCAGCAGGTAGCCGAGCAGTGCCAGCGCATGGGCATCCATGTGAATTTCGCACCGGTGGCCGATGTCAACTCCAACGCGGCCAATCCCATCATCGGGGTGCGCAGCTTTGGTGAAGACCCGCAGAAAGTGGGTGAGAAAGCCTCAGCATACGCACAAGGCATGCAGAGTAAAGGATTGATAACCACGATGAAACACTTCCCAGGTCACGGCAACACCTCCACCGACTCGCATCTGACCCTGCCCACGGTGACACGTACGATGGAAGAGGTGCGCGACATCGAATTGGCACCATTCCGTTATATGATAGAAAAAGGTGTCAATGGTGCTATGGTGGGTCATTTGTACTTCCCCGCCATCGAGAAGGTGAAGAACACCTCGTCGTCGCTGTCGTACGGCGTGGTCACCGACCTGCTGAAGGAAGAGATGGGTTTTGAGGGTTTGATCTTCACCGACGGCCTCGACATGAAGGGCGTGTCGGAGAAGGTGCGTCAGGACAGCGTGCCTTACGTGGCCTTCATGGCCGGCAACGATGTGCTGATTCTGCCCCACGACGTGCCATACGCCATCAAGACCATCAAAAACGCAGCGGAACGCAAACCCGAGGCTGCTGCCAGACTGGAAGAGAGCTGTAAGAAAATCCTGCGCTACAAGTATCGCGCTGGTCTCGCCCAATATCAACCGGTGTCAACGGAGAACCTGATGACCGATTTGAAGCAAAAGGCCTACACAGACCTGCGTCAACGCCTGTATGATGAGGCAATCACCATGCTACGCAACGAAGGTGATGTGATTCCTTTGGCCAACAACAAGAAAATCGCCGTGGTGACCATCGGCAACACGAAGAACGACGTGAATAACGGCCTGATCGACTATGGTTACAGCACCACCTCATTTGTGACGAAGAAAGATGAAATCGCTTCGAAGTCGGCGGATTGGCTGAAGAAGTTGGAAGCCTACGACTTGGTGGTGGTCAGCATAGAGAAGACCAATATGTTTGCCAACAGCAACTATGGAATCAACAATGCCACGGTGAATTTCTTCAACCGCCTTGTGGCGCAAAACGACGTGATTCTCAACCTTTTTGCTTGCCCATACGCCTTGGATATGTTCCGCATCAACAACAGTGTGAAGGGTGTGGTGATTGGCTATCAAGACGAGGTGCCTGCCGTGAACGCCGTCGTGAAACTGCTTGCAGGCGAGATGGATCCCCATGGCGTTCTGCCGGTCTCGGTGACGAAGTTTAAGTGTGGCGATGGCATCGTCATCGGCTGGCCTCCGAAACCTTCCTATAACCTCCCGTTCGTGGAGCCTCCGACCAAACCTGAGCCGGAGAAAGGTCAGCTCATGCAGAACAAACCTGTTGAGAACCAGAATGATGTGCCGACGCCTGTGAAGAGAATTGATGAACAATATGCCCGTCGTTTGGACTCAGTGGCCAAGTCGGGCATCACCAAATATGCCTATCCGGGATGTCAGGTCCTAGCGATGAAGGATGGCTGCATCGTTTATGACACTTGCTTTGGCACTTTCACTTACGGTGGTGGCCACAAGGTGCAACCTGATGACCTCTACGACCTCGCATCGTGCACCAAGATTTTCGCTTCCACATTGGCCATCATGAAACTCTATGATGATGGCTTGATTGACCTCAACAAGACCTTGGCCGATTTTTTCCCGTATCTGAAAAACAAGGCCCATGGCAAGCTGAAGCTTATCGACATCATGACACACCAGGCCGGGCTGAAAGCTTGGATCCCTTTTTATAAGGTGACGATCGACGAGAACGGGCCGATGGCTGAGTTCTACAGCGATCACATGGACGAGAGCCACACGCTTCGCGTGGCAGAGAACCTTTATATCGTCAACGATTATCCCGACCGCATCTTCGATTCCGTGTCGAAGACGCCTTTGGGAAAGAAAAAATACCTGTATAGCGACATGGGTTTCTACTACATGCCCAGAATCGTGAAGCAGATCACCAATCAAAACATTGTGGACTACTTGAACGAGAAGTTCTATTTTCCGATGAACCTTTCGCACATCTGCTACCAGCCTTTGGATCATTTCACCCGCGACCAGATTGCACCCACCGAGAACGACACCATCTTTCGTATGCAACAGCTTTGGGGTGATGTGCACGACCAGGCCGCGGCCATGTTTGGCGGCGTGGCGGGTCATGCCGGACTGTTTGGAAACGCCCACGACTTGGCGGCCATCATGCAGATGTTGCTTGACGGAGGCACCTACAAAGGCGTGCGCTACCTGAAAGCTTCGACCATCAACTATTTCACCAAGGCGCATTTTGCGGCTTCCAACGACAACCGTCGCGGCATCGGTTTCGACAAGTTGCCGCTCAACAAGAAAGGTCCCAGCACCGCGTCTAAGTCGGGCTCGATGAAAGGCTACGGACATACTGGTTTTACGGGTACTTTCGTTTGGAATGATCCAGAAAACGACCTGTTGGTGGTTTTCCTGTCGAACAGGGTCTGTCCCAATGCCGATGCCAACCAGCTTATGCGGTTAAACATCCGGTCCAACATTCACGACATCCTCTACGAGGCTTATCCGATAAAGAAATGAAACAAGAAAGGCGCATCTCAGTGAGGTGCGCCTTTCATTATATCCGTATGGATTTATTTGATTTCGTAAGTATTGATGATGCCTGTGGCTTCCTCAAGCACCATCTTCGTCATGCCACCGTCTTTGATGCGATAGGTCAGCACAACCGACTTGTAACCACCTTTCGGCACCTTGCCTTTGGCATTGATAGAGATGACTTTAAGCCCTTTCTCCTCGGTGACAGTCGTCTCGGCGTTGTTGTCGGCAGCCGCTTGTTCCCAATTGCCCGAGAGGCAGTTTAGCAGGGTGGAGCGTTGCAGCCCCACCATCTTGACTTTGTCGGCATCGATGTCGGCTTTCTTGCCGTCCATGTTGATTTTCACCTTGTTGCCGTCGATAATGAAGGAATCGCCTGACGGTTCGGTATAGATCATTTTGAGTTGTTCTTTGCCGTCGAAGACGATATGGCCGGCTTTGTTGATGGTCTTGCCCGACACTTTCATCACTTTGGTCTGGGTGAAATCGTTGTCGAAGGTTTGTTGTGCAAATGCAGTGACTGAAAACAGTACTGCGATGATAATCAATGTAATGTGTTTCATTTATTGAGGTTGTCTTTTATTGGTGACTATAACAAGGTTTTCCTTTACAAAAACCGTGCAAAAATACTTGTTTTTTCGATGCGATTTGAAATTGAGGACAACATAAATCCATGTAGAAACCTTGTTTGTATCGAATAGAGTTGTATTTTTGCAGCATCAATTCGACAACAAATAACCTTACAACTATGAAAAGAGCATTGAAAATGGCGGCCTTAATGCTGTGTGCCGCGGCTATGATGACAGCATGCGATGGCAACAATTCGAATTCAAAAGAAAACAAGTTGGCCCAATTTGAGAAAAAAGCCACTGAATTCAAGGCAACCTTAGACCCGAGCAACAAAGTTATTGCGGAGAGATTGGATACCGTTGTGCAAAAGGTATTCTATCTTGAGCCTAATCAAGAGTCGGAAGGCGTCAATCCCATCAACAACATCATGATGCATGATTATGCAACGAACGACACTAAGGCTCTCCTGCCCGAAGAGGAGAAGATAAGTGATTTTATTGCATTTGGTGAAATCGTTGAAAGCGAAGACGACCTCCAAAGCGCTATCAGTTGCTTTAATTTGGATTACAGAAACTCAGAGCTTATCGGCGACCGTTTGTTTATGATGATTCATACCGAATGCTCTTATGAAATGGAAACTTCGCTTTTGTTCTATGTTAATGTCCTTGACAACACATTGCATTATGTTACTGATTGTGATGATGTCAAATATGACAAAGCAAATGGAACGATTGCTGTTCATACGGAGTTGATGAAGCTTGCAGGTGCTGATTTGGCCCATGACTTCACTCTCTCAGTATCGTCGACCGATGAGGAATATGCGGCCAAACGCGCTGAGAATGAGGAAATAGAGGATCAGATGGTAGAGAAGTGGAGAGAAGAAAACGCCGAGTAATCTTCACTAATTCATACCCAACAAAAGTAAGAGCGCTAAGGTCTTAGCGCTCTTCTTTTTTTGCCTTCTTCATCACACTCCGCTTGTACCACGGCCATTTCATCAACTGCCAGAACGCAAAGGGTTGCAGAGCGTAGGAGATCATGATGGTCGAGGCCATGCCGATTAAGGTGCTGAGACCGATGGATCGGATGGCGGGATGGACGGCGAAGAGGAGTGAGGTCACCACGATGACGAGGATGATGGCCGAGAAGAAGATGGCCACCTTGTGCCAGGTGAGCACGTCGCGGTTGCCAGTCCGTGCCTGTGTGAGCAAGCCTTCGGTGATGAAGATACTGTAGTCGACACCCACGCCGAAGATGAAGGTGGAGATGATGATGTTGATGAGGTTGAATTCCAAACCGATGATGGCCATGTAGCCCTGCACCATGAACCAGCTGAGCACCATGGGGATGAACGACAAGAGCGCGGTGATGATGTTGCGGAACGAGATCAGCAGGATCAACAGTACGAACAACGAGGAGATCCATACGGCGATGTTGAAGTCGTCGTTGATGACCTCCACCATGCTCTTGCAGTAGTAGAACGGCTCCAAGACGAAGGTCTTGGGATTGGCAACCAACGCGTCGGTGGCGATGTCTTTCTCGTCGAATCGCATGGAGACGTCGGTGAAGACCATGTATTGGCTGTCGGCATTGCATTCGATGAAGTTGCCCAAGAGGTTGTCGGGCACCACACCGCTTTCTATCAACGAGGCCGCCTCGTAATCGGCATCCAACAGGTCCTTGAAATCGTAGAACATCATTGGGTCGAGGCCAAACTGAAGCGCGCCTTTGTCGACTTGTGCAATGGCGTATGCCTTGCGTTCCTCGGTCCAGAAAGCGTTCCAGGCGGCGATGCGTTGCTCTTGGTCGGCTTGGGTGACGAAGAGTTTGGGGATGATGTCGGTATAGCTATGGACAACGTCTTGGCTCTTTAGCGAGTCGAGCAGGAACATGAGCGACTTGTCGGCCTCCAGCGCTTCGTCGAGGTCGGTGGAGACGGTGGCGAAATACAGGTGGTAGAAGCCGTCGTTGTTCTTGGCGTTATATAGGCCTTCGGCTTCGATTTCCTCAGGCGAATTAAAGTCAAGGTTGCGGAGGTCGCTGTCGAATTTCACTTTGGGTGAGAAAATGATGCCAACCACCACAATGACCGCTATCATGATCAGGAACCATGGTTTTTTGTCGAACGGCAGGTTGTTGAGCCGCGAGATGCGCCTGAAGGTCTTGCTGTTGCTGTCGGCCTTGATGGAAGGCAGGAAATGCGGCAAGAAAATGAGGGCGAACAAGGTGCTACCCAACAAGGCGAAGGAGGCGAACAGACCGAAGTCGCGGAGCAGGTCGCTGTCGGTGAAGAGCAGGCTGCAGAAGGCACCTACTGTTGTGATACATCCCAGGAAAACGGGTGTGGACTCGTCTCTCAGCAGTTTTTCAGGGTCGCCGACAAAGAAGTGGTGGATGAGCACATGCAAGGTGTAGCTGATGGCCACGCCGAGCACGATGGCGCCCAAGCCCAATGCCATAAGCGACATCTCGCCTTTGATCCAAAAGATGCAGGCCAATGAGAAGGCTGTGCCGTAAAGGATGGGCAGCAAGAGTTTCCAAATGAATGGGAAACTTCTGAAGCACAAGCCAATAAGCAGTAGAATCAAAACCATGGAGATACCCACGGTCACAATGAGGTCGGAACGGATGCGACCTGCGTTGGAGACGCTACCCATGGGGTCGCCATGTGCGTGGACTTTCACGTCGGGGTGACTGGCATTAAACTCTTGCAGGGCTTGCGAGAGCATTTTGGAGAAACGGGTGGCAGATTGGGAGTCCAAGGAGCGGAAACTGGGTGCCAAAAAGGCCAAGGCCACGGTGCTGTCGGGACAGAAGAGGTGATCGTCGATTAGGTTGAATCCGCCTACCGCGCCTTGCAACACATTGCCAAGCACCACATTGCGCAGGTTGAGCGGGTCATACATGATGGCTTGGGTGATGTCGCCCGTCTCGTCTTCCATCATCTGTTCATAGTTGACCCACATCTGTTTCTCGATGGCCTCTGGCTCAAGGGCTTTCTCGAAGTCTTGGTAGGCAGCGGTGTCGATGAAAGAGGGGATATGCTCCAACACGAAATCTAGTGCGTTGATAGCGGTTTCGGGTTCCATTTTGTAAAGCACATTGCCGATGTAATGGCTCGTCGAATCTTTTTTGTACAATAAGTCGATGAACTCATCCGTCCGCTCGGCCAAGAGGTCCGGCGACAAGGGCTCATCGGTCGAGGTCACTTGGATGTAGATCTTGTCCTTGAGTTGGATAGAGCCAAAGGCTAATTGGCTCTCGACGCTCGAAGAAGGCAGGAGCTTCGAGATGTCCTCCTCAAAATGGAGCCGCAAGCCGAAAAACATGAAAACCAAGGTGGTGACAACCATAATCAGATACATCAGTATCTTGTGGTTGCGGAAGAAATGGTATAAAGGGAGAAAAACTATGTGCATTGGAAAATGTGTTATTCTGAAAGGCGATTCATTAGGGTGCTGTATAACTCGGGTAGGCGCTTGGAGATGGCTACCGGGCGACCGTTTTCGATGAAGCAGTGTGCACTGTGTCCGATACAGACCAATTTGCCGTTGGAACGCATCGTGTATTCAAATTCAAACTTCATCTCGCTCATCTTGCTGATTTTCACCTCAATGTCGATGATATCCTTGAAAGTGGTAGGGTGCTTGTATTCGCATGAGATCGAGACCACGGGGGAGAAGACGTTTTCCGCTTCAATCTTTTCGAATCCAAATCCAAGCTGGTCGAGCCAGTCGACGCGAGCCTCTTCCATGAAACGGACATAGTTGGAGTGATGTGTCACGCCCATGCGGTCGCACTCGTAATATTTTACTTCGTGTTTGTATGTGTTCATCGTGGTCATACCTTAATTTAGAAGCGGCAAAAATAGGGAAAAACACGAAATCTATGATTCAGTTTGTAGGATTTTGTATTTTTGCGACTATTATGAAGCAGGTAAAGGTAATTCTCATTACAGGTGCCAGCAGTGGCATCGGCTTTGATGCGGCAAAGATTTTGGCGCAACAAGGGCATAAAGTCTATGCTGCCGCCCGTAGGGTGGAGCTGATGGAACCTTTGAAGGCCGATGGCGTTCACGTCATTAGGATGGACGTCACCGATGAGGCTTCTATGCAACAAGGCGTGGAAGCCGTCATCCAAGCCGAGGGTCGTATCGACGTGTTGGTCAATAATGCGGGCTACGGCTTCTTTGGCGCCATCGAGACCGTGCCGCTTGAGGAGGCGCGTCGGCAGCTGGAGGTGAATGTCTTCGGCTTGGCGCGACTCACCCAGCTGGTACTGCCTTATATGCGCCGACAGGGGAGTGGCCGCATCGTCAACACCTCTTCCATCGCTGGCAAGATGGTGTTTTACATGGGAGGCTGGTACAACGTGACGAAATACTCCGTTGAGGCCTTCAGCGATGCCCTGCGTATGGAGATGAAGCCTTTCGGCATCGACGTGGTGATGATTGAACCGGGTGCCATCAAGACTGACTGGGGCATCATCGCGGCAAAGCATCTGAAGGAGTCGACGGTGGGAACGGCATACGAAGTTGTAGGTTCGCAATGGGCCGAAAATATGGATTGGTTCTATAAGACCAACCTGCTTTCGAAGCCGTCGATCATCGCCAAGGCCATCAGCCGTGCCGTCAACAGCCGTCATCCCAAGGCACGTTATTGTAGAGGACGTTTCTCCATCATCGGAAGGTTGGCTAACGCCCTCATGCCTGCCCGATGGTGGGATGCCATGATGCGGCAAGGCGGGAAGATTAAAGTGAAATATAGTGATTAGGTAAATCTTATAATACAGTTATTTATGAAAAACACTCCTACAACCTTTGGGGCGCTCGCATTGGCACTCCTCGCAGCTGTTATTATGACGGGCTGCAACTGCAACAATCAACCGACTGCTGTGGCTGAAAAGACCGACAATGGTAAAATTGCCATGGAAACCATCATGACGCGCACCAGCATCCGCTCGTTCACCGACCGTCAAGTCTCGTCCGACACCATAGAGATGCTGCTTCGTGCAGGCATGGCCGCTCCTACAGCCGTCAACAAGCAACCTTGGCATTTCGTTGCCATCACCGACCCAGCTATCATGGATTCTTTGGGTGGCAATGGCCGCCAAAGCCAGATGTGGAAGGAATCTACCTTGGCTATCGCGGTCTGTGGTGACATGGAGAAGGCTATGGAAGGCCCGGCACAAGCATTCTGGGTCCAAGACTGCTCGGCCGCTACCGAAAACATCCTCTTGGCCGCCCACGCCCTTGGCCTCGGCGCCGTGTGGACGGGCTGCTATCCCATGGTGGACCGCATGACCAACGTCAGCCAGGTGCTGAACCTGCCCGACAACCTTGTCCCGCTTTGCGTCATCGTGATGGGTTATCCCAACGAAAGTCCCGAACCGAAAGACAAGTGGAAACCCGAGAATGTGACTTACAACAGATTTGAGTAAATGAAAACTGCCGCACCTGATGATGCGGCAGTTTTTTTATCTCTCTCTTCGCTCGATGACCTTCTTCAGTTTGTATCGGTCACCAGTGGATTTTCTGACAGCATCAATGAATTGTTGATCATAGCCAGGTGTTTCATATCCCCAGCGCTGGAAATTACCATCCTTGTCGACGCGCTTCACCACTTGGTCGTTGTACTTCACGATGAGGTATTTGGCCAACTTGTCCCAACGCTGCATCATCTTCTCGGCGTATGCGATACTTTTGTTGTTGAGGTAGCTGCGACGGTCGGCGGGCATCATTTTTTCGATGGCGGTAAGCACACTTTCTTGGTCGGCAAAATAGTAGTCTTCTAGTTCGTTTTGCGCTTGGCGCAAGTCACCAATCATCATGGAATAGCGCGGGTAGACCATGTTGGCCACCCAGTTGTTCATCCAGAAGGCTGACTTGTCGCTGAATTCGTTGCGCAGGTTGTTCTCGGGACGAAAACAATCGGGTACTTGGGTGATGCAGCAATAGAGTGGCACGTATGCCACCATGTTGGCATCGTCGCAGTTGAACCATGTGACGCCGCCCACGTCGTTGGGCAGCCACGAACGCATCTGGCAGGTCATGGTGAAGCCGCTTTGCTGCGTGGCGATGGGGCGTTCGCGGTAATAAGGGATGCTGTCGCTATCCTTGAAATGCATGGGCAAAGGACGGATGGGCATGCCCCAAGGGCCGGCGGTCATGTCGGAGGTCATGTCCAAAGGTGTACCTTCAAAATGGTCACGCATGTCGTTCTGCAAATCGCGCAACGACAAGGGTTTGTCAGGCTTGATCCAAAGCGGCAGATGGTCGCAAACATCAAACTCTCCGTTGATGTAGGACAGGTATTTGCCCATCTCTGCATGGTCGTAGTGATGGCGGAAGAAACTCCACACGCGGGCATCGGCATAGCGCACATTCTCGAAGTCGATGGGGCAGTAGGCGTCGCGGAACGAGAAGTCCTCGTCCTTGCCACTGAAGAAGCCTTGTTCCTTGGCAAAACTGATGACATCTGCGGCATAGACGCATTCCACCTCTGGGTTGTTGATCTTTTTTAGGCTCTTGCTGCTGATGCTGTTTTTGGAACGCTTCTCCAAGGGGAACTGACGGATGCGGCTCAAGTTGGCGTGGGCGCAGATGCAGTCGTCGGGAATGCGCAGGGCCACCCACACGGCACCTTTGCGGCCAGGACCCTTGCCGATGATTTCCATAATCCATGCCTCGTTAGGGTCGCAGACGGTGAGGGTCTCCCCGCTGCTGTTGTATCCGTATTCTTCAACGAGTTCTGCCATGCAACGGATGGCTTCGCGGGCCGTAGAGCAACGTTGCAAGGCCAGTCTCATCAAACTGAAATAGTCCAACAAGCCTTCCTGGTTGACGAGATCCAAACGGCCGTCGAAGGTGGTCTCCACGATGGTCACCTGCTTCTCATTCATCAAGCCAACGACATTATAGGTGTAAGGCACTTGCTTTACATATTGTCCTTCGTGTGACGGTCCCCAGCCGTGAATCTCGATCAATTCGCCAGGCTCGTGTTGTCCGGAAGGACTATAAAACAGCGATCCGGAGAAGCCGAATCCATCACAATTGTAGGTGCACATCACGCTGCCATCAGTGCTGGCTTTCTTGCCTACGATGAGGTTGGTACAGGCCCACGCAGGAATCACGCAGAGGGCCAATATTAGCGCAAAAAGTAGCTTTTTCATCATGTGAAATGGTATAATTTTTGTTTGAAATTAAGTCTTGCAAAGGTACATTTTTTTACCTTTGCACCTTAAAAATTACAGCGATGAAGAAAACATTTTCACTGAGAGCATTGTTCTCTCTGCTACTGGTTATTTCGACTATATTGTGTGTTGCCCAACCTCCCGGTGGTGGCGGAGGACGTCCTCCAGGAGGCAGACCTCCGGGGGGCAGACCTCCTTTCGGTGGCGGTGACCGTCAATGGGGTCAGACCGAAGGCAACATGCCTACCGTGAAACAGAAGAAGAAAGTGCGCGAAGGTGATACTTTCCAGGTGGTGGGCGTGCTTCGCGATGCCAAGACGGGAGAGTATATGCCATACGTCAATGTGGCCGTTCTCGATTCTGTCGACATGGAACTGGTCAAAGGCGGCATCAGCAACTTGGATGGCGTTTTTGAGCTCAATGGCGTGCCACAAGGTTCGTTCGTGCTGCGTGTTTCGGCCATTGGCTACGAGAGCTATATGCATCATTTCACGGTGACCAACAACACCAATCTGGGTACCTTGCGCATTAATCCTGGTGTGACCTCCATTGGTGAGGTCACGGTGGCGGCTGAGCGACCGCTCTATGCCATGGAAGGCGAGAAGCTGATCTATAACGTCAGCGAGGACCCATCCATTCAGACGGGAACCACCGAAGACGCCTTGCAGAACGCGCCTGGCGTGGAGGTCGATGTGGAAGGTAACATCACGCTGCGTGGCGTGTCGAGCGTGGAGATTTGGGTCAACGACAAACCCTCGAAACTCACTGAAGAGAACTTGAAGACCTATCTCCAAACCTTGCCCGCCAATGCCATTGCTCGCATTGAGACCATCACCAACCCTTCGGCCAAATATGCCACTGACGCAGAAGCCGTCATCAATATAGTGACCTCGGCACACATCAAGAGCAACCAGTTTGTCAGCTTCGGTGTGAATGGCTCCAACCAGCCTTTTGTCTCACCTTGGGTGAGTTACATGTGGAAGAAGGAGAAGTTGAGTGTCAACTTGTTCGCCTCTGGACGATATAGCAACCGTCTCAACACTACCGACAGTTGGGAGCTGAAACGCGAGGATGCCGCTACCGAGGGATTGTATGACTCTGTTTGGTACAAGACGACTTCCCAAAAAGAGGACAACCGAAGCATGAGCGGTAATGTCTTCATGAACATTGACTATGAGATTGACTCAACGAGTGACATCTCTTTCGATGGCGGTGGCTTCTACAATAACAACCGTAGTCTTGGCAGCCGTCGCGAAGAACAGGCCTTCTATTTGCAGCCCGAAGACAGCATTCTGGCCTACAGCATGGGCGATACGACCCTTTCGCAATCCGGTTTCGGCCATTTTGGAGCAGACTACACCAAGAAGTTTGACGACAAGGGTCACAACCTCCGCATCGGTTTGAATGGCAGGTTCAACAAGAATGCTTCCGACTATTACAACAACCGTTTCTATGACGTTTACACCGACTTGGATGAAAACCGATATCTTTTGAGTAAGCAGAATGGTTATGGGTTTAATCTCGATGCGCGCTACAACCGTCCTTACAATGAAGATGGGGAGCTTAGCTATGGTTTGCGTGTCGACAATCAGCTGAGTAACAGCGACTATAATCGTTATTATTCCAATGATGGCGGTATCACTTATGATAGTATCGATATACTACGCACTTACCATTTCAAGGGCGCTGAAACGGGTGTCAACGGCGATGTCAACTGGACGCACCGTTGGGGCGGTTTCACCCTGAGCACGGGCATGGGCATAGGAGGCGACCGTATTGGCTACAACTACCAGAGTGAAATGCCGTTTGCCGACGACAGCACCTTGTATTTCCTCAATGTACGTCCTTCCATCCACCTGACCTATCGGACGGAATCAATGCACAACTGGAAACTCAACTATTCGATGCGCATGTCGCACCCGGGAGAAGATCAAATCAGCACCTTCCGCAGGTATGGCGACGACAGCTATTCGACGGGTAATCCCCTCGGACTCAAAAACGCTTATACCCATAATGTAGAGGCTGGTTGGCAGAAGTTCTTCGAGCGTTTCGGCAACATAGGCCTCGAAGCCTACGGTCGTTGGAGCACCAACGAGATCAGCAGGCTGACCGATGCCGAATATGACGACTATCTGGATCGTATCGTCAGTTATTCCATGCCATACAACATGGGTACCTCATGGCGTTACGGTACTTCGCTCAATATGACCTACCGTCCGACGGGATTCTTCAACGTGCGCCTTTATGCCAACCTTTATGACTATGGTTATCGCATGGAATATGACCGCAATGGTGTGCATCAGATCGACCAACGCGACAAGTGGTCGTGGAGTGTGCGCGTCAACGCTTGGGCCAAACTGTTTGACCGTTTGCAAGTGACGGCTTCTGCCAACTACAACTCGCCGACCATCAGCCTGATGAGTGAGCGCAAGGCACGCTATTTCCTCAACATGGGTCTCCGTAGCGACTTCTTCAACCGCCGTTTGTCGGTGTTCGTCAATGTGCAGGACATCTTCAACTGGGGCGCCAAGATCGGTTCGGGATCGAGCAACACCAACCCATATTATCTCAGTGACAGCACCCGCAAGATGCTCAACAGCCGCTATATCTCTGCAGGCTTCACGTTGCGTTTCGGCAAGCTGGAACTCGAACGACAAGCCAAGGAAGGCGAGAGCGAGTCGGGCGATAGCTTGGAGTAATTTGACTATGGCATATGGCCTATGACAATGGCCGCTTCCACATTGTGTGAGAGCGGCCATTGTTTTGTGACATTGGCCATAGGCCATAGTCATTAGCCATAGTCAAAATCAATATCCGAAGATCTCTTCAGTACTCACGCGCTTGACGGGGCCAAGTTCTTGAAGAGCCTTCATGTCAAGTTCCTTCTCGTTGCCGAGGATGACGTAGCGATAAGGCTTGTTAGCCATCTGCTCTTGCTCAAACTTCACGATGTCCTGCAGGGTGATATTGGGCAAGGCGTTGTAGATGCGCTCGTTGATGTCATAGTCGATGCCCTTCATTTGGGCGCTCAACCAGGCATTGATAAGGCCGAACTTGGTGGTGCGCTGGCTGGCCAGACGCTTCGTCAGAGCCTCCTTGGCGATGCCGAAGGCTTGTTCGCTCTCTGGCATCTCGTTGAGGATTTCCAGGAAGTGATTCACGGCATCCATCATCTTGTCGTTTTGCGTGATGATATGCGTGAAGAAGAACTCTTTTTGATCCTTATAGCTCGGCTCCATATAGGCAGCAAAGGCATTGTAGGCCAAGCCTCGAGCCTCACGCATCTCTTGGAAGACGATGGTGTTCATACCACCACCATAGTATTCATTGAACAAAGCCTTCACGGGAGCCTCTTCGGGATTCCATTCGCGCTGTTCGTTATGGATCATGCGCATGTAGATGTTCTTGGCATCGTAAGGAGCGATGAGGATCTCGTTTTCAGGTGTGGGCTGCATCTCGTAGTGCTTGCCTTGCGGGACAGCCTGCAACTCGGCCACAGTCTGATGGTTCTCAGTGACGGCCTTGGCCATCTCTTCTGCAGTCATGGGGCCGTAATACAGCACGGTGTGCTCATAGTTCTTGAGGTTCTTCAAGAGGTCGAGCAATTCCTGCGGGTCAAGTTGACGGATTTGATCCGGTGAGAGCTGGTTGCGCTGCGAATTGTAGGGACCGTAAAGTCCGTACTGCACCAAGGCGTTGAAATTGCGGTTTTGGTTGGCTTTGGCATCCATGCGTGATTTCTCCAATTGCTGGATGCACATCTCTGCCACCATCGGGTCGGCTTGGGCGTTCTGCATCACGTTTTCAAGCAGGGCCAAGGCTTCAGGCATGTTCTCGCCAAGGCCATTCAAGGTGACGTTGATACTGCGTGCACCAACGTTGATGTAATAGTTACAAGCAAGTTTGTAGAACTGTTGCTTGATTTCCTCGTTGCTCATCTGGTCGGTGCCGAGGTATTCGAGGTAATCGGCAGCCACGCCATAACGGAGGTCGGCCTCGTCGCCAAACTCATAGCGGAAACTCATTGTGAAACGGCCATTCTCTTTGTTCTGCACATAAATGTAAGGCAGTCTCGCCTCGGTCTTTCCAAATGTCAGGTCTTTCTTGAAGTCGACGAAACGGGGTTGTATGGCAGGTACTTCAGCGTTTTGCACTCCAGTAACGAAGTCGCTCACGAGGTCACGGTTGGTTGGGATGGGCGTGATGGCGGGCTTGTCGATCTTTTTCTGGTTCTCGTCAGCGCCTTGACGTTTGTAAACCACCACATAGTTGTCGTTGAAATGCTTGTTGGCGAAGGCCACGATTTGTTCCTTGGTCATGCCTTCCATGCGATTGAGGTATTCCACATCTTGTTTCCAAGGTCTCTCAAGGATGAACGAGTTGACAAACATATTGGCGCGAGACTGGTTGCTCTCCAAAGAGTTATAGTAGTTGAGCTTCATATTGTTGATCACCGAAGGCATTAGGTCGTCTGGAAAATCACCGTTCTTCAGTTTCTCAATTTCAGCCAGCAAGAGGTCTTTGGCCTCTTCGAGGGTTTGTCCGGGACGGGGCGAACCACCAATGAGGAAGCTGGAATAGTCGCGGTTGGTGCTTGAACCGCCCCATGCGTAGAGCATCTGCATCTGTTGGTTGATGTCCAAGTCGATGAGGCCGGCGGTACCGTTGCTCAACATGGTGCCAATCATCTCAAGCGTATCGGCTTGCATCGAGTTGCCACGGTCGAAACGCCAACCCATCATTAGGTTCTCGGCTTCGAGGCCATAGATGGTTGTGTCTTTAGGTGAAGTTATGGGCTTCAAAGGGGCAAATTCGGGCTGCTTCACGTCCTCGCCGGGTTGCCAACTACCAATGTACTTGTCGATGATGGCGATGACCTCGTCAGGATTGAAGTCGCCAGCCATGCAAATGGCAACGTTGTTCGGGCGGTACCACTTGTTGAAGTAATTCTTGATGTTGGTGATCGAAGGATTTTTCAGGTGTTCCTGTGTGCCGATGGTGGTCTGCGTGCCGTAGGGGTGAGTGGGGAAGAGCATGGCATTCAGGGCTTCCCAAACCTTGCGGCTGTCCTGTGCAATGCCGATGTTGTATTCCTCATAAACGGCTTCCAGCTCGGTGTGGAAACCACGGATGACCATGTTTTGGAAACGGTCGGCCTGGATCTTGGCCCAGTTGTCGATTTCGTTTGAAGGGATGTTCTCAACGTAGCAGGTCACGTCTTCGGAGGTGTAGGCGTTGGTGCCTTCTGCGCCGATGGTCGACATGAGTTTGTCGTACTCGTTGGGGATGAAATACTGGGCTGCCAGCTGGCTCACGGAGTCGATTTCGTGGTAAGCGATGCGGCGTTCCTCAGGGTCGGTGAGGGTGCGGTATTTTTCATAACGCGCCTCGATGTCGTCCAAGAAAGGCTTCTCAGCCTCGTAGTCGGTGGTGCCAAATTTGTCGGTACCCTTAAACATCAGATGTTCCAGATAGTGCGCCAAACCAGTTGTTTCGGCAGGGTCATTCTTCGAACCCGTGCGCACTGCGATGTAGGTCTGGATACGGGGCTCTTCGTTGTTGACGCTCAGATAGACGGTTAGACCGTTGTCGAGCGTGTAGATGCGGGCTTCGGTAAGGTCGCCCTTCACGGTTTCATACTTGTACTTGCTGTCGTTTTTCCTTTTACAGCCAACGAGCAGCATGAGCAGTGCCGCAGCAATCAGCAGCACCTTTGTTGAGATGGTTTTGTTTAAAAATCTCATTTTGAATAAATTAAGTTGGAAATAATAAAACTAGTTGTCTTGGAAATCTTTTGGAAAATGCTTCCACATAGTGTAGGAGCTTCCCATTTTGTTTACGAAGGTCTGCCACATCTTCTCGGGCGGTGTGTTCAGGTATTCCTCTGTGGTGATGTCGCCAATGAGCCACGAGTTGCGCACCAGCTCTCCCACCAACTGTCCGGCATCCCATCCAGAATAACCCAAAAAGAAGCGCACATTGTCTTCGTTGGCAATGCCTGTATGGATGAGGGTGGCCAGGGTCTCATGGTCGCCGCCCCAATAGAGGCCGTCGACGATGGGGTAGGACTCGGGAATCATGTCGCCAAGGGTGTGGATGAAGAAAAGCTGGTCGTCGGCCACGGGACCACCCAAATATACGGGCGCTTCGAAGTCGGGGAACTCGTCGACGATATGGTTGACCTGCACATCAAGCCTTTTGTTGATGATGATGCCGAAACTGCCCTCCGACTCCACGTGGTCGATGAGCAAAATGACCGCCCTTCCGAAATGGAAGTCGTTCATTAAAGGCTCGGAAATCAAGATCTTACCCTGCTTCGGCTCTAACGAATTGCTCCTTATGACGAACTTTTCTCCTAAATCCATTCTGCAAAATTAGGATTTTTGGATGATAGTCGCGTCATAATTCGTATTTTTGTGGCATAAAAACGCGTTTATCTTGAAAAGAACAGACAATCAATCCAAATTCGACGCTCTGCGCAAGGACTTTTCCACCTTCTATTTTGAAAGTCAGACGGTAAAAAGGGAGAACGGCACCTTGTCGCTGGCCTTCGATTTCAACCTTGACGACCGTTACCATTTTAGGCCGACACTGGAAATCCCTGCCAGGTCATTCTTCGACTGGGACAGCATCTCAGAGGAAAAATTGCAGGCCTTGGCTTTCCAAATCGGAATGACCGAGCTGGTGAGTTATTGGAAAATCGCCTGCCCGAAAAAGGTGGTGGTGAAGCCTTATGTCTTGACTGAGTCGCAGAAAGCCTTTTGGAAGAAATTGTATTACAATGGTCTGGGCGAGTTTTTGTATTTGAATAGCATCGCGGTTTCGGAAGCGGAGTTGATGGATATTGAGACGCTGCCCATAGATTCCATGCCATCGCACATCCTGCCTGGGAATGACATGGGCAGCTGGTTTGAAGAAAAGACTCTGGTGCCAATCGGTGGCGGCAAGGACTCTGTGGTCACGCTGGAATGCCTGCGTAATGTGATGCCTGTCACTCCTTTGATTGTGAATCCTCGTGGCGCTACATTGAACTGTGTGAAGACGGCGGGTTATAAAGACGATGGGTTCATTGTCATCAACCGCACGCTTGACCCGACCATGCTGAAACTCAATGCCGAAGGCTATCTGAATGGTCATACGCCGTTCTCTGCCTTGTTGGCTTTTATCAGCATTTTGGTAGCTTTTGGAAGTCGTTCAAAATATATCGCCTTGTCGAATGAGAACAGTGCCAATGAGTCGACGGTGCCAGGCACCAACATTAACCACCAATACAGCAAATCCATCGAATTTGAGCGCGATTTCAGAAACTATGTTGCCGAGAACCTCAGCGAAGAAGTGCAGTATTTCAGCTTCTTGCGTCCCTTGAGTGAATTGCAGATTGCCAAGCTGTTCTCGCAATGCGAGGCATATCATCCTGTGTTCCGTAGCTGCAACGTGGGCAGCAAGACCGACTCATGGTGCGGTCATTGCCCCAAGTGCCTCTTCACATGGATCATCCTGTCGCCTTTCCTCTCGAGGGAAAAACTTGTCTCCATTTTCGGCAAGGACTTGATGGCCGACGAGAGTCTGCGTCCCATTCTGGAAGAACTGAATGGCACTGCGGCAGTGAAGCCTTTTGAGTGTGTGGGCACGGTGGAGGAGGTTAGGGCTTGTCTTAAAGCCGCGGGCACTTCGACAAGCTCAGTGACCGCTAGATCCAAGGTCCCTGAGCCTGTCGAAGGGCCGACTGTAGATGAAATACTCTCTCGTTTCAACACCAATCATTTCTTGCCTGAAAAGTTTGAGCAAATCCTAAAATCACGTCTTTATGTTTGACCAGATACTGAACCGGCTTCGCGGCAAGCGCATCCTCATTCTCGGCTTCGGTCGCGAAGGCAAGTCATCCTTGCGTTTCCTGAACAAATACCTGCCCGATGCCGTCGTTGCGGTGGCCGACAAAAACGCAATGGAAGGCGTTACGCATTCTGGAGAAGGCTATCTTGAGGCGATGTACGACTATGACATTGTCATCAAGACACCAGGCATCTCGCTTAAGGACTTCGACACGAAAGGGGTTGAAATCACTTCGCAGACCGACCTTTTCCTCAGCCAGTTCCATGCGCAGACCATCGGCATCACGGGCACCAAAGGCAAGAGCACGACCACTAGCCTAATCTACCATCTGATGAAGGGATCTGGCCGTGATGCCATCATAACAGGTAACATCGGCATTCCTTGCTTCGACATCATGGAAGACATCAAGCCGGAGAGCATCGTGGTCTACGAGCTCTCGGCGCACCAGTTGGAATATGTGCACAACAGCCCACGTGTGGGCGTGCTGCTCAACATTTTTGAGGAGCATCTCGACCATTTTGGCTCAATGCAACGTTATGCGGGAGCCAAACTCAACATCATGCGCTATATGGGTGAAGACGACACCGCTGTCATCCATGAGACGCTAATGGAGGAAGCCTGGAGCTTATTTGTCAACAACATCGTGTTCTCCTTGTTTTACATCGATGAGTTGGTCGACCGCACGGCATTGCCATTGCTGGGCGAGCATAACCTGATGAATGTCAAGGCAGCGCTATTGGCATGTTATGCCTACGGGGTGGACATTCGTGAGCTCGTGCCATATCTTTACACCTTCAAGCCTTTGGAGCATCGTTTGGAGCCTGTCGGCACTTTCGGTGGCGTGACTTTCGTCAACGATAGTATCTCCACCATCCCTCAGGCGACCATCTCAGCCTGTGAGGCTTTGGGACGTGTCGATTTTCTATTGCTCGGTGGCTTCGACCGTGGCATCGACTACCAACCTTTGGCAGACTATTTGAAAGGACACCTTGTGCCGCATCTGCTGTTTACGGGCAAGGCAGGGGAGAGGATGAAATCTTTATTTGACGGCGTTTCGACGGGCTCAACGGCCTGTGCTACCAAGGTCCCTGAGCCCGTCGAAGGGCCGGTATTATCACAGTATTCTTCCATGGAAGAAGCCTTCGCCTACCTCGCTGCCCACGCCAAGCCTGGCGACGTCTGCCTGCTGTCGCCCGCAGCTTCCAGCTACGACCAATACAAGAACTTCGAGGAACGCGGACGAAAATTCAAACATTTGGCAGAGGAATTTGGAAAATAAACAAAAACCCGCTCGGAGCTTTCCAAGCGGGTTTTTGTTGACGGTGTCACGCCGTCTTTACATGTAGATTTACCATTAGGATTTCTTTCCAGCTTTCACCGTCTTTTTGCCAGCGCCAGTGTTTCCGTTGTTGTTGCCGCTGTTATTGTTATTGTTGTTGGGTTTGACAGTCTGCGGCTTGGTGTTGGTGCTGTTGGGTTTGGTGCTGGTCTTCGGCTTGGTCGTCGTGCCAGGAGTGCTCATCTTGTAGCCCGCAGCTTCGCACATCTGTTTGATGTGTTCGGCACGTTTGTGCGTGTCGGGGTGGGTGGAGAGCAGCTCGGCGATTTTGCCTTGCTGTCCGCTTTGTCCGCTGAGGCTGATGAGTACGTTCAAGGCATGGTACATGGCATAGGGATCCACGCCGTTTTGGATGCAGAACTGGAACGCGGTCTCGTCGGCTTGGGTCTCCTGACGGCGCGAGTAGGCGTTTTGGGCCAGCTGTTGTCCCAGGTCACCGAGGAAGCCGGTGGAGAGGGCCCCTGCTGTTGTGTTGACAGCTGCAATGCCGTATCGGGCAGCCACCACGAGGTAGGCGGCACGATAGGCGTCGCGGACGTCTTTATTAATAAGGTGCCCCAACTCATGACCTATGACGGCAAACACCTCGTCGTCGTTCATGGCATCCATCAAGCCGGTATAGACGCGCACACTGCCATCGCCACTGGCGAAGGCGTTGACCGTGTTGGATTGATACACCTTGTAGTTCAAGTCCAAATTGCTGATGTTGTGGAACCTCGACATGATGCGGCTCAAACGCTGCGTATAGCTGTTGTCGGCAGGCAAGATGGTGTTTTGTCCATCGGATTCAACCATGTACTGGCTGCACAATTGCTTGACTTGTGCGTCGCTGATGGTCAAGGCCTGAACGGCAGCGGCACCCGCGTTGATGGCTGAGTTTTGGTCCACGATTTTCAATGCTGAGCAACTGGTCATCATCATGACGGCCAAGGCTCCAATCAATGCTAATTTCTTCATATTGAACGGTTTTAATATTGTCCTTTTGTTTCTACTTTGCAAAAATAATGCATAAAGGCGAAATTTTTTCAAAAAAAATGCATTTTTTTCTTGCATGTTCCAAAATTAATGTATTTTTGCTACATCAAAATAATATCAAAATAATATCACTTATGGAAACTAAAGAATTTGAATTTAAAGGTTTTGCGATGAATGGTTTCGTCGCATTGTTCATCGAATTTGCCATTATTGGCCTGAGCATTTGGAGCATGGCCGAATTTGTATTGGGTAAGCTCTCTTCACCTTGGTTGTTTGTCGTCGGTCTCTTGCTGGCCTGTATCTTTCCTATCGGCTTCCGTAAGTTAGAGCCTAACGAGGCCATGGTGATGCTGTTCTTTGGCAAATACAGAGGTACCTTCACCAAGACAGGTTTTCACTGGATCAATCCTTTCATGACTTCCAAGAAGGTCTCGTTGCGTGCCCGTAACCTCAATCCTGACAACATCAAGGTGAACGACAAGACGGGTAACCCCATCATGATTGGTCAGATTTTGGTATGGAAACTGAAGGATACCTACAAGGCCATGTTCGAGATCGACTCTCAGACCATGGCGGGTGGCGGCTCGGGTACGGCTCCCGTGACGGTCAGCAACCGCATGAAGGCTTTTGAGAGCTTCATCAAGGTGCAGAGCGATGCCGCCTTGCGTGAGGTGGCGGGTATGTTTGCCTACGACGAGAACGAGGCCGAAGCCGATGAACTGACTCTCCGTGCCGGTGGCAAGGAGATCAATGACGTGCTGTTGGCCAAGCTGAACGAGCGTCTGGCCATGTCGGGCTTGGAAGTGCTTGAAGCCCGCATCAACTACTTGGCCTATTCGCCTGAGATTGCCGCCGTGATGCTGCGTCGTCAGCAGGCTGCCGCCATCATCTCGGCCCGTGAGAAGATTGTGGAAGGCGCTGTGTCGATGGTTAAGATGGCCTTGGACAAGCTGAAGGACGAAGGCGTCGTCGAACTCGACGAGGAACGCAAGGCCGCCATGGTGAGCAACCTCATGGTGGTGCTCTGCGCGGACGAATCGGCACAGCCGGTGGTGAATACGGGAAGCCTTTATTGATAATTGATAATTGAGAATTAACAATTGAAATGGAAATCATCGATTATATTAATTTGGGAATAGGCTTGCTTCTGATTGTGTCAGGCTTGCTGTGCTACCGTTATCCGAATCTGATTAATCCTTACGGGGGTATGTCGCCAGAGCGGAAAGCCTTGGTCGACATTGAAGGTCTGAAAAAAGTGTTGGCCATCACTTTTGGCATAACGGGTTTCCTGTTGATTGTCACAGCTGCGCTCTCCATGACCAAAGTCATTGGCGAGATGACGAGCGTGTATGTGATGATTGCACTGGCGATGGCCATGATGGTGCCTTTGTTTATCGCCATGGGGAAATACAACGGCTTTGGTCGTGATAAAGAAAACCGCCTTCCCAATGATGTCAAACAGTGGGAGAAAAAGAAAAACAAGATAACCATCTGGTCTGTGGTAATCATTACTTTATTATCCTTGGCTTTGATTCCGATTCTCTTCTTCTGGGGCAACAAAGGTCCCAAGTATGACATTTCAAGCGAATGCATCAAGGTGAAGGGAGGGGGATACCACGCTACGATTCCTGTTGCCGACATCACCTCCGACAGCGTTTGGGAACAATGGCCCGGTATTGCCATACGCACCAACGGCATGTCGACTAATAAGGCGAACTTGGGTCATTTCCGTTTGAAGAATGGCGAGGACTGCATGCTGTTCATCCATAAAGAAGGAGGCCCATTGCTCGAACTGCGCACGGCTGACGGCGGATTGTTTTACCTCAACTGCGCTACGAAGGAGGAGACCTTGGAGATGATTGAAAAAGTGAAAGAAGCAATAAACTAGAGGCTTTTATAACCATGACCACTGACCATGACCATGACCATGACCCGTTTCACCCTGGGCGGGATGGTCAGGGTCTGTGGTCAGGGTCAGGGTTAAAGACACGAAGTCTCATACCATAAGTAAAACGAATAAACTATGAAAAAAGCAATCAGATACTCAATCATCGTCTGCCTCTTCAGCTGGGCCATGTTTGCTGTGGTCCACTGGGGCTTCGGCATTGGAGCGGACACCCCCACGGGGCTCATGGTCTTCTCCACAGTGTATATGTTTTTCCCGCTTATCACGGCCCTTGTGCTGCAAGCCATCGACAAGGAGAAATTCAACCACACGGGTTTGGTCAACTTCAAGGTGAGATGGTCGTGGGTGGTGGCTTGGCTGTTGCCGGTGGTGATGGTTTTCCTTTGTATCCTCATCAACGGCATGATGCCCGGTGTGTCGTTGGAATACAATTCCGAGCAGCTGATCAACCAATATCATGTGCCCGAAGACCAACAAGAAATGGTGCGCGAGCAAATGGGACAGAGGCCTGCCTATCTGATGATGATCATCACGCTTGTCAGCGGTCTGGCTGCGGGCGTCACCGTCAATGCCATCGCTGCCTTTGGCGAGGAATACGGCTGGCGCAACTACCTCGTCGGCGCCTTGCGCGAGGTGAAGTTCTGGAAGGCCGCCTTGTTCATCGGCATCGTCTGGGGCATCTGGCATTTTCCGCTCATCCTGATGGGCCACAACTATCCCAATGAGCCACAATTGGGCGTGCTGCTGATGGTGGTGATGTGTATCCTGTTGGGTGTCATAGAGTTGTATTTCGTGCTGAAAACCAAGTCGATGATTGTGGCGGCCATCATGCATGGCACGATTAACGCCGTTGCAGGTATGACCATCTATTTCACCTTGGGCGGAAACGACTTCGTGAACGGCATGCAAGGCCTGTCTGGCTTCATTACCATGGCGGTGACTATCCTGTGCATCTGGGTTTATGACAAGTTTATTTCCAAGGACAACATCCTCTCGATGACCTTGGGGGAGTCGATTGGACGCGGTATACAAGACAATGTGACCATGACCACTGACCATGACCATGACCCGCTTCGTGTAGAGCATGGTGATCAGGGTCAGCGGTCAGGATCAGGGTCGCCAATCGATTTCCATGGTCCCGCGTCAAAGGAAGAAAGGGATTGACGATGGCAAAGGAAAAGGAAAATAGCGCGAATACCAAGACCTTTCTGCTCCGCGTCGATGCCGAGACGATGGAGGCGGTAGAAAAATGGGCTGCCGACGAATTTAGATCCGTCAACGGCCAATTGCAATGGATTATCGCCGAGGCGTTGAAGAAGAGTGGGAGGAAGAAGAAATAGTTTAGAGTTTAGAGTTAGTCGACCACGGCATTTCAACGTTGGATAGTGGGTTGACGGGAAAAGCGGGCGAAAAAAAGAAATGACCCTGACCATTGACCCTGACCATAACCCTTATCACCTAGGGTAGAATGGTCAGGGTCAGCAGTCAGGGTCAAAGGCTTTTTGTCAGTAAGTTTGTCTGAGCTTATTCGTCTAAGATGTGTCCGTCCTTCTCGGCCATCTCCTTGATGTGCTTGATGCGCTTCATCGTGTCGGGGTGCGAAGAGAACATGTTGGCGAAGCCGCTCTTCTTTCCCGTCTGGTTACCGCTCACCGAATCCAGTTTTTCCAGTGCGTGGTACATGGCGTAGGGGTCGACGTTGTTGGCGATACAGAATCTGTAAGCCGCTTCGTCGGCTTTGTTCTCTTGGTGGCGCGAATAGGCGTTGTTGGCCAGTTCGTCGCTGAGGTCGCCGAGGAAGCCCATGGAAATGGCGTTGGCTCTTTCGCCGAACGAGGCGATGCCGTAGCGGGCGGCCACTACGAGGTAGGCGGTGCGATAAGCGTCGCGCACGTCGTGGTTGTTGAGGTGACCCAGCTCGTGGCCGATGACGGCGAACAGCTCGTCGTCGTCCATGAGGTCCATGAGGCCGCTGTAGACGCGCACGCTGCCGTCGCCGCTGGCGAAGGCGTTGACAGTGCTTTCATCGTCGTAGACTGCATAGTTCAGTCTCATGCTACCCAAGTTCTTGAACCTTGACATGACCCTGCCGAGGCGCTCCGTGTAGGGGTCGTCATCGGGAAGAATGATGTTGGTGGTGTCCATCTCCATCATGTGTTCTTCGCAGAGGGCAATGATTTCGTTGTTGCTGATGGTGAGGGCAGAGGCCAGCGAACTGGCGGCTGCGGCCACGGCGTCGGGATCAGCGTTGGTCCTCATCGTAATTTGTTCCGTGACGTTCTCAGTGATGACGTTGGCGATTTCGCTGCCGGCCAGGTTGTTAATCGTATCGCAACTACTCAGCACAGCGGACATCAATAAGAGGAAGAATAAAGTTTTTTTCATTGTTTATTGTTTTAGTTTGACATTTCAAATTGGTTTGACCCTGCAAAAATATGATTTATTTTGAAAAACCGTATGGTTTGAATGCAAAAATAGTACCAAAATGTTCTTTTGTAAAAAATGATTAATTAATGATTAATGTAAGATTTATTGACCGCAAAGATAGATTTCTTATCTATATTGGTCGTGTTTTGATGTGGCATTATATTTTATTGGACACGATCAATCGTGTTCGAGTAGAGGGCAATTAACAGAAAAAAAGACAAGGCACCAAAAAAACAACAACTTATCGTGTTGTATTTCAAAACTTTTTCCTATTTTTGCAGCCCAATTCAAGCCGCAGTCCAGATTGGTTGTAAAATCAGCGGTTTGAGTTGATAATCAAAAGTTTAACCTCCTCGTTGGCGGTTTTCTGGAACGCTTGCGGGTACAATTTTTTACAATTATTACAATGGCAGAAAACGAAAACATCATCAACGAAGCCATGCCGGTAGAAGAAAAGGCCGTTGAAGAAACCCCAGTCATGGAAGCCCCCGCTAAGAAGGCTCCTAAAGCTCCGAAGCAGAAACCCGTTCCCGCCGAGGATTTCGACTGGACCTCATCTCACAAGAAGTTCGACAACTATTCAGCTGACGAACGCGCCAAGCTCGAAGAGAAGTATGCTGGCACTATGAACCAAATCGCTGACCACGAGGTCATCGAAGGCACGGTGGTCGCTATCACCGAGCGCGAGGTCGTGGTCAACATCGGCTTCAAGTCGGATGGTGTTATCCCTGTTGCTGAATTCCGTACCAACCCCAACCTGAAGGTGGGCGACAAGGTGGAAGTCTACGTTGAGAACCAAGAAGGTCCCAACGGCCAACTCATCCTTTCCCACAAGAAGGCTCAGCTGCTCAAGTCGTGGGATCGCGTCAACGAGGCCTACGAAAGCGGCGAGATCGTCAACGGTTATGTCAAGAGCCGTACCAAGGGTGGCCTCATCGTCGAAGTGTTCGGCCTCGAAGCCTTCCTGCCCGGCAGCCAAATCGACGTTAAGCCGATTCGTGACTACGACGTGTTTGTTGACAGCGTGATGGAATTCAAAGTCGTGAAGATCAACCAAGAGTTCAAGAACGTGGTTGTGTCTCACAAAGCCCTCATCGAGGACGAACTCGAAGCCCAGAAGGCCGAGATCATCAGCAAGCTCGAGAAGGGTCAGATCCTCGAAGGCGTGGTCAAGAACATCACCAGCTACGGTGTGTTCATCGACCTCGGTGGCGTCGACGGTCTCATCCACATCACCGACCTCAGCTGGGGCCGCATCACGCACCCCGAAGAGGTGGTCAAGTTGGACGAGAAGATCAAGGTCGTCATCCTCGACTTCGACGACAACAAGAAACGTATTGCCTTGGGTCTCAAGCAGCTCACTCCTCATCCGTGGGATGCTCTCGATGAGAACCTCAAGGTGGGCGACACTGTCAAGGGTAAGGTCGTCGTCATCGCCGACTACGGTGCGTTCGTTGAGATCGCTCCTGGCGTTGAAGGCCTCATCCACGTGTCCGAGATGTCATGGAGCCAACACCTCCGCAGCGCTCAGGACTTCCTGAAGGTGGGCGACGAGGTGGAAGCCAAGGTCTTGACCCTCGACCGCGAGGAGCGCAAGATGAGCCTCGGCATGAAGCAGTTGATGCCCGACCCGTGGGCCAACATCACCGACCGCTATCCGATTGGTTCGAAGCACACCGCCACCGTGCGTAACTTCACCAACTTCGGTATCTTCGTCGAACTCGAAGAAGGCGTCGATGGCCTGATCCACATCAGCGACCTCAGCTGGTCGAAGAAGATCAAGCACCCGGCCGAATTCACCAAGGTTGGCGAGACCATCGAAGTCGTCGTCCTCGACGTCGACCAGGAGAACCGCCGCCTCAGCCTCGGCCACAAGCAACTCGAAGAGAATCCTTGGGACGTGTTTGAAACCGTCTTCACCGTCGGTTCTATGCACCAAGGCACCGTCATCAGCGCTAACGACAAGGGCGCCGTGGTCAGCCTGCCTTACGGCGTGGAAGGCTTCTGCCCCAGCCGCTACATGAAGAAGGAAGACGGCACCAACGCCAAGGTGGACGACAGCCTCGAGTTCAAGGTCCTTGAGTTCAACAAGGAAAGCAAGAAGATCATTCTCGCCCTGCCTAAGGTAGAGGAAGAGAAGGAAGTCAAGAGCGCAGAGGAAAAGGCCGCCGACAAGGCCGCCAAGCAAGCCAAGCGTACTGTGAAGCAAATCAATGACAACATTGAGCACAGCACCCTCGGTGACCTCGAAGTCCTGGCTGGTCTGAAGGAAAACCTTGAGAAGCAAGAAAAAGCTCAACAAGGCGAATAATCCCTTCACTTGCTGAAAGCAAAACGGCCGCTCTCATCTGAGGGCGGCCGTTTCTTTTGTGCCATTTTCACTTTATTTCTTCTTCACATAATCGTTCATCTTCGCCTTGCCCCAAATCACCTCCATGATCTTGAGCGACTCCTGCACGTCCATGTTGCCACGGGCTTCGAGGTTACGCTGGATGAAGACGCAGTCGGTCAGTTCGGCATTGTCGCAAACGATGTCACGGGCCAAGGCATCACAGGTGGGTGCGCCACAGATGCCACAGTCGGTCTGGGGTAGACGGGCACGGTATTCATCGATCTTCTTCATCTTTTCCAAGGCCACGGCGATGTTGTCGTCCAGGACGAGCATGGAACGCGGATGGATATCGCCGACCTTCATGTGGCGCATCAGGTAGTTGCGCTCTTCCTCCAACTCGTGGTCCTTGGTCTGCTCGCCCTTACGTTCGCGGTCGGCGATCTTACGGGCGCGACCGAACACACGCTCGCAGATGAGGAAACGGTTGTCGCAGGTGAGGATACCGCCGGGACAGCTCTGGTCGCAGGCACGCAGTTCCAGGAAGTCGACGTCTTCAATCTCCTCGTTCTCCACCTTTTCCAGGAATTCGATGACATTGTGGATCTCATCAATGGAGTAGGAGTGATGGGCATCAGAGAGACGACGCTCACCATTGGTCAATGATGTCAGCACGCCATCGGCTGAGAGCTGCGATACGGGAAGTTTCTGTTCCTTGTAGCCATGGCCTTGCTTCTTGATTTCGTGGTACACACGGTTGTAAAGCGAGTCCATGTTGATGACGCCGTCGACCAATGACTTCTCTTCGCCAACGGGGTTCTTCACGGCGGCGATCTTGGCTGCACATGGCGTGATGTAGAAGATGCCGATTTGGTCGTCTTTTACTTCCAATTCCTCTTTGATCTTTCGGCGAATATACATGGCCGTGATGTCGAGCGGCGCCCGCAAGGGGATAAGGTTGTCGGTCAACCCTGGGAACTTCACCTGGATGAGGCGCACGATGGCTGGACAGAAGGTCGAGATGAGCGGCCTGATGTCGGGATTCTCGGCGGCATATTTGTTTTTGGCTGCTGTGTAGATGGGTATGGAAGACTCGGTCTCCAACACATGGGTGAAGCCCAGATCCTTGAGGATGCCGTAGATGCGCGACACGGTGATGTCGTTCGGGAACTGGCCCATGAAAACGGCAGGCACCAAGGCGACTCGGATGGGGAAGTTGAAGATGTTCTCGAAGTCGTCCTGCTCAATGTAGATGGAGCGGGTGGGACACACCTTGAAACAATTGCCGCAGTCGACGCAGCGGTCAGGCATTAGGACAGCCTTGCCATCGCGCACACGCAATGCCTCAGTGGGGCAGATCTTCATGCAACGCGAGCAGCCGATACAGGTGTCTTCGTCTATCTTTAAGGCGTGGAAGAACGGAGTCTTTTCCATAGTTTTCAGTTGTTAGTTGTTCAGTTGTTCAGTTAGGCATGTCATCCCAGCGAAGGCTTGTGGGAGAGCGGGGATCTATGCCGGCTTGTTCAGGTAAAATTCACCTCCATCTCGACCGTCGTTCCTACGCCCACAGTGGAGGTCACATTCAATTTGTCGACATTCTTCTGGATGTTCGGCAGACCCATGCCTGCGCCGAAGCCCATGTTGCGCACCTCGGGTGAGGCTGTGGAGTTGCCTTCCTGCATGGCCCAATCGATGTCGGGGATACCAGGACCTTTGTCTTCCACCTTCAATACAATTTTGTCAGGTTCTATGTCGGCATAAATCATGCCGCCATAGGCGTGAGCGATGGCGTTGACCTCAGCCTCGTAGAGGGCGACGACCACCCGCTTGATGATCTGTGGGCTGACGTTGAGCTGCTTCAAGGTCTTCTTGATGGAGCTCGATGCGGCTCCCGCGTTGACGAAGTCCGCTTCATATACTTGGTATTCTAAGTGCATGGCGTGGTGTTTTGGTTTGACATCAGAAAATGGGTAGCATGCCCGCCTTGAAGAGCAGTCCGCAGGCCTTGAACATGGAGAAGTCGCTTTCCATGACCACCATGCCTTCGTCCTCGGCCTCTTCGATCATCTCCTCGGTGGCTTTCTTGCGCCTGACGAGGACGATGATGTCGAGGTTGCCCATCTCGCAGGTCCGGATGGTCTGCATGTTGCTGAGACCCGTCAGGATGACGGGGTTGTAGTCGCCGAGGGTGAGCACGTCGCTCATCAGGTCGGAGGCGAAGGCGGTCTCGTGTTCTTCGTCCAAACGGTCTTCGCCGCAACGCACCGTGGCGTTCAAAAGTTCAGATATTTCTCTGAGTTTCATCTTGTTATTTATTATGGGATTGCTTCGCAAGAAATCTTTCAAAATCTGTTTAAAACCTTAAAAAATCAATTTCTATTTTGGAAGATTTTTCATTTCGATTTTTGATTGATTTCTTGGCCGAAGGCCAATCCCGTTAATCATTATAATGTATTTCTTCCAAATTCTCCTGAATCATCTCCTTCAGGTATTTCATGATGCTGACGTCGTTCATCGACATGCCGTCAAGGGCTTCCTTGATCTCGTCGGTATCGAAGACGAACTCGCCGTCGTCAGTGATGTGCTTGTAGATGAAATGGATGTCCTCGTGGGCAGCAAAGAGCATCACCAGCGAGCCGGCCAAGTCGCCCATAGGCGGACGGTCGAGATGGTCGTGCTGGAACCAGAAGTTGAGCACGGTGCCTTTGCCGACCTCGCTTTCAATATTCATGCCTCCTCCCGCGTTCTCGGTGTTCATCTTGATGAGGGGCAGGCCTAGGCCGACCTTACGCGTGGTTCGTGAGGTGGTCCACGGGTCGGTCACCTTGGCCAGAAACTCGGGCGTCATGCCCTTACCGTTGTCCTTGATGGTGAAGGCGTATATGTTGTCTTTCAGGCTGTCACGAATGGTCAGCTCGACGAGGGTGGAGTTTGCCGCCGTCGAGTTTTCCATCAGGTCGTAAACGTGCATTGATAGTTCTTTCATCCGAATAAGAGTTGTAGTTTTTCTTTGGGTTCAGTGTCGATATAGCGTCCGTCCTCGCCGTGAAGCGTCTTGCGGAACTCATTGAAGGTCTTGTCGTACATGTGAAGCACACAATGCACCTCGCCGATGATATGCAGGAAGTGGGCGTCGCTGCTCTTGGTGAAGTTGAACTTCTTCAGGTAGGCATATTTCTTCAGGAAATCGGGCTTGGTGACGTGCTTTGAGATCTCCAAGGCATCGGCCTTGATGTCGGGCGGCACGAAGCCCAGTTGGCTGGTAAGGCTGCTTGCTGGCTTGTTAACGTGCGCAGGGACGAACAATCCTCCAATTTCGTGCACCACATCATAGAGTTGGTCCAAATCGGCATCCAATGCGCTCCACAGCAGCCATTCCTCTTCGCCCACCACTTCCTCGTTCTCGTCAACGATGAGTTGATAGCCGAACTTCTCTTCATCCAAGGGGATGTGTGGGAGGTGTGCGTCGAGAAACTCCTGGAATTTGTCCAGCTGCTCGTCGTTCTCGAAGTAGGCGAGGGCATGGGCTTCTTCCTGCGTGGTGATTTCGACGCCACCGATGACGAGGATGCCGTTTTCGCGTCCGATCTTTTGGGTCACTTTCACCTGACGGGTTGTGTTGTGGTCGCAGATGGCGATGACGTCGAGGTGGAGTTTCTTGGCCTGCTCGACGATGGCGGAGGGACTCATATAGAGGTCGCCGCACGGCGAGAGCACCGTGTGCATGTGGAGGTCGGCTCTATATGATTGGAGTTCCATAAAATATGGTCGGCGTTTCGACGGGCTCAACGACCTTAGCTTTTGCTGGTCCCTGAGCCTGTCGAAGGGCCGTTTTATTCGTGTAGCAAGTTATACACCAATCCAGCAATCTCATACGTCGGCAGCGAGGTCTGCAGGATGGGCAGATCCTCGTCGTTGCTCTGCTCGATGGTCTCGTCGTTGGGGACAAGGTTCTTCACCAAGATGATGCAGGCCAGTTCCTTCAGCGAGGCCACGGCCATCACGTTTTTGTGGGTCTGCAGCGTGATCCAGATGTTGCCTTCCATGGCATTGCCCATCACGTCGCTCAAAAGGTCGGAGATGTAGCAGCCATCGATCTCTCTGTCAAGGCCGTTCGCGCCCGACAATACTTTGAGGTTGAGTTTCTCAACTAATTCCTGTACTTTCATTGTTTATCGTTTTTGATCTTTTGTTCTTTCAATAAAGGACTGCAAATTTAGCAATTTATTTGTACATAAAGAAAAATCGCACTCCGAAAAGTGCGATTTATTCCAAAACCTATTTGTCAGGCTGTATTACGGCGTGACTTCAAGTTCGATGCCTACACTCCAATGAGACGGACTGATGTAACATTCACCATCCGGATGAATGAGGTCGTCAGTGTCTTTGCAGACAGGCGACAGGCGATAGCTGCCGTATACGCCAATGTTGATCATGTTTTGGATGCTATAGCTGATGCGCGTGAATGCACCATACTCGAAGAGGTTCATATTCTTGCAATTATAATAGGTGGTGACCTTCTTTGAATATGTGTTATCGGAAATGTGTTGTCCCAAATCATCCGTAATATATGTCTTGTCAGTGATGCGCAAACGGCGTGTGATGTTGACACCGCCATAGCCACCGAGATCCCAGTTGATGCCCCATAGGCGGATGACGACGCGTTGCAGCAATTCGCCGCGCAGTTGCATGTTTCTTAACATGACTTGGTCATGGAAGGGATGGATGTCGCTGTCCTTGTCGTTGCGCACGAAACGGTTCCAATCCAAACCGAGACCCATACCTATTTTATATGACTTGCCATACATCCAGCGGCGACCGAAGGCAAAATGACGGCTGAAGCCGTTCCATGTGGCATTGGGCAAGTTGTAGTCGTATTGAAAGTAGAGCGTATTCTGCCATCCTTCCTCTTTCACTTCTTTAAAGGTGCCGTTCTGGCTGTTTCTGTATTGGGTCAGCAGGTTGATGTCGCCACCGTTGCCCGAGATGGGGCAGGCGTCGTAGAAACCGTTGTAGCTGACATTGAGTTTCTTGCCTTGGCCTAAGTCCTTGTTATTCAGCTTGATGCCTGTTGAGTCGGGGTGCACCTTATAATAACCCAGCAACACGCCGTCAGTGCCTTCCACGTTGATGAAAACATCCTGGTTTTCAATGACCTTCGGGACGACAATCTTCACGCCGTCTTTTTCTTGCACGAGGTTGAAGGAACGCTCGGCAGGTTTCAGGTCACCAGTGAAATAGGCAGCTTGGGGCACGCCGTAGCCAAAGGCATAATCATAATAAGGATAGAGGTCGCAAGATTTCAGAATCTCAGCCTTCATCTGAAGGGCGGTTAAATCACGCTTGGTCTGCCATGCGCAGGCGCAGAAACCCGCCGTCAGGGGACTGGCAAACGAAGTGCCAAAGGCTGAGGTGAAGCCACCGCTGGGGTCGGCTACATGGGCTTCGCCGAAGGCCACCACATCGGGTTTGCGTCGTTTGTCGGCCGTTGGTCCATAGGAACTGAAAGAAATGTGGCGATAATCCTTTAGGTTGGCATCGATGCCACCCACGCAGATAACATTTTCGGCGTCGGCGGGGGTGATGATGGTCATCCAACGGCTGTCGTCGCCCTCGTTGCCGGCGGAGTTGCAGATCAGAATGCCCTTCTCGACGGCTTTGTTAGCGGCTTTGGCCACGTAGGAATTGCCGTCCATATCTTTGGTCCAGTGACGATCCTTGCCATAGCCCAAGGAGCTGTTGATGATGTCGGCACCATTCTTGTCGGCCCATTCGGCGCCTTGTGCCCACCATACTTCTTCTTTAAAAGGTTCTGGGTCGATTTCGGTGCGGGCCAGCAGGAACTCGGCACCTGTGGCCAGACCGAGCTTCTGACCTTCCTCATTGATGCCAGCGATGCAGCTCAACACCATGGTGCCGTGGGTGCTCCAGCCGTAGACGTCCTCCTTTTTGTTGGGGAAGTTGTAGGTCTTGATAATCTGATGGTTATCGCGAAGATGTTGGAAAGCGGGGTGGGTGTTCACCTTCGGGAAGCCACCATCCATGACGCAGATGCGCATGCCCTTGCCGTCGATGCCTTTGTCGATAAAAAGCTGTCCGCCGAAACGCTTGAGTTGGTCGGTGAGGATGTCTTTGCCGTTGTCTTCAATTTCCTTGAACCCAGTCTCGACGCTGGTCACCGTTCCGTTGGAAACGATTTCCTGCACGCGGGCCACGAAAGGCAGTTGGGCAATCAAAGCGGCATTGTCGTCGGTGGTCTCGACGCCAATAGCGTTGAGCCAGCGCGACTCGCCGAAGACCTCCGTGGAGTAGGAGCCTACCGTGCCGACATAACTGTCGTTCAGCGGGTAGTTGCTGATGTCGTAAAGGTCGGCGCCGCATTGCAGGTAGCGTTCAATGGCCTTGGCGTCAAAGTAGGAATAGGGGTCGAATTGGGTGTTGTTTTTGTCGGTGAAGAACACCCAAAAACACTTGTCTTGTGCCATAGCCACGCTGGAAATCAGGGCAAAAATGGCGATGAATAAATTTTTTCTCATAAAAATTGAAATTTGGTGCAAAGGTATGGTTTTATTTTCTACTTTTGTGCCATAATCGGATAAAACTATACAACTATGGAAAACCTTACCAAAGAAAAGTTTGAGATTTTCATGATGCTTTGCGCGTCGGGCATCGATGGCAACATTTCCATGAAAGAGTTGGAACGCATCTGCATGCAGTTCGACGAAAAAATCTATAACGAGGTCTTCGAGTCTTGGAAGTCAATGTCCAGCCCGGCATGGCTGAGTTTCTTCAAGGAGCATAAGGACGAGTTTTTGAAAACCCAAGAGGACAAGGTGGCTTTTATGGCCGACATCAACGACATCGTCGCTGCCGAGGAAGGCGAGGTCAACCTCAAAGAGCAGAATTTCATGAAGGTGCTCGAAATGCTGATCAACGACGAGCTTTAATAGTTTCGTCAGTTTGTTGCATTGGCTTTAAAAAGCATGTCATTTCAACGCTTGTTTATGAAGCTGTTGAATGTAATCTATGCTTTTTAAAGCCATTGTTATTTGCAAAAACTCCAGTTTTCTAAATTAGAACGATTCTAATTTACAATCAAGCTTGTTTTTTGGTTTTTAACCACCTAAAAAACAGGCAAATGCAAAAGCGAAAAAACGGTAAAAATCTTTCGCGATTATTTGGAATGAGCACTTATTTTCCCTAAATTTGCAGCGTTTTTCAAGAGGTGTGTCCTCTTGGAAGGCAAATGTGAGAAATCAACTCAATAAATAACCATAAAAATAATCATTCTATGGCAAAAGTTAAGTCTTTAGCAGAACTGAAAGCTATGAGAGAAAAGCTTCAGTCCACCCTTGACCTTCGCGAGAAGAGCAACGATCCCGACTCTTTGGTGCAAATTAAGGTCGCAATGGCTACCTGCGGTATCGCCGCCGGTGCAAAACAAGTTATGGAACACATGATGGAGAAGGCCGACGAGCTGAAGCTCGGCATCGTCTTCACCCAGACCGGCTGCATGGGCTACTGCCACGCCGAGCCGACCATCGAGGTGAAGTGCCCTGGCAAGGACCCGATCGTCTTCGGTCATGTCGACAACAACCGCGCTGACGAAATCCTCACCAAGTATGTGATGAACAACGAAATGGTGGAAGGCGTCATCCCCGTGAACTACGAAACTATCTAATAATTTAATTCGGAGGAATTTATATGGCAAAAATCAAGATGCACGTGCTGGTCTGCGGTGGTACAGGCTGCCAGGCTTCGGCAAGTGCTCAAATCATCAAGAACTTCGAGGACATCCTTGCCGCGAAGGGCTTGCAGGATGAAGTTCAGGTGGTCAGAACGGGTTGCTTCGGCTTCTGCGAGAAGGGCCCCATCGTCAAGATCATGCCTGACAACACTTTCTACACTCAGGTGAAGCCTGAAGACGTCGAGAAGATCGTGAACGAGCACATCATCAAGGGCCGTAAGGTCACCGACTTGCTCTACATGGATCCCGAGAACAAGGAACACGTTGCCGACTCGAAGCACATGGGCTTCTATCGTAAGCAACTCCGTATCGCCCTGCGTAACTGCGGTTTCATCAACCCCGAAAACATCGACGAGTGCATTTCGCGTGGTGGTTATGAAGCTCTGGGTAAGGTGCTGTCCGAGATGACTCCCCAACAGGTGGTCGACGAAATCACCAAGTCAGGCCTCCGCGGTCGTGGCGGTGCTGGTTTCCCCACCGGCGTGAAATGGGGTCTCTGCGCCAAGAATAAGTGCGATGAGATGTACGTCATCTGCAACGCCGACGAAGGCGACCCGGGTGCGTTCATGGACCGTTCCATCATGGAAGGCGACCCGCACAGCATCGTCGAGGCTATGGCCATCTGCGGCTATGCCATCGGCGCCACCCACGGTTTGGTTTACATCCGTGCTGAATACCCGCTGGCTATTCACCGTCTGCAAGTCGCCATCGCTCAGGCCCGCGAATATGGCCTGCTCGGTAAAGACATCCTCGGCTCGGGCTTCGATTTCGATATCGAGCTCCGCTACGGTGCCGGCGCTTTCGTCTGCGGTGAAGAGACCGCTCTGATCCACTCGATGGAAGGCAAGCGTGGTGAACCTACCCTGAAGCCTCCGTTCCCGGCTGTCAGCGGTTATATGGCCAAGCCCTCCAACGTGAACAACGTGGAGACCTTCGCCAATGTGCCGATCATCATCACCAAGGGTGCCGACTGGTTTGCCAGCATCGGCTCCGAGAAGTCGAAGGGCACGAAGGTGTTCGCTCTGGCCGGTCAGATCAACAACGTCGGTCTGATTGAGGTCCCGATGGGCACCACGTTGCGCGACATCATCTACGAAATCGGTGGTGGTATCAAGGGTGGCCGTAAGTTCAAGGCCGTCCAAACCGGTGGTCCTTCAGGCGGCTGCTTGACGGAGAAGCACCTTGATACTCCTATCGACTATGAAAGCCTTGCCGCTGCTGGCTCCATGATGGGCTCTGGCGGTATGGTGGTCATGGACGACACCTCCTGCATGGTGGCCATCGCCAAGTTCTACTTGGAGTTCACCTGCGAAGAGAGCTGCGGTAAGTGCTCGCCCTGCCGTATCGGTAACAAGCGTATGCTCGAAATTCTCACCAAGATCACGGAAGGCAGAGGCACCATGGACGACCTCCAGGAACTCCGCAACCTCGCCGCTGTGATTAAGGATACCGCCCTCTGCGGTTTGGGTCAGACCTCACCGAACCCGGTGCTTTCGACCCTCGACAACTTCTGGGATGAGTATGTTGAGCACGTTGTTGACAAGAAATGCCGCGCTGGCGTCTGCAAGAAGCTCATGCGTTATGAAATCGACAAGGAGAAGTGCATTGGCTGTGGCGCTTGTAAGAAGAACTGCCCCGCCGAGGCTATCTCGAAGACCGACTACATCGCTCCCGGCCACAAGCTGCCTTCGATGACGATCGATCCTTCCAAGTGTATCAAGTGCGGTGCCTGTATCTCAACTTGTAAGTTCAGTGCCATTTCTGTCAAATAATAAAAGAGGAGGAAACTAATATGATTAACGTAACAATTGATAACAAACAGATCCAGGTCCCGGAAGGCACTACTATCCTGAAAGCCGCCCGCATGGCTGGTATCCATATTCCTACCCTTTGCTATTTTGAACTGGCAGGAATGAAATTTGAAAACAAACCTGGTGGCTGCCGCGTTTGCGTCGTCGAAGTGACTAAGGACTTCAACGGCCGTCCGCGTCGTAACCTGGCCCCGGCTTGCGCCACCGACTGCGTGGAAGGCATGGAAGTGCTGACCCACAGCGCCCGCGTCATCAACGCCCGTCGTACCGTGGTCGAACTCATCCTTTCCGACCACCCGACCGACTGCTTGACCTGCGCCAAGAGCGGCAACTGCGAGCTCCAGAGCCTGGCCCAGTACCTCGGCATCCGCGACATCCCGTTCAAGGGTGAGCAGAGCCACTATCGTCAAGACATGTCGCCCAGCATCGTGCGCGACATGGATAAGTGCATCATGTGCCGCCGTTGCGAGAACATGTGTAACAACGTCCAAACCGTTGGTGCCTTGAGCGCCATCAACCGTGGCTTCAGCGCCGTCGTGGCTCCTGCCTTCGAGCAAGACCTCGTCGACTCGCCTTGCGTCATGTGCGGTCAGTGCGTCCAGGTTTGCCCTGTTGGTGCTTTGACTGAGGTGGACGACACCCGCAATGTCATGGCTGCCATCAACAATCCTAAGAAGACCGTCATCGTCAACACGGCTCCTGCCACGCGTGTTGCCCTCGGTGAAGAGTTCGGCATGCCCGCCGGCACTATCGTCACCGGCCAGATGGCCGCTGCCTTGCGTCGCCTCGGCTTTGACTATGTGTTCGACACCGACTTCACTGCCGACCTTACCATCATGGAGGAAGGCACTGAGCTCCTCGGCCGTATCAAGAAGTTCATGGCTGGCGACAAGAGTGTCCGTCTGCCTATCCTGACTTCCTGCTGCCCGGGTTGGGTCAACTTCTTCGAGCACAACTTCCCCGACATGCTGGATGTGCCTTCAACCGCCAAGTCGCCTATGCAGATGTTTGGCGCTGTCGCCAAGAACTACTGGGCCGACAAGATGGGCATCAAGAGAGAAGACCTCGTCGTCGTCTCCATCATGCCTTGCTTGGCCAAGAAGTACGAAAGCAAGCGTAAGGAATTCTACAAGGACGGTAACCCGGATATCGACTACGTTCTGACGACCCGTGAGTTGGCTCGCTTGATCAAGCAGTTCAACCTCGATCTGAAGGACATGCCGTGCGAAGACTATGACGACCCGTTGGGCGAATCCACGGGTGCTGCCGTTATCTTCGGCGCCACTGGTGGTGTGATCGAAGCTGCCACCCGTACCGCATACGAAGTGTTCACCGGCAAGCCGCTGCCTAAGATTGACTTCACTGAACTTCGTGGTATGGAAGGCATCCGTGACGCTTGGGTCGACTTTGATGGTACGCCCATCCACATCGGTATCGCCCACGGTCTGTCGAACGCCCGCACCTTGCTCCAAAGAGTGCGCGAAGGCAAGGAACAGTTCCACGCCATCGAGGTCATGGCTTGCCCCGGCGGTTGCGTCGGCGGTGCTGGTCAGCCCTACCACCATGGCAACAGCGAGATCATCAAGAAACGTACGGAGGCTATCTATCGTGAAGACCTCGGCAAACCGATCCGTAAGTCGCACGAGAATCCGTCGATCAAGAAGATCTATGAAGAGTACTTTGGTGAGCCTTGTGGCCACAAGTCACACGAACTGCTGCACACCCACTATTTCGACAAGTCAGAACACGTCGAGATCAGCGAGTAATTCAATAACCAGTAAATAATAGAAAGGAAATAAATATGGCAGTTATTAAATTATCAGAAGCTAAGGTTAACTTCATCAAAGAGGTTTGCAAGTCGTATGGCAACAAGCCGGGTGAGGTCATCAATGTGCTGCACAAGGTTCAGGGCGAGTATGGCTATCTGCCTGCTGAAGTCCAGGAGCTGGTGGCTAAGGAGCTGGGTATCCCGGTTTCGAGAGTCTACGGCATCGTTTCGTTCTATTCCTTCTTCACCATGACTCCGAAGGGCGAGCACCCGATCAGCGTTTGCTTGGGTACCGCTTGCTACGTGCGTGGTGCCGAGAAGGTGCTGGACGAGCTGAAGCGTCAGCTGGGCATCAACGTCGGTGAGGTCACTCCCGACGGCAAGTTCTCTCTGACCTGCCTCCGCTGCGTTGGTGCTTGCGGTCTGGCCCCCGTCATCGAAGTCGGTGACAAGGTCTACGGCCGTATGACGCCAGACCGCGTGAAGGACGTGCTGGCTGAATATAAATAATCAGTGTTAATAGTAGAGACGGTGCATGCACCGTCTCTACCACACCTATTATTAATAGGACAACAAAAAACTCCATCTCAAACGAGATGGAGTTTTTATTTAATCTAATTACAACAAAGATCACTTTGCTGCATCTTCTGCTGCATCTTCACTACCGCTTAGTCCTTCCTTGATGCCGTCGAAGACACCTTCGAGTGCGCTTTTCCCTTCGTTGATGGCGTTGTTGATGCCGTTGCCCAGTTCCTTGGCTTTTTGCTTGGCGATGGCAGCAGTCAACTCGGCTTCAGCCTTGGCAACTTCCTTCAGCTGTTCAACCGTGAAATCGCAGTCTTTGGTCTGGGTCTGCAACGACTCGAACTCGTTGTAGATACTCTCCCATTGTGATTCGGTGAAAGAGTCAGCCTTGCTTTCAACGCGTTCGGCAAGGGCTTTCATTTTGTTGATGACTTTTTCCTCCTTGGTCTGGCATGAAGTCATGAATGCCACCAAGAGGCACAATGTCAAAACTTTAATAGCTTTTTTCATCATAATTTGATAGTTTATGAGGTTGATAATTAAGTTGATGGTTTTCAAAGTAGGGTAGAGGTCAGCCTTTCACCGCCTCTGCAACAGCCTTGCCAAGGTTATAGAGTTTGTCCCAATCTTCTTCGCGGATGGGAGCGCCCTTGACTTCGACGCTTTCGGTTACAAGGTTCCATTTGCCTTCCTCGGCATATTTAGCGAGGGTCTTCACACCGCCGCCGCTCCAACTCATGCCACCGAAGGTGGCGTAGCACTTTTCTTTCGGCTTGAACTCGTTGATTTCGTGGACGAGCAGGGTCATGTTGGGGAACATGTTGCCATAGTGTGCGCAGGCTCCGATGATGACGCCCTTATACTTCCAGATGTCACTCATGATAAACGACACCTCGGTCTTGGCCACATCGTAGACTTTCACCTCTTTGATGCCGGCCTCGGCTGCGCCACGCGCCACAATCTCGGCCATGCGGGCAGTGTTGCCGTGCATCGAGCCGTAGACAACTACCACGCCTTCTTCCGATTCTTGCTTGCTCCATTGTGTGTATTTGCCCAAGACCCAAGCAAGGTTGCTGCGCCAGATGAGGCCGTGTGAAGGAGCAATCATTTTGATTTCCAAAGCACTGAGTTTCTCGATGGCTTTCACGACTTGCATGGCCACCTTGCCGATGATGTTGGCATAGTAGCGGCGCATCTCATCTTCATAGAAGGCGAGGTTGACTTGGTCGTCGAAGATGCCACCATTGAGGGCACCGAAACCGCCGAAGGCATCGTTGCTGAAGACAATGCCACTTGTTTGCTCGTATGTTACCATCGACTCGGGCCAGTGCACCATGGGAAGCATGAAAAACTGTAAGGTATGGCTACCAAGGCTTAAAGTCTCGCCTTCAGCCACGACCTTCTTGTTCTCGATAGGACCATAGAAAGCTTCAAGGGGCGCGAAGGTCTTGGCGTTGCCCACAACCTGCACTTCAGGATATTCGCGTAATACAGCAGCCACGGTGCTGCTGTGGTCAGGCTCGTCGTGATTAATAATAAGGTAGTCGACTTTACGATCTTTCAAAACCGACTTCACCATGAAGAGGTATTCTTCCAGGAAATTGGCCTCCACGGGGTCGATTAGTGCGACCTTCTCATCAACGATGAGGTAGGAGTTATAGGAAACGCCGTTAGGCAGTTCCATGTGGTTCTCAAACATGTCGGTATGGCGGTCGTTGACGCCGACGTAGTAGATGTTTTCGGTTAATTGTATTTGTTGCATTACTGTTGTTGTTTTGTTCTGTTTTTGTAGAGACGGTGTGCACACCGTCTCTACAGCTAAAAAACCTCCTCGAAATCCTCCACGCCGTGTTTGCACAGTGGGCATTCGAAGTCGGGTGGGAGGGAGTCACCTTCGTAGACGTAGCCGCACACCTTGCACACCCAGCGGCGTTTGCCGTCCTTGGGTTTCTCGGCTGGTTGCGGTTTGGGTTTTATGTTTTTCTGGTAGTAGTCGTATGTCACTGAGGGTTTGTCTGAAAGCACTTGGGCATCCAGCACATCGGCGATGAACATGGTGTGTGTGCCAAAGTCGATGCTCTTGGTGACGCGACAGGCCAGGTAGGCGTTGGTGTATTTTGGGATATAGAGAACATGGTTGACGGCTCGGTGTTCTGCCTCGCAGTCAGCGAACTTGTTTACCTTGCGTCCCGACTGGAAACCGAAGTGCTCAAAGACCTTCATCGGGGTCTCCGTGGTCAGCATCGAGACGTTGAACACGCAGGAGTCCTTGATGAGGTCGTGGGTGTAGTTGCCCTTGTTGACCGTCACGGCGATCTGCAAAGGATTGCTCGTGACTTGGATCACCGTGTTGACGATGCAACCGTTGTCGATGTTGTCGTAATTGGTGGTCAGCACATAAAGGCCGTAACCGATGTTGAATAATGCCTTTGTATCCATTTTGTTTTGATAAAACATGTAGAGACGCGCCATGGCACGTCTCTACAAATCGTTAATTATTCCATGACAGAGAAGCTGTCCTTGCCGATGCCGCAAAGCGGGCAGGACCAGCTGTCGGGGATGGCCTCAAAGGGAGTGCCAGGGGCAATGCCGCTATCGGGATCGCCTTTTTCTGGGTCATAGATGTAGCCACAGACGTCGCAAACGTACTTTTTCATAGTTGTGTTGTTTGATGATTTAACTATTTGATTAACAATATTTTAATAGTTTTCCGCTTTAATTTGGAAGTAGGATTGTGGGTGATTGCACACAGGACAGATTTGCGGAGCTTTCTTGCCGATGACGATATGGCCACAGTTAGCGCATTGCCACACCATGTCGCCTTCGCGAGAAAAGACCAGACCTTCTTCAATGTTTTTCAGAAGCTTGCGGTAGCGTTCCTCGTGTTCCTTCTCGATTTTGGCCACCATTTCGAAGAGAACGGCGATTTTGGTGAAGCCTTCTTCGCGTGCGGTCTTGGCCATGCCAGCGTACATATCAGTCCATTCATAGTTCTCGCCATCGGCAGCATCCTTCAGGTTGGTCTTGGTGTCGGGCACCTCACCTTCATGTAGGAGCTTGAACCAAATCTTGGCATGTTCCTGTTCGTTACGAGCCGTCTCCTCAAAGAGGTCGGCAATTTGGTTGTAGCCTTCTTTACGGGCTTTTGAAGCATAATAAGTGTACTTGTTGCGGGCCTGTGATTCGCCAGCAAAAGCAGCCATCAGGTTGGCTTCTGTCTTTGAGCCTTTTAATTCCATGTTTTTGTTGTTTAAATATTGATTATTAGTTAGTTACAAAACGTTTAAATAATAAAAGGGTAGGGGATGCACCTACTTTTCGAGGCAAATTTAGCATTATTTTTCTGAATTACAGCACAAAATACGTAATTTTGCATCCGCTATGTTTTTTGGACGAAACAAAGAAAAGATAAAAGGTGCCGACTGGCCTGATGCAGAGTGGCCTTCGTATATACCCAAATACCATCTGCATGATTTTGCCGCCATCGATTTCGAAGGTGCCAATGGCGAGGTGACGAGTGCATGTAGTATGGGATTGGTCATTGTGCGGAATGATGAGATTGTTGAGCGATTTTATAGTTTAATAAAACCCGTGCCGAACCGATACGATTTTTGGACAACCAAGGTTCATGGCATAACATATAAGGATACAAACCATGCACCGTTGTTTCCAGAGGTTTGGGAGCAAGTGGCGGGCAAGGTGCAAGGACTGCCGATGGTTGCGCACGGTATTTCGTTTGACGAGCGTGTGTTGAAGGCTTTGCATGAATTGTATCACATACCATATCCGAATTTCAAGTTCTACTGCACGCATTTAGGATCTGAGAAACTCGTACCAGATTTGGAGAACCACAAACTGCAGACGGTTGCCAAACATTTCGGTTATGATTTGGCGAAGAACCATCATAATGCCGTAGCTGATGCAGAGGCATGTGCCGTAATAGCGATGCATATTTTCTGAACTTAATTGTCCCTAGAATTGTCATTGTTTTACTCTGTTGGGGGATGGTTTGAAAACCATTATTTAACATAATATGTATTATTTTCAAAAAGGGAAAAATCGAAAAGAAGTCTAAAATTTGCCATTTCCATCAGTTTTCCACTTGCCAAAACCAAAATGATGACTATATTTGCAATCCTGTATTCTTGACAAAAGACAACAATTAAATCATTTAATAATAACTAATTAAACACCCACCAATTATGGAAATTACCGGTAAAGTGGTCAGACTCGGCGCTCTGACCGAAGGAACCAGCGCCCGCGGACCGTGGCGTAAACAAGACCTCATTATTGAAACTGAAGAGCAATTCCCCAAGACCGTCTGCTTAACCTGCTGGTCAAATCAAATTGATGAAATCCAGAAATTTGCGCCTGGACAAGCTATCAAAGCTCAAATCGATTTGTCATCGCGCGAATTCAATGGCAAGTGGTACACGGACGTCCGTGTGTGGCGTTTCGATCCCGTTGGCGCCGCTGCTGCCCCAGCCGCTGCTCCAGCACAACCTGCTCAGCAGCCAATGATGCACCAAACTCCGCCTGCTGCAGCTTCAGCACCTGAGTATTTCGCTCCTGCTGGCGAGGACAGCACAGACGACCTGCCCTTCTAACATTATGTTAAATTAGAACACCGCGATTTGATTAATCAAACCGCGGTGTTCTGTTAAAACAATGAATACCAATATCTTAAATAGAGATACCATTTGCGCTATTGCCACGCCCCACGGCATGGGTGCCATTGCTGTGATACGTGTATCTGGCTACGATGCCTTACCCATTGTCAGTCAGCTGTTTATGCAGAACGGCAAGCTTTTCGACATGGGAAAGATGGTTGCGAACAAAGCCTATTACGGCCATATTGTAGACCGTGACGAACTCCTCGACGAGGTGTTGGTGACATTTTTCCGCGCCCCCCACTCTTTCACTGGTGAGGATTCGGCCGAGATCAGCGTGCACGGATCGGTGTTTATTCAGCAAAAACTTTTACACATTCTTATTTCTCGCGGATGCCGTATGGCCGAAGCCGGTGAGTTTACCCGCCGTGCGTTTGTCAACCGCAAATTCGACCTGGCTCAAGCCGAAGCTATCGCAGATCTGATCAGCTCGGAGAGCGAAGCCTCCCATCGTGTGGCCATCAACCAACTCAAGGGCGGATTTTCCAAAGAACTTCAAATAATGCGTTCCAAATTATTGGAAATGACATCTTTGATGGAATTAGAATTAGACTTTTCGGAGGAAGATGTAGAGTTTGCTGACCGCAGCCAGTTGAAGGCCTTGCTGCAAGATACCTTGTCGCATGTTGACAAGTTGAAGGATTCATTCCGCCTCGGCAACGCCATCAAAAATGGTGTTCCCGTAGCCATTGTTGGCCAGACCAACACAGGTAAAAGTACACTGCTGAACGCCCTTTTAGGCGAAGACCGTGCCATTGTGAGTGACATTGCTGGTACAACGCGTGACACCATCGAGGAAACCTTGAATATCAACGGCATCCTCTATCGTTTCATTGATACAGCCGGTCTGCGCAACACCGATGAAACCATTGAGAAAATTGGCATTGAACGCTCCTACAAAAAGATACAGGAAGCCACGCTCGTCATCGGGATGTTGGATGCCACGAAAGGCGCTGAAAATGTGTTGTTTGCGGCCAAGGAAATCCTTGAAAAGATGGATCTCGAGCACCAACAACTCATCCTTTGCATCAATAAAGTTGACACTTTGGACGACCAAGGCGAAGCTTTACTAGGACAAGTCCGTCAGGACTTGGACAACGACGATATCATGGTCGTCTGCCTTTCGGCCAAACACGGATTTGGTCTTGGCGATCTTTACAGCACCCTAAAACTCAGCCAACCCCTTGCCTCTCCCGATGCCACTTTGGTGACCAACATACGACATTACGAGGCTTTGCTTCATGCCTCGGAAAGCTTGAAATCAGTTCAACAAGGACTTGAAATGAACATTCCTACTGATTTGATTTCCCAAGACTTGCGTCAAGCATTGCATTACCTTGGAAGCATCACGGGCGAGATTACCACAGACGAGGTGTTAGGGAACATCTTCTCCCGTTTCTGCATCGGAAAGTAGAGCCAATTTTCAGGATGATTCCAAAGAGTATTCCAACGGTATTGCATAAGTATTTGGATAGTATGCAATAACTTTATTAAGCCAATAACCATTTTTTTTGACCCAATACTTTTCCACTACCAAATTAATACTATTTTTGCGTTGCTATTTTGTTACCCGACCACTGAAAGTAACAATTTGGAAACAAAATTCAACGCATTATGGCCAAGGAAAAGAGAATCAAGGAGCCTATCAAGTTAAGGCAGAAGAAAATCGCTGACGGCAATGTCAGCCTATACCTCGACATATATAGGAACGGGAAACGGACATACGAGTTCCTGAAGCTGTACCTGATACCCGAGCGGACAAAGGAGGATAAGGAAAAGAACCGTCAGACCCTTCAGCTCGCCAATGCCGTGAAGGCACAGCGAACCGTGGAATTGCAGAACGGGGAATTCGGCTTCAAGTCGGAGTTCCCCACCGATACCCTATTCTTCGACTATTATAGGGCGATGTGCCAAAAGAGGCTCGGGGCTGAAAGCCGCAGTAATTGGGGCAATTGGTTTTCGTGCCTCCACCACCTGAAAAGGTATGAGAGAAACGAGAGAATCACCTTTGCGGAAATCACCCCTGAATGGGTTGAGGGATTCAGGAAATACCTTGATGACGATGCACGGGCATGGGAACACGACAAGCGCAAGCGGAACAAGGAAAAGCCGCTGGCGCGAAATTCCAAGCTGTCGTACTTCAACAAGCTGCGGGCTTGCCTCAACCAAGCCTTCGAGGATAGGATTATCCCCATCAACCCCTGCCGTGGGGTTGAGAACTTCAAGGCCGAGGAAGGAACGAGGATGTACCTGACCATCGATGAAGTCCGAAAGATAGCCCAAACGGAATGCGAGTACCCGCGAATCAAGGACGCTTTCCTTTTCAGTTGCCTGACGGGATTGAGGCGGAGCGACATCGAGCGGCTGCGCTGGGGCGATGTGTTCCAGCAAGGCGACTACACCCGTATCATATTCAGGCAGAAAAAGACCAAAGGCCAGGAATACCTCGACATCACCGACCAAGCCGCCGCCCTGATGGGTAAACGTGGCGACCCTGCGGATTTGGTTTTTGAGGATATTCACTCCCCCACCTGCACCAATAGGGCGGTTCAGGAATGGGTGTTGCGTGCCGGAATCAACAAGAAAATCTCGTTCCATTGCGGCCGTCACACCTTCGCCACGATGATGCTTGACATAGGGACGGACATTTACACGGTGTCGAAGCTGCTTGGCCACAAGGAGCTTTCCACTACGCAGATCTATGCGAAGGTGATGGATAAGAACAAGCAGGCCGCCGTGTCGAAGATTCCCGATGTGCTGGGTGACGAAGGCGAAACGGTTTGGCGGCTTGATGTTTAGCCGAACATCTGCCCCTTGCCCGTCATAAGCCAATAGGCCGACACATGGCACCTTTCGACCAAGCCGAGCATCCAGCCGACCTCAAAGAAACCCCTATTGCGGTCTTTTCGCTGCATATAGAAATGTGGCTTCTCGATGCCGTTGTCCTTGCAGTAGTCGGAAATCTTGATTAGTTTTTCATCCTTGCAAGCCTCCACTGCCTGAAAGAACCTTTCCATGATGGCGAGCGTTGCCTCGCTGTAAACCCGCCTCTTGCTCATTGTTCAATCTCCCCTTTGAGCCACAAGGCCGTTTCGTAGAGGTATTCAAGTTCGGCGGTGGGCTGGTTTGCTATTTTGGCTCGGTCGATGGCCGTGCCGATTTGGAGGATGATTTCGGACGATTTTTCCGAAAGCAAGTCCTCCTTATTTATATAGGACTTCATCAGGTCGATGAGGTAGAAAGATAGTTGCTTTTCCATTATTGTTTCCTTTTGTAAACCTTTTCGTTCAATGCGCTCAATTGCTGGTCGTGCAGCCTGATAGTGTTTTCATCGACTATCTTGTAGTCATAGGCTTTGGTTTGATTCAATGCGTATGTTTGGCTTTGGGTGATGCCATAGGCGGCGATTACTTTTTTGCTGGGCAGGATTTGGAAATAGTAGTCGTCATGTTCCCAAGTGTCGCCCAAGTAGCGGTAATCCCTTTGCATGGTGCCGTGGAATGACATTGCCGGCCAATCGGATGATGCGGATTGGATTTCGGTGGGTGCCTCAAACGCCGTGAAGGTGATGGTCTCGGCGTTGTATGTGTCTTCGCTTTCCCAAGTGCCTACGATGGTGTTCAATACCTCCTGAACATCGGAGGGGAATTTTGGGCTGTCGTCCTTTTTGCAGCCCGTGAAGGCCAAGGCGATGGCCAATACATAGATTATCCTTTTCATGGCTGGTTCATTTTGAGTTGATTCTTTCATAGATGGTCATCATGTCCTTCATTATTTCCTGATATTGCTCTTGGTTGCGCAGGAAACGTGACAAGATGGCCATTAAACTTGACACATCGTTTTTGCTTTCCTTGTAATAGGTATTTAATAAGGTGTCTTCATCGGAGAAAAACTCGGCCGTGGGGATGCCCAAAACCTCCGATAACTTCACTATTGTGCTGATTTTCACATCTGCACCGCTCAATAGGTTGTTGAGTGTTGTACGGGAAAACCCGCATTTTTTGGCTATCTCGTCCTGGGTCATTCGGCTGTCTTCGATAGCGTTTTTTATTTTATTGATATTCAGCATTTTAATTTTTAATTTGTAAACTTTATGAGAATTTTTTGAAAAAAATGTAAATTTTATTGCACTGCATTGAAAACTTTGTTGTACTTTTGCATCGCAAAATAAAAAGTTATTGCCGCAAAAATAGTAAAAAGATACCTAACAAGTAAAAGTTTCACAAATAAATAATTAAAAGGTATGAGCAACAAATCATTTATTGAACTCTACAATGAGAGTAAAAGCAAGCCCACACCTGCACAAGAGTTTGTTGCGGAGGTGGCAAGGATTACCCACCGCTCCGAGGCTACGGTGCGTATGTGGCTGGCAGGCAACCAAATTCCCGATACGCTCGTCCAAAGCGTCATCGCTGACCATTTCGGGGTTGACATGGCAGGATTGTTCCCGACCGAAAAAGGAGGTGACAAATGAATCGTACGATTAAATTCCGAGGTAAGGATGATAACGGCCAATGGCGTTATGGGGATTTAATTACATGGTGTGGTGCCACCGAAACACAAATCAAAGATTGGCATTCTGATTTGAGTGATTACGATGTCAAAGAAGAATCTATTGGACAATTCATTGGATTATGTGATGTAAATGGAATCCAAATTTTCGAGGATGACATTTTACGCAGGGAGGGGATTATAAAAGACACATATTTTAGGGTGTATTGGCGTGATGATAAACACACATTTTTCATCGGTGGCTCCCCTCTTGAAGCATTTCTAAAAGATGAAAATAGATTGATTGAATTAAGCATTGTCGGGAATATACACGATAATCCTGAACTGCTGAAAGAAGGAGGTATAGAATGAAAACTTTAGTGGTATTCCGTGACTGCCATGCGAGGCATAATATCGTATGGCCTGACTGCACCCCTCAAGATGAGGGCTGGGTGCGCCGCTATGCCGCCAAGCGGGGTTGGTTGGTGGCCGAAAGAAAAGTGAGAAAATGAGCATTGAGGAAAGACTTGACCGCATCGAGAGGCTGGTCATTATCGGTTCAAAGGAGGTGCTGAACACTTCCGAGGTTGCCATGATGTTGAACGTGGCCGTTCAGACCGTGCGTAACATGATGCACGAAAGAGCCATTCCCTATTACAAGCGTGGCGGCAAGGCATTCTTCAAGAAATCCGAAATCGAGGATTGGATGCTTCAGGAACGCATTCCGACCAACGATGAAATCAAGTCGCAAGCCGCGACTTATGTAGCATTAAAGAAACTTAAATAACAACCTAATTCAACGCAAGATGAAAAAAGTAATCATCAAGAAACTTTCCCTTTTGAATTTCAAGGGAATCAGGGAGTTGGAAATCAACTTCAATGAGTCGGTGACGAGCATTTCAGGCCGCAACGGCTCGGGTAAGACAACCGTTTTCGATGCCTTCACCTGGTTGATGTTCGGCAAGGACAGCGAAGACCGCAAGGCATTCAACATCAAGACGCTGGATGCCAGCGGCAAGGCCATCGAGAAAATCCCGCATGAGGTGACGGCCATTATTGAGGTGAACGGCGAGACCGTGACCCTTTGCCGCCGCTTCAAGGAAAAATGGGTGCGCAATCGTGGTTCCGTCAAGGATGAGTTCACGGGGCATGAGGAGGAACGCCTATATAATGACGTGCCTATGTCGGTGAAGGATTGGACGGAGAAAATCAACGCCATCTGCACCGAGGAAATATTCAAGTTCATCACCAACCCGAACTACTTTCCCATGCAGAAGGCCGATGCCCAGCGTGCAATGCTGATGCGTATGGCCGGCGATGTGAGCGATGAGGAAATCGCCTTCGGGAACGATGATTTTCAGGCTTTGCTGGGTCAGTTGACGGGTAAGACGATGGAGGAATACAAACGCGAGATTGCGGCCAAGAAACGCACCATCAAGGCCGAAATCGAGACCATACCAGCCCGCATCGAGGAATGCAAGAGGATGATGCCCGAAAGCGAGAATTGGCAAGAGCTGGAGGCCGAACTTGAAGGCAGGCAGAAACTCCTTGCCAAGGTCGAGGGCGAAATCAGCGACAAGGCGACCGCCTTCACCGAGGCCAGCAACGAGAGGATGAAGAAGTCGAAGCGTGTCGGCGAGTTGAAGTCGGAGAGGTTGGATTTGGAGTTCAAGATTAAGAACCAAGTCCAAGCCGACTACAACGAACGGAGAAACAAGCAGCTTGCCCTTCAAAGGCAGGTGCAAAATGACGAGCTGGAGCTGAAGAACAACGAAACCATGTTGAAGGGCTATGAGGGCGAAATGACCCGCCTGAAAGAAAACCGTGAAGCCCTATTGAAGGAATGGCGTGAAATCAACGCAAGGCAGCTCGTTTTCGATGAAAACGCCTTCGTGTGCCCCACCTGCGGCCGTCAGTTGGAGATTGACGACATCGAGCGTAAGCAGGGCGAAATGACGGCCAAGTTCAACGCAAGGAAAGCCGCCGAACTTGAGGAAAACAACCGCAAGGGCAAGGCCAACAAAGAGCGCATGAATGAGGTTGAGGCCTTGATTAGCGGGTGCAAGGCGAAGATTGCGGAGCTTCAGGAGAGAATAAAGAAGGCCAAGGAAAACGAGCTTTATGCCGCCACCCTGACCGCCCCCGATGCGACCCCAGCGATTGAGAACGATGCCGAGTACAAGCGACTGACCTGCGAGATTGAGGCTTTGGAGTGGGATTTGTCCCTGCCTTCGACAGCCCCTGACACGGCGGAGTTGTCTGAGCGCAAAAGGCAGTACACCGCCGACATTGACGAAATGAAGGCCAAGCTGGCCAAGCGCGACACCATCAACCGCACCAACCAGCGAATCAGTGAGTTGGAAACCCAGCTTCGCAACCAAAGCGATGAATTGAGCGGCCTTGAAGGAATCGAGTTCACGATGGCCGCATTCTCAAAGGCAAGGATTGAGGCCGTGGAAAGCCGTATCAACCACCTTTTCAGCATTGTGAGGTTCAAGATGTTTGAGACCCAAATCAACGGCGGCGAGGTGGAGGCCTGCGAGGCCACGGTGGACGGTGTCCCCTATTCCGACCTGAACAATGCCATGAAGATAAACGCCGGCCTCGACATCATCAACGCAATATGCAAGTCGGAAGGCGTGACCGCCCCCATATTCATCGACAATGCGGAGAGCATCAATGAGTTGATGCCGACCGAATCGCAGATGATTAGGCTGGTCGTGACCGAGGACGATACACTTATAGTTCAATAACCAATCAAATTTTCAACACAATGGAAAACAACAAACAAACCCAAGCGGTTGCCCAGCAGCAACCAAAGCCCGTTGACCTCCTTAAATCGGTCATCAGGGCTGAAAGCGTACAACAGCAGTTCCAAAACGCCCTTGGCAAGCACAAGGACGAATTCGTGGCCTCCCTGATTGATCTCTACACGGGCGACCCTCAACTTCAAAGATGCAAGCCTCAGGCGGTGGTGGCCGAGGCATTGAGAGCCGCCACCATGCGCCTTGCCCTGAACAAGGCATTGGGCTTTGCCTACATCATCGTTTTCAATAACTCGGTAAAAGACCCCGCCACGGGTCAATGGACGAAGGTGCCGACCCCTACCTTCGTGCCTGGTTACAAGGGCTACATCCAACTTGCCATGAGGACGGGGCAGTACCGCACCATCAACGCCGATATGGTGTACGAGGGCGAGCTTCGCAACGTGGATAAGCTGTCGGGTACCATCGCCTTTGACGGCGAAAAGAAGTCGGATAAGGTGGTCGGCTACTTTTGCTATTTCGAGCTGTTGAACGGCTTTTCCAAGGTGCTTTACATGAGCGTTGAGGATATGGCCAAATACGCCCTGCGTTACAGCCCATCGTTCAAGGGTAAGGAAAAGCCGACCTTTGACGCTCTTGTCAAGCAGGCGCAGTCGGGTCAGGTGTCAAGCGAAGTCGGTTGGAAAGGCAATTTCAACGACATGGCCTTGAAGACCGTAATACGCCGCCTCTTGTCGAAGTACGGCTACCTTTCAATCGAAATGATGAACGTGATTGCCAAGGATGACGATGAGGCCATGAGCGACCGCAACGGCCTGATTGCCGAGAACGCCAATGCCGAGGTGCTGCCAGCCGATTCCGCGACCTATGAGGAAATCGACCCAGCAACGGGCGAAATCAAGGAAAGTGCCGCCGATGGTGGCGAGGCCAAACAACCCGATTGGGCGTAATGATGGAGGGGCTTGGAATGAGAATGACGTGCTTGGGTTCGGGTTCATCGGGTAATTGCTACCTTTTGGAGGCCGCTGACGGGGTTTTGATGCTGGAGGCGGGTGTTCGCTTCAATGAAGTGAAAAAAGCCCTCAGATTCAGGATTTCGGGCATTGTGGGCTGTATAGTCACCCATGAGCATAAAGACCATTCCAAGTCCCTGAAAGATGTCATCGGATGCGGAATCAGGGTGCTTGCCTTGGATGAGGTTTTCCAATCCCAAGGCATCACCAATCGGGCATTCTGCAAGTCGATTGAGCCGATGCACGGCTACAAAGTGGGCGGTTTCAAGGTGTTTGCCTTCCCCGTGGCTCACGATGTGCCGTGTGTCGGCTTTGTGATTGAGCATGAGGAAATGGGCAAGTTGCTATTCGTGACTGACACGATGATGCTGGAGTACCGAATCCCCAGCCTCAACCATATCATGCTGGAGGCCAACTACGCCGATGATATTTTGCAGTACAACATCGACAACGGCATTGTGCCCTTTGCGATGCGTGACCGCCTCCTACACTCTCACATGGAGTTGGAGACGGCCAAGGGCATAATACGAGCCAATGACATGGCCGGTGTGAACGAAGTGATATTGATACACCTTTCAGGCAACAACAGCGATGCAGGGCGGTTTGAGCGTGAAATCAGCGAGGTTTCGGGCAAGCCGACCTACACCGCCACGGCCGGAATGACAATCGACCTATCAAAGACCCCTTTTTGACATGAGGAAAGTGCCTAACGATATGGTTTCAACGCTGCTTCGGTGCCTGCCCGTCATCCTTGAAAACGTGGATGCAAGCAAAGGCAGCACGAAGCTACTGAACGCAATTAGACTGACCAAAAAAGAGATTATCAAACTTCAAAAAATAGAACAAGATGGAAAACAACAACAAAGAACTGAAAATCAGCGCGGAGAACGCCCTGAAAGCCTATAACAACACGGATGCCAATGGCAGGGAATTGCTGGAGCATCTATTTGGAAAAGAGGTGTTTGCGCCCAAAAACATAATGGATAGGGTTAAGACATACGAAGACGCTTGCGCCGTTCTTGATTTGTCGCCCGTACTTGCCTTGGATGACCTTTGCATTTGCTCCCAGCATCAGGACGGGCATTTTTCGTTCCGTGGCGGGTTGGATGTCACGGCAAAGGCTTACTTGAAACTTTGCATCATCGCCGCCGCCCTCAATGAGGGTTGGCAACCCAAATTCACGGAGGATGAATACCGCTGGTACCCCTACTTCTACATCTACACCAAAGAGCAATACGACCGCCTCGATGAGGATGAGAAAAAAGAGTGCCGTGTTGTCGGTCGTGCGCATCACAACGCCTTCGTGTACGGCGGTGTCGTTTTTGCGTATGCGAACCATGCGTGGTCGTTCTCGAATGCGTATCACGGTTCCCGTCTTGCCTTCAGGACGGAGGAATTGGCGGAGTATTGTGGCAAACAATTCATTGACCTTTGGATTGAGTTCCTGATTGGGTGATGGCTGGCTGGATAAAGATAAGTCGTGATATTGTCAACCATTGGCTTTGGCAGGATAAGCCATTTTCCCGTGGGCAGGCATGGATTGACCTTTTGCTGATGGCGGCATGGAAGGAGCGCGTTTTCTTTGTGCGTGGCATCCGTGTTGAGCAGCGGAGGGGCGATGTGTGCCTGTCCGTCAGGGAAATGTGCGAAAGATGGCATTGGTCAAATGGTAAGGTAATCAGATTCCTGAACGAACTTGAAACAGCACAGCAGATAACACAACAAAAATCGAATGTAATTAACACAATATCAATAGTTAATTATGACAAGTACCAAATGGATAACACAACAGATGAAACACCAAACCAAACAGCAGATGACACAACAAACGGCACAACAAACGGCACAACCATAGAAGAATTAAAGAATAATAAAGAAGTAAAACCTTTGAAAGAAAATCAAGAAAAGAAAACATCGAAAATGCAATTTGACCTTGCGAAATATGGTGATGGCTGGGATGCCTTAATCGGGCAATGGCTTGCCTACAAGTCGAGCCGCCGCCAATCCTACAAGTCGCAGGCTTCAGTGGATATTCTTTTCAAGAAACTGCAAACCCTTTCAAACGGCGACCTTGCCAAGGCGAGGATGATTGTGGAGCAGTCCATCGGTAATAATTGGTCGGGATTGTTCCCCCTGAAAGATGTCGGCTTCGGCGGTGGACAAACCCCCGTTCCTGGCCGTGAGGTATTAGGTTCAAACTTTGAAAATAGAGATTGATATGGAATTTATCACTAATCCCGATTTCGGCAAGTTTGCCGATGTGTGCAATGCGATTCAGGTCAAGCCGCGCTTTGCCCTGCCTTTCAAGTCATTGGATATTGCCAAGGCCATCAACTCGGCCTACAGCGCAGAGGTTGCCGCCCGAAACTGCAAGATGGAGGGCGGCGAGGAATACAAGGCCAAGGTGATGTCGGTGGCCGAATGGTGTGCCGATGGCTACGGCCGTGTCGGCCTGCTGTTGTTCGGCACCGTGGGCACGGGCAAAACCACGATGATGAACGCCCTTTGCAGGGTCATCAACTACTTTGTGAGGCCTGAATACAAGGAGCTTGTGCTGGATGAGGACTACAAAAAGGCGATTGACACCGTGAGGGCAAAGGATGTGGTCGATGCGTATCAAAACGACCGTGGCCTTTACGATAGGATGTGCAAGGTGAAGCTGCTGGCCATAGATGAGTTCGGCATCGAGGCAATCGATGTGAAGTCGTATGGCAATAGCAACGAGCCGATTATCGACCTCCTATCAATGAGGTACGACCGCCGCCTTTGCACGGTGATCTCATCGAACCTCGACCTGAACGAAATCCGCAACCGCTACGGCCTTCGCCTTCAAGACCGATTCATAGAAATGTTCAAGATGATTGCCTTCACCGGAAAATCCTACCGAAAATGAGAATCAACGACACAAAAGAGTACTTCGGAAAGTCCTACACGGCGGTTGAGTACACCGAGCCGATGGACTTCCAACCGACTGACGATGACCCGCAATGCAAGATTTGCGCGGTCGAGCCTAACTACTGCAAGATGATGGATGAATGCCATTCAGAGGAATGCCCGTTCATCTTCGTCAAGACGGAATACGCTAACGCCATGAGTACCGTGGCAATGTTATACCAATAATCAAAACAAAAGGAAAACAACGCAACCATGATGAAAAAAGAAGAAATCAGATTGATGTATGTGGATTTGTTCTGCGGTGCTGGCGGGACATCAACGGGGGTTGAGAAAGCGACATGGCACGGCCATAAGTGCGCCCGTGTGGTCGCCTGCGTCAACCATGACCCGATGGCCATTGCCAGCCATGCGGCAAACCACCCTGAAACGATGCACTTCACCGAGGACATCCGCACGCTGAACCTCGACCCGCTAATCCGCCACCTTGACGGGTGCCGCAAAAAGTACCCTGACGCTTTGGTGGTGCTGTGGGCATCGTTGGAGTGTACCAATTTTTCCAAGGCCAAAGGTGGCCAGCCCCGTGACGGCGACAGCCGCACCCTTGCGGAGCATCTTTTCCGCTACATCGATGCAATCAAGCCCTCTTACATTCAGATTGAGAATGTGGAGGAATTTATGAGCTGGGGCGACCTTGACGCTAACGGCCACCCCGTGAGCAAGGACAAAGGCCGTTGCTACGTGAAATGGTGCAATGAGGTGATGCGCCGTGGGTACCACTACGATTTCAGGCTGTTGAACGCCGCCGATTTCGGGGCATATACGAGCCGTAAGCGGTTTTTCGGCCAGTTTGCGGCCAATGGCCTCCCCATCAACTTCCCCATGCAGACCTATTCGAAAAACGGGGATGATGACGGCGGGCTTTTCCAGCTTTACAAGAAATGGAAACCCGTGCGCGAGGTGCTGGATTTGGAGGATGAGGGCGTGAGCATCTTCACCCGTGAAAAGCCCCTTTGCGAAAAGACCCTTGAACGGATATTCGCTGGCCTGATTAAGTTCGTGGCCGGTGGCAAACAGCAATATGACGCATGGCTATTGAAATATAACTCGATGAATCAGGACGGCCACCACAATGCCCCTTCGATTGATGAACCCTGCCCCACCGTGGCCACACAAAACCGCATCGGCCTGGTTAAGGTGCAGTACCTATCGAAGCAGTTCGGGGGCGACCCAGCGGGAAAGAATATCCCGATTGACCGTCCCGCTGGCACCCTGACCACCATCGACCACCACGCTTTGGTGTCGGCGCAATTCATTGATTCCTACTACGGGAACGGCAACAACCATTCCATCGACAAGGCCGCGCCTACCGTGACCACGAAGGATAGGCTGGCCTTGGTCACGCCCAAGTTCCTCGACATGCAGTACGGCAACGGAACGCCGATGTCGGTTGATGTGCCCGCTGGGGCTGTGACCACCAACCCGAAACACATACTCGTTTCCCCTCAATGGATTATGAGTACCAACTTCAACAATGTGGGCAGCTCGTTGGATGAGCCATCGCCCACGGTGACGGCCAACCACAAGTGGCATTACCTGATGAACCCGCAATTCCAATCGGCCGGCGGCAGCGTTGACAGTCCCGCCTTCACGCTGATTGCCCGCATGGATAAGATGCCGCCTTACCTGATTACCGCCGAGGGCGGGGCGTTGGGGATTGAGGTGTACGACACCGACAGCCCAATGACCGTGAAGATTAAGGAGTTCATGGCGGCTTACGGCATCATCGACATCAAGATGCGGATGCTTAACATTCAGGAGCTGAAGCGGATAATGGGCTTCCCTGACGACTATATCCTGAAAGGCAGTCAGGCCGACCAAAAGAAGTTCATCGGAAACGCCGTGGAGGTCAATATGTCAAGGGTGCTTTGCGAGGCTCTTTGCAACGGATTAAAGAATGAAAGGGTTACGGCATGACTGACAATGAAATGAGAGAATACAACGACCTCTTGGAGGCCAAAAAGACCAAAAAGATTGAGAGCGGTTTCGATGTCGAGGAAAGCGGGCTTAATCCCCTCCTTTTCGATTTCCAAAAGTACTGCGTGAAGCGGATGGTGAAAGAAGGCCGTGGCGCGGTGTTCGCTGGCTGCGGCAACGGTAAGACCCTGATTAGCCTTGAATGGGCTACAAAGGTGGCGGAACACGAAGGAAAGCCAATCCTGATACTTGCCCCGCTGTCGGTGAGTAGGCAGACCATCAAGGAGGGCGCGAAATTCGGCTATAAGGTGGATTTGTACCGCGATATGGATGAGGCCACGACAATAGCCATCACCAACTACGAGCAGATTGAAAACGTGGATATTTCCCGCTTTGTGGGTGTGGTGCTGGATGAGAGTTCAATCCTCAAGAACTTCACGGGGTATTACCGCAACCTCCTGACGGAGAAATTCAAGGGTATGCCTTACAAGCTGTGTTGCACGGCCACACCAAGCCCCAACGACCTGAACGAGATTGGCAACCATTCGGAATTCCTTGAAATCCTCGATTCCCAAGATATGAGGTCGAAGTGGTTCGTGCGTGAGGAAGGCATGAACAACTACCGACTGAAAGGCCATGCCAAGGGCGACTTCTATGGCTGGATTGCATCGTGGGCTATCATGTTTGAGAACCCTGCAGATATCGGATTCGTTGAGACGGGCAAGTTGTTCAAGTTGCCCGAGCTGACGGTGACCGACCACCTCATTGAGACCAAACCCGAGGACGGGCTGTTGTTTTCAACGGGGATAGTCAATGCCACCAACTTCAACATGGAGCTTCGCAAAACCATGAATGAGAGGCTTGCCCTTGCCGCCGAGATTGCAAGCGAGGCAGACGGTCAGGTCATCATTTGGATTAAGCAGAACCAAGAGGGCGACATATTGGGCAAGCTGATTCCTGAAGCCGTGGAGGTGCGTGGCTCGGATTCCGATGCCGACAAAGAACAAAGGTTGCTGGATTTCGCCGAAGGCAAGTTCCGCATCCTGATTAGCAAGGCCAAGATTTGCGGCTATGGTATGAACTTTCAGAATTGCGGCACGCAGATCTTTGCTTCCCCTGATTTTTCCTTCGAGGATTACTACCAGCAAGTTAGACGCTCGTATAGGTTCGGGCGCAAGGGTAATGTAAACATTCACTTAATAATCACAGATACAATGACAAACGCAAGGGCAATCGTTGAAAAGAAGCAACAAGCCTTCGAGGAAATGGTTCGTGAAATGAACCGCAACGTGAACGAGAACCGATACGGCCTCCTCGACCACTACGAGTATCGGGAATACAAGGACGATGACGTGTTTTTGATGAAGGGTGACACCACCATCGAAATCAAACGCATCCCCGACAATTCAGTTGACCTGATTATCTTTTCCCCGCCTTTCAGTTCCCTTTTCACCTACTCGAACTACATCAACGACATGGGGAACAATGAGAGCCACGAGGAATTTTTCAAGCAGTACGCTTTTTTGCTGAAAGAGTTGTACCGCATACTGAAGCCTGGCCGCTTGATGTGCTGCCATACCAAAGACCTTGGCGTTTACAAGAATTCGTCAGGCTACACGGGAATGTATGACTTCACGGGTGAGCATACGAGGGCGGTGCTGGCCGAGGGCTTCAAGCTGCATTCCAAGGTTACGATTTGGACTGACCCCGTGCTGGAAATGCAGCGCACCAAGACCCAGCGCCTCCTTTACAAGCAGGTGACTTCCGATTCATCGAAGACGGGCATCGGCATGGCCGAGTACATCACCATCTTCAAGAAATGGGAAGGTGACGAAGCGGATTGGGAACCCATCGTGAACCTGAACCGCGACAATTTCCCGCTTGAGACTTGGCAGAAATGGGCTTCGCCCGTGTGGATGGACATCAGGCGTACCGATGTGCTGACCGCCAGCGAAGGCACGGCTATGGGTGACGAAAAGCACATTTGCCCCCTGCAGCTCGGCGTGATTGAGCGTTTGGTGAACCTTTGGAGCAACGAGGGCGAAACCGTCTTCACCCCGTTCCTTGGGATTGGCTCGGAGGTGTATGAGGCAGTCAGGAATAACCGCAAGGGCATCGGCTGCGAGTTGAAGGACAGTTATTTCGACACGGCCGTCAAGAATATCAAGATTGCCGAATCGAAGAAATACCAAAGAACCCTATTCGATTGAGCCATGAACACGAAGCCGAACAAAAAGACTTGTTACAGCCGCGCCGTGGTGGGGACGAACCTCACCACGGGCGAGCGGCGCAAGTGGCCAAGCGTGAAGACCGCCGCCGAGGGTTGCGGGATGCAGGCATCATGGTTCACCCACCTATTGAGAGGCCACCAGCCCGCAAACGGCTGGCTTTGCGCCTACGAGGACGAACAAGATTGGTTCGCCGAGAGGCTCGACTACTTCAAGCGGTCGGGCAAGTTCAAGAGAACCGACCCCAGCAAGGACAAATCCATGAAGGGCAAGGTCGTCCTGCGGATTGACAGCCGGACGGTGATTTACGTGACCCCCGACAAGGCCACACCTGAATACGCACAACATTATCTCAACAAATTAAAAGGAATCAAAGATGAATAAGACAAAAATCGCATGGACTGAACGGACATGGAATCCCGTCACGGGATGTACCAAGTATTCCGAAGGATGCCGCCACTGCTATGCAGAGGTTATGGCAAAACGATTGCAAGGCATGGGGCAAAAGCGGTATAAGAACGGCTTCACCCTGACCCTTCACCCCGAAGCCCTGAATGAGCCAAAGAAGGTAAAGAAGCCTTCGATGTTCTTTGTTTGCTCGATGGCCGACCTTTTCCACAAGGACGTGCCGTTTGAGTTTGTGGATAGGGTCATGGAGACGATTGCGGAATGCCCGCAACACACTTTCCAAATCCTGACCAAAAGGATTGACAATTTGTATTGCTACCTTATCGAATGGCTGGATTACCCATTTCTGTCAATCCCTGAAAACTGCTGGATTGGAACAACGGTTGAAAACGCCAGCGCGAAGGAAAGAATAAAGACCTTGGCGGAGTTGAAGGATTCACCCGTCAGGTTTCTTTCGTGTGAGCCTCTTTTGGGCGATTTGGGAGCGTTAGACCTTGCGGGCATTGATTGGGTCATTGTGGGTGGCGAAAGCGGCCAGCAAGCCCGAAAAATGAGCAAGGAATGGGTTTTGAACATCCAACGCCAATGTGCCGAGCAGGGCGTTCCCTTTTTCTTCAAGCAATGGGGAACATACGGAGAGGATGGTGTTAAGCGAACCAAGTACGACAACGGATGTTTGCTTGATGGAAGCATTTATCACGAAATGCCGAAGGCATGGAAAGGAGGCGAAAAATGAGCTTGAAGCATATTACATTCACGGGTATTGATGCGAAGACCGACCTAAAAACCTTGAAAGAAGTTCAAAAACAATACCCAATAGCGGAATTTGGAGTGCTGATGAGTTATCATTGGTATGAGAACGGCAACCGTTACCTTGACCCAGCATTCATCGATGCCTTCCGTGGAACGAGTCTTAATTTGTCACTTCATGTTTGTGGTACTGCCGCCCATGATGCCGCCATTGGTATATTTGGTGCAGTTGATGACGCAATAAATGGCAATCTTGAAATTTTCAATCGTATTCAACTCAATATTGCCAATCATAAAAACAATCCAAAGTATTGTTGGATGGCTCCATTCAAATATCAAGAAGTGATTATCCAGCAACGCAATATCCACGAACTTGATTTGTTTACCTGCACGACTGAGGTATGGCTTGAACCGTTCTCAGTCCTACTTGACGCTTCGGGAGGTCGCGGCGTTGATACTCCTATCGAAATCTTAAATGGCAATTACAAAGTCGGCTATGCTGGCGGTTTTAACCCTGATAATGTCGGCGAAAAGTTGTCATACCTTATGGATAATGTCAAAGGTGACTTTTGGATTGATATGGAATCAGGAGTACGGACAAACGATTGGTTTGATTTGGAAAAGGTTGTCAAGGTCTTGGAAATATGCGAACCTATTATCAAGAAAGGAGGTCAGGATGATTAAGGTCATAGTTGAGCGCAAAAGCACGGGCGACACCAAGGAATACCGCCGCCACAAGCTGATTGAAATCGTCATCATGTATGTGGCCGCTGCCGTTTACGCTGCCCTGATGATTGCCGTTGTCCTTTGGAGGGAATACATGCTTGCTTTGTGTTTCCTTTCCTACTCCTACATCTTTTTCGCAAAAGGCCGCGAATGGGATAGGCAAAACTTGTTGATTGAGTTTGTGGTGGACTTGTCGCAAGCCCTGACCGAAAAGACCGAGGAAGGAGGCGATGATGAATAGATACCACAAAAAGAAAAACCTCTTCAAGTTCTTCAAGTCGAAGGACTTCAATGAGGCAAGGATGAAGATGTGCGCGATTTATGTGCTGTTGTCGTATGCCAACGAGCTGCACGAGGATGTGGATAGGCTGTTGCAGGGCTACGAGGGGCTGATGATTGGGATGCTGAAACACAAGTCGAAGCTGGCTTCCAAGGCACTCGATGAGTACGACAAGGAATATGCCCTTCACATCGAGGGCGGCATGGGTGCCGTGGCCGACACCACCATAATCGCCACCGCCGAGATCGAGACCGCCATCAAGCAAAACCAGTTTTTCCTTCAGGAGGGCTACAAGGCCGTGGCACGCGCCATATCCGAGCAGATGGAAAAGACCATCAACGACCCCGAAGAATTGGAAAAGGAGGCGTTTTGCGGCTTTGAGATTTTCGACCCCGAAAGCCACGAAGTGACCAAGAACGAGACCTTGCGGCTTATCCGCAGGGATTTGGACGGCAACCCTGATGTGGATGCCATTATGAAGGGTGTTGAACTCGGCTTCGACACCGCCGTGAACTATGTGAACAAGATTTATTTGGAGGCTTGAAACGATGAAAAGGAAACCCATACCAAAGGAAATGCGCCAATCGGTATATGAAAAGTATCAAGGCCATTGCGCCTATTGCGGCATTAAACTCAATATCGGTGAAATGCAGGTTGACCATGCCATACCCATTGCGGGTTTATGGTATGGAAAAGACCGAAAGAAGGTTGCAGATATGATTGAGGACGGTTCCATCAACAATATCGAAAACCTGATGCCAGCGTGCCGAGCCTGCAACTACTACAAAGGAGTTGGCGACATTGAGCAATTCCGCAACCGCATTAAGAATCAGTTAGACCATACCTGCAGAGGTACATTCCAAGCCCGCCTTGCGATTCAGTTTGGAATCATTGAGTACCACCAATGGGATGGTAAGTTTTACTTTGAAAAACAAGATGAAAAATGAATTATAGAGTAGATTTAGTGTCGCATTACACGGTAGTAGTGAATGCGAGCAGTGAAGAAAAAGCCATTAAATTGGCAGAGAAATATGTCAATGAAAACCCAGCCGTAAGCCCTTACTTCGAGTTTGAGGATGGAGGCATCGAGGAAACGGATGATAATACCGAAATAACGGAGGAGGAACTGATATGAAAAGAAACACCTATCCCCTGACCCTCTCAAAGGTATTCCAAGCCAAGCATCCGAGGCACGGCCAACCGACCGCCTTCAGGACGAAGTTTGAGGAACGCGCCAAAATCCACACCATACGGGCTAACTTCCCGCTGTGGAAAGATAGGTTTGCAAGAATCTTTGTTGGGGATGCCGTTTTGAGCATTCGCCAATGGTCGGACAAACCCTATCACAGCAAACAAGAGCTGGTTGCCGACCTTGGCATCAGGGACGCGATTGGCATTGAGGAATTGGTGTTTGTGGATGGCGACATCAACAAGCCCCATATTGTCAAATACCCTGACCAACTCGTACCCGTGACCATCTACGACCTTGCCACCAATGACGGCCTTTCCGTTGAGGATTGGCTGGATTGGTTCAAGGGCTACGACCTGACCAAACCGCTTGCGGTTTTGCATTTCACTTCATTCAGATACACATAAATTCCAGCATTATGAGTGACGCGAAATTGGAACGAGAGTTCACAACCCAAGAAAAGGAATACATGCGCAGCTTGGGTGGCTGCATTTGGACTTTTGCGGCCATTGTGGCCGGATTGGTCGTTGGTATAGTATTGAGTATCGTATTATAATTATAAACCCCTAAATCAAAGTATTATGGCAAAAGAAAAAGAAATGACACTCGGCGAACTGATTGAGTCCGAGAAATTCAAGACCGAGCTGGAGACCCAAATCAAGAAGGCGTTCAAGGAATACGACACGGCCGCTGGCAAGTTCGCCAACGTGAAGCGCAACCCGATGATGCGCCTGCGTGAAATGGGTGCCGAGAAACCACAAAAGATGATTGAGCTGTATATCGGCATCATCGACCACAACAGCGACCTGCCAGCAACCTTGCGCGAGTATGTGACCAAGATTTGCGAGCCGGTACTTAACAAATGCCTCGTTAGCCTCTACAAGGAAATGAAGGCGAAGGAAAAGGAGGGCGAAGATGGCAACGAAGCATGACCCCGATTCCATCGTGACCGAAAGCCGAATGGAGGTGCTGATGGACGGCTGGACGATATTGGTCGTCTCCACCTTCAGGGACGGCAAGAACGCTGGGATAATGATTTATAAAGCAAAGCATAACCTTAAAGAATTGAAACAATGGCTTCAGTAAACATGGCAATAGTGGTGGGGTTTGTCGGCGACACCCCACGAATCAACACCCTGCAATCAGGGCGAAAGGTGGCATCGTTCTCGATGGCCACGACCGAAAAGGGCTACACCAACCAAAGCGGCCAGCAGATACCCGACAAAACCGAGTGGCACAACATAGTGTGCTGGGGAAAGACGGCGGAGGTGGTCGAGAGGTTTGTGCATAAAGGTAGCCAACTCTACATTCAGGGCAAGATGCGGACCCGCACCTACGAAAAGGACGGCCAAACCCGCTATTCCTTCGAAGTGGAGTGTGAGACCCTGCAATTGCTCGACCGCCGCAATGACGGGCAAGGCCAGCAGCCGCAACCCCAATACCAGCCCCAGCCCCAGCCCCAACAGCAACCGCAAGGGAACAGTTGGGATGAACCCATCGACCCAATCGGCGACTTGCCCTTTTGATTATGAGACACCGAGAGAGTGAGATACAGCGAAATTGCGTTGCATGGTTCAGGCTGCAATATCCAAGGCTTGCGTTGTTGTTGTTCGCCGTGCCGAATGGCGGTGCGAGGTGGCGGACGGAGGCCGCGATAATGAAGGCCGAGGGCGTGACGGCTGGGGTGGCTGATTTGCTATTCCTTTACCCCGCCAAGGGCTACCACGGCCTTTGCATCGAAATGAAGACCCCTGACGGGAAACAGCAGGCCACACAAAAGGCGTGGCAGAAGGCCGTTGAGGATGCGGGCTACAAATATGCCCTATGCCGTTCCTTTGAGGGCTTCATGGATGAGATAAACGCTTATTTGCGTTGAATTTCCTTTTTTTTGAGCGAAAAGGGTACTTATTAATCACCCTTTTCGTATTTTTGCCGCGTATATCAACTAATTAAATCTCACAGATATGAAAAGAAAAGACTTGCGACTTGGCGGATTGGTGAGGCTTGCCGCCTTGATGGTCGCGCTGACCCTCTGCATTGCAGGGTCGGCACAAAAGCCCTACAAGTACGATTCATCCCACAAGTATTCCCTGATGTCGAATTGGACGCTTGGCATGGCAGGGCAATACTCCAACAACCACGGTGTTTCGGGTGGCGGCATCACGGCATTGGCCACCAAGCGCGTGGGCGACTATTGGCGTTTGCGCTTCGAGGCCACAATGAACGGCCTGCGCAATGTGGACGGATTCGACCGCTATGGGACTGCGATGGCCGGTGCCTCGTTCGATTTCCTGAATTGGATGTACCTCTTTGCCGATGCTGGCGCGGTGGTCAATCCCACGATGGCAACCAAATGCGGCCTTGCGGGTGACGCTGGCCTTGGCCTTAATGTGAATTTCGGCAAGCACTCGATGCTGTGGCTGGAGGGCGGCTCGGACTTGGTTCAGAACAATGCAGCCTGGGACAATACATTCTTCGCCCGCCTTGGATATTCCGCAAGGCTGGGAATCACGGAGCGTGACCGCGTGGCCATCGACATCGACAACCACATGCGCACCACCTATGGCGAAATGAAGGAGGAAAACGCCCTATTGAAGTCGGAGGCCAAAAAGAAGGATGAGGACAATGCGAGGCTGACGGACTTGCTGGAGCGTTCCACCGCCGCGCTGGAGCTGGCCACGGAGCGTTTGAGCAACTGCCAAAAGGAGGTGAAGCAGGTGACGGAGGATTGCGGCACGGCAGGTATTGAGCTGATGCCCATCTTCTTCGACTATGCGAGTTGCGAGATTACCCCGATTGAGGATGCCAAGGTCGAGCGCATTGCCGACTACATCCTGACCCACGGGGGCGAGTACCGCATTGAGGGCTACAGCTCGCCCGATGGCAATTCATACAATAACCAAAAGCTGTCGGGTGAACGCGCCTTTGTGGTCTATCAGGCATTGATGGGCTACGGCGTGCCGCAAGATAGGCTTATTCCGATGGCCAACGGCGTGACATCGCAGTTCGGCGAGGAATCGACCCTTAATCGCATGGTGGTAGTGAGGAAATCGGAGTATGGAAATTAGTAAAGACATAAAGTCCTTGTTCGTTTGGCTCCCTCTTTCAGAGTTGGAGCCAAACGAGGGGCAACTTGAGGGGTTGCCAGCAAATCCACGCAAGATTTCCGAAAGCAAGTTGGAGTTGCTGAAAGAAAACATCATGCAATATCCTGAAATGCTGGAGTTGCATAGAATGAAGGTTTACCCTCTTGAAAACGGCCATTATATCATTGTCGATGGTAATATGCGCCACCGTGCCTTGACTGAACTCGGCTGGGAAAATGCGCCGTGTGTCATTATTCCAAAGGAAACCCCTACTGATAGGCTGCAAGCCTACGCTGCCCTTTGTAATGTGGGATTCGGCAGATGGGAATGGGATATGTTGGGGAATGAGTGGGATGCCGCCCAGCTTTCAGCCTGGGGCGTGGACTTGTTCATTAGCGAGGCCGAACTTAACCCCGATGACTTTTGCAGCGATGGTGACGAGAGTAAGACCAAGAACGGGGAAAAGATTGTCATTGTATTGCCTGAAAAACTCATTGGGTCGAAGGATGAAATCAGGGTCATTTTGGAAAATGGGTTGAAAGCCTATGATGGTGTGACCGTAAAATAGAAAATCCATGGAAAAAGACAAATACACAATCGAGGTGCTTCCGCTGTCGCTTTTGGATGAGAATTCAGGCCAAATTGACGGACTGCCACAAAACCCAAGGGAAATCACCAAGGAAAACTTCGAGTTGCTGAAACAAAATGTTGAGGAATACCCTGAATTGCTTAATTACGAGCTTTTGAAGGTCTATCCCCTTGACGGCCGCTATGTGGTCATAGGCGGCAATATGAGGCTTCGGACTTTGCGGGATGATGGTTGTAGTGAAACACTATGCTATGTACTTGACGAGGCCACCGATTCCGAGCGTTTGATGGCTTACACGATCCTTGACAACGCCTCCTTTGGCCGTTGGGATTGGGAAAAGTTGTTGAAAGATTGGGATGTTACCATGCTGCCCCAATGGGGCTTGAATCTGCCGACCTATGAGGATTCCGACTTGGACGGCCTTTTCGATGTTGAGGAAAAGGAGGATACAGACAAGCTGACGGTGGTGATTCCTGAAAGCCTTGCCGACATGAAAAAGGCCATCAAGGAGGATGTGGAAACATTATTGTCTAACTATAATGGTATAAAAATACAATGAAAAGAGTAGTGATTACCCATAATGAGATAGAGGGTTTCCATTATTACCCTGATGCGCCGAAGTTCTGCGCCTATCTCGGAAACAAGCACCGCCATGTTTTCGTGGTGAGGTGCCATTTTGAGGTTTCCCACAACGAGCGGGAAATAGAGATTATCGACCGCCAGCGCGAGATAGCCGAGAGGGTCGCAAGGCAGTTCGGAAGCCCAGCGGACTTCGGCGGCTTTTCATGCGAGGACATCGCCGAGTGGCTGATGGTCGAGTTTGAGGATATGGTGTATTGCAAAGTCTTGGAGGATGGCTATGGAGGTGCTGCATTGTCCCGATAACATCAAAATCCACTATGCGGGAGCGGAGGTTCAGAACCAATTCGTTGCCGTGCGTGAGTTGGGCGTGAATTACGCCCTATATACGGCTTTTCCATTCGTGGAAAGAATGTTGTTCGGCAACAAGGCCAAAAGCCCCGTCATGCCCTTGAAATCGATGTCAGACCCGAAAATTGACATTCCCCGTGCCTGCACCTCGACCATGAAGCACTGCATTCAGGATTCGGGGCTGTTCACCCTGATGTTCGGTGCGCAGGCCGGAAACCACGATGAGGAAACCATCAACCGCTGGTACGATGCGCTGTGTGAGTTCACGCTGATGCACGGCAGCGGTGCGACCTGCGTTGAGGTGGACTGCCAAAAGGTTCTCGGCGTTGAAAAGGCGTGGGAATTCCGTGAGAGGATGCGCCACGACCTTCCCAACCGCATCATCAATGTTTTCCATTTGGAGGACGGGCAAAAGGGGCTTGACCGCCTGATTGAGTTCTCGGACTACATCGCCGTTTCGGTGCCCGAGTTGAGGCATGCGGGAAAGAAGGACTACACCTACAAGGTGGCCTCCTACATAAAGAACCGCAAGCCCGAAATCGACATCCACCTTTTGGGATGCACGGAAATGTCGTTGCTGAAGCAATGCGCCTCGTTCTGCACCTCGTCCGATTCCACTACCTATGTGAGCGGCAAGAGGTACGGTTTTGTCGGCAAGCACCATATCCGAAACATAAGGACTGAGGATGTGCGCAAGCTGGTTGGGGATGAAATCTACGATTGCATCAACCAATACAATAACGAGCAAAACACCAATTTCCTTTGCCTTTCCATCGAATCCTACAAGCGCAAGTACCAAAACGCGGTAGGAAATCAGGATTATAGTAGAGTAATAGTAAATAATAATAAAAACAACAATATACTGCCCAATGAGAAAGACGAATGAAAACCTTTTGATGCTCAATTTGTTCTTTTGCGTGAGCATCGTGATTGCGAATGTGGTGGGCTGCAAGGTGGTGGACTTCGGGTTTTCCGTGTTCGGCCACCATTGCGTTTCGTCAGGCGGTGCCCTGACCTATGCCGTGACATTCCTTTGCACCGACATCATCGGCGAGACCAACGCCAGCGTGTTCGACGCCCAGGCCGGCATCGCCCTGAACGGCCACTTCATGAAGCTCATCGCCTGGTACGACAACGAGTACGGC
>CADCJT010000011.1:0-192313 GCA_902801815.1 uncultured Bacteroidia bacterium
CCACACCTTCCAGTGGAGATATACGAAGGACGGTAGCGTCAACAGCAACGACGACTGCTTCTATGTCGACTACATCACCTTCTACAAGCAACCCGCTCCGCCTATTCCGGGCATGACTTACGACTTCGAAGACGGCACCATGCAGGGCTGGACTTCGGTTGATGCCGACGGTGACGGTTACGGTTGGTACATGGGTAGCGAAATCATGACCGGTCAAACTGGTAATGGTGGTTCGACCGACTTCGTGCTGAGCCAGAGCTACTACATGGGCACTATCCTCTATCCCGACAACTACCTCGTTTCGCCTCAGGTGCAACTCGGTGGCATCGTCAGATTCTACGCTTGCGCCCAGGATGCCAGCTACGCTGCTGAGCACTTCGGCCTGGCCGTTTCGACGACCAACACCAACCCGAGCTCCTTCACCATGGTCCAGGAATGGACGATGACAGCTAAGAGCGTTGGCGAACCTGGCAAACCCATTAAGGGTCAACGCAGCGGCCGTGAGCAAGGCAACTGGTACGAATATACCGTTGACCTGAGCGCTTACAGTGGCATGGGTTATGTGGCCATCCGTCACTTCAACTGCAGCGATATGTTCTACCTGAACGTCGACGACATCACCATCGGCGAGCCTGCTAAGGGTATTGCTGAGACCCGCAGCCTCGACCACTACAGAGTGTATCGTACGAACTGCTACAACGACGGTCCTTACACCGAAGAGAACACCGTACTGCTGGCTACCGTTTGGGTGCCTGACACCGTCTACATTGACGTTGAGTGGGCTGATCTGCCGGCTGGCATCTACAAGTGGGGTGTCGGTGCCGTTTATAGCGGCAACCGCGGCGAAGAGATTGAAGGCCCCATCAACTGGGCTGCTCCTGTCGCCGTGAATACCAACAGAAGCTTTAGCACCAACAGCGTTGCCAAGACTGGCCCGAAGGTCAATGCGGCAGTCGTTGAAGAGAATCAAGATAGATATCGCAATTACCTGCAATACTGCACTGAAACCTTCAGTGGCGGTGTTGGCACTGGTGGTGGCGCAGTGTACTGGGGCATCAGATTCCCGGCCGCTGACCTTGCCGCCTATGCCGGTCAGACCTTGACCAAGGTGGGTGTCTTCATGGATATCGACGGTGACTATGGCTGGACCTATTCCGGTAACTATACCGCTAGCGTCTACCAAGGCGGCGCCACCGCTCCTGGCACGCTGGTGAGCACGGCTACCGAATACCTGCCTGGTGACATGGCATGGCACGACATTACGCTGACTACGCCTGTGACCATTGACGCTACACAAGACCTCTGGTTGTGCTTCTACACGCCTGATATCGCCTACCCGATGGCTGGTTGCGACTATGTGGGTAATGCCAACTCCGACTTCCTGTCACTCGACGGCACCGTTTGGGAGCACGCAGGTGACTATTCTCTCAACTACACCTGGATGATCCGTGGTATGGTTGAGAACGGTGGCGGTCCTGGTCCTGCCCCGACTCCTGGCACCAACCTCAACCAGTTGGCTCTGCCTCGTGAGAGCGAGACCATCTGGTCGAACTGCCTCGACAAGGATATGTACATCATCGGTGAGAACCAGGACGGCGTGACTGTCAACGTGCTGCTCAACAGCGCCGACAGCCCGGAAGGCGTCCAAGTGACCTTCACCAACTACAACGAAGCCGAGCAAGAGCTGTACCCGATCGAGCCCATCGTTCTTGACGAGACTGGCTTCTATGCCTTCGATAGCTTCCGTAAGGGTGAGTACAAGGTGAACGTGACCTTCGATGGCTATGAGCCCATCGAGGACAGCGTGAGCATTTGGGAGCCCACCGACCTGCGCTATGTGATGACCGAGATCATCTACGGCGTCTCTGACCTCTACGTGTCCAGCACTGGTTGGGCCATGTGGGGTGCCGAAGGTATGCCGACGCCTGGTGGCGGCGGCGGTGGCGGCGGCCAAGGCGGCAATGGCGACACCTTCAGTGACGATTTCGAGAGCGGCTTAGGCAACTGGACTTTGGTTGATGCCGATGCTGACGGTCACAACTGGTACCATAGCTCCATGAGCCAGACCTACTCCTGCTATGACTACACTGGCTGGGGTCACAACGGCACCAATGGTTTCGCGGTCTCTCAGTCCTACACTGACTGCACCTACGACTCCTATGATCCGAATAACTTCATGATCACCAATCAGAAGTATTCCATCTCGGCATCTTCAACGCTCAATTTCTGGGCTGACTACGGCAATGACAGCTATCCCGACCACTTCGGCGTGGCTGTTGCTACGGTCGATAACCCGACTCCTGCCGACTTCACCATTGTTTGGGAAGGCACTGCAAAAGCTGGCAATGCTGGCAAGACTCAGGTCCGCCACGATGGTGAGCGTTATCAGAACTGGCGTTCACACAGCGTCAACTTGGGCGCTTACGCTGGTCAGGATGTCTACATTGCTTTCCGTCACTTCAACAGCTATGACCAGTACGAGATCTATATCGACGACGTTGAGCTGACCAACGGTGCCAAGGACGGCGACCGTCACCTCGAGTACTTCAAGGTGATGTGCACCAGCATCGACGGCGAGCCTATCTTCAACCGACGGCGAGCCTATCTTCAACGCCGATACTGAACATCCGTTCTGCCAGGTGGCCACCGACGAACTCGTCGAGGGCGAGCACTACATTGCCAAGGTTGCTGCCGTGTACAGCACTGGAATGAGCGCCTGGACTGAATGCGAATGGCAGTACATTGCTTGCGACAACTACGCCGGCACCGTCAATGGCGTGACCATTGAGGGTAACGAAATCAGCTGGGAGTATCCCGCTGGTGGCGGCGGCGGTGGCGGCGGTGGCGGCCAAGGCAGCACCTTCAGCGAGAACTTCGACGCTGGCATACCTGCTGGTTGGACGACTGTCGACGCTGACGGCGACGGCTACACCTGGGTCTCTAGCATGACTCCTGGTAACTACCACAACGCTGGTGTTGACTTGACTGGCACGGGCCACAACGCCTCTGCCCACTATGTGATCTCTGGTTCTTGGGCTAACGGTCCTGGCATTGTCCTGTATCCTGACAACTACCTCGTTTCGCCTCAGGTGACCCTTGCTGCTGGTAGCACGTTTAGCTTCTGGGCCTGCGCTCAGGATGCCAGCTATCCTGCCGATCACTTCGGCGTGTTCATCTCCGACAACGGCACGAGCAACTGGACGATGGTGAACGAATGGACGATGACCGCCAAGGGTAGTGGTGTTAAGACCTACGGCCGTGGTGGTAACAACCGTGTCCAAGGCAACTGGTACAATTACAGCGTTGATCTGAGCGCCTATGCCGGCCAGAAGTACATTGCCATCCGTCACTTCAATTGCAGCGACCAGTTCATCCTGAATGTCGACGACATCGAACTGACCGCTGGTGCCAAGAGCAACCGTAATCCTTGGGATCTGATGATGACCTTCAACGCTGCCGAAGCCGCCCAATACGGTGTGGCCTACGACGGCAACAACTTCTACACCAGCAACTGGGGTTACAGCAGTGCTACGCACAACTTCTTCAAGTATGACCTGCAGGGCAACATGCTCGAGGGCTTCGAAATCGCTGGTTGCGGTACCCTCCGTGGCATGACCTACGATGGCCAGTACACCTACGGCGTCGCCAACAGCAACACTGTGTACTGCATCGACCTGGCTGCCCACAACTTGGTCAGCACCTTCACCACTTCCTACGGTGCAATGCGTGGTATCACCTACGATCCCGAGCGCGACGGCTTCTGGGTCATCGGCAACTGGAGCGGCAACCTGACGCTCATCGACCGTCAGGGCACTATCCTCCAGACCGGTCCTGCTCCTGAGAGCGCTTCCGACCTTGCCTACTACAAGGACGAGAACGACGTTGAGCACGTGTTCTGCTTCAACAACGGCACCAACGACGTGAACGACTGGGTTATCGGCAATACTTCGATGGGCGGCTCGGTGTTCAACTTCTCGGCTGTTCCTGGCTTCAATGCCGGTACTTCCGGTGGTTGCACTGTCGCCAGCTTCAACAACAAGATTGCCTTCATTGGTGACATCCAGCAAGACCCGAACCTCATCGGCATCTATGAGCTGAGAGACGACACCAATCCTGGTCCTGGCCCCGGCCCGCAACCTGGCGGCGACGTCCTGGGTGCCATGATCTTTGTTGACGGTGAATGGGAGGCCTTCGTCGAGGTTCCGACCAACACCTACACCTATGAGGGCGACGGCGAAGAGGTCTGCGTCCGCATCGTCTACAACGGCACGAACAACCTGCCCGAGGGCAACATCTACTTCTCGATGAGCTGCCCCGAGTGCGAAGAGTTCAATCCTGTTGCAGCCTGCGAGCCTGGCGCACCCATCCACGCCGACGTGCTGAACGCCACCGACCAGGTGAGAATCTGGTGGGGTGAGCAACCTCTGCCTCCGGCGCCTCCGATGGAGGAATGGCTGTACTACGATGACGGCACCTATGCCACTAGCGTTGGCGCAGGCGGTACCCTGTACTGGGGCACCATGTTCCCGGCCGCTTCGCTTGCTCCTTACGCAGGCACGAGCCTGACGAAGGTGGCAGTCCACACTTCGTATGCCTGCTCAGCCACGCTGAACGTCTACGTTGGCGGAGCACAGCCTGGTGGTTCACCTGCCGCCACGAAGAACTTCACGATGGCTGGTGACCAGCAGTTCATGGAAGTGGTTCTACCAGACCGGTGAGACGTATCCTGCCGACGCATGCGCCGACACTGGCGACGCCAACAACCGTTGGGTGAGCGTCGACGGTGCCCAGTGGCTTGACCTGGCTTCTGCCGGTCTGCCTGGCTACGGCTGGATGATCCGCGGCTTCGTGACGAACCAGGCCAAGGGTGGCGAACTGGTCAGCCTGCCTGAGTTCAAGGGCAACGTCGGTGGCGAGCTGAGCCACACCGAGGTGGTGAGCAAGCCTGCCGACCTGAGCTTCATGCACCGTGCCGAGATCGTGAAGTACAACGTGTACCGTTCGACCAGCGCCACTGGCGACTACACCTTGATTGGTGAGGTCACCGAGGAGAGCGCTCCGAACTACTACGAGTACATCGACACTCCTGCCACTACCAGGTGACGGCAGTGTATGACAACGAATGCGAGTCCGAGCCCGCAGCGGCCTACGACGATCCGAGCGTGAACTACGTGAGCGCCAGCGTCGACGCCGTCGGCGAGAACAACGGCAATGTCGTCCTCTATCCTAACCCGACGAAGGGCAACGTGACGATCGAGGCTGCTGGTATGAGCCGCATCACTGTGGTGAGCGTGCTCGGCCAGGTGGTCTACGACACCGAGGTCAATGCCGACACCTACACCTTGAACATGGCCCAGTTCAACGCTGGCATGTACATGGTGCGTGTCTACACTGAGGAAGGTGTGACCGTCAAGCGCGTCGTTTGTAGAGACGCAAAATCTTGCGTCTCTACAACACCGAAAAAAACAAAAGCCCGCCAACAGATTCTGTTGACGGGCTTTTTTCATGTCAAGGTCAAAGCCTTATTACTTCGAGGCTTTCTTCATGGGATTTCTCTTAGCTGCAGTCTGCTTGGCCGTGGCCTTGCTGACAGCGGCTTTTTGGACTGACGCGGTCTTCTTGCTGCCAACGGCTTTCTTGGCTTGAGACTTTTGGGCAGGTGCTTTGGTGCGCGCAGCCTTCTCTTCAACAACCTTTTCTTCGGTTGCTGTCTTAGCTGTCGCTTTCTTAGTTGCCTTCTTGGTCTCCTTCTTGGCTGCTTTTTGGGCTTTCTTGGCTGCAGCCTTATTAGCGGTAGACTGTTTCTTTGGCTTAGGCATTTCAGCTGTCGTAGGCACGTTCTTCAGGATGTCGCACATGAAGTCCCAGAACATTTGGACGGTGGCGATTTCGCAACGCTCGTCGGGCGAGTGTACGCCGCGCAGGGTGGGACCGAAGCTGATCATGTCCATGCCCGGGATCTTGTCGCCGATGAGGCCGCATTCCAGTCCAGCGTGGATGGCTCTGACTTTAGGATCTTTCTTGAAGCGTTTCTTGTAGCAGTTCACTGCGACGTCCAAGATGGCGCTGTTGGGGTTGGGCGCCCAGCCCGGGTAGCCGTCGGTGTGTTCCACGTCGGCGTCGGCGAGGCTCCACACGGCTTCCACCATGTTGGCGATGTCTTGCTTCGACGACTCGATGGAGCTACGCTGTGAGGTCTGGATGAAGAAATAGCCTTCCTTCTTCTTGCAGGAGGCGAGGTTGGTCGAGGTCTCCACGAAGTTCGGGATGGTCTGCGACATGGCGATGACGCCGTGAGGGCAGGCATAGAGACCGTTCAGCAGGTTGTACTGGGCCATCTCGTCGATGACCACGTCGGGTTGCACCTCGGCAACTTCGGCTGTCACCTTCAGTCCGGGTTCAGTCACTTGGTATTCTTGTTTGAAGTGCTTCTCCATGTCCTTCACATAGTGCAGGAAATGCTCGATGCTGTCGTTCGGCACGAAGGCCACTGCCGTGGCTTCGCGGGCGATGGCATTGCGCAGGTTGCCGCCTTGGAAGTCGTAGAGTTGGAGGTCGAACCAGTTGGTGCCTTGCCACAGGATGCGGGTCAGCAGCTTGTTGGCGTTGGCCAGGTTCTTGTTGATGTCGTCGCCGCTGTGGCCGCCTTTCAGGCCGCTCACGGTGATGCGGTAGGCGGTGCTGTCCTCGGGAGCGGGCTCCAGTTCGTACCACACCTTCACGATGGTGTCCATGCCACCGGCGCAGCCGATGAAGATCTCGCCTTCATCTTCAGAGTCGAGGTTGAGGAGGATACGGCCAGTGAAGTCTTCCGGGTCGAGTTTCATGGCGCCCGTGAGGCCCGTCTCTTCGTCGACGGTGAAGATGCACTCGAGCGGACCGTGTTCCACCTTCAGGTCGGCGATGACGGCCAAGGCCGCAGCCACGCCGATGCCGTCGTCAGCGCCGAGGGTCGTGCCGTTGGCATGCAGCCACTCGCCTTTGATGACGGGTTCGATGGGGTCTTTCTCGAAGTCGTGCTTCTTGTCGCTGTTCTTCTCGCACACCATGTCCATGTGGGCTTGCAGGATAACGGTCTGGCGGTCTTCCATGCCCTTGGTGGCGGGAACAGTCATGATGATGTTGCCACAGTCTTCCTTGACGTAGCTGATCTTATGGTCTTTCGCCCATTTCTCGAGGTAAGCCACCATTTTGGCTTCCTTCTTCGACGGACGCGGCACACCGAGGATGCCGTTGAACTCTTTCCAAATGCCTTCTGGCTTTAATTTTAGGATGTCGTTACTCATAGTTTGTTGATTGTTTATTGTTAAAGTGTTTAATTGTTTTTCTTTTTGTCACAAAACTAACAAAACTTGCTGAACCTTATTTTAGGGTTGGGAAAGCGGCCAACTGGCCCGATTTCCGGCGGCATCCCAGTTGGGTGCCGCCCACGCTTGTATTATAGTTTTGCATTGTTTTGTAGGTTTTGTGATTTAACTATTCTTTATCAGTTTTATCGTTTCCAAAGGATTCTCCGACTTAAACACCGCGTTGCCTGCGACGAGCACGTCGGCACCCGCCTCGAACAAAGCCTTGGCGTTCTTTGTGTTCACGCCGCCATCCACTTCGATGAGTGCCGAGGCATGTTGTTCTTCGATCATCAAACGCAGTTTCTTGATTTTTTCGTATGTGCGTTCGATGAATTGTTGTCCGCCGAAGCCTGGGTTGACCGACATGAGGAGCACCACGTCCAGGTCGCCGAGGATGTCCTCCAGCACGCTGACGGGGGTATGTGGGTTAAGCACCACGCCTGCATGGATGCCTAGGGCTTTGATTTGTTGCACGGCGCGGTGGATATGGGTGCAGGCCTCATAATGGAAGGTGATGATGTCGGCACCCGCTTTGGCGAAGGCCTCGAAGTACTTCTCGGGTTCCACGATCATCAGGTGGACATCCAAGGGTTTCTGGGCTTTCTTCTTGATGGCTTGCACCACGGGGATGCCGAAGGAGATGTTGGGCACGAATCGGCCGTCCATCACGTCGCAGTGGAACCAGTCGGCCTCGCTGCGGTTGACCATCTCGATGTCGTCTTCCAGGTTGAGGAAGTTGGCGGAGAGAAGGGAAGGGGCTATCAAGTTCATAGTTATCAGTTGTTCAGTTTTCAGTTGTAGGGCTGTCACATTGTGGCAGCCGTACAAATTGTTCAATTATTGGTGACAAAGGTAGAGAATATTTTTTAACGGCAACAAAAAAGCCCCTCAAATTTTTGAGGGGCTTTTTTGGTCCTTAACCGAGATAACTCTTTAGGATCTTGCTGCGGCTGGTGTGTTTCAACCGGCGTATGGCCTTTTCCTTGATCTGGCGCACACGCTCGCGCGTCAGGTCGAATTTCTCACCAATCTCCTCCAAGGTCATCGGGTGGCTGCCGTTCAGCCCGAAATACAGGCGGACGACATCCTGCTCCCTTTGCGTCAGGGTGGAGATGGCTCGGTCAATTTCTTTGCGCAACGACTCATACAGAAGCTCGGTCTCTGGCGTCGGGGCCTCCTCGCTCTTCAGCACGTCGTACATGGTGTTGTCTTCATCCTGCACGAGCGGTGCGTCCATCGAGATGTGGCGTCCGGCGTTCTTCATCGACTCTTTCACCTCGGCTTCCGTGATTTCCAGCACCTCGGCAATCTCCTCTGCATTGGGTTCACGCTCAAACTCTTGCTCTAACTTAGCATAAGTTTTGTTGATTTTGTTGATGGAACCGATCTTGTTCAGAGGGAGACGGACAATACGCGATTGCTCGGCCAAAGCCTGTAGGATGGATTGACGAATCCACCACACGGCGTAGGAGATGAACTTGAAACCTCTGGTTTCGTCGAAACGTTGTGCGGCTTTGATCAGTCCCAAGTTGCCTTCGTTGATTAAGTCGGGAAGACTGAGGCCTTGGTTCTGATACTGTTTTGCTACGGAGACTACAAAACGCAAGTTGGCCTTGGTGAGTTTTTCCAATGCGATCTTGTCGCCTTGCTTGATACGCTGGGCCAATTCAACCTCTTCTTCAGCCGAAATCAGCTCAACCTTACCAATCTCTTGCAGGTACTTGTCGAGAGACGCGGTCTCACGGTTCGTCACCTGCTTCGTAATCTTTAACTGCCTCATTTAAGTTTATTTAGTTCTTTGATATGGTTTGTTGTTGGCGGATTTTCACCCGCCAACAACGGTTTTTTTTACTTTCTGCGGGGACCGCCGTTGCCGTGACCGCCACCATTGCGATTGCCACCGCCATGGTTGCCATTGCCATGACCACTATTTCCGTGGTTGCCGCCATTAGGACGGGGACCATTGGGACGAGGGCCGTTGCCGCCCTTCTTCTCTTCGTAGCCTTCCGGCTTGGGGAGCAGGGCACGGTGCGACAGGCGCAGCTTGCCGGTCTTCTCGTCGATCTCGATAAGCTTCACATCGATCTCGTCGCCTTCCTTCAAGCCTGTCTCTTCCATCGTCTCGTAACGCTTCCAGTCGATCTCGGAGATGTGCAGCAGACCGTCCTTGTTGGGGATGATCTCCACGAAGGCGCCGAAGGCCATGATGGAGACGATCTTGCCGTGATAGACCTCGCCGACCTCAGGCACAGCGACGATGGCTTTGATCTTGGCCTTGCAGGCCTCGATGTCTTCCTTGTTCTGCGAAGCGATCTCCACGATACCCTTCTGCTCGTCTTCGGTGATGACGATGACGGTGTTGGTCTGCTTCTGCATCTCTTGGATGACCTTGCCACCAGGGCCGATGACGGCACCAATCATATCCTTCGGGATATACAAGGTCTCGATGCGAGGCACGAACTCCTTGTAGTCGGCACGAGGCTCGGTGATGGTCTTGGCCATCTCGTCGAGGATGTGGAGGCGGCCCTGACGGGCTTGCTCCAAAGCTTCGGTCAGCACCTCGTAGGAGAGGCCGTCGACCTTGATGTCCATCTGGCAGGCGGTGATACCATCGCGGGTACCGGTGACCTTGAAGTCCATGTCGCCGAGGTGGTCCTCGTCGCCAAGGATGTCGGTGAGGATGGCGTATTTGCCGGTCTCGCTGTCAGAAATCATACCCATGGCCACGCCAGCGACGGGCTTACGCATCGGCACGCCAGCGTCCATCAGGGCGAGGCAGCCACCGCACACGGAGGCCATCGAGGAGGAACCGTTGGATTCGAGGATGTCGCTCACGATACGGATGGTGTAAGGCATGGTCTCGTCGTGAGGCACCATCGTCTTGAGGGCGCGCTCGGCGAGGTTGCCGTGACCGATCTCGCGGCGGCTGGTGCTGCGCTGTGCCTTAGCCTCGCCAGTGGCAAAGCCGGGGAAGTTGTAGTGCAGCGTGAAGTTCTTGGTGCCTTCCACCACGGCGCCGTCGAGGGTCTGCTCGTCGAGCTTGGTGCCGAGGGTGACGGTGACCAGGGCCTGGGTCTCACCACGGGTGAACACAGCCGAGCCATGGGCCTTGGGCAGCACGTCGACTTCGGTCCAGATGGGACGCACCTCGTTGGTCTTACGACCGTCGAGGCGGATGCGCTCGTTAAGGACGGCGTTACGCACGGCCGAGCGTTCCACGTCGTGGAAATAACGCTTGGCGAGCGGAGCAACGGTTTCAAGTTCTTCTTCGGTATATTTTTCGAGATATTTGTCAAGGATGCCGCTGAAGGTCTCTTCGCGGAGGTGCTTGTCGGCGCAGCCGGTGAGGGCGAAGTCGTAGCAAGGCTGGTAGCAGTTGGCTTCGATTTCGGCACGGAGGTTCTCGTCGTTCACCTCGTGACAGTACTCACGCTTGGCCTTGTTGACCTCTTCCATGAGCTCGATCTGAGCCTGGCATTGGATCTTGATGGCCTCGTGGGCAGCTTTGAGGGCGCCGAGCATCTCTTGTTCAGACACTTCTTTGCATTCGCCTTCCACCATGCAGATGTCTTTCATCGAGGCGGCCACCATCAGTTCGAGGCGGGCGTCTTCCATCTGGGCGAAGGTCGGGTTGATGACGTATTCATCGCCGATGAGGGCCACGCGCACTTCCGAGATGGGGCCATGGAAGGGGATGTCGGACACGCAGATGGCAGCAGAGGCGGCCAGGGCGGCGAGAGCGTCGGGGGTCTGCTCCTTGTCGTTCGACAGGAGGTTGACTTGGACGATGGTCTCGGCATGATAGTCATCGGGGAACAGCGGGCGCAGGGCGCGGTCGATGAGGCGTGAGATCAGTACCTCGTAGTCGGAGGGCTTGGCCTCGCGTTTGAAGAAACCGCCCGGGATCTTGCCCGTGGAGTAGTATTTTTCCCTATAGTCGACAGACAGGGGGAAGAAATCGGTTTCGGGAGCCACTTCGGTGGCAGAGCATACGGTGGCCAGCAGCACGGTGTCGCCGCAACGCAGCATCACGGAGCCGTCGGCCTGCTTGGCGTAACGGCCAGTGTTGAGCGTAATCTCCTGGCCATTAGGCATTTTGATAGTTTTTGTAAATCCAGTAGGACCCATAATGATTAGAATTTTTTACTGTTTTCTCTTAGCTTCAATTGCGTATGGAAATGGGGTGTAATAAATAGCAAAAAAAAGGCAATGTGTATTGCCTTTTTCTTGCGTTCCGCTTAAGGCGGGCGAAAGGATTACTTTCTGATGCCCAATTCCTTAATGATGTTACGGTATCTTTCGATGTCGGTTCTCTTCAAATAATCGAGAAGTTTTCTTCTCTTACCTACCAAGCCAACCAACGCACGTTTGGCCGCCACATCTTTGTGATGGACTTTCGTTTGCTCTGTCAAATGCTTAATTCTGTAGGTGAACAAAGCGATTTGGCCTTCTGCTGAACCAGTATCGGCAGCGTTCTTGCCGTATTGGCTGAAAATCTCTGATTTCTTTTCTGCAGTTAAGTACATAATTTTCTTCTTTTTACACTAAATTTGTTGTTCTAAACGGGCTGCAAAGATACAACTTTTTTGGAAACTGGAAGGGGTTTTGAGTGAATTTTTTTTGTAATGATAATTCAATGGCAATCTGAGTCTCGGACATCGCCATCCCAAATAACGAATTTGGGCTTAGAAAGAGTCCATGCCATCCCACATCACAAGGTCGTGGCGCACATAACCTTCTGTGTTTCTAATTCTGATTTTGTACCATCCTTTAGTCTTTCCGAGACAAGGGTAGGCCAAAGGCATTTCTCCCGCTTTCGTCGTGATTTGGCAAATGACGGATGATTTTAGGTCGGGTTGAGCGCGGACGTTGACGTTCGTTCGGTGGGTGTAGACAATGCCTTGTCCGTTTCTTGCACTGTATTCCACGATTTTATGCCCAAGTTTTGGGACTTCTGTATCATCTTGTACGGAGACAGTATATGTCGTTTGGTTAGTGCTGACATATCTTCCTACAACGTTTCCGCGGCTGTCGACCACCATTTTCATGTGGTCAACGGAAGCAGCCTTGATGTTGGGGTCGCCGTCATCTATGTTTTCAATGGTTTGGGCTTCCATTTCGGCGTTTTTATCCGTCAGTTCTGTCTCGACTGGGGTAGAGGTCTTGCTTTCTTTACTTCCACACGAATAGCACATTATTCCTAAGGCAATTGCGAGTGCCGTGGTATACCAAAATCTTTTCATATACGTAAGAATTATGACGAAATAACATACAAAGATACGAAGAAAAAGGCAATCGGCAAAAAAAAGGACGTTTTTCTCCCCAAAAACGAAAAAAGCAAGGCCTAAGCCTTGCTTCTGAGTAGCGGGATCGAGAATTGAACTCGAGACCTCCGGGTTATGAATCCGACGCTCTAACCTGCTGAGCTATCCCGCCTCGTTTCGGGGTGCAAAAGTAGACATTTTTTTAATACGGTCAACAAAAAAAGCAAAAAAAAGTATTATTTGCATAAAGGCCCGCCTTTCGACGGGCCTTTGTATTATGTAGATTGTCCTACGGACAAGAAATCTTTTCCAAAATCAGCCAAACTCATAGAAGGTTTTGTTTCGATAGATTTTAATTTGATTTTATTACGATTTCTTGCCTTTAGGCAATTCCAAACCTCATTCTGTCAGTTCCTTGGCGGCTTGTTCGAGTTTGACGTCGAGCGTCTTGATGGCTGCTTCGAGGCCATTCGAAGCGTCGCCCTTCATGCTGAAGTAGAACTTGATCTTAGGCTCGGTACCTGAAGGACGGATGGTGATCTTCGAGCCACTCTCGGTGAAGAACTGCAACACATCGCTCTTGGGCAGGGTGATGGGCGTGATCTTTCCAGTAGCCAAGTCTTTGGCTTCCTGAAGTTTGTAGTCGCGGGTCTCGATGACCTTTTCGCCAGCGATGACGGTGGGCGGGGTGGTACGGAACTTGGCCATCAAAGCCTTGATTTCCTCGGTACCGCTGATGCCTTTCTTGGTCAGCGAGACGAGCTTCTCCTTGTAGAGGCCGAACTCCTTGTAGATGTCCATGAGCAGTTGATAGAGCGTCTTGCCTTGCTCGGCCGCCCAAGCTGCGGCCTCGGCCACCATGCTGGTGGCAATGACGGCATCCTTGTCGCGGACGAAGTCGCCGGCCAGATAGCCGTAGCTCTCTTCACCGCCGCCGATGAACTGTTTCTTGCCTTCGAGTTCAAGGATCTTGTCGGCGATGTATTTGAAACCGGTCAGCACATCGTAGCGGTCCACGTTGTATTTCTTCGCCATCTCGAAGATCAGCTCGGTGGTGACGATGGTCTTCACGATGAATTCTTTTCCTGTGAGTTTGCCCAACTCGTTCCAGCGGGTCAGCAGGTAGTAGACGAAGAGGCTGCCAGTTTGGTTGCCGTTGAGTAGGATGAATTCGCCATTGTCGTCCTTTATGGCGATACCCACGCGGTCGGCGTCAGGGTCGGTGGCCATGACGAGGTCGGCGTTCACCTCTTGTGCCTTCTTCACAGCCAAGGCCATAGCGGCAGGTTCCTCGGGGTTGGGTGACTTCACGGTGGGGAAGTTGCCATCGACGACCATCTGCTCCTCAACGCAGTAGACGTTCTCGAAGCCCTTGCGCTTCAAGATTTCGGGTACCAAGCGGCGACCTGTGCCATGGATGGGCGTGTAGACGATGCGCATGTCCTTGTGCTTCTTGATGAGGTCGAGCGAGAGGGAGAGACCATACACCTTATTTAAATAGATGTCGTCGAACTCTTCGCCCAAAACGGTGATCAGTTCAGGATTGCGCTTGAAGTTGACCATCGAGGGGTCGGTGATCTTTTCCACCTCGGCGATGACGTTTTTGTCGTGCGGGCTGACCAGCTGACCGCCGTCGTTCCAATAGGCCTTGTAGCCGTTGTATTCCTTAGGGTTGTGAGAGGCGGTGACCATCACGCCTGCGTCGCATTTCATCTCACGCACGGCGAATGAAAGCTCAGGGGTGGGGCGGAGGCAGTCGAAGATGTAGACCTTGATGCCGTTGGCCGACATCACGTCAGCAGTGACATTGGCGAAGGCAGGGCTGTTGTTACGGCCGTCGTAGGCGATGGCGATGCTGAGGTCTTTGCCAGGGTTCATCTTCTTGATGTAGTTGGCGAAGCCTTGGGTGGCCATGGCCACGGTGTAGATGTTCATGCGGTTGGTGCCGGCACCCATGATGCCGCGCAGGCCGCCGGTGCCGAACTCGAGGTTACGGTAGAAGCTCTCCACGAGCTCGTTAGGGTCGTTGTCGAGCATGTTTTGCACGCTCTTTCTTGTTTCTTCATCGTATTGCTCGGTGAGCCACGATTTTGCTCTTTCGATGATTTTAGGGTCCATGTTGTATAGTTTATAGTTGTTTAGTTGTTCAGTTGTTCAGTTGCCTGCCGGGGTGCTGCCCGAAGCAGTGCTATGCTTGCATCGGGTCAAGGTCGTTTCGCCCCTTCGGGGCTTTACTTTTGTGTCGTTTTGCGTCATAGGCTAAATTGCGTTACAAAAAGATAAAACTTCAAATCTCCTTCCCAAATAATCTTCCCCTGTTTGTCGATATAATAATAAGTGTCTTTGTCTTTGGCGTATACGGCTGTAAGTCCATTGCTAAAAAAGCCGCCTTCATCATACTTTGGTTCGATAACGAACTTCCCTGATTTATCGATGTAACCATATTTTCTGGTTCCCCATGTCCCAATCCCGACACAAGCAAGTTCTTCGGAGAATGCAAAGGCGATGTCAAATCGAGGTTCGATAACATATTTTCCAGTTTTGTCGATGAAACCATATTTTCTGGTTCCCCAATCTCCGATTCCTACACAAGCCAATTCTTCGAAAAAAGCACTTGCTTCATCGAACTGGGGTTTGATGACGAGATTGCCTGTTTGGTCAATATAGCCCCATTTGCCATCTTTTTTGACAGCTGCAAGACCTTCCTTAAAACAAAAGGTTTCTTCAAATTGTGATTCGATGACGATTTTCCCACTTGTGTCATAATAACCATATTTCCCATCTCTCTCAAAAGATAAAAGGCTTTCACTGAAATAGGGAATGCTGGAGAATTGTGGCTCTATCACATAATTCCCTGTTTCGTCGATAAAACCCCATTTTATTGTACTTGTGCTTTTGGTCATCACTGGAGCGATGCCGCCTTCAAAAGCACCTGCACTATCAAATTGAGGTTGGATGACAATTTCTCCTGATGTATCGATATACCCCCATTTCCCATTAATTGAGACCGCAGCAAAACCTTCATGGAATTCATTTGCGGCTTCATAATGTCGATTTATTGTGATATTCCCTGTTTTGTCAATGAAAAACCATTCACATGATTCATGATTGCCAACGCAAACAGCGGCCATTCCTTCCGAAAAGTCTGTTGCATGACGGTATTTTGGCTCAATTATTATTTGTCCGGTTTCATCAATATATCCGTATTCAAAACTGTCGTTTCTAACCAAAGCAATACCATCATGGAAAGCTCTTGCCATAATGAATCGTGGCTCAATTATGACTTTGCCTGTCCTGTCAATGAAGCCTTCTTTTCCGTCTACACGAATGGGAAAAAGGTTGGTGCTGTCATTTTGGGCATAACCCTGGCCTGCCAACACAATTAGTGTCAGAAAAAGCAGTAAAGGTTTTATGCTGACAGGTTTTTTCATCAATTCTATCCTTTTTGCTTTATCTCTTCAATGCACTTCACTAAACTTTCCCTCCAATCTGGAATCTCAATCCCTACATACTCCTTTATCTTGCTCAAATCCAACACACTATAAGCAGGTCGCTTGGCCTTGGTAGGATATTGGTCAGTCGTTATCGGATTCACCTTGCAGGTCTTTCCGCCGATTTCCATAATGGCAGTGGCGAAGTCATACCAAGTGATTTGTCCTTCGTTAGTAAAGTGGAAGGTTTCATGAACGGGAACCTTACCGTTTTTATTGAGCAGGGCGACGAGTGCCACGGCAAGGTCATGTGCCCAGGTGGGACAGCCCTTTTGATCGGCCACCACGTTGATTTCGTCTTTCGTGTCGCCCAGCATGAGCATGGTCTTTACGAAGTTCTTGCCTACGGAGGAGTAGAGCCATGCTGTGCGCACAATCATGTAGTTGCAGCCACTCTCACGGATGAGGCGTTCGCCTTCTGCCTTTGTGCTGCCATACACCGACTGCGGGTTGATGGGATCATCGACTTTGTAAGGCTCGTTGGCATCGCCGCCGAAGACATAGTCGGTGGAGATATGGATAAGCACGGCGTCGTGCTTCAGACAGGTGTCGGCCAACACCTTAGGCGCAAAGGCGTTGATCAAGGTGGCCAGCTCAGGCTCGTCTTCGGCTTTGTCGACGGCGGTATAGGCGGCGCAGTTGATGCAGGCGTCTATGTAGTTGGCCTCAAAACAAGCTTCCACAGCGGCCTTGTTGCAAATGTCGAGGGTGTCGACATCGGTGAAAAACCATTGGTGCTCTGCACCTGCTAGTTTCTGTAGTTCTGTTCCCAGTTGGCCTTTACAGCCTGTGACTAATATGTTCATTTCAATTTGTTTTAGAATTTATGGATAAATGCGATTCCCAACGACTCCTTGAACTGGAGCTTGGGCACGTTGTCGACCACGGTCTGCACGCCTTCGATGTCATCGTATACGGGGAATGTGGTGTTGTGGTCGTATTTGAGGTGGACGAAGAGAATCGTGCTGATGTACTTGGTAATCATAAAATTAACGGTGTTTTCCCAGTTGACATCTATAGGCAGACGGTCGTCATCATGGCGCTCTATATAATTGTAAAAGGTGTTGAGCAACGTGGTATAGGTGATGTTCTTGCCAATGGATCGCTTATAGTTGATGATGACGTTCACGCCGATGGCGGGGGCGATGTGCTCGCCAGGGATCCAGATGCTGTCCTGGTCGTAATAGCCTTTCTTCACGCCGAAGGCACCTTTGTCAGCCAATTCTTGGTTCATCACGAAGGTGACTTTTCCAGCCACAGGGCTCATGTAGATTTGGAATCGCTCGTCCTTGGTCTTGTATGAGCAACCTATCGAAAGGGTAAGGTAGGCAGGTGCAAAGAAGGTGGATATAACGGTGGAGTCGTTTGGGTATTTGTAACCGTTGGCGAATTGCGTGTTGAAGGTGACAATTGAGGACAGGTTCCATTGCGTCATGCTATTGCGCGATAAAGAATATGTAAGGTCGATTTTGTCGTCCTGTTTCTCGATGCCTTTGCTGGCAAAACGTGCGATGCCGAAAGCGAAGTTGCCTATGAGTTTTTGTTCGAAGGTCTTCTTATGGTCGAGAAGGGTAAAGCTGGCAAAGGCTTTTCCTGCGAAGGTGTTCTCGCCGCCAGCGGCCCAGTTGGATAGAGCCAATTGGTTGATGTTCAGGCCGTAGCTGCCATGAAAGGAGAGACGCTCGTAAAGGATGTCGATGATGTTCTCTTTTGGGCGAGGTCCGTCGGGGCGTTTAGGTGTGAGCGAGTCGATGTGCCGATTGATGGCCAGCAATTCGTTGTCGATGGCTATCCTTTCGTTTTTGGCCTCTTCCAGGTGGGCGTTCATGACGTCGATGGTGTGCTGGATCTGCATGACGTCGTTGTCGACGGCGTATTGCTGCAGGATGAGCGAGTGCTTGATGCGAATCAGTTCAAGGGTGTTTTGGCAGATGGTGTCGACTTTAGGCGTCATAAAGCCGTAGCGTTCTTGTCCCATAAGTGAACAAGAAAACGCTGTTGATATGAAAATCAATAAGATACGGAATAATTGCCTAAATCGTAATCTCATCCGGACGCTGACTCGTTGTTTCCAATCGCAAAATTATGCGCTTTTTGTGAGAAAACGCAAACTTAGGACAAATTATTACGCTTCTTCCAACGGAATTTTATGGTTGGTCTGGTAGAGGTGCTTCTTGACGTTCTCGTATTGGTAGGTGACCTTGGTCCACATGTCAACATTTTTCTTGATACCCAAGATGCGGCGTGAGGCAACGCGTAACTCTTCGCCGATGTTGTGGTAGATGTTACCCGAGATACCCACATAGAAGGGACGGGATGACTCCTTTGCGATGCGTTGTGCCTTGTAGATGCAGCTGCCAAACCATGTGATGCTTTCCAAGTCGTTGTCGGAAAGGTTCTTGGTGCCCATGATATGGCCGTGATCCATGCCCATCGAGAACTCCAATCCAACGAGGCCGGAGAACTGTTGCTTGAAGTCTTCACTGAGGGCATGCACAATCCTCAATGCTCCTTTGACGGCAGGCTCCAACGATTCGTCGCGGCCGGGATATACGACGAGTAATGCGTTGGGTGCGAAACAGTTGACAAAAGCGTTGTCCTGCTGGGTGACGGCGGAGAGCACTTCCTTGAACATAGTGTAGGTCTGCGCTACCTTTCGCCTGCCATTCTCTTTGAGGAGATAGGGGAGGTTTTTGATTTCGAAATAGATGATGGTGGATTCCATATAGATGCCCGAGCATCCAAAGTCGATTTTAGAGGCGTCAGAGATGTTTTTGGTCTCGATATAATCAAACTCCGCTTGTGAATAGGCGGTGAGTTTTTCGCCCAATGATTCTTTCCAATCCATTTTCCAATAGCGTTTGATTGTTGCGCAAAGATAGGCATTTTTTGAGCGCAACAAGAAAAAAAGGAGCGGTTCCTTAAAAAAAGATACCGCTCCTTGGCTTTTTTTGTTTTGTAATGGGTTATTCCATGTTCGTGTAGACGGCCTGGATGTCTTCGTCCTCGTCGAGTTTGTCGAGGAACTTCTCGATTTCCACCATCTGTTCGTCAGTGAAGCTGACGGTCTGGTTGGGGAAACGCTGCAGGTTGGCCTTCACGATGTTGATCTTGCGCTCTTCGAGTGCGTCGTGCATGGTGCCGTAATCGGTCCAGGCAGTGTAGACGGTGGTCGTGGTGGTGCCTTCCTCTTCGTCGGTCTCGGTCACGATTTCGTCCAGACCGAAGTCGATGAGTTCAAGCTCCAGTTCGTCCTTGTCCATGCCGGCAGGCATCTCGATCTCGAAGACGGCCTTGCGGGTGAACATGAACTCCAGCGAGCCGATGGGCAGGAACGAACCGCCGCACTTGTTGAAGTACGACTTCACGTTGGCCACGGTGCGCGTGGTGTTGTCGGTAGCGCATTCCACCATGCACTGGATGCCGAAGGGGCCTTTGCCTTCGTAGGTGATTTCCACGAGGTTGGCAGCGTCCTTATCGGTGGCGCGCTTGATGGCGGCATCGATGTTGTCCTTAGGCATATTCTCGGCCTTGGCGTTTTGGATGGCCTGGCGGAGTTTGGGGTTCATGTCCGGGTCAGGACCGCCTTCCTTGGCAGCGATGGTGATCAGTTTTCCGAGTTTAGGGAACACTCTTGACATGTGTCCCCATCTTTTCAGCTTGGCCGCTTTGCGGTATTCAAATGCTCTTCCCATATTTAGATTTTTAGATTTTTTATTTTTAGGTTGCAAAAATAGTAAATCGCCTTGAATTGGCGTATTTTCTGACCAAAAATCTTCATTTTTGCCGATTTCTCGTATTTTTGCAGTGTAATAATTAAAGGTGTGAAGATTCTTGTATTGACCGAAACCGATGCCTGCTGCGGCCCGATGGCGGCGGCGTTCCTGCGCGACTATTCCATGTCGAATGAAGTGGTATCAGCAGGAAGAAATCCAATCCAATCCGTTGACCTTCTAATGGTTGAGGCGATGCATGAATGTTTGATTGACCTCGACCATTACGTTCCTGTCGATGTGAAAACAATAGATGTATCCACTTTTGATGTCGTGTATGAATGTCCTGAAATCGAAAGCCCTAGGGCCGTTGAGGCATATCGAATCAAAAGGGATTTCATTAAAAATGAGGCGTTTACTTTCTTCAAAAGTTTGTGTTTGAGACAAATAAACTGAATAACGATGAACTAAGGGCGCTGCCTAAAAACAAGTTGTTTTTATTCGATAGGTTCGATTAAACTTGCACTCACCCACATTTCGCCATTGTGTCTTTTGATGTAGCGCTCTATTCTTTTTTGCTTTTTAATATCCTTGTATTCGATAATCCTAATGTTTGCTTCCAAAAACTCACTCGTAACAAGTGGCCCTTGGGAAGACCCTATTCGTGATTTCACAGATGATTGTTTTGACCTCCACCCTATAATTTCTCCAACAACTTCACTTCGATCTCCTAATATGGAATAATCGACCCAAGCTCTCACTTGTGTGCCTATTGGATACTGGTTTTTTGTCCGTTCATTCATTTCTCGATTGAGTTGTTCATATCTCTCTTTTTCAGCATGGGCGAAAGCAGTATCGTTCTCTAGCCTATAGATATAGTCTTGCCGCTCGTTCCAAAACTGTTTACAATGCTGTACCTGTTCATCCACTTGCCACTCTTGACCCTGTAGTTCTCTATAGTAGCTTGTTAAAATGATACCTGACATATCGTCGGGATGAAAAATCCCCATAGATTCGAAATAGTCGACCAAATCTCCTCCTTTCCATAAGCGCCATTCGTTTCTAATCCACATTCCTAAAGACAGATGTGCATTTCCAACAAACTCTTTTTCCGTCATGGATGATATCTCCTGCTTTGTAGAATCGGAAAGGACAATTGAAAGTTGCGAAACGGCTTCTTCAAGGTTTTTTGGCATGTATTTTGGGTTTCCATGGTTGATTTCTTGTCCCATGCCAATGCTTGAAAGGACGACTAATGCAATAAATACAGTGATTTTCAAATACTTAAAAACATGTTTCATGATTGTGCTCTCTCTTTAGGATTCTGGTATGTTTACAAAGTTAAGGTTTATTGTTGTTGTTGTTGTTGTTGTTGTTGTTGTTGTTGCAAAAATAAAAAAACCGCTCGATTGAGCGGTTTTTTCATTGTTTTCTGAAATATTCCGATTAGGCTTCAGCAGGAGCTTCAGCTTCGGCAGCAGGAGCTTCCTCGACGGGAGCTTCTTCAGCGGCAGCTTCCTCAGCAGCGGCTTCAGCGGCAGCTTCGGCTTCGGCGGCCTTCTTGGCTTCCATTTCAGCGAGTCTCTTCTTGGCGAGCTCGGCGGCGCGGGCCTCGTTGACTTGCTTTTCAGCATCCAGACGGGTCTTCTTTTCGCCACGGACCTTCTCTTCGTTAGCCTTCACGATACCAGCCATCTTGGCTTCCTTCTCCTTCATCCAGTTCTGGAACTTGATCTCGGCTTGTTCCTCAGTCATAGCGCCTTTCTGGACACCACGCATCAGGTGGTATTTCATCATGACGCCGGTCTTGCTGAGCAGCGAGCGGGCGGTGTCGGTGGGCTGAGCGCCAACGCTGTACCAATACAGGGCTCTGTCAAACTTGATGTTGATCTGAGCGGGGTTGGTGAGCGGGTTGTAGGTGCCTAATTTCTCAATGAAACGACCATCACGTGGTGAGCGAGAGTCGGCAACTACGATGTGATAGAAGGGTTGACCCTTCTTGCCATGTCTTTGCAATCTAATTTTTGCAGGCATAATTTAATGTTTTAAGTTGATTTTTAATGAATTAACTAAAACCTACCCGAGGTTTCGGCTGCAAAAGTACAACTTTTTATCGGACTGGCAATCAGGTCGGAACAAATTTTTCTTTTTACCCGTTTCGTAAATCGCCCGACAATGCCTAATTTTGCGGCCGTTTTCAAAGAGTCAGGTCCCTGAGCCTGTCGAAGGGCCGGTTTAAGACAGAAATAATGCAAAAGCAAAACAAACTTCATTGGGGCTATATTGCGGGCATCGTCTCGGGCATCACCTATGGCATGAACCCGCTCTTTGGCGTGCCCGTCATCAACAAGGGCTTGGATGTCAACTCTTTGTTGTTCTACCGCTATGGTGTGGCCACCTTGTTGATGCTGGCCTATATGCTCGTCGCGAAACGTCAGATTCGCATCACATGGAAACAGTTTGGACTAATGGCCATCCTTGGCGTTTTGTTTACAGGTTGCAGCATCACCTTGTTTGAGGCATACAAATACATTCCCTCAGGCATCGCCACGAGCATACTCTATGTCTATCCCATCATGGTCGCACTCATCATGATGTTTTTCGGTCAGTACCCGAGTTGGAAGACATGGATTTCCATCTTTGCGGGCGTAGCGGGCGCCATTTTGCTCTCGCTCAAGGGTGGTGGAGGCTTCATCGATTGGCGTGGCATCGCTCTCGTGGTGGCCTCGGGACTGTGCTATACCTTATTTATTGTCATCGTCAACCTGAGCAAGCAAGTGAAGGCGATCCCTAACCTCACTTTGACCTTCTATTGCTTCTTCATAGGCTCGCTGATGCTGTTCTGTCTGTCAGGCTTTGGCGTGCGTCTCAATGCTGTTCCCGATACGGTCAGCTGGCTGAATGTGTTGGGCTTGGCGATTTTGCCTACGGCTATCGCCACCATCACTTTGGCGGCTTCAAGCAAGGCTGTGGGTGCCACCAAGACCTCCATACTCGGCATTCTTGAACCGTTGACTGCCATTGTCATCGGGACGTTGGTCTTCAAAGAGGCCTTCACGCTCAATGTGGCCCTCGGCGTCGCATTGATTCTTTTCGCAATCCTGTTTATGATCTTGACGGAAAAGAAAGCCTGACTTTATTTGACTTGTACCTTGCAGATGCTCCAGCTTTGTCCGTTGTAGGCTTTCACCAAGTAAAGCCCCGAAGCTAAGGTGGACACGTCGATGGTATGCCGTTTCCCGTTGGCTTGACCTTGCATGACGGTCTGTCCGTTCATGTCGATGATTTCATAGCGGCGCAGACCTTCAAGGCTGATGGTCATCTCGCCTTGAGAGGGGTTGGGGTAAACGGTCATCATGTCGGTGACGGGAGCTTCATGATGAGGTACGCCTTCAAAGGAACCATACTCAAAGATGTAGTCACAGACGTAGACGAGTTGCCCGCCGTCGTTGGCGGCCTCCCAGGCATAACTGAGTGGACGGTTGGCGAATGGATCCCAAGTGTAGTTGGGCTCGGGATGATAGGGCAGGAGCACATGGTTGATGGAGCAGGCGTCGTCATAAGCGTATGTCACGCGTTCGGCGACTTGTCCGTTGGAGTGTTTCTCGCGTTGCTTGCAGTTGCCGTTGGCGTCGAATAGCCTGTCGATGCTGGAGTTGGGTACCCAGCTGTTGCTCCAATAGGCGTATGTTTCGTTGGTGCAATTGCCTGCTTCGTCATAGGTATAGGTAGTCAGGGCAGAGTTGCTCCATCCCGTGCCACCCCAGGCGTCGTTGTATTCTTCGAGGAGCTGTGTGCAGAGGCCGTTGTCGTATGAATATGTGCCACGCATGAGCAACGTTCCGCCGAGGGTCATCTCATAGTTGGTGAGTTGGTCGCCATCATAATGGTAGGAGTAGATGCCTTGTAGCTCGAATCCACTGCCCCAGTCGTTGTAGTTGGTACGGGTGAGGCGATGGTTTTCGTCGTCGTAAGTGTAAGTGATGTAACTCGGGTAGATCCACTCGTTGTCGTAAAATTGGTAGAAGTCAATGCGGGTCACATTGCCGCGCTCGTCGTAGTAAAGTGAGTCAATGAGGTCGTCAATTTCGCCGCCAGCGTTGGACACAGAATGGTAGGATTCCAGCAGGTTGTCGGCGTTGTAGTAGAATTGTATCTGGTCGACTCCGTCATCGGAATAGAAGCGGTCGAGGAAATAATCCTGTGCCATGGCCACGCGGCAGGAGAGCAAGGCAATGAGGATGAGGAAGAGGTGTTTGAGGTTTTGCATGATGCTCGTGTTTTAGAATTGGAGAAAAACTGATGTTTGGTTATTAGTTGAGCACGCTTTCAACAAAGCTGTTCGGTGTCAAGACCGAAATCAATGGTTCTGATGTGTTTAGGAAATCATTGATATTGATGGTTATAAGGTAGTCGCATTGGTTGCGTATGGCGCATTGATGTTGAAAACTGTCCTCGATGTCAGAAAAGGAAGCATCATCAGCTCCGGCAATCATGTCTTCATGTTCCAAGTTTCCAACGTGGACAAGCTGAAGCATGCTGCGAATAATCATTCGAGTCCGTTCGGTTAATTCTGGACGATGGATGCCTTTGTGTTTTAACATTTGTTCAGATAGGTATGCCAATGTATAAAATGTAGCGTGTGAAGTAATTCCTTCAATTTGTTTTTCCGTTATGGCTTGGAAAATGCGTTGAACAGATGGAAACTGTTCTCTTTCGAAGATGTATTCGACGAATACATTGGTGTCAAGAAACACTTTCATAATGCAATGCCGTATTTATCATGTAAATACTCGTTTTTTAAATCCTTAAAACCTGGTAGTCCTTCGTGGATGCTTTTCAGATAATTCAATCCAAACATAGGGTCCGTGTCTGGCTCAAGATTGTTTTTCTCTTTGGCAATCATTTGCTCCAAACGTAGTTGTAAAAAGCGAATAATCCATAAGGTATCCGACTTGTCGAGGTGAGATAACTCAGGGATGATGCCGCTTTCTCTCAGCTGGGTACTTGAACCATAATACAATGCAGCAGAAGGTTCTCCGGCCATGCCGACGGGATTGTCGTTTTCTTCGTATTCCATCTTTGTTTTTCTTTTGGACGGTTGCAAAAATAATAATAATAGAAGAAATAAAGGAAATGTTTATAAATTTGTTTTAATTTTGCTTTGCTAAATAAATGTCAAACACTAAATACAACTAATTATGGCAGAAATGGGACTTGGATACGGAAGCGAATTTCAACTGATGCGTTTCCTTGGACATCATCGTGATGAATTAAACAAACTGATTCAAAAAGAGGCAAAAATAGAAGGGCCTATCGAATGGCTTGATTTTCCATATGAAGACAAGCGAATTTCAGGGGACGGAGAATGGAAAGGAATTGATTGTTTTAAAGAATTAGGGGAAGAGAAATATGGTGAAATTGAAACAGAGTGGAAACAATTTTGGCCAAAGAGCGGCAGTGCGATGAGTTGGGATGGGGTTTTTAGAATTGGGGAGACTTGGTTTTTTGTAGAAGCTAAAGCACATGAAGAAGAATCGTATCAGAAATGCAGCTCAAAAGATAAAAACAATAGAGACAAAATTTGCAAAGCCTTTAGTGAGACTCAAAAATGGCTTGGCGCAAAGCAATCCATTAGTTGGATAAAAACGGATTGCTATCAACTTGCGAATAGGTTTGCTTTTATACATTTCTGCAAGAAGAATTGTGACATTAATGCAAAGTTGGTTTATATTGGTTTTATTAATGGTTTTAGATTAAAAGTTGGAGAGAAGTTTGTTGACGTAAAAGATGAAGTGCATTCAGAAGATAAATGGCAGGAGGTTTGGGATAGGGAATTGCAAACGCTTGGTTTGAACATGGAGAAAGTCGCCCCTTATATTCTTTTTGTACATCCTAATTGTCTGTCACCTAGAAAGAAATAATCTTGTAGCATAAGAAGTTTATCTTTAAGGTGCATAGTCCAGGTGGATCTTCAAATCCACCCGTTTTCCTTTGACAATCAGCCATTTTTAGTAGGGGATGGCTAATTGCCCAAATACCTCATCATAGCTAACTTCCTTATAAAACAACACAAGAGACTTTATGCCTTCAATCTTTCTGGGCTTGAAATCGGTGGAAGGTACTGCGATTCGTTCGCCTCTTCCAAATAGTTGTTGAAGGATGTAAAAACTAATGTGATTGTATTCCGCATCGCACAATAATCGATAATACCTATGCTGGAGATCACGATAATACCGTGTTTCTGGTTTAGGAATGGACACTGTGCCTTCTATGCAACGTTCAATAATATCCTCTATGCGGGCAAAGTCATTAGACTGGACATCGCTGACAGCCTTTTTCATCATGTCTTTGGCTAAGGCCTTCTCATTTCCATCAAAATGTTGCTCAATGCCTGCTACTACAAGGCTGATGCGTTTGATAATGAAATTGATATTTTCGGCCTTTTGACCTTTGATGTTGTGTGTCCCGGTTTTTACCAGCTTTTTTACATCGTCCCAATTCGCTTTATGGATTGAAAAGCCCAAGGTTGACTGGTAACGCTGTCCGCCAAAACTCCACGACAGTCTAATAGGACTCTCGCCATACACATTGGTTCTTTTTTCCAAGGTAAATCTTACTGACATATTACAGGTTTTTGAGTGCAAAGATAAGATATTATTCTTATACGCACTGTTTTACGCACATAGATTTTTACTTTTTATATAGCTGTTTTATAGTAAATTAGACTCTGCTACCATTTATTGTAAAAAGTCTATTCGTATTAATGCCTGTTTGATTTAAAACAGTTCAATAAATCTAATTAAAATCCATTGCAATATGAACGCTTACAAAGTTGAATACGGCTGTGTCCGTTCGAATGGCCAAATTGATGGCAACAGGTATCAGATTTATCTTGATTTGGAAGCTCCTACTGAATCGGTGGCTCATGCCAGACTATTATCTAGAAGGGAAGTTTGGCAGACCAGTTCCGATTTTGTTGATGTGGTCATTTATAAGGTGCATCTTAATTGACGGTCGACCATAGCAGAGAAAGAAGAAGTAAACTAATAATATTACGCACGAATTTGCGCACATATTTCTTTACTGATTATTCTTCTGTTATTCAGTTTGTTACATTTTGTTCTTGTCTGTTACAAAAAGCTTATTCGTATTAGTGCCTGTTCGATTAAAACAAAAGCACAAATAATTCTAAAAATCAACCACAATGAGTACTAAAAAATCCCACAAAGAACAAGAGAGAAAAAGAAAGCAACAACTTGAAGCCCGCGCCAATGTCGACGCCTTCCGCACCCAGCTTGAAATGAAAATCCGCAACCGCTTCCCGGAACTGGGCACTGACCACCCCGCCGTGGTCGCCGAGATGGACGCCATCTGCGCCGCAGGACTTGCCGAAGGCATGATCGTCCTGGGGAAAATGGTGACCGGCATCCGAACCGAAATGGGAGTGAATCCCGAGGCCGACAAAGGGTCGCTCATCGGAGCCATCGTGCCCTACGTGCTCGGCATCACTATGGAGAACCCGATTGAGAACGGCCAGCTGGACAGCACCTTGGCCAATGCTGCAGAAATCAAGACCCCGCTGCAGGTGAAGCTTTACTTCGACAACGAAGTGCGCAACCAGGTGGTGGAATGGGTGAAGGCCAATAACTACGGCACGGTGACCGCGAGGCTCGGCCAGCCCATCGTGAAGTTGCCCAACGTGGTCGCCGAGTTCAAAAAAGTGGTCAAAGACCCAGAATATCAACACCTTTTAGAACAGTAAAACACAGGCATCATGAACATAAGACTAGCCCAACAGCAAGACGGAGCCCTTCTGTCAATTGAAACCGATTTCGACAAATTGATCGCTGATAATTTCGGCGACATTTGTCGGGCGCTTGTGAAGCATTTGCGCATCCTGATCGAACTTGAAAAACTGCAACGAAGCAGCGACAGCATAAAGGTGGATGAACTCATCGCTGTCGTCAGAAGCAGTGATGAAAAAAACGCGCGAAGCAGTCTTGTGAATGAGTTCAATATTAGCCCAGACACGGCAAATTACATCCTTTTCACCTCAATCACTGAATTGCATTGGATACTTGACGCAAAACGTCTGAGGAATATGATCGACCATTACCTAAAAGACATCCGCGAACTCTTAAAACTGGATTTGAAAACGGCTTTGTTTCAGGCAATTAGTGATTCAAGTAAAAAACAATAAATATAGAAATGTGCAAATACCTCTTCCTCGACTTCGATGGAGTGTTGAACACGGCAAGCTATGCCAAACGATTGAGAAAGGAAGGTATTGACCCTTTCGATGAGTTTGGTGCCGTGTTCGACCCAGATGCAATCAATAATCTGAATAGCATCGTTGAACAAACTGGCTGTAAGATTGTACTTTCTTCCACATGGAGAAACGAAGGGCTTATGCGGATGCAGGCATTGTGGAAAGACCGAAATCTGCCTGATGAAATCTACTCAATGACTCCTGTGCTGCTGAGCATAACCTACAACGATGCTAGGAGTGGTGAGCTGTTTACCATTCCGGAGCGCAATGCAAAGGCTCTTGAAATCCAAGCATGGCTCCATAGATATGCTTCGGAGCCATATCAATACGTTATTATTGACGACGAAAATGTTTTCTTTCCAATGCAACAAGAGCACTTGGTGCAGACCGATGAAATTGATGGCTTGACCGTCAAAAAAGCTCAATTAGCGATTGAGGTTTTAAATAATAAGAAACAAGCATTTTGAAGATGTTTTTCTTTTCGGTCTTCTTGCGCTGTTTCCGATATTTTCTTATCTTTGAACGCTGAAAAAAAGAGCTGGAATTCCCTCAACTCTAAACTCTAAACTCTAAACTTTCAACTGATTATGTTTTTAGTCTTCGATACAGAGACCACTGGTCTTCCCAAAATTGAAAACGCCCCGCTGACCGACTTCGACAACTGGCCACGCATGGTGCAACTGGCTTGGCAGATCCATGACGAGAAAGGTCGCTTCGTGGAGAACCATAACTATCTCGTGCAACCCGACGGCTTTGTCATCCCTATCGATGCCAAGATGGTGCACGGCATCTCCACCGAGCATGCCATGAAATACGGCAAGCCACTCAACGAGGTGCTCGACCTGTTTATGATCTCCGCCGCCAAAGCGAAATACTTGGTCGGCCACAATATCAACTTTGATCTCAACGTGTTGGGTTGCGAGTTCCTGCGCTGCGGTCGCGAGAATCCCTTGCGCCGTTGGCAAATCATCGACACCTGCACGGAGAAGACGGCCGAGTTCTGCCAGTTCCCTGGCGGCAAGGGCGGCAAGTTCAAGCTGCCACGCCTAGGTGAGTTCCATCACCTGTTGTTTGGCGAGTACTTCGACTCAGCCCACAACGCCTGTGCCGACGTGGAGGCCACCGCTCGCGTCTTCCTCGAACTGATCCGTCGTGGCGTCCTGGATGAGACCGACCTTCATGTCGATGCCCAGTTCATCGACGACTTCAAGGCCGCCAATCCCGATGTGATTCAGCCTGCAGGCATCAAGGTGGAAGCGAACTTTGACGAGGAGGAAAAGGTGGAGGAGGAGCCTGAAATGGGCAACTATATTCCCCAACACTTCACGCATCTGCATGTCCACTCGCATTATTCCATGCTCGACGGCATGTCGAAGGTGCCCGACCTGGTGGCCAAATGCAAGAAAAACGGCATGTATAGCCTCGCCCTTACCGATCACGGCAATATGTTCGGCATCAAGGATTTCGCCGATACGGTGAACAAGGAGAACGGCAAGGTGAAGGATGCCATCAAGGAGCAACAGGCCATTATCGGGAAGCCTGAGTCAACCGATGAGGAAAAGATTGCTGCCCAAGAGCAAATCGAAAAGCTGAACAAGCAATTCTTTAAGCCGATTTTTGGCATCGAGACCTACTGCGCACCTATTAGTATCGACAAACGCGATGGCCGTCAGGATCGTGGCTGGCACCTTATTTTATTGGCTAAGAACAAGACGGGCTACCACAGCCTCTGCAAGCTGAGTTCCATTGCCTACACGGAGGGTTTTTACTATAATCCCCGTATCGACCACAGCCTACTCGAAAAATACCACGAAGGTCTGATATGCAGCTCGGCCTGCTTGGCGGGCGAGGTGCCGCAAAAGATTATGAATGGCGACATGAAGGGTGCGGAGGAGTCGATCCAATGGTTCAAGAACCTCTTTGGCGAGGATTATTACCTTGAAGTCCAGCGGCATAAGACCGACAAACCTGGTGGCGACACCGAGGTTTACGAACGCCAGAAGGAAGTGAACAAAATCCTCTTCGACTTGGCGAAGAAATATAATGTGAAGGTCGTCGCCACCAACGACGTCCACTTTGTGGAGGAGGAACATGGCGAGGCCCACGACCGTCTCATCTGCCTCAGCACGGGCAAGGACCTCGATGATCCCACGCGAATGCACTACACCAAACAGGAATGGCTGAAGACGCCCGAAGAGATGGGCCGCATCTTCTCCGACCATCCCGAGGTGCTGGAGAACACGCAGGAGATCGTCGACAAGGTGGAGACCTATAGCATCGACTCCGACCCGATTATGCCTAAGTTCCCCATCCCAGAGGACTTTGGCACGGAAGAGGAGTATCGCAAAAAGTTTACCGAGGAAGACCTATTCAACGAGTTCACCCGCGACGAGCATGGCAACGTGGTGATGTCGCAGGAAGAAGCCGAGAAGAAAGTCAAGAAATTGGGCGGATACAACCGACTTTACCGTATCAAACTTGAAGCAGACTATCTCGCCAAGTTGACTTGGGAAGGCGCCAAAGAGCGTTATGGCGAGAATCTCATTGAGGACCAGATTGAACGCATCAAGTTTGAGCTGCATGTGATGAAGACCATGGGTTTCCCAGGTTACTTCCTCATCGTGAGCGACTATATCCGTGCCGCTCGTGAGGAGTTGGGCGTTTCCGTAGGTCCCGGCCGTGGCTCTGCGGCTGGTTCTGTGGTGGCCTACTGCTTGAAGATCACCGACCTCGACCCATTGAAATACGACTTGCTGTTTGAGCGTTTCCTCAACCCCGACCGTATCTCCCTGCCCGATATCGATGTGGACTTCGACGACGACGGCCGTGAGCGTGTGCTCAATTGGGTGACCAACAAATACGGCAAGGAGAAGGTGGCGCACATCATCACCTACGGCACCATGGCGGCCAAATCGGCCATCCAAGACGTGGGTCGCGTGCAAAAGGTGCCGCTGCCCGAGGTGGCCAAGATCAAGAGCTTTATCCCTGACCGCAATTTCGACGAGGCTGCAGTGAAAGCCGTGGAAGGCGAGGTGCCCAAGAAGATGCCTAAGGTCAACCTGAAGAACTGCTACAAGTATGTGCCTGAGCTTAAAGAAATGCTCAACGGCGACGACAAGAACATTTCTTCCATGCTGACCTATGCCGAGGAATTGGAGGACACCAATCGCCAAATCGGCATCCATGCCTGTGGTGTCATTATTGGTGCCGACGACTTGACCAATGTCGCCCCTGTGTGTACCGTCAGGGATAAGGATACGAAAGAGGATGTCGTTGTAACTCAGTATGATGGCCATGTCATTGAGACGGTCGGCCTGATTAAGATGGACTTCTTGGGCCTTAAGACCTTGACCTTGATTAAGGATGCCTTGAAGAACATCAAGAAGACGCATGGCATCGACATCGACATCGACCACATCCCGATTGACGATGAGGAAACCTATAAGTTATACTCGGCAGGCAACACCATTGGCACGTTCCAGTTTGAATCGCCGGGTATGCAGAAATACCTTCGCGAGTTGCAGCCTTCTGTCATCGGCGACATCATCGCTATGAACGCCCTCTATCGTCCTGGCCCAATGGACAACATCCCCGACTTCATCGCCCGTAAGCAAGGCAGGCAAGAGATCAAGTACGACTTCGACTGCATGGAGAAGTATCTGAAGGACACCTATGGCATCTGCGTGTATCAGGAGCAGGTGATGTTGCTGTCGCGTGAGCTGGCTGACTTCACGAGAGGTGAGTCCGATACCTTACGTAAAGCCATGGGTAAGAAGCAGCTGGCGAAGATGGAGGAGCTCTATGGCAAGTTTATGAAACAAGGTGTGGCCAAACTGACCAAGACGGAAAACTTGCCCGAGGATGAGGTGAAAAAGCGTTTGGAGAAGATTTGGGAGGAATGGAAGAAGTTCGCTTCCTACGCGTTCAACAAGTCGCACGCGGCTTGCTACAGCTGGGTTTCCTACCAGACGGCCTATCTCAAGGCGCACTATCCCGCTGAGTTCATGGCTGCGGTGCTCAACAACGAGTTGGGTGACATCAAGCAGGTGAACTTCATGACGGAGGAATGCAAGCGAATGAAAATCAACGTGCTTGGTCCCGATGTCAACGAGTCGGAATACGAGTTCTCGGTCAACGAGAAAGGAGAGATCCGTTATGGCATGGGTGGCATCAAGAACGTGGGTGAGGCGGCTGTGGCCGGCATCGTGGCCGAGCGCGAAGCCAACGGCAAGTTCAAGGACTTCGGCGACTTCGTGATGCGTGTGGCCGACAAAGGCCTTAACGTCAGGGCCTTGGAGAGCATGGGCATGGCGGGTTGCTTCGACAGTTTCAAGGGCTTCCATCGCGCCATGTTGTTCTATATCGCACCTAATGATTCCGTGTCGTTCTCCGAACGTGCCATGCGTATGGTAGCCTCCTACAACGAACGCAAGAACTCGTCGCAGATGGACCTCTTCGGCTTCGGTGACGAGGGCGGGGCAGAGGAGACCTTCAACATGCCTTTGCCGCAGTGCGAGCCTTGGTCGAAGATGAAGGAGCTGGAGATGGAGAAGGAGGCTTTGGGCTTCTATATCTCCTCGCATCCCATGCAGGTCTATCATCTGCCCATCAAGTACTTCTGCAACTGCGATGTGGAAGGCTTGAAGGCGGCACTGAACGATGTGGAGAAAAACCTCAAGCGTCCAGTGCGTCTTGGCGGACAAATCACACGTGCCGAGGAGTTTACGGCGAAAAACGGCAATCCCTACGGCCGTTTCACCATCGAGGACCAAAGCGGTGCCTTGCAGTTTGCCTTGTTCAAGGAGAACTATCTGAATTGTAGGAATTTGTTGACGGTCAACTCGTTCGTGATGCTTTCTGGTATCATGGACCGACCTTTCCCGAGGGCAGGACAGGATCCGAATGTCGTGTTGCAGACGCTCGAAGTCCGTTTTACGGAGGCACGCTTGCTAGACTCGCTTTTGGAATCCACTTCTAAGACGGTCTACATCAAGTTGAATGTGTCGGAGATGAACAAGGAGAGTATGGAAGAGTTTATCAAAGTCCTGAAGGATAACCCTGGTAAACAGCACTATAAACTGCATCTCTTTGACCCGTTGGGCAAGAAGTCCTGCAACCTTACTCCCGTAAAAGGCGCTATCAACGCTCAAGAAGTGCTGCCGTTGTTGGAAAAGATGCCTTTTGTGGAATTTGACTTGCGATAAAAAAGAATATTTGTATCTTTGCAGACCGAAAATGAGTAATAACAAATCTATAAACTAAACAGACTAAAGACTATGGCAGTAATTCAAATGACCGACGACCGTTTTGAAGAGGTCGTCCTGAAATCGGAACTCCCTGTGATGGTGGACTTTGGCGCCACTTGGTGTGGTCCTTGCAAGAAGGTGGAACCTATCGTCGAGGAACTCTCGGAAGAATATGAAGGCAAAGTGGTTGCCGTGAAGTGCGACGTCGAGGAATGTCCCGGCACCGCCGCTAAGTTCGGCATCATGAACATCCCCACCGTCCTTTTCTTTAAGGGTGGACAACCTGTCGACAAGAACGTCGGCGCTGCCCCCAAGAAGGTGTTTGTGGAGAAACTGGAGAAATTGTTCTAAAAAAACGGCTTTCAGCTATCAGCCTTCAGCAGTCAGCAAACTAAGCTGATAGCTGAAGGCTGACTGCTGATAGCTAAAACAATTCAACGACCTTGGATTTTTCAATCGATAGGAACCGGCTGACGCAATTCGGCAGCTTGGAGTTCTTGGCACGTCAAATCGTGGAGGGATTCATCACGGGTTTACACAAGAGTCCCTTCCACGGTTTTTCTGTTGAGTTCGCCGAGCATCGTCTTTATAACACGGGCGAGCCCATCCGCCATATCGACTGGAAACTCTATGGCCGCACGGAGAAGCTCTTCGTCAAGCGCTATGAGGAAGAGACCAACCTGCGCTGCCAACTGGTCATCGACCAAAGCTCGAGCATGTGCTTTCCCGTGAGGCAGAAGGTTGACTTCGAGCATCCCAACAAACTCTTTTTCTCCATCTATGCCGCCGCTTCGCTCATGGAGCTGATGCGCCGTCAACGCGATGCCGTGGGTTTGGACTTGTTTGATGAGACGATTGCGTTTCACGAGCCAGCCAAGTCGTCCAATGTGCACAACAAATTGATCTATACCGAGCTGGAGAAACTGATTGATACCTACGACAAAAACAACCGCAAGACCACTTCAACGCCGCAGTGCCTGCACCAGATTGCGGAGATGACGCACCGCCGCAGCCTTGTGGTTATCTTCACCGACATGCTCGACGGCCTTGATGACTACAAGCCGATGTTCGAGGCATTAGAGCATTTGAAATACAACAAACACGAGGTCATTTTGTTCCATGTCTTCGACAGCAATTTGGAGCAGAATCTGGACTTCGAGAACCGCCCGTACCGTTTCGTCGATTTGGAGTCGGGCGATGTGCTGAAACTCAATCCCGTTGAGGTCCAGGAGGCATACAAGAAGATCATGACCGAGCGCAAGGAGGCTTTGCTGCGCCATTGCTACCAGTACCAAATCGACTACGTTGAGGCCGATATTAATAAGGATTACAACCAGGTCTTGACGAGCTACTTAATCAAAAGAACAAAACTGCATTAATCATGAAACGCTTTGCAATCACTGTGCTGGCGGTATTCGCCTTCATACTCTCACTTCGTGCGCAAGTGCATATCCAGGAAATGTCTAATTATGAGCCTGTTGGGCGTAATTTGTTGAACCAAAGGGAAGTCATTGCCTTTAAAGAGACTTTTGACGTCACAATCCAACGCGCCGATTTCGATTCGGTTACGAATACGGTACTGCTCACTTTGAAAGATGAAGTTGAAAAAGATGAAAAGATTGTCGATTCAGGCATCTGTCATGCGGTGTTTTTCGACCTTGAGCATAATGAGTTGAAATGGAGGAAGAAATACTATAGGAATGAAGAGCTTTACATCAAGAGAGGCCCTATGGTCTTCAAAGTCAAAGAAAACGACTTCTTTTTGGTTGAAGCGGAGACGGGCGAAGAACAGTTTAAAATAGGGACTGGCATGTGGCCTGTGTATTTCAATACAGAAGAAGGTTGGATGATTTGTATGACTGGCACGAAGGGTTTGGGCAGTAGGCGAAATCTGTGCAGAATCGATTTGAAATCTAAGTCGAAGATTTGGGAGCGTGATGTCAAATCGGCTCAGGAGTTTGAGATGTCAACGAAACTGAACGATTCAACATTGCTCTTCGTTGGCAATGGCCTGTATTCAGTGGATATCAACAATGGCGAGGGTTGGCGCTTGGAAACGAATATGCAAGAGATATCGAACGAAAACTATGGCCTATATAGTTTGGTTTCTTCGGTCAGGGTTTGCTCTAATCCTTTTGTCGATGGTTCCGATATCTATATCGCTGGCATTAAAAGACTTATAAAAACCGATCGTAACGGCAAGGAACTGTGGCATGCGAGGTTGCCTGAACAAAAGACCAGTCTTTCAAGGCTGTTTGCCACGAAAGAATATTTGCTTATGGTCAATATGGGTTTTGCACCTCACTCATACTCTTTCTATTATACGTATTTGGGCAAATGGGGTAAACCCTTTTTGGCAGCGTATGACAAGAAAACGGGAAAGAATGTGTATATGCACGAACGTAAGAAATATGTGGATTTTATCAAGGATGTGGAGTTTAGGGATGATGATGCCTTGTTCTTGCTTTTTGCTGATAAGGAAGGTCACCAGTCGGTTGAGAAATATCAGGCAAACACGGGCGCACTTATGGGTAGAAAGGAAGTGGCGCCAGTGGTGATTCAGTCTTCGGGCAGTATGAATGCCTTCGTTGGCTCCGATGTTTGTGTCAAGAAGGACAACCAGTTTGTCCACTTGGTTGAAATGGATACGGTTGGCATTTATGTGGTTTGCGATAATGGGGTGCTCCACCTTGATGGCGGTTTGAAGAGCACGGATTTTATCAGTTTCAATGATTTGTTTGTCTATAATGGCAAATATGGCGATTTGCGTTTTTATTCTCATGGTAAGGAGACGGTCGTTGTTGACGGTGAGGATAGGGAAGTGGCAACACTCGATTTCCCCGATGTGTTTTGCACCGAGTCACAGATTTATAGCATTAAAGACAAGTCGTTATATGTGATTAATAAGGAGCAACTTTATTAATAGGTGCAATTGGCTTGTTGATAACTAAGGCAATGAAACAAAAAAGTCCGAGAGCAAGCTCCCGGACTTTTTGTTCCCCCGAAGGGGAAGAATTACTTACCTAACTATTACTTTACTATAACTTTTACAGAAACTGCGTTCTGGTTGTTTTGCAAACTGATGACGTAGACGCCCGTGGCGAGGCTGTGGCTGATGCGCGCAGTGCTGCCTGCTTTGATCTGCTTCATCATCATGGGCTGACCGAGGACGTTGTAGACGGTCATTGTATAATGGGTGTTGTCACCATTCTCGATGACGAACTCATGGTCGGCGCTCCAAACCTTCACGTTGGCCAGGATAGCTTCGTCCACGCCATCGTCGGTGAGGTCGATGAAGATGGGCTCGTCGAGACCGTTGGTAGGATTGATGGTGTTGGCATTGGGGTTCCACTGTCCGTTTTCGACAATAAACTCGTTGACCACATAGCTGTCTATGTCTACGATCCAAATGGCGTTGACACCATCCTTGTTGTCGTTGGGCAGGATGCCTCCAAACCAACCATCCTTGCCAGCCACCAGATCCTTGTAGAAGTCGGCATACTGATTGATGCCGACGTAGTCAACGCCCACCGTTTCAATGCTGGTGGAGTAGATTGGACGTCCGCCTTCTTCATCGGCGAGCAACAAGGCAAAGCTCTTCGGGCTTTCATTGCTCTTGGCATAGAAAGCGCTGCAGCTAAATTCATCGTATTCGGTGCCGAAGTTCAATACGGTAGCATATTCGTCAGAGGTGAAAATATGTTCAACCGTAGTGCCGTCATGACCGTCGTTGAGGCGGGCGCGGAGATAGACATGGTTGCCTGGCGTAAAGCGGGCGTTGGCGGTGGGTTCATTAATAAACCAGACGAAGCCAAAGCCTTCCTCATCGGTGGTGAACTCGCCGTAACCACCTTCGGTAGCCAGACTCGGGCTGGTGGTGCGGTAGAAGCCTTCCGCGTTGGCATAGATGACATTGCCGGCACCTGCGGTTTCGGGACCGTCGTTAACGTCAACAAACTGGTTGGTGTAGCGGTAGGTGGTCTCGGGCTCAAGGTTGAAGAAATAGGTGGCCACGGCAACAGGCACGCGGTTGTTGTTCGATCCGTTGTTGCCTTGGATATAATAAGGCATCATTGCCAGCATCATGGGCTCGTCCTCGCTGTGGACCGTACCGTTCAGAATGACTTCCGTTGTGGCTTCACCGCCTTCGTGGTTGATCGTGCCTTCGTAGGTGTCGACATCAAGGCCCTCAACCAAACGGACATAGATAGTCACGGGTTGGTCGATGAGTTCGCCGTCGGCGTATTGGACATACAGCGTCGTGAAGAAGTCTTCGTCATCCAATGAGATTTCGAAGTTTTCGCTGGCCGTCAAGGTCACGTTGCCTTCTCCTACCAGGTTGGAACCCGTCAGAGTGTAGCTCTGTGAATTCGACGGGCCTTCGCCTTCAATATAGTCGAGGCCATTAATTGTATTAGGTGTGGCCGTCAAGGTCGGGTTGGCGCCGGCACTACCCGAGACGAGCAGGATGTCGTCAACCTCCCACGCGGCGGCTTCATTTTCGTCGCAAATGTACTTAAAGGCAATGTAGCAGTTGTTGCCGTTGAAATCGTCGAGGCTGATTTCGCCCGACTCGGTCCAGGCCCAGCTACCAGATGAGAGTTCACAAGTCAGGGGCTCCCAGTTGGCTGCGTTGGGGTCGGTGCCGTCGTAGTCGTTGGAGAAGAGCACCTCGATGGCGGGGCCAGTGTAGTTCATGGCGGTGACGAAGGTCAGCACTACTTCGCTGTAGCTGTCGAGGTCGAAAGCGGGCGAGATGAGCCAGTCTTCGTTGGCGCCGTGGTTATAACCGTTCATGTAGGCGTAGTGATTGCCGCTGTGTTCGGCAATGGTCCATTCGGCATCTTCGCCTTCCACGTTGACTTGTGTCCAGCCGTGCCAATCTTCTTCCCAGTCTTGATTGAAGATGATGACGAGGTCATTTTGGATCACATATTCGGCGCTGACGACGGGGCTGTCGTTGCAGCCTTCCTTCTCGGCGTAAGCCCAGAGGGTCATGCTCTCGTCGACGGTGATGGCTTCTTCATATTCTTCCCAAGGACCGTTCTCGGAGTCAAGGCTGTAATAGATGGTGGCGTCAGGGGTGGCGCAAGTGATGGTCACGTCTTGGGTCTCATAATAGGTACCTGCACTAGGTGTGAAAACAGGTGCTGCCACAGTCGGAGTGGGCGGGACGCCGCCTTCGCCTTGCATGAAGATGTCGAGGAAGAAGTTGTACTCGCCGTTGGTCATGTTGCTTGTGGCGTAGGCTTTCACGATGCTCTCAGTATCAGTCACACGCAAAGCCATGGCACGGGTGTCGGTGGTGGCGTTGATGATGTTGAAGCCGTAATACTCAGGCACCATACTCTCGGGTGCGGAAACACCGGCTGAGATGGTCCAGACAGTCTTCTCACCGTTCAATACGAGGTTGGTACCACTGTTGCCGTAACCGATCATGTCGCCGTTGGCATTGGTGAAGGTGTAGCCGTCGGCGGTGACGTCAACCGTCCAGTAGTAGTTGTCTTCATTGCCAAGGATGCTGGCGGGGATGATTTCGTCGGTGCCGTTCATCTCGCTGGTGAACTCGGTGGTGGTGAGCTTGCCGCTCGTCGGGGCGTTGGCGACGGCGAGGTAAGCGTCGGCCGTCTCGTTGTAACGGGAGGCGAGGATGACGCGGTTACCCGCCACAAGGGCGCTGACATCGCTGATGCGGACGTAGTCGTCGCCAGGCACTGGCTCAGCGGTGACATTGCCGCTGCAGGTCACTTCGATGTCGTCGACGTCGGCGCTGGTGATGGTGATGTCTTCGTCGTTGTATTCACCCACGGCAAGACCGGCTTTCAGGCGGACGTAGACGGAGGTCTCTTCGATGGAGCCATTGCTGTGGCTCAGCGTGATGGAGCTCTGTGCAGTGAAGTCGTCGCCCGAGAGCAATGAGATCTCATAATCGGTGGCTTCAGCGATGACGACGTTGCCGCTTAGGTTGAGGCCGCTAACGGTGAAGTTCTGCTCATCCGACGGACCGTTGCCTTCCATATAGGTGAAGCCTGTCAAGGCAAGCGGGGTGACGGTGACGACGGCCTCTGAGGTCTGGCCGACGAGCAGGATGTCGTCGACTTCCCAACCAGCGGCCTCTTCATCTGTGCTGGTGTACTTGAATCCGATGTAGCACTCGGTGCCGCTGAAGCTGCTCAAATCGATTTCGCCCGATTCAACCCAGGTCCAGCTGCCTGTTGAGAGAGCACAGGTGAGCGGTTGCCATGTGGCAGTAGATGGGTTGGTGCCGTTGTAGTTGTTTGAGAAGAACACCTCGAGGTCGGGACCAGAATAGTTCTTTGCCGTACTGAAGGTCAGCACGGGGTTGCTGTAAGCGTTGAGGTTGAAGGCAGGGGAGATGCACCAGTCTTCATTGGCATGTGCGGCTCCGCTGCTGAAGCCGTTGGCGTATGCGTAGTGGTTGCCTTGGTGGGTGGCCACGGTCCATTCCATCTCGCCATCCACGCTGACGAAGGTCCAGCCGTTCATCTCACCTTCCCAGTCTTGGTTGAAGATGGTAACCACACCCGTTTGGATGGTGTAGGTGGCGCTGGCGACGGGGCTGTCGTTGTAGCCTTCCTTGGTGGCGTATGCCCAAATGGTCATGCTTTCGTCAACGGTGATGGTTCCGTTGTAGGTTGTCCAAGGACCATTTTCCGAAACTGTGCTATAGTGTATGGTGGCACCGTCGGTAGCGCATGCGATGCTCACGCTTTGTTCTTCAAAATAGGTGCCGCCTTCGGGAGTGAAGGTAGGCGTGGCCACGGTAGGCGTGGGCGGGGTGCCGCCTTCGGTCTTCACGAAGAGGTCGAGGTAGAAGTTGTAATTGGCGCTGTTGTTGTTGGAGACAGCGTATGCGCCGTAGTTGTGCTGGTTGTTCAAAGCGAAGCCTCTTGCCGGGGTGTTCACATTGGTGATATAGAAGCCTGTGTAGCTAGGCACCATGGCGCTTTCGCCGGCGGTTTCGAGGGCGATGCTCCATTCGGTGTTGTCACCGCCTGTGGCGAAGTTGGTGCCGCTGCTGTAGCCGATGAGTTCGCCAGCGGCATTGGTGAAGGTGTAGCCGTTGTTGGTTACGCCCACAATCCAGTAGTAACTGCCTTCTTCGTCAACGATGGAGGCGGGCAGCACTTCGTCGCTGCCAGAGGTGGCTGAGGTGAACAGCACGCCTGTAGGTTTGCCCGACGAGGTATTACTCATGGCGTAGTAGTCGGTGGCATTCTCATCGAAGCGAGCTGCGACGATGACGTAGCTGCCATCGGTGAGTTCGCTCAGGTCGCTGATGCGGACGTAATTGCCCTCACCCGGTGTGGGCGGTGTGGGCGGCGTGGGGACTTCACCCGTGACGGTGCCCGAAACGTTGATGTAAAGCGTGTCGGCACCTTCGGTGACGGCCATCAGTTGTTCTTCATACGTGCCGACTTCAAGGCCAGCCTTCATGCGGACATAGATCTTGATGCCGTAGAAATTGCCTTGATGATAGACGGTGGCAGGATTCTCGGCATGGAAGGGGCTGTCGCCTTGAGTGGTGACTTCAAAGCTCTCCGAAGGATAGACGTAGGCGGGGCCGATGAGGAAATCGCCTCCGAAGACGAAATTGGCAGTTTCAGACGGGCCGCCTTCGTTAAAGTCGTAGGTGAAGCCGCTCAGAGCGGTGGGGCTGGCATTCAAGACGGGGCTCTGGTCTTCGAGTACGGTGCCGCTCAAGGCGACTGTGGCGTTCAGTGTACCAGTAGTGACGGTGACATTGCCAGCATAAGAACCGGTTGCGAGACCGGACTTCATCCTGACATAGACGTTGGCGTCAACCAGACCTTCGGCGGGTGTGAGACTGAGGTTATCGGCAAAAGGACCTTCGGCGGTAGTGGCCACTTCGAAGTATTGCGGGGCTGCAACGCTGACATTGGCAGTCAAGTCGCTGCCCGTCACTGCGAAACTCAGGCTCTGCGAAGGGCCTTCACCAAAGGTGTATTGGAATCCGTGGAGTTCGGTGGGGGTGAGGGTCAATTGCGGGTTGGGGACGTAGTTGAGGGTGACGTCGGAGGCCAAGGCAACGCGGATCTGGGGTGCGTTATAGTAGCCCACCACGCCAATGACGTCAACGACATCGCCTTCGTTGATGTCGGTCAGCGCTGGCACCTTATAGATGTTGGTGCTGTTTTCGCCTTGTGTCAAAGGCGTGTTGCCACTCGTGTTGATGGCACCAATGGTGGCACCTTCAATTTTCACGCGGGTGCATTGCAGGGCATCTGCACCGCCTTCTAGAACTTGGGCGATGGTTTTCACAGCCATAGGCAGTGTGTTGCCCGAAGAGAGGATGCTGAACTCGCTAGCATTGCTGCCGTTGATGTTCGATAGCTCAAAGAGTCCGTTAAAATTGGCGCGTTTGCCATAGCCTTGGACCATGTCGCCCAAAGCCAAAGTGGAAGGAACGGTGCCGCTGTTCAAATAGAGGCAGATGCCTCCTGTGTTGTCTTGTACATACACGTTACGACCATCGATGATAGTAACTAAACCTTGCACCAAAGCGTATTCGTTAACGCTCAAAGCCTTGGCTTCGGCAATCGTCATCAGTTCGGGGAAGGAGTAGGTGGCAGAGGCAATATTGCTCGGCGTGTAGCCACTCTTGTATGCCTTGGCCTTGACCGTTGTGGTTTCGCTGATGTTCAACGGGACATTAGGAGTGAATTGTGCGCTGTTTTCATTCGGGTCGGTGCCATCGGTGGTGTAGCAAATGGTGGCGCCTTCGGTGGCACAGCTGATAGTCACTTGTTGAGGCTCGAAATAGGAACCTTCGGCAGGGCTGAAGGTTGGGGTGGCGACGGTCTCTTGTTGTTGTCCGCCATCGTTTTTCTTGTATAATTGTACAGCTTGTTGGTTAGTATAGGAAGTTGACTTGAAGTATCTGAATCTCAAATTGTTACTTGCATTATTGAATCTCATTACGGATGTGTAGGAAGTGATTTTTACGCCGTCACTTTCACATTCGAGTGTGTTCAATTCTGGACTGGTGCCAAATTTGATGGTGTTGGAACCGGATTGACCATAGATATATTTACCATTGTTGGTTCCTCCATTGACTAAAATGGAATAACCGCCTTCCATTTCGGCAATGCTGATGGTTACCACATTTGAAGCAGAAATGCTGTTGCCATTAATGGTCATTTCTTCGTAGCAATTGGCAGCATCAACGCCAGTCCAGCAATAGGCCGTAGTGGCGTCGGCTTCGTAGACCAAAAGGTATTCTCCCGCCCAGTCGTTAGGAGTGGAAGTGACCTTTTCGTAGTTGTTTTGACCAGTAGCTGTAAAAGATTTCATGGTCAATAGCATAACTACTGTCAACAAAAAAGTAAGTTTACGTTTCATTTGGAAAATGTTTAATTATTTGATACTTAATGATTTAATTCAATACCAATCCTAGTGGAATAAGCTTCCAAAATTAGCAAAATGTAGATGAATCCTTGGCCTTGGGGGACCATAAGTTTTCAACAATTTATCAACAGGGTTATGAACAGGATTATCAACAAAACTGTTGAAAACTTGGCGATGGGGACAAAAAAAAGAGACGCCCGAAAGCGTCTCCAATTCATTGGTTTTCAACCGTGAGGCTTGCGTGACTTTATTTCAGGCCACCCCAAGTGCCACGGATGGTCTTGCACTGCGTGTAGGTGGAGGGGCAGTTGCAGACTTTGTAGGTGGTGCCGTCATAAGGCAAGAAAATGTCAACTGCACGCTGCTCCGAGTCCCAACCTTTGGCAAGGATGTAGGTGTAGTAGGTCGTTCCACCCATCAGCGGCGAGTCTTGAACGCCGTTGGGCGAGGAGCACATCTCGACGGTATAGGGCTCTTCAGGAGCGTAGGCGTTGGTGCACACGGCGCCTTTCAGCAAGGCGGCGGCCATGTAACGCTGGATGTACTGGTCGTTCTCGGGGCTGAACTCCGAGGGGACGAGCTTGGTCTTCAAGATGCGGATGATGCCGTCGACGGTGGAAGAGCTGTTGCACAGCAAGTCGAAGCATTTCTTGCCGGTGGAGGCATCGCGGGCATAGAGCTCAATGGCCATGGGGATCATGGCAGCCGTGCCTTGGATCGACTTACCCAGGAGACCGTTATAGACGGCTTCAAACTCGGCATAGCCCGAAGGGATGTTGGTGAAGGTCACCGTGGCCGTGGGCGTGCGGTGTTCGTTGCTGTTGAAGTTGATGTCGCCATTCACCGTGTAGGTGTGCGAGCCATAGGTCAAGGTGTTGCCCGACACTTGTGGGCTGGCTTTGGTCTCGCTGACGAGCGAATGCCACTGGTCTTTGGGCTGCACGAGCTTCTCAAGACCGCCCGTGTCGATGGGCAAGTTGTTGAGGTTGACGCCGTTGGGGCAACTGGTCATGCAGAAGGTGAGGCCGAGGCCGAAAATCGCAAAGGCCAAGCCTTTGCCAAATGCGTTGAAGCTTTTTTTCATGATGTTGTATTTTTAGGTTCGTTGGTGCAAAAGTAGATATTTTTTTAAACGGACGGCCTATTTTTTTCAATTTCTTACAACAAATTTGGATTTTTCTATTATCTTTGCAGCGTTATATAACATCAAAGAAATGAAAAAAGTAGTCCGAATAGTTTGGATAGGCGCCCTTACAGGGTTGGCTTTCTTGGTAGCATGTTGCTCCACCAAGGGTCTCACTAAGGCCGAGAAGAAACAATTAAAAAGAGACCGCGACTCCATCCAGCAGGCTCTTGACATGTATTGGATGTCGTGTCCCGACTCCGAGCCTAGTCCGGAATTTATGGTGGAATACAACCGTCTTCAATATCAGATTGACTCCATCAACTATCGTTTAGGTAAAAAAGTCGATTTGGAAGAAAGCAAACGGATTTTGGAAGAAAGCAAACAACAAGCGAATATGAATAAGGATCGTACTGCCCTTCAGCAACGCATCGACGAGCTGAGGATGGCCTTGGAACGTCGCGAAGGTGCCTGTATCTATGGCTCTCCCGAGGTCATGAAAGAATACGGCAAGAAGACGCAAGAGATGCGTGACGAGCTGAAAACCCTTGAGGATCAACTCGAAGGAATGAATAAGAAATAACATAAAACCTAATGCGCTATGGGGAAATGGTTCCGTAAGCTTTGGATAGGCTTATTGTCGGGCACGGCAGCCTTGGCGGCGTGTAACATCTTCTCGCCGCCGCCATGCTATTATGGTCCGCCACCCATGGATCCAAGTCAGGATTCGGTTATGCAGACCAAACAGAACAAGCTTGAAATGCTGCGCCAACGTATCGACGAAATCCATGGTGTTCTCGAGGAACGACGGAATTCCGAGATTTATGGCCCGCCCGAGATGATGGAAGCGTATGCGAGGGAGAATAGGCGCTTGCAAGCCGAGGCCGATTCCCTTGAGCAAGAACTGAAAGCTTTGGAAATGGAATAATAAACTATTGCGATATGAAGAAAACGCTTAATACCATACGTATAGGCCTCTTCGTGGGATTGGCCTTCTTGTTTGCCTGTGGCTCTTCGCCCAAAGACAAAAAACGTCAAGAGCTCCGTGGCAGGATTGACCAAATCCAGGAAATCCTTTCAAAACGCAGCGCGGAAGCTATCTATGGCTCCCCACAGATGATGCTTGAAAGGGAAGAACAGAACAACCGTTTGGTGGCGGAGAGGGATTCGCTGGAGAAAGAGCTGAAAAAGCTGGATGAGGAATAACTAAACTTGTTGAAGTGAAAAAGGTGGTTCGCTCAATATGGATTTGCGCCCTTTCCGGACTCGCTTTTTTTGGCGCCTGCTGTAGCTCGCGTGGCTTATCCAGGGCAGAAAAGAAAAAGCTGAAGAAAGAGCGTGACGCCATTGAACAAACTCTGGCAAAGGAGCTCACTTTTAAAGAAGACACTGGCTGTTGGGGCTTTGTTGAAGAACGAGCGGAACGCTACGAGCTCATGAACAAGCTTGATTCCATCAATTTCCGTTTGGGCGAGGACGTCGATTTGGCTAAGAATGTGCACCGACGTGAATTGCAGGGTCATCTTGATACCTTATACTATAGTCTATACAATTTCGATAATGCATTGATATATGGGCCGCCGGATGATATGGGTTCGTATTATGCTGAACTTGCTGGCAGACGGAGAGCAATGGTGGCGGATATTGATAACACCAAAAAAGAATTGGAGTTGTTGGACCATCCGGAAATGGAACAAAACCCTACACAACGTCGTCGTGAATTGGAAAGCAGGCTTGAGTCGCTAAGAAACACCATTGAGGAACGCGAAGGCGCGCGCGTATACGGCTCACCTGAAGTGATTCAAGAATATAGGAGGGAAACGCAGCGTATGCGCCAAGAAGCCGATTCGCTTCAACAGGAAATCAAGGCTTTGGAAGAAACAGAAGAGGCCATCAAAGCTCTGCCTGTTAGGAAAGTGGAGGGACGTGCTGCAGATGTGCTGTATGGGCCGCCGACGCCTAAGCGTAAATAAAGAATTGCGACAATGAAAAAAGTAGTTCGCATAGTATGGATCAGCGCCTTGACGGGACTTGCCTTCCTGTCCGCCTGCTTGACGCAGAACGGCTTGACCCGCAAGGAACGGAAGCAACTTCGTAAAGAGCGAGAGCAAGTCGAAATGCAACTTGCCGAATGCCAAAAAGTTACAGAACTCCCAATACATGAGGCGTTCTATTCCAAATACATGGAGTACTTTGATAAGAAGTATGCCTTAGAGAATAAACTCGACTCCATCAATTACCGTTTGGGCGACAGTATCGACCTCGACCGTAACATTCGTCGTCGTCAAATCATGAAGCGTATTGATTCGTTGACTTTCCTTATTGAGACCTATAATCCGCCTTGTGTCTACGGCCCCCCTCCAGGGATGTATCCAGATTACGATGAAGAACAAGCAAATGTGGAAAGTGATATTTCCATTTGGGAGAGACAATTGAAAGAGGCGAAAACTGAGCTTGATGAATTTGATATTTCTCGTTTACCGGATGCTGAAGTTTTGTATGGTAGTCCATATGAGATACGGCTAAAAAAGTAGATTAAAATGAGCGAACGCTTAGGCTTATATAAAAAGTTGATGCTCGAACTCAACCGCGCAGTGCTGCAAAAACGCACCGACGAGCACGAGCTTCACCAATTGTTTTGGGAATGCACCTTGCGGTGCAACCTCAATTGCCGCCACTGCGGCTCCGATTGCCGTATGCTCTCCGAGAAAGACGACATGCCATTTGCCGATTTTGCCAAGGTGTTGGACGAGATTCGCGAACATCAAGACCCTGGTAAGTTGATGGTGATCACTACGGGTGGCGAACCCACTGTGCGCCCCGACTTGGCCCAATGCGGTGCCGAGATCACGAAACGTGGCTTCGTTTGGGGCATGGTGTGCAACGGCATGCTGCTCTCGGCCGAGAAACTCAACGAGTTTATGGATGCGGGACTGAAATCGTTGGCGGTGAGCTTTGACGGATTCGAGGAAGACCACAACTGGATGCGCGGTAACCCCAACAGTTACAAGAACGTGCTGCGTGCCGTTGAGGCCATGAAACAGCATCCCAGCCTTACTTGGGACGTCATCACTTGTGTCAACCAACGTACTATCAAGTACCTGCCACAGTTCCGCGACTTCCTTATCTCCTTGGGCATCCGCCGCTGGCGCCTGTTCACGGTGTTCCCCTTCGGTCGCGCCGCCAACGAGCCCGACTTCAAGCTCAGCAACGAGCAGTTTGTGATGATGATGGAATTCATCCGTCAGACTAGGTTGGAAGGCAAGATCCGCGCCGACTATGGCTGCGACGGCTTCCTCGGCAAGTATGAGGGTGAGGTGCGCAACCACTATTTCTCGTGCAGCGCAGGCATCAACGTGGCCTCGGTGCTGGCCGACGGCTCCATCTCGGGCTGCCTCAGCATCCGTAGTGACTATCACCAGGGCAACATCTATAAGGACAGCTTCTGGGACGTGTGGCAAAACAAGTTCCAGGTCTATCGCGACCACTCATGGATGAAGACCGGCCAATGCGCCGACTGCAAAATGTGGCGCTATTGCTTGGGCAACGGCATGCACCTCCGCGATGGCGACGGGAAATTGCAGATCTGTCAATACCACATGATTGTTGGCAACGACAAATACTAAATTGTCAATTCTCAAATCGAAGATTCAACGTAGTTAATTCTCAATTATCAATTTGAATCGTATTTACATCGTCGGATATATGGGTGCGGGCAAGACCACTGCCGCACGGCGTCTCGCCCAGCGCTTGGGTTGGGAGGTGGTCGACACAGATGCCCTGTTCGAGGAGAAATACAAGATCTCGGTCAACGATTTCTTCAACAAATACGATGAAGCGCTGTACCGTAAGCTTGAATCCGAAGTGCTGAAGGCTACCGAGAACCTGGAAAACGTGGTGGTTTCAACGGGTGGCGGCACGGCCTGTTATTTCGACAACATGGAATGGATGAACCAACATGGACTGACGGTCTTCATGCACATCAGTCCCAAGGCTGCCGTCGACCGCGTCATCCATTCGCGCCATAAACGTCCTTTGGTCGAAGGCAAGAGCGAGGAAGAGTTGACTGAGTTCGTCAACAAGCACTATGCCTCGCGTATGCCGTTCTATGAAAAGGCCAGAATCACCGTGAAGTCGGAAGACCTCGACGTTGATGGCATGATGAACACGATAAAAGAAAACCTCTAATGATGAAGAAAGTTTTTTTATTAATAGGTGTGCTGTGGGCTTGCCTGTTTGCTTCGGCGCAAGATCTCGACAGCCTTTTTCAGGTCTTTGAAAACAATAGGGGAGAGGCGGCCTATCGTGCGGCATTGGCCATCGATGAGACCATAGGTCGCGAACCCAATTTCGATGCCGACACCGACAAGGATGAGATCAAGCTGAAGGTGCTGCGCACGATGATCCTCTATTTCTTCAACAACAACGACTTCCAACATGTGGTGCAGTATTCCGAAGTCGGCATCGCGCACTATCAAAAGATCGGTGACCTTTTCAACCAGGCCGGCTGCACGATGACCTTGGCCAATGCCTACCAACGTCTCGGCCAATTGGACAAAGCGATCGACTGCTACAACCAGTGCAACGACCTCATGGACCAGATTGGCGGCGAGATGGCCGAAGTCAACAAACGCTATGTCATCAACAACATCGCGGAGATCCACCTCTCCATGGGCGAATACGACACAGCCGAGGAGATGTACCGCAAGTGCATCGACATGCTCGGCACCGTCGACCCAGCCGACACCGCCTCCAACCTCGACTTGGCTACTTATTACCAGAACCTGGCCGAGGTACGCATCGCCCAAGACAATCCCGAGGCGGTGGGTTTCGCCGAGCAGTCGCTGGAACTGTCAAGGAAATACCAGGACACGCCACATAAGATCATCAACCGGTTGATGGCCTTGTCGAAGGCGTATCATATCGTCAATCGCAATGACGAAAGTGCCGAGCTGATGGACGAGGCCTTGGGCATCGCGGTAGAAAACGGCGAGACCTTTTTGGAGACCGGTATTTACCTGCAAAAAGGCGACTTCACCAAGGCGATAGCCATGGCGGACGAAAACCACTTTGACGAGCTGCTCCAGGAGGCACTTGAAGGCGCCTATTTGGCGGAGCGGGAGCGCAATCCCAAGCTGGCGCTGGAGTATTTTGAAAGGAGCGTGATGATGAAAGACTCCGTCTTCAACGAGAAGCAGCAGGAACTCATCCGCGACTATCAGGTGCGTTATGCCACCCAGGAGAAAGAACACGCCCTAGCCATGGAGCAGGAAAAATCGAAGCGCAACAGGATGTATGTTATCGTTTTGGCCGTCGTCGCGGTCTTGCTGCTCCTCATCGCATTTATCTGGTACCGTTTGGCGCTAGCCCGCAAGAGACGTGCCGAGGAACTGGCCCATCTCAACGCCACCAAGGACCGTCTGCTCTCCATCGTGTCGCACGACGTGAGGACACCCGTTGGGGCGATGTGCCAGGTGATGCGCGACCTGACCGATAACTACGACGGCATGGTCGAGACCGACCGCAAGGCCAAACTCGTCATGTTGCGCACCTCTTCGGAGGCCTTGAACGACCGCATGGAGAACATCATCCACTGGGTGAAGGGCGAGTTGGAGAACAGCAAAGTTGAGCCTGTCGACTTTAACCTCTCCGAACTGGTCGACGGATGTATCAAGGAGCAGGCGATGGTTATTGATGCCAAGTCGTTGAAAGTCAGCAATGAAATGCCGAAAGTGCTGATGGCTCATGACGACGCCAACGTGGTGCGCCTCGTGATGCAGAACCTGTTGAGCAACGCGGTGAAGTTCTCCTATCCCGACGGCGAAGTCCGCGTGAAGGCGGAGGAGAAGGGCGGTCGCATCTGGATTGAGGTGAGCGACAACGGCATGGGCATTGGAGAGAAGAAACTGGAGAAGATCTTCAATTTCATGACCTCATCGGCCAGCGGCACGGGCGGAGAGACGGGCACCGGCATCGGCCTCTTCGTCAGCAAGCAGCTTGTGGATAAGATTGGCGGTGAGATTACGATTGAGAGTAGGAAGGACGAGGGAACGGTGGTCATGTTCAGTGTCAGTGCTCATTAGTCTGTTGACCCTGACTGCTGACCCTGACCCTGACCAATCCCACGTAAATAAAAAGTGTAACAATTAACAAAAGACAACATGAGAAATTTCAAAAACTATGATGTTTGGACGGACGGCGTTGATTTTTGCGTCGAAGTTTATAAGATGACGGAGCAGTTCCCTAAAAAGGAAACTTACGCTTTAAGCGATCAAATGCAAAGAGCGGCAGTTTCCATTCCTTCGAATGTGGCAGAAGCCTTCCCCTGGTAGAAACAAGTCAGGGTCAGCAGTCAGGGTCAGGGTTAATAAAACAAGAAAGAAGAAGAAAAAAACAATGAACGAAGAAATACAAAATAGAATAAGAATCTTGATGGTCGAAGACCAACCGATATGTCGCATGGGCATTCACTCCACTTTGGAAAACTCCAATCTCGACTATCAGATTGTGGCCGAAGCTGATACGGTGGCGAAGGCCATAAGCTTCCTTGAGCAGAATGGCAACCAGACCGACCTCATCCTCTTGGACTATATGCTCCCCGACGGCACGGGCATGGATGTCATCAGCGCGGCCAAGCGTCTCAGTCCCGATGCCAAGATCGTCATCTTCTCGGGTGAGGCGGGTGGTGCCACCGTCAAGCAGCTGCTGGAGGCGGGGGTGAACGGCTTCATGAGCAAGAGCATCAACTCGGAGGAGATTGCCTTGGTGTTGCGTTCGGTGATGGCGGGTAACGACTACACTGGCGAGGCCCACATGCGCATTGAGAGCGACCTCAAGGCCGACTACGAGACCATGAAGACCCTCACGCGCCGCGAGATGGAACTCATTAGTTTGTGTGCCACTGGACTGAATACCAAACAGTTGGCGGATGAGATGTGTGTCACGCCCCACAGCATCGAGAACATGAAGAGCAGCATCTTCAGCAAGGTAGGGGTGAAGTCGACCAACGAGCTCATCCTTTTCGCCTTCCGCGTCGGCCTCGTCAACTGAGAACACTCCCGACTCTAAACTCTAAACTCTAAACTCTAAACTAAACTGTTGATAACTCTTGAGAAATGAAGGAGTTTTCTCCTCATTTTCCTTGTATTTTATTGTATATTTTTACATCGGTGAAGCAGGTATTTTTCTTCACAATGTAAATTATTGAGTATCAACAAAATAAATAATAGTAATATGAAAAAGCATTTTTTACTCTTTACGCTGCTTTTGGCACTGATGGTGCCGATGGCAGTACACGCACAAACGGTTATCTATTCTGAAAACTTTGACAGTTATACTGTATCAGGAACTTCCCCTGTTCTTCCGACTGGTTGGACTTCAACTACCACGGGTACAGGGGCTGGTGCGTCAGTTATGAATAACGTTTCAGGCAGTGTGCATGCTTACTCCGCCCCAAACTATTTTATTATGGGCAATGCACAGCAACTAACGCAAAATGCAAGTGTAAGTGTCGTGCTTCCAACTTGTGCTATGCCTACCAATTGCGTCAAATTAAGGTTTAAGGTGAAAAGCTCTCGAGCAAATATGGGTAACAACACTTTGGAGGTTAGGTACACATATCGTGACCTTCAAAACCAAAACCATACGGAGACTTTATTGACTTGCAGTGCCTCCACAACCTATTCGGAACAATCTGTGTCGTTCAATCTGCCTACGGTTCCTTCAAATGCCACAATCGTTTTAGTGTATTTTGGCCGTTCTGGCGCGTCCGCGCAAACATATTGGTACATTGATGATTTGATTGTTGAAAATGATTTGCAAGCACCTACCAATCTTACGGCTACAAATGTCACAGGAACGACAGCCACATTGACATGGACACTTAATGGCAATGGGGGTAGTGCTCAGGTATGGTATTCAACCCAAAGTGATTTCAGCAATTATCAAACCAGCACTACGGGTAACTTAACGGGTCTGCAGGGCTATACCACTTATTATGCAAAGGTTCGTTCTAGAGTGCGATTGAATACGACAAGTCCGTGGGTTTATGGGCCTTGGAGTGATCCTATTAGCTTTACTACCACAGGCTGTGCCACCCCCACCAACCTCACGGTGAGCAACATCACCAGCAGCACTGCTGATATCACTTGGGAAAGCACAGCACCATACTTCAATTTCGAGTTTAAGAAATCCGCTGATGAACAATGGACACCCATCCAAACTCCGTACCTCTTCTATAATGCTGCCGAACTCGAACCCAACACCACATACGATGTTCGCGTGAAAGCCATTTGCAGCTTTGACCCACTGGAGGAAAGCGCGTATGCAACGACGCAATTCACTACGGAGACTATCCCATGCTCCGCACCTACGGGCCTCACTGTGAGCTTCACCGAGACGGGGTACCGTTTCTCTTGGGATGCCGAAAGTGGCTACGATTTCTATTACACCGACGCCCCTGTTGGTAACTCTCCAACGTGGAACACAAACCACACCTCCAACAACTATATCGATTATTATGACCACAATGTTGAACCCAACGTGGATTGGACGTTCTATCTGAAGAAAAAGTGCAGTGAAAATGTCTATAGCGAACCGGTTTCCATTACATTCCACACAAAATGCACTACTACCACTGCTTTGGGCTATTCAGAAAACTTTGATGGATATACGGTTCCTTCTGCATATAATCCTTCGACCCGCACCTTGCCTGACTGCTGGAATGCCATCAATACGACGACGTATGAACTATATTTAGTATATCCTAGCATATATAACTATAATAATAACGCACATTCCGGTTCCAATTGCTTGACTATCTATTCATCTTATTCAACTATTAATAACCATGACCCGCAACCCCAGTATGCCATCCTGCCATTGATGGATGACCTCGGCGGTGTGCAAGTCACATTATGGGCTAAAGGCGATAGCAATAACACTGGCGTCCCTAGCAGCTTTAAGATTGGCACAATGAGCGACCCGGCTGATGCCTCCACTTTCACGACGATTGCCGAACAACCATTGACCACTTCCTACCTGAGGTATGTCTACAACATCCCCGCCAACACTACGGACAAATACATCGCATTCATGATTGACGCTGCCAATTCGAGCAGGGATATCAATGGCGTCTATATCGACGACATCGTGATTCCGACATGTTCGGAACCCACAGGCCTACATGTTGCAGAACTTACCGCTCATAGCGTCAGAATCGAATGGGATTCCGAAGAAGGCGCAATGTTCCAAGAGGATTTCAACACAGGGAGTTTTGATCCCAACACACCACCCGACAACTGGAATACTCAACCAGACTACAATAACTATGCCTATTGGAATGGTTTGGAACCCGAACACTTCTATGGCATTTGGGTCCGTAAATATTGTAGCGAGACCGACCAAAGCGAGCCTATCTATATCACCTTCACCACCCCTGAAGCCTGCCCTGCACCTACGGGACTTCATGTCGTAGAAGGCAGCATCACTTCCACGGGTGCCAGCTTCACCTGGGATGCCGAAGCCGGTGCCACATTCGAATACTTCACCATCTCTGATCCGTGGGAAGGTTTCGAACCAGCAGTAGACCAGTCTTGGACCTCTACCCAAAACAATACGGTGGGATGGCCGAACGCTTTCTCACCCAACGAGGTCGTCCGCTTCTATCTCCGCAAGGACTGCGGCAATGACGGCTACAGCGATTACACCTATGTTGAGTTCCGCACCCTATGCGGTACCATCAGCCTCAACAACAACTATACCGAGGATTTCGACGACAACACCTTTACCTCCGTTTCCAATGGCACTGATGCACCAGAGGGCTATCCCAATGTCTCTCTTCCATACTGTTGGCAGTTCCTCAACCGCAGCGAATCCACTAGCACTTATCCGCAGGCATTCCTTTCCTCATCATCCGCATGCGCTGTTTCAGGTAATTGCCTCCTCTTCAAGTCGAGCAGTACGACGCCGCTCTATGCCATCCTTCCCGAGTTCGTGCAAAACATTTCTGGATACCAACTCACATTCACCTACCGTAATGAAGGACTGGGCAATCTTAATGGTACACTTTATGTCGGTTACATGACCAACCCGAGCGATGCCAGCACCTTTGTCCAAACGCTAGCCTGCACTCAAACGACCACGATGACCGAAAAGACGGCCTATTTCCCCAATGCACCACAGGGCAGCATCATGGCTTTCAAGTACGTAGGTGGAACAAATGACAACTGCTATTTAGGCATTGACAATGTGGTGGTGAGCAATGGACCTTCATGCTTCCCACCGGGTACGCTGGACTGTATCGGGTTGACGTCAACCACTGCCACATTGAGTTGGACACTTATTGATTCTCAACAAAATGCTTGGGTTGTGGAGTATTCGCAATCGCCCCAATTCTTTGACCCAGTGGTGTCTGTTGATGCCAATCAAAACTGGAACTTCGTCATTGAAGGATTGGAACCTGAAACGCAGTATTACGCGAGAGTGCGTGCCAACTGTGGTGATGATTCTTACAGCGACTATGGCACCGTGGTTACCTTCACCACAGAGGCTTGCCCCGTGCCCACCAATGTAACCGCCAGTAACCTCACCCAAAACACAGCTGACATCAGCTGGACTGGTTCCGCGGATGTGAATGTATACGATGTGTGGTTCAGAAGGGCAGAACAGTTTGTCGGTATCGACGAACAATTCAACACTTCATCATTGACTCCTGAAGGTTGGGAAGTCAAGACAGGATTGTTGTCCGACGTCATGGGAGGTGCCGCATTAAGTGGAAGCTCTTCCCCATATTGGCATTTTGGAACTTATAACGGTGTCTTTGACGACCATGCTAATCTTGAGGTTTGGGGTACAGCTTGTAAGAGTTGGCTCATCACCCCAGGTCATATTGTTCAGCCTGGTGAAGCCTTTACTTTTGACTTGGCTTTGACCGCTTGGAGCGGCAATGTTCCCGCTCCTGAAACCGGTGGCACCGACGACAGATTCGTCGTGTTGGCTACCATCAACAACGGTCAAACTTGGGATATCCTGCGCGAGTGGAACAACTCGGATTCGGAATATGTCTACAACAACATCGCTAACTCCGCCACTGGCGAACAGGTGAGCATCGACCTGACTGAATATGGATATGAAGGCCTTGAGGTACGCTTCGCCTTCTACGGCGAGTCGACCGAGAACAACGCCAACAACAACCTGCACATCGACAACGTGAAGATTGGCACGGAGTATGCCGCTGGTGGTGACAGTTTTGTCGAATCGCAAACGACCTCCGTCCAACTCGTGGGTCTTGCTGCCAACACGATCTATGATGTACAAGTGAGGAGCAGGGGCTGTGATACATGGACCGAGATTTTCAATTTCAAGACACTGGATCAGAACACGAAGGTATTCATTGGTGGCCAGCCCTTCGGCGACTACGAACTCGAAGAAGTCAGTGACAAATGGTGGAACCCCAACAACTGGGTGCCTTATGGCATGCCAGGTGCAGTCAATGACAGCCCCAATGAAGACGTCATCCTCCGTCATGATGCGGTCATCTCTATTAATTTAATAACCGGCAGAAATATCATCGCCAATGCCAACAGCATCACGTTTGAAGGCGATCCCAAGCCCACGCTCACCATCGAAGACGGTAACCAACTCTTGCTTAACACCAATATTGACCAACCCGATGTCATCACGGTGAAGAAGACCATCATCGGATACGCTGGCACAAAGGATCAGTATTACCTGATTTCAACGCCTGCCCACTGGGCTGGAACGTATAATCCGAATAATGGCATCATCACCACAGAGAGCGACTATGACCTCTATGACTTCGATCCTGCCGCTTCCGATGGCCTCGAATGGAGAAACTACAAGGCACAAACCTTCAGTATGGGACAGAGTGATGGTTATCTCTATGCCAATGCCGCTGATGTGCAGCTTCGCTTTACTGGAGAGATTAGAAACAATAGAGAAAATTACACCATTAACAACATGAGCTATGACGTGCAGAACGAATATGCATTCAACGGTTGGGATCTCAGCGGCAACCCGTTCACTTGCAATGTTTATCTCACTTCCGACTCGCAGACCATGGCCTATTATCGTATGAATGCCGAAGGAACAGGCTTTGAAGCCGTCACGAGCGTCATCAAACCCATGGAAGGCTTCTTCTTGCGGAATACTGTCAACGGCGAGAGCGTGGTCCTCAGCAGAACGGCTCCCAGCAAGGGCGTGAGATGCCTCAACCTCGTGCTCAGCCAAGAGGCAGCTCTTATGGACGGCGTTTCGACGAGCTCAACGACCTTAGACAATGCCATCATCCGCTTCGATGAGGGCAACACCCTTGAGAAACTTATGTTCCGGGAAGGCAGCAGTAAGATCTACATGACTGTTGAAGGTAAGGACTATGCTGTGGTCAATGCCGGCCAGATGGGCGAACTGCCTATCAACTTCAAGGCTGAAAGCAACGGCAGCTACACGCTGAGCTTCACCAACGAAGACGTTGAGTTCAGCTATCTGCACCTCATCGACAACCTCACCGGCGAAGATGTTGACTTGAAGTCTGGCGCTTCGACAAGTTCAGCGGCCTATACCTTCGATGCTCTCACCTCCGATGATGTCAACCGCTTTATGTTGTTGTTTGCTACCGATGGAAACGTTCAGAATGATTTCGTTGCCAATGCTGAAGGTTTCGGTAATCTCCGTGAGTTGGATCCCATCTTACCTTTGTTACCTCCCCATGTCCTTGAAACTCACCAGGAAGCTTCGCCTGGGTCGATGTCAATAGGCCTGTTACCAGGCTGGAACTGGATTGCACCAACTGTCGAGGTAGATGTGGAAACGATGCAAGAAGTGCTGGACTGCGATGACGTGATATGTGAGGAAGAGAATACAAGTGTGATTACTCCTGGACAAATGGTCAAGGTTCATCATTTGGATGTAGGAGACATGTACGAATTAACGGGTCGCGCAGTTCCCACCAGCAGCGTCACCATCCATGAAGGCAACAATTGGATCGGATACACAGGCGCAGAAACTACTAACATAGGCGCAGGAATCGTTTCGTTTGGCATTAATCCCGTCGAAGGCGATAAGATTATCTCTCAGGACAAGGGATTCGCGATCTATACCATCACTAATGAAGGTGGAAGCTGGAAAGGCACCCTTTCTACGCTTAGGAAAGGCGAGGGTTACATCTATTTCAGACCTCCAACGGAATAAAGACGGTGACGATTGAATAAGAATTTAGTCGTATACATGAAAAAGGCCGCTTGTAGGCGGCCTTTCTTCGTTTATCTCAGTTCCAACAAACAGGCATTCTCCACATGCTGTGTGTGCGGGAACATGTCGACGGGCTGCACTGCCATAACCTTGTATGCTGAATCCAATAGTTGTAAGTCGCGGGCCTGCGTGGCGGGGTTGCAGCTGACGTAGACGATCTTCTTGGCGCGGATCTTCAGCAGCTGTTCCACCACCTTCTCGGCCATGCCCGCTCGGGGCGGGTCGGTGACAATGAAGTCGGGACGGCCGTTGCTGGCGATGAAGTCGTCGGTGAACACCTTGGCCATGTCGCCGGCATAGAAGGTGCAGTTCTTGATGCCGTTGATGTCGGCGTTGACCTTGGCGTCGTCGATGGCGGCCTGCACATATTCGATGCCTACCACTTTGTTCACGAACCTTGAGAAATACTGGGCGATGGTGCCTGTGCCCGTGTAGAGGTCGTACATCAGCTCATCACCTTGCACGTCGGCGAGGTCGAAGGCGGTCTTATAGAGCCGCTCGGCTTGGTAGACGTTGGTCTGGAAGAACGACACCGGTCCGATGCGGAACTTCAGGTCGTCGAATCCCGGGCGCGGCGATTTCATGGTCTCGATGAGGTAAGGCTCGCCCTTGAGGCATTCGAACGGTAGGTCGTTGATGATGTCGTTCAGCTTCGGGTTGATGACCAGGAGCAGCGACACGATCTGTGGGAAGGCCATCTCCAAGGCGGGGAGGAGCTCGTGGCGCACCACCTCGTTCTCTTCGCTGATGACGAGGATGACCATGAACTCGCCTTTCGAGTTGCAGCGAATGACGAGGTTGCGCATCAGGCCCTCGTGGGCGCGGAAGTTGTAATAGGGGAGGTGGCGATCCATCGTGAAGCGACGGACGAACAGACGGATGTCGTTCGACGGGTCGGCCTGCAGGTGGCATTGCTCGATGTCGACGACGCGGTCGAAGAGTTGGGGCAGGTGGAAGCCAAGGCCCTTGCAGGCGTCTTCGTCGTGGGTGCCTGTGGGTGCGCCGTCGGTGAGCCACTTGCGGTTCGAGAAGGTGTATTCCAGCTTGTTGCGGTATTGGAACTGCTTCTCGCAGCCGAGGATAGGTCGTATCTCGGGGTATTCAATCTTGCCGATGCGGTCGAAGTTGTCCTTCACCTGCTTCTGCTTGTAGTAGGTCTGCCACTCATAGGCCATGTGCTGCCACTTGCAGCCGCCGCAGAGACCGAAGTGCTGGCATACGGGCTCCACACGCTTGTCCGACATCTTCTTGAAGTTCAAGATTTTGCCTTCGAAGAAATTCTTCTTGCGCTTGTAGACCTCGATGTCGACCACGTCGCCAGGCACGCCAAAGGGAATGAAGACCACGCGCCCTTCGGGCTTAGCCACCGACATGCCTTCGGCACCAGCGTCGATGATCTCGACGTCTTCGATATACTCGGGTTCTCGTTTTATTTTGTTTCTCACCATAGTCTTTGTTCGTTTGACCCTGACTCTGACCACTGACCCTGACCTTCCTGACGGTAAAGGCAGGTCATGGTCATGGTCAATGGTCATGGTCATTAAATATCTCCCAAGTTTTTTTCGCTTGTTCCTCAAACATTTGCATCCCGTTATAGACCTTTGCCCCCCAAGTCTTGCCCAGCTCCATGAATGCCGTCTCTTTCGGGTTGTAAATCAAGTCGATGAGGATGTGCTTGCCATTCAGGGCTTGGTAATGAAGGTCGGGGAAATCGTTCACATAGGGTGCCATGCCCAAGGGGGTTGTGTTGATGATAAGGTGGTTTTGGCGCAGGACTTCATCGCTCAGCGTGTCGTAGGTGTAGGCGCCTTTTGCGGCATCACGGCTGACCAAATCGAAGGGGATGCCTTTTTGTTTCAGCACATACTGGACGGCTTTTGAGGCCCCGCCAGTGCCTAAAACCAGCGCGTGCTCAATGGTTTTGCCGTTGATGGCGCGGTTGAGCAGCTGCTCGAAGCCATAGACATCGGTGTTGTGGCCTTTCATTTTGCCATCAGTGATTTTCACCACATTGACGGCACCCACTGCTTTGGCCACGTCATCGATGTCGTCCAACATGGGGATGATGGCTTCTTTATAAGGTATGGTGACATTGAACCCGCAGAGGTCGGGGTATTTCTCCATCACCTCTTGCAGTTCGTCCAACGACTTGAGGTCGAAATGTTGATAGAGGCAGTCCAGACCTTCGTGCTCAAACTTGTTGTTGAAGAAGAAGCGCGACTGCGAGTGCTTCAATGGATGACCGATGAGTCCGTATCGTTTCATATAGTATCTTGTAGAGACGCGATCATCGCGTCTCAAAAATAATTATCCAATCCCAAACCAAGCGCCAAACCCTAAGATACACAACACACCTATGATGACGCTGGCCAACACGATGCCACCGATGACGGCAACAACGCTCTTTTTGAAGTCCATGTCGAGGAAACTCGCAGCCAAGGTCCCAGTCCAAGCTCCGGTGCCCGGCAGCGGGATGCCGACGAAGAGCATAAGGGCCACATAGAGGCCACGACCGGCTTTGGCTTGCAGCTTTTGTCCTCCTTTTTCACCTTTCTTGAGGCACCAACGGCAAAAGCCTCCGATGATTTTCTTGTCCTTGCCCCATTCGAGGAAGCGGCGCGCGAAGAAGAAGATGAAAGGCACGGGCACCATGTTGCCGATGGCGATGATGAGGTAGCTCCAGATGACACTGGTGAAGGGGTGGGCGGCGTCGTAGAAGAAACCGTAGGCGACAGGAAGGGCGCCACGAAGTTCAACAATGGGAACCATCGCGATTCCAAAGATGATGAGGTATTGTAGGAATTTGCTCATGGTGAATTCTTATTCGGTTGTGTTGGGGTTTTGGTTGCGTTTGTGTTGCTCGATCAATTCCATGATTTCAACGTCGTTGGCTAACAGCTCCTTGTCGTATTCCAGGAAGTCGGGCCAAACTTCGAAGTCGGCGGTCAGGGCTTGGTCCAAGGCGTCTAATCCCTCGCTGTGGCTGCCTTTCACGAAGTAGGCGTAAGCCAAGAGATAGAGGAGCGAGGAATCGTTGTCGGTCTGTAACAAACCGAATTTGATGGTGTTGATGGCCTCGTCGATTTTGTCCTGCTGTCCGTAGAGGTCGGCGATATAATAATAGGCATCGGCATCGTTGGGCGTTTGCTCTTGGATCTTGCGCAGGCATTCCATGGCCTTGTCGTATTCTTTCAGCTTCATGTAGTCGGTGGCGATGGAGTAGAGGTGGTCGGTCTCCCAAGGCTCGTATTCCAAGGCTTTCTCGAAGAATTTGATGGCCTTTCGGCTTTGGCCACGGTCGCTGAAGACGTAGCCGAGACCTGCATAACCAGAACCTATCATCGGGTTGATTTCCAATGCTTTGTTGAAATGCTCCTCGGCGGTTTGCAGGTCGTTAAGGCGGTAGTAGCAGTCGCCGATGGTAGTGTGTATCATCGAGGTCTCCACGCCGTTGCGCAAGGCTTCCTCGAGGGTGTCGATGGCTTCCTTGTAACGTCCGAGGTCATAATAGATGTCGGCCAGGTGCATGTTGGTCCAAAGGTCTTCGGGGTCGATGCTGAGGGCGTATTCGTATGGGTCGATGCTCTCTTCGTATTGGCCCATCATGCGGTAGGCGTCGCCGATGTTGGTCCAGGCCTTGCTGTTGTATGGGTCTTTGTCGACCAGCTTTTGGAAGTAGTCGATGGCCTCTGCCTTGCGGCCGGCGCTGAGGTAGCAGCAACGTATCTCGTGGTAGATGGTGTCTTTGTCTTCGGCGAGTGCCAAGGCTTTGTCGTAGAACTCGAGGGCGAGGTCATACTTGCGCATGTGCTGGTATTCGTATGCGATGGCGTTGTAGAGTTCGAATTTCTCGTCTTCGTCAAAATAGGGCAGGGCGCTGAAGTAGTTCTCCAGGGCTTCTTCCGACTTGCCCAACACGGCGAGACAGGAGCCTAAAGTGAGGAAATAGTCGGGGTCGTCATCGTCGTCGACCCGTTCCACGTGTTGCATGATGTCGAAGGCGCGTTGGGCGTCGTTTTCCAGCAGGTATTGTCGGGCGTACTTGATTTTCAGCTTGTTGCTTTCGGGGTGTTGCGACATGGCCAACTCCACGGCCTGCCGCGACCGTTTCAACTCGTTGTTCTTGGTATAGTGGTCGATGATGTACTCAAACTCCTCGCTGTCGAAGTAAACCGAGTCGTTGCCCTTCAGCATGGCCTCGTACTTCTCGACGGATTTCTCCATCTCGTCGTCGTAGTCACCATAATAGTCTTCGTCATCAAACATGGGTGTTTCCTCTCCTAAATTTTGCGCAAAAGTAATAAAAAAGGAGGATATATGGCTTTTTTTGTACTTTTGTACGGCTGATAACACGAACGATGATGAAAAGATTTGCCTTATTATTGATTTTGTTTTCATTGGTTTTCAATGCAATGGCGGATGGGACTTGGACGGTGCGCTCCGTGCCGAATACGCGTTTGAATGGTAATGACATCCATGTTTCCGACCCTGACGGTTACTTGTCTGACAGCGTTGAGATGACCATCAACACGGCCTTGAATGCCATTCGCGACAAGGCTGATGTTTTTGTGGTGACCTTGACCTCCATCGGCGATGCCGATCCTAAGCACTTCGCCACGGAGCTGCTCAACTATTGGGGTATAGGCGATGCCGCAACCAACAATGGAGTACTGCTGCTCTTAGTCGAAGATCAACATGCCATTGAGATTGAGCCAGGTTATGGTGCTGAGGAAATACTCACGGACGCACAATGCAAGCGCATCAATTCCAATATGATTGAGCATTATTTTAAGGCGGGCGACTACGAGGGTGGACTTTGCGCTGGTGTGGCCGACATCGTGACCGTCTATGGAGGCGAGGTTCCCGATGGATTGAAGACGACCTTGCCTGGAGGTGGAGATGGCGAGGGAGGTACCGGCAGTGATATTGGTTTTAAAGAGATTTCCATATTTATCGCGCTAGGCCTTCTATTGCTTGTCTTGCCTTTCTGTGGCCTTGTCTTTTGGGCGGCCAAAAGCAAAACCAAAGCCGCTGTTTCAGACGAACACAAAGCTTTTGAGGAAGCAGGTGCCACCTACGTCGATGGGTTGAAGAGCACTTGGACGGGATCGCCTTGGGATGGCAGGGGTTGCCTAGGTGCCATGACGATTGGCTTGTCTGTTTTCCTGATCATGTTCATTGCACTAATAATCGTGACATCCTTTTCCACTGGCATGAGCACAAATCGTCAAGCCTTTTGGGTGTTTTGGGTCACTTTGTTTTTGTATCTCACATGGGTCTGTTTCCGCCACAACCATCGTGTGCTTAAGATTGCCAAAAAGCTTTCCAAAAACACGATCAGTCCGAGGTCGGTCTACAAGGCGGCTTTGGATCATGGTGCCAACAAGGTGGCGATGTGGATGGCGCCATGGCTAGGCTGGATTTATTATGTCATTCTCAAGAAAAAACTAAAGAGCGCAGAGGCTTGTGTCTGCCCGAAATGCAATAGTACTATGGAGGCTTATCCTGCATATAGGTTACCCGAGGCCCATGTGGTGGAAAACCGCTTGGGAGCTTTGGATTACCAACCCTACCGATGCTTGCAAGGTCATGTGGTGGTGGTCAAGGAACATGGCAGCCAATTCGAGAATTTCACCACTTGTGAGAAATGCGGTGCCTACACCATGAAGCAGACCGAGACAAAGACCCTCAGGCAGGCCACCTACGACCAGGCTGGGGAGAAAATGGAGAGCTACGAATGCCAACATTGTGGCGAGACCCTTATGAAGATGGTGGTGATACCGCAACTGATACATTATAGCAGCAGCTCTTCCAGCTCGTCGAGTGGAAGTTCATCCCATTCTTCGTACCATTCTTCACATTCCTCACATCGTTCGGGTTCCTTTGGCGGCGGCCGTAGTGGTGGCGGTGGACATTCGGGACGTTGGTGATTTTAGTGTAGAGTTTAGAGTTTAGAGGGTGTTGAAAGTTGTAGGGCTGTCACACAGTGGCAGCCGATAACCATTGGGTAAGACCCACGTGTCTGACCAATTTGTAATGATTGAATTCATGAAAAAGAAAAAGAACAAAAAGAAGCAGTTCAGCAGTGTGAAGGCTTTGCTCAAGGCCGACCGCGAGAAGGAGATCGAACAGTACGGCAAACAAGTCAGCATGAGGCCCTCGCGCGTTCACAAGTCGAAGAAGGACTATGACCGGAAGAAAAACAAAGTGCAAGAGCGTGATTTGGAATAGTTTTTTGCTTAGCTTTGCGGTCAGAATATGAATCAATAAAATCTAAAAACAAGAATATGACTATCAATGAATTAGAAAGGATTGCCTCGCAGGTGCGCCGCGACATCATCCGTATGGTGCATGGCTGCCAGTCGGGACATCCAGGTGGCTCTTTGGGCGCTACCGACATCGTCACTGCGCTTTACTTCGACCAAATGCAAATCGACCCCGCCAACTTCCGCATGGACGGCAATGGCGAGGATATGTTTTTCCTCTCCAACGGCCACATCAGCCCGATGTTCTACAGCATCTTGGCCCGCCGTGGCTATTTCCCTGTCAGTGAGCTGGCTACCTTCCGTCGCCTGGGTACCCGCCTTCAAGGCCATCCTACCACGGCTGAGGGACTGCCTGGCGTGCGTATCGCCTCGGGATCGCTTGGTCAAGGTCTGTCAGTTGCCGTCGGAGCGGCGCAAGCCAAACGTTTGAATGGTGACAAGCATCTCGTCTTCGTCCTCATGGGTGACGGTGAGCAGGAGGAAGGTCAGATCTGGGAGGCTGCCATGTATGCCCCTGCCAAAGGTGTGGACAACCTCGTCGCCATCATCGACTACAACAAGAAGCAAATCGACGGCTCGACCGACGACGTGCTCAACCTTGGTGACCTTCGCGCCAAGTACGAAGCCTTCGGCTGGAACGTGCTTGAGATGAGCGGCAACAACATGCAAGCTGTGGTGAACACCCTCAAGTTCGCTCGTGAGAACGCCTTCCAAGGCAAGCCGCAGCTCATCCTGGCTCACACCGAGATGGGCATGGGTGTCGACTTCATGATGGGCACGCACAAATGGCACGGCTCGGCTCCCAACGACGAGCAGGCCGCCAACGCATTGTCACAATTACAGGAAACTTTAGGAGATTATTAATCACAAAACATGCAAAACCTACAAAACATCAATAGAAGATAGGGAAAGCTGCCAACCGGCGGCTTTCCGGCGGCAACACGGTTGTGTAGCCGCCCTGCCTAAAAATATGGTTTTTACAGTTTTGTGGGTTTTGTGACAAAAAAGAAAAATATGGAATTCACTATTCAAAACAACAAAGATACAAGATCGGGATTCGGTGAAGGCTTGCTCGAAGCAGGTCGCCGCAACCCCAAGGTGGTGGCCTTCTGTGCCGACCTCACCGGTTCATTGAAGATGGGTGACTTTGCCAAAGAGTTCCCGGAACGCTTCTTCCAGACAGGCATCGCCGAGGCCAACATGGTCAACATGGCGGCAGGCATGGCCTTGAGCGGTTTCGTGCCGTTTACGGGCACCTTTGCAGCCTTCTCGACGGGTCGCGTCTATGACCAGATTCGCCAGAGTGTGGCCTATTCCAACAAAAACGTGAAGATTGCGGCATCGCATGCAGGCGTCACCCTAGGTGAGGATGGTGCCACACATCAGATCCTCGAAGACATTGGCCTGATGAAGATGTTGCCCAACATGACCGTCATCGTGCCTTGCGACTTCAACCAGACCAAGAATGCTACCATCGCCGCCGCCGAATACGACGGCCCTGTGTACCTGCGTTTCGGTCGCCCGAAAGTGCCGAACTTCACCCCTGTAGACGAGAAATTCGTCATTGGCAAAGCCCAGATGCTGCAGGAAGGCACCGACGTGACCATCTTTGCTTGTGGTCACCTCGTTTGGAAAGCCGTCCAAGCATTGCCAATCTTGAAGGAAATGGGTATCAATGCGGAACTCATCAACATACACACCATCAAGCCTTTGGATGTGGAGGCTGTGCTGAAGTCGGTGAAGAAGACCCGTTGTGTGGTCACTGCCGAGGAGCATCAGCGCAATGGTGGCCTTGGCGACAGCATCGCCCAGGTCTTGGCCTTGAATATGCCTTGCCCGATGGAGATGGTCGCCGTCAACGATGTGTTTGGCCAAAGCGGCACGCCCGACGAGCTGCTGAAAGCCTATCATCTCGACACGCCCGACATCGTGGAAGCCGTGAAAAAAGTTGTTGCGCGCAAACAATAAAACCAAAGATTTCTGATTAATTTGAATATGAAAAAACTAAGCGTACTATCCCTTCTCGCAGTCGTCATCTTAGGCATGATGACGGCTTGCAACAACAAATCCAAAGCACAAGAACCTGCTAAAGCCGTCAACGTCATCTATATGATTGGCGACGGCATGGCCTTGCCTCAGGTGTATGCCGCCATGTTGGCCTCGGGCGAGGAGATGACCTTCCAACAGTTTCCCTACATTGGCGTGGTCGACACCCACTCGGCCAGCAACGACATTACCGACTCAGCTGCTGGCGGTACGGCTTTGGCCAGCGATCATAAGACCAACAATGCCATGCTAGGCGTGAATCCGGATTCCATTCCAGTGAAGACCGTGTTTGAGGCATTGGCCGAGCAAGGTAAAAAGACGGGCATCGTCGTGACGAGCTATGTCACGCACGCCACGCCTGCCGCTTTCTATGCCAAGGTGCCGCATCGCAAGCAATATGAAGACATTGCTGTGCAGATGGCAGAGAATCCGTATATCAACTTGATCATAGGTGGCGGCATGAAGCATTTCGCCCAACGTAAGGACAGCCTCGACCTCATAGCCCGCATGGAAAACGAATTGGGATGGAAGGTCTATGACAATCTCACCGAGGTTGATGTGACCAACCAGAAATATGCGGTTATCGCCGACACCAACCACATGCCCAAGGCTGCCGATCGAGGCGATTTCTTGCCTCGTGCCGTGAAGACTGCCTTGAAAACCCTTGACAACGCCGAAAACGGCTTCTTCCTCATGGTGGAAGGCTCGCAGATCGACTTTGCTTGCCACGGCAACGACTCCACGTGGATGATGGACGAGATGCTTGACTTCGACTATGCTGTCAATGTGGCTTTGGACTATGCCAAAGAGAAAGGCAACACCTTGGTCGTGGTCACGGCCGACCATGAGACGGGTGGCTTGACTCTCCCTGATCCGCAAGGCAAATACACCAATGTCGTGTTCAACTATTCCACGGGTAGCCATACCTGCCTGCCGGTGTTGGTCTATGCCTATGGTCCTGGTGCAGAACAGTTTACAGGTTGGATGCAGAACAACGAACTCAAGGCTAAAATCATGAATGCCTGTGGCATGGAGAACATCAGCGACAGCATTCCCAAGGAACCCAAGAAGAGATTCAAAGCGGTGAAGGCGAATTTGGACTCCAATAGTAACAACTGATTGCAACTCTGATGAAGCTCTCTGTCGTCATCGTCAACTACAACGTCGAGTACTTCCTCGAGCAGTGTCTCTACTCGGTGCGTCGCGCCATGCAAGGCATTGAGGGGGAGGTGTTTGTCGTCGACAACAACTCCGTCGACGGCTCGTTGAAGATGTTGGCGCAGAAGTTTCCCGAGGTGAAGGTCATCGCCAACAAAGAGAACGTGGGCTTCAGCCGCGCCAACAATCAGGCCATCCGCATCTCTACGGGAGAATATGTGCTGCTCCTCAACCCCGACACGGTGGTGGAGGACGACACCTTCTCGAAGTGCATCGCCTTTATGGACAGCCATCCCGATGCGGGTGGTCTCGGTGTGAAGATGGTGGATGGCAAGGGACAGTTCCTGCCCGAGTCGAAGCGCGGTCTGCCTACGCCAGCGACGGCATTCTACAAGATGTTCGGCCTATGCAAGCTGTTTCCGCACAGCAAGCGTTTCGCGCACTATTACATGGGTCACCTCTCCAACGACGAAACCAACGAGGTGGAAATCCTGGCTGGTGCTTTCATGCTGATGCGCAAGGAGACCCTCGACAAGATTGGCCTCCTGGACGAGACCTTCTTCATGTATGGCGAGGACATCGACTTGTCGTACCGCATCACGCAAGGTGGCTACAAGAACTACTATTTCCCCGAGACGCGCATCATCCACTACAAGGGCGAGAGCACCAAGAAGACCAGCGTCAACTACGTGTTCGTCTTCTACCGTGCCATGGAGATCTTTGCCAAAAAGCACTTTGGGCAGTCGTGGGCCAAGTCGTTCTCGTTCCTCATCAACATGGCCATTTATATCAAGGCGTTTTTTGCTTTGGTATCCCAGTTCTTCCACAAGGCGGCTGTGCCTTTCCTTGATGCGGTGTTGGGTTATGGCGGTTTGGCGGCCATCAGCTATTTCTGGGGCCGTGGCACAATCTATGATGGCGGAGGCAGCTATCCCTTTCTGCTCTTCGCTGCCGTATTGCCTGCCTATATTTTGATTTGGTTGATATCTACCTATTTTACTGGAGGTTACGATAAACCATACAACATAGGCAAAGCCGTGCTTGGCGTGGCTTTCGGCAGCGCCGTGATTTTGGTGCTTTATGCCTTGCTGCCCTTGAGCCTTCGCTTCTCTCGTGCCTTGATCTTGTTCGGAATGTTGTGGCTTGCCATAGAGATGAGTCTCACACGTTTCATTGGCGTCCTGACAGGCAACGAGAACTTCAAGTCGAAGAAGACCGAGAAGAAACGCTTTTTGGTCATCGGCAGTCCAGAGGAGGTGCAACGTGTCAATTCCATATTGGAGAGTACTTCTATCAAACCTGATTTCATCGGTTTGGTGAGTTCGGAGACGCAAGGTGAGGCTCCCGAGGGCTTCATCGGCAACCTTTCGCAGGTTCCCGACATCATTGAGATCTATAAGATCACGGAAGTCATCTTCTGCTCGAAAGATGTTCCGCATCAGGTCATTATCGACAAGATGGTGGACTGGCACGCCACCAATGTGGACTACAAGATTGCACCTGAGGACAGTTTGTCCATCATCGGCAGCAACAGTATCAATACGCGTGGTGACCTTTACACTGTCGATATCAAGGCTATCGATACAGTGGCCAACCGCCGCAACAAACGCCTCTTCGACGTGGTGATGAGCGGTTTCAGCATCCTCTTCTGGTTGCCTTTGGCTTTGGTGGTCAAGAAGCCCGTGAGGTTCCTGAAAAACGCTGTGTTGGTCTTGTTGGGTCGTCGTACCTGGGTGGGTTATTGTTCGCCTGCCGACGAGGCACAAAAGTTGCCAAAGATTCGTAAGGGCATCTACAATCCTGCATCCTATATGGAGAAGGATGTCGAAACCGATGTCCTCAACCAGATGAATTTGCTTTATGCCCGCGACTATACTGTTTGGAAGGATGCTGAAATTTTCTTCCGCTCGGTTACTGTAAAGTAATATAGCTTAGAAAATGGTTTTAGAAGGGAAGATTCTGTCTACAATGACAAAATCACCGTCAATATGGAAAACAACAGTCCATTTGCGGTTTATAATGGTTAGTGTTTTCGCTTTTGGATGGATGGATTTTGCCATTTTGAAACGACTATATTGATAGGCATCAGCCGAATAGGATAAGGCCGCCAATTGACCTAAGATCCTATTGACATACTTATGGCCACTTTCAGGACGATAAATGGAGGCAATGTATTGTGCCATTGCCTCCAATTCCGATAAAACTGCGTAACTAATTATTACTTGGTAAGTGCGCATAGCAGTCATCAAGTTTTTGATGAAAGAGTTCTCCGAAATGCTCCAATGTCATATATTCTTCTGGAACTCCTTGAGTAGAGCAATTCGATACGGGGGACGTTTGTGTAACATTCCCATAGGCTAGTTGTGGCTCCGATGCAATTGAAGAAGATTTTTTTTCCTCGTTATTGTATGGTTTCATCTCAAATAGTATTTGACTGCAAATTTAAACAAATTATTTCGCGTGGTGATAACCTTGTACTATATTCCAATCTCCGCGTGTGAAGTCGGGCATTTGTACCGGCATGCCGCCATTGGCGATGGAGGCAGCGGTCAGCTCGCCGAGGCATGACCATTCGGCGGCATCGTAGACGTCTTGGTCGAGTGGCAGGCCGTGGTGCAGGCAGTAGATAAGGCGGTAATCCATGATGAAGTCCATGCCACCGTGGCCGCCCACTTCCTTGGCTTTCTTTTCAATCTCCACAGCGATGGGGTGGAGGTATTCTTTCATGATCTTGTCGCGCACCTCGGCGGGAACGAAACCATGAGGGTTGAGTTTTGCGCCTTCAGGCAGGAAACCAGCTGGGAACTTGTCCTCCAGCACGGTGAAGCCTTCGATGGGATATTTGTTGGCAAAGCCTTCGGTGCCGGTGAGTTGGTACAAACGGTTATAGGGTCTGTAGGTGTAGACGTTATGTTCAATCAGGAAGGTCTTGCCTTTTTCTGTCTGGATCATCGTGGTGGTCATGTCGCCGTTGGCGAAGTCGTCGACGCCCATCAGTTCCTTCGCAATCTTTTTGCCATTGTAGGAAGGTGTGCTCATACAGACCAAGGTCTTCATGCGGTCGCCGCGGTGGATGTTGAAGGCTTGGCAGAGGGGACCGAGGCCGTGGGTAGGGTAGACGTCGCCGGCATGGGCTTGGTTGAACTCAAGGCGCCAGTTTTCGTAATATTCGCGCCAATAGGGTTCCAGGTTATGGATATAGGCGCCTTCGCCGTGGATGAGTTCACCGAACATGCCTTGCTGGGCCATGTTGAGCGCGGTCAACTCGAAGAAGTCGTAGCAGCAGTTTTCGAGCATCATGCAGTGGCGTTGGGTCTGTTCAGCCACGTCGACGAGTTTCCAGCAATCTTCAACGGTTGTGGCGGCAGGCACTTCCAAGGCCACATGCTTGCCATGTTGCATGGCGTAGGTAGCCATCATCACGTGGGTCTGCCAGTTGGTGCAGATGTAGACAAGGTCGATATCGTCGCGCTCGCAGAGCTCGCGCCAGCCGTCGCGACCTGTATAGGCAGCGGCACGCGGCAGTTTTTTCGTTTCAAGGATGTTGGTCTGCACGGCTTCCACGCGGTCGGGCTCAATGTCGCAGAGAGCCACGACGGTTACGCCGTCAATGTATGTCATGCGGTCGACGGCATCGGGACCACGCATGCCGAGGCCGATGAAGCCGATGCGGACGTTCTCGATGGGGGCTACGGCGAGCTGAAGAACGCTTTTCTGCCCTTCGATTCGTAAAGGCTCGTCGAAGAGGATGCTGTTGTCGACGATGACATAGTTGCCCTTGCGGGTGTCAGCTCCTCTTTGAGCGTTGCAGATGAGGGCGGTGCCTAGCAGGAGCAGGGTGAGGAGGATGTGGTAGATTCTGTTTTTCATGTGGTTTATGTGTTTGGAATCCCTACACTGCACTGCGTTTGTGTAGGGTAAATAAGGTATCGTGCCTTCGGCACGAGGCGAACCTCGTACCGAAAAGTCATTGCAAAATTAGAAAATATCCATTCAAAATTTCTATCTTCGCCAAAATTTTCCACTTATGAACGAACTTTTTGCCATCGCGGGTCGTTTTATCGATCCGAGCATCATCGAAGACATTACACCTTTGGGCAACGGACTTATCAACGACACCTATAAGGTGATCGTGGAAGGCCAGCCGAAATATGTTTTGCAACGTATCAATAACGCCGTCTTCACCGATGTGGAAATGTTACAAAAAAATATAGAGGCAGTGACGAGCCACATACGGCAGAAATATGAAAGACAGGGCGCTGCTGACCTCGGACGGAGGGTGTTGCATTTCCTGAAAGCCGACACGGGAAAGACCTACGTCGTTGAAGATGATAAGTATTGGCGCGTGATGGATTTCATTGCCGACAGCTACACCTACGAGGCTGTTACTCCAGGCTATGCATATTATGCGGGTCGTTCCTTCGGCGATTTTGAGTCGCTACTGACGGATTTGGAGGCTCCAATAGGGGAGATTATCCCTGATTTCCACAATATCGAGTTTCGATTGAAGCAGTTGGACGAAGCCGTCGCCAAGGATTGTGTTGGGATGATGCGTGAAGTGGAGGTGCAGAATTACGTCTACAGAATTCGTGCTGTGGCCGATGAGATGTGTCTGGGCGAACGGCTTTATCGTGAAGGCAAATTGCCGAAGCGCATCTGCCATTGCGACACTAAGGTGAACAACATGCTCTTCGACAAGGATGGCAACGTGCTTTGTGTCATCGATTTGGATACTGTTATGCCGAGTTTCGTTTTCTCTGATTTTGGTGACTTCTTACGCTCAGCGGCCAATATGGGTGCCGAGGACGACCCCAATTTGGACAACATCCATTTCAATATGGAGATCTTCAAATCCTTTGCGGAAGGCTATTTGGAAGGGACGAAGTCGTTCCTTTTGCCTATTGAAAAGGAAAACCTGCCATACGCGGCGACCTTGTTTCCTTACATGCAAGCGGTGCGTTTTTTGACGGATTACATCAACGGCAACACCTATTATAAGATTCAGTATCCTACCCACAATCTGGTGCGCACACGGGCGCAGTGGAAATTGTTTGAGGAGGCGGTAAAATGCCTGCCCGAAATGAAACAAATGTTGGGTGTGTGATTCTTGTAGAGATGCACGACCGTGCATCTCTACAATTACAACACCAATGGTATTTGTTTCGCCTGTATTTTTTTTGCAATGATGCTTTTGCTCTTGTCTAATACATAAATCAACGGCGTGGTTTCGATGTCGTAGAGGTAATACAAAACAACTACGCGGGCATCATCGGTGTTCATGTCGATGGTGATGATTTTGATTTCAGGCTGTTGGACGGTTATGGAATCCAAATCTTGCATTTCCTTCTGACATACATCGCAGTCGTGGTCGTAGAAAAACAATACTGTGAATTCGCTTTCAATGGAATGTAAGTCAACAGAGTCATTGATTGCGAAATCGGGCGCGAGATTGAATAAGGCCAGTCTCCGAAATGTCTCAGCCTTGTCGCGGATCATAGCCAAATTTGCAGCATTCAGATCTTTGATTTCCAATCGGGAAAAGTAGTGGTCATAAAGCCAAACGAACACTTGGTCCTGGCTCATGTATTCGGGATGGCGGTATCTCTCAAGCAGATGCCAGAGGATGAAATCACGGAGGTCGGGGTTGAAACTTGTTCTTTCTACCAATCGGTCGATTTCAGGAGTGATTGAATCGGGTAGGGGAGCGACCATTTTGTCGAAATAGAAATCAATCTGTGCTGCCAAGACCGGATTCTCGTCCGTTGGGCCGTCAAAAGACTCGATGCCGTCCCAGAAATGGGCGTTCTGTGCCCAACCGAGGTGGGTGACGAGCAGGAGCAGCAGGATAAGCAATTTCGATTTCATGGCGCAAAAATAGAAACATTTTCTTACATTTGCAGCGGTAACAGAAAGGGAGTTATGGATATTTATCACAAAACCTACAAAACTTGCAAAACATTTTTACAAGGAGTGGCGGCTACACAACCGTGTCGCCGCAGGAAAGCCGCCAGTTGGCAGCTTTCCTATGATTCTATAAAAAAGATTGTTTTGGTTTGTTTTGTATGTTTTGTGATAACAACAGCTGCTTTTGCCCAAAACGAACCTGTTCGCGTGGCCTTCTGGAACATGGAGAACTTCTTCGACCCATACGTGGACAGCACAAAGACCTACAATGCCTTCACTGAGGACGGTATGCAGCATTGGACGAAAACCCGCTTCTACCGTAAGCGCAACAACATGTACAAGGCCATCTTGGCTATGTCAGAGAACCGTCCTCTTGGCATTCTCGGTATGTGCGAGGTGGAGAACGAGTATGTGCTAAGTGCCCTCTTCGAGCAGACGCCTTTGAAGAAGCACAACTATCGCTGGGTGCATTACGAAGGCCCCGACAAGCGCGGCATCGACCCTGCCATTGTGTATTCGCTCGACCATTTCATGCTGGTGGAGAGCGCAGTGATACCTTATTACAATCCAGAGGATACGGCTTATCATTCGAGGGATATCCTGTATGCCAAATTCGTGACAGTTGAGGTCCCTGAGCTTGTCGAAGGGCCGACCCATATAGTAGATACCTTCCATGTCTTCGTCAACCATTGGCCAAGCCGTTACAGTGGCGAGTTGGAGACGGTGGGCTCACGCTCCTGCTCGGCAGCGCTTCTTCGTGCCAAGGTGGACTCCATTGTTGCGGCGGCGCCCGGAGGCTACCAGCCCAAAGTCATCATGATGGGCGACTTGAACGACTGCCCCACCGATCCTAGTGTTTACGATGTGCTGCGGGCGCGCCATCCTAGTGAGATGGAGGAGGGATGCTTTGTCAACCTGTTTGGGAAGAATGATGGTTTGGGCTTTGAAGGCACGCTAAAGCACCAAACCGATTGGCAGATATTCGACCAAATCATCGTTACGCCAGGCCTGTTTGGAGAAAGAGAAGGGCTTCATTATAAGGAAGGTAGTGCCCGCATCTTCCATGCCGACTTCATGCTGGAGGACGACGAGACCTACCATGGCAAGAAACTCTTCCGAACCTACATCGGGCCGCGCTATTTCGGTGGCTTCAGCGACCACCTACCAGTGTATATCGATCTGACTCGTTAATCTTTCAAACTCTGTCGCGCGTATGGCACCAAATCCTGACTGGCAAACTCCCCTTTCAAGAACTTGAAATAGCCGGCCACGGCGACCATGGCGGCATTGTCAGTGGAGTAGCTGAGGCGCGGGATGAACACTTTCCAATGGTATTTTTCGCCAAGAGCAAGCATGGCGTCGTGGAGGCCGCTGTTGGCACTCACGCCGCCAGCGATGGCCACGGTCTTGATGCCGGTCTGCTTGCTGGCTTTCACCAATTTGTTCATCAGAATGTCAATGATGGTCTTCTGCACCGAGGCGCAGAGGTCGGCCTTGTTTTCCTCGATGAAGTTCGGGTTGACTTTCAAGTTGTCTCGGACGGTATATAAGATACTGGTTTTCAGTCCGCTGAAGCTGTAGTCCAAATCGGGAATCTGCGGCTTGGCGAAGGTGAAGGCCTCGGGGTTGCCAATCTTGGCCAGCTTGTCGATGACGGGACCTCCAGGGTAGGGCAGGCCGAGGATCTTGGCCGTCTTGTCGAAAGCCTCACCTGCGGCATCGTCGATGGTCTTGCCAATGACTTCCATGTCGAAATAGTCTTTCACCACCACAATTTGGGTGTGGCCCCCCGAGACGGTGAGACACAGGAACGGGAAATCGGGCACCTCAGTGTGAGTTTCGTCGGTAGCGAAATGCACCAAGATGTGTGCATTCATGTGGTCGATCTCCACCATGGGGATGTTCAGCGTCTGCGCGAAAGCCTTTGCAAACGAGGTCCCGACGAGCAAGGAACCCAAAAGTCCGGGACCACGCGTAAAAGCAATGGCGGATAACTGATTTTTTTCTATTTTTGCAGTCTTCAAGGCCGTGTCGATGACGGGGATGATATTTTGTTGGTGGGCACGCGAAGCGAGTTCGGGGACTACGCCGCCGTATTGCTCGTGAACCTTCTGACTAGCAATGACATTGGAGAGCACGCGCGTGCCTTGAAGCACTGCGGCTGAGGTGTCGTCGCACGAAGATTCGATGCCTAAAATGTATTCGTTCATGGGTCTCAATTTGGAGGGTCAAAATTATTAAAAAAAAGATTATCCATAGCATTTTGATTGTGATTATGGTGCTGCTGGGCATCGTAACTAGTCTCTTTATTGCTATTCAAGACCCTGTGTTTCAGAAGTTTGCTGCCCGTTATGCCAGCGGATACCTTTCGGAAAAAACTGGTGGCGACATCAAGGTGGGTCGTCTGCTGATTACACCGGATTTTCGTGTCATTTTGGATGAAGTCGTTGTCAAAGACTTGAATGGCAGTTACTTGGCGAGTGTTGGCACCTTGCGTACCAAGATGAACATCAGTGAGGTCTTGAATGGCACTATCCATCTTGAACTGGTAGAACTGAACGACGTGAGGGCGAATTTGATTCAATATGTGAACGAAGACAAGTTCAATTTCGCATTTCTTGCCGATGCTTTCAAGACTGACACCGAAAAGCCCGACAAAGAGCCTCTTCGCATCATCGTTGACCATATTGACATAAAAAACCTCGACTTCATTTTCTGGAACCAAAACAAGGACCATCCAGAGAAAACCGCGAAACATGTGATGGATTATGCCCATTTGGACATCGAAGGCATCAATTTAGAGGCACAAGATTTCTACCTGTATGGCGATTCCATCCATGCCAAGATCAATGCGCTGAATGGAAAAGACATCAGCGGCTTGGATTTGAAGCGCTTTACGACCGACGCCGTGGTGTGTTCGCAAGGTATCTTCCTCGAAGGCTTGGATGCCGAGTTGAACGACACCCATATTGATGCCGACGTACGCATGCTTTATCATGATTACACGGCCTTTAGTAGTTTCGTTGACTCGGTTGTCTTTGACGCAACGATACGGCCTACCGACATCATGCTTTCTGATGTTGGGGTATTCGCCGAGGTCATGTATAAAATGCCTGACAGGGTTCTCTTCGAGGGCCGATTTACGGGTCCGATTGAGCATTTCAGCGTCGATGACCTTAAGGCTGAATTTGGCAAGTCGACAGTCATCGAGGGCAGCCTGAGCATGCATCCCTTGGACTTCAACGATGGTGAGCATGAGATGAACATCAAACGGCTGGAGTTTACCTACGATGATTTGGTCAATTTCTATATTCCATCCTCTACCAAGACGATACCACTGCCCGAATCGCTGCGTCCCATAAAGTCGGGCAAGGCTTTGCTGAATTTCAAGGGTTCTTACAATAATTTTGATTCTGAGGTGCATCTTACCTCGGGCATTGGCAATGTCGACCTCGACGTGTCGCGTCAGAAAACAGGGAATGGAGATAATGTATTCACGGGACGCATCTTTGCTGACAGGGTCAATGCAGGCATGATTGCCAATGCCGAGAAATACTTGGGCAGTCTCGACTTGAATACAGATTTTGTGGTTCGATTCCCCAAGAAGGGCAATGTCGACTTGACCATGAAAGGGAATGTCTATCAGGCCGAGTTGATGGGCTATACCATCGACGAGATCGTGCTCAACGGCGATTTGAAAGAAAACCGTTTCAAGGGTGTTGTTTCTGTCGACGACAAGGTGCTTGGTCTCGACTTCAATGGTCTGGTCGATTTCAACAACAAGAAGTTTCCTGTTGCCGACTTCAGTGCTGACATTAGCCATGCTGATTTGAAGGCTTTGAAATTGATGAAAAACGACTCCATCTCTGAAATCAGCACAAGCATTGTCGCCAACTTGAAAGGTTTTGATATTGACAATATGGAAGGTGAACTTCACCTTGACAATACCGTCTATCGTGATGGTAGAGGCACTTATGTCATGAATGATTTCGACGGATCCATCCTCAACGACAACCTCATGCAGCGTCGTATCAACGTTACCTGTGACTTCTTCAACTTCGAGATGGCCGGTCAGATGAATTTTGCCAGCCTCATGCCCGTGTTGAATGAATACGGAGATTCTTTCGTCCATTTCCCGAGGTTTGAAAAAAACAGGGAAGCCTTCCAGAATTATGCGCGTACCCATGATGTCGACCAAGACTTCATCGTCAGCCTTGTCCTGAAAGACACGAAGACGCTGAGCGAACTCTTTATGCCCAATCTGAAAATCGCCAAGAATACGTCGGTTAACGGCACATTCACCTCGCGTTCGCGGCAGCTTAACCTTACTGCACGAACCAAAGGCATTGAGATTGGGAAGGTGTCAATCGATGATGTTGAACTGCGTAATTTCAACAACCGTGAGTTCTCATACGGATCGCTCTCGGTGGGTCGGGTGGAATGGGCCAATATCACCGCTACCGACACGATGGCGATAGGTCTCGACAACCTTTCGCTCTTTGCCAAGATGGGCAACGACACTATCGCTACGCGTATCAAATGGGACGACGAGGACCTGTCGGACCATAACAAGGCTTTGATAGAGACGAACTTCCATCCGCACGAAAACGGAGGAACCGTCAACATCAGCAGTGCCGACATCGTTATCAACGACTCGTTATGGAATGTGTCTCCAAGCAATTTCATCGATATCTTGGAAGGCCGTGTCAACATCTCCAACTTGATGTTTAGTCACAATCAGCAGTCGTTGCGGTTTGATGGCTATGTGCCTATGAACGAAGGTGATACCATTTCTTTGCAGTTGCGCAAGTTCGACATCTCCAATTTCGATGTCCTCACGGAGAGTATGGGCCTCAATGTTGATGGCCTTATCTCTGGTGACGCATTGGTTAGCAATCTGAAAGCCGACCCCATGGTCTTGGCTGACCTAAGGATTGACCGTTTGGGGGTGAACGGTGACCTTGTAGGCGATGTCGAGGTTGAGAGCTCTTGGGATAATGCGGACAAGTCCGTCGACTTGGAGGCCAACATCTTCAATGACGATAAGCGCATGTTGTATGCCTTCGGCTCCTACTACACGGCAAAGGAAGACAACAACCTCGATTTCACCGCCGTGTTGGACTCCTTGCGGCTGTCGACGCTCAGCCCCTTGTTGAGTGGCTTTGTCTCGCGTGTGCAAGGCTATGGAAATGGTACCGTCGACATAAATGGCTCGGTTAAGCAGCCCGACATCAGCGGTAAGATCAGCATTACTGACGGCGGCTGCAAAATCGGTTATCTGAACACTTTCTACACCTTCAGCCCCACAATCTTGGTGGATAACAAGACCATTGCCTTTGAAAACATGGTGCTGACCGACACTTTGGGTAACCAAGCTAGAGTCGTGGGAGAGGTCAAGCATGATAGGTTTAAGGACTTCTATCTGGATTTGAAGCTTTATCCCAAAGAGTTTCTTGCCATGGCTACCACTAGCAAGGACAATGACACCTTCTATGGCACAGCCGTCGCCGATGGCTTGGTCACCATCAAAGGACCTTTCAGCGATATCTATCTAGGCATTAAGGCACGGACACAAAACGGTACTGCCCTCACTATTCCGCTCAACGGCACTTCGACGGTGAAGGACAACGATTTCATCATATTCATCACACCGGCCACCGACACCATTGGGGAATTGCCTGAGGAGGAAATGATAAAGAGAAAGCGGAATTTTGCCCTCGACCTCGACGTCGATGCTACGGATGTAGCAAAGTTGAAGATTATGCTCCCTGGTGACATCGGCACTATCGATGCCACAGGCAATGGTAACGTGAAACTGGGTACATCCACGGCCGAAGCCCTCTCCATGTATGGTAACTATACCATCTCTTCGGGTCGTTTCCAACTGACGCTGATGAATTTGGTGACGCGCAACTTCTCGCTGCAGCGAGGCGGTTCCATATCTTGGTCGGGCAAACCTACCGATGGTCGCATCAATGCAACTGGTGTGTACACCGTTAAGGCATCTTTGGCCGATTTGGGTCTCCAGATCGACTCAACGGCTATGACGAGCAATAATGTCAATGTCGAATGTCTCATCCATCTGAAGGAAGCCTTGCTCAACCCGACCATCACTTTCGGCATGAGGTTGCCCAATGCAAGCGAAGATGTCACGCAAACCGTCTTCTCGGCTGTCGACACGACCAACCAGATGGTGATGGCCAATCAGGCTTTATCCTTGCTGGTGTTTGGTAAATTCGCCTACGCTGGAGGATCGGCTGGTGCTGACCAAACGATGAGCCTTGCCGGCCTGTTCTCGGCGAATTATCAGTTCGCCATCAATCAAAACATGAACGTGGGTGTGAGCTACCATTCGGGCGATCTCGATTCCTACGACGAATACCAGGTGGCCTTGCGTACCGAACTCTTCGAAAACCGTTTGACCATCGAGACCAATGTGGGTGTCATGTCGAGCAATAACCCTGAAGCTGGAGGTGCATCCAACATTGTCGGTGAGTTTGACCTGTATTACAAACTGAGCAAGGACGGACGACTGCAAGCGCACTTCTATAACCACTCCAACTACAACTCCAATTTCAACAGCTTTGCCATCGACAAGCGGGCGCCTTACACGCAGGGTCTTGGTCTTTCGTATAGCCGATCGTTCCCCACATTCCGCGATTTGTTTAGGCGGCAAAGCAAACTGTCCAACCAGCCCTTAATCAGGCCTAGGAATCAGGAAAACAAAACCTTGCCATGAATAATGCCGCTAATTTCAAAGTCTTTCAGGCCTCTGCAGGCTCGGGGAAGACCTTTACGCTCATCAAGGAGTACCTGAAATTGTGTTTGGCCAACGAAGGCGCTGTGGGTAATTTTAGGAACATCCTCGCCATTACCTTCACCAACGCGTCGGCCAACGACATGAAATCCAAAATCGTAACGACGCTTGAAAAAATCATTGAGAGCAAGGAGGTCGATCCCAAGTCGATGGAAGCCAAGCTGATAGAGGAATTGGGTGTCGACGATGCGGCATTGAAACGCAATGCCCAAAGCCTGATGACGCAGATTATGCATGACTATAGCAGTTTCTGCGTGAGTACCATCGATGCCTTTGTGCAGAAACTGTCGCGGAGCTTCGCCCATGATTTGGGTTTGCCCAGCCAATACTTGGTCAGCATTGACACGGACGAGGTGGCGGAAACCATCACGGAGCGTTTGGGCCTGAGAATCACGAAAAAGGGCGATTACCTTACCGATTTGCTCATCGACTTCAGCAATAACCAGTTCGACAGCCAACGCTCAACGGCTCTCGAAAACCAGCTCGCTGACTTTGTCGCCAAGCTGATGACCGAAAAGGCTTATCAAAAAGATGCAAAAAACAACATCAAGGACTATTCACAATATAAGAAAACCCTTGATTTCTTGAACGATAAGATGCAAGGCTTTGAAAAAGGCATTCGAAAACACTTGGATGATTTCGAACACCTCGAAAGCCAATATGGTCTCAGAGAAGAGCAATTTGCCTACGGGAAGGGCGGCTTTGTCTCCTACGTCAGAAAACTGTCGGCCAAAGTGTATGAGCAGCCTAGCAGTCGTTTCAATACTGTGCTTGAAAAAGGGAACTGCTTCTCAAAAGAAGGTGAGAAACAATTGGGTAAGGCTCAGACCGATGTCATCAATGCTGCTCTATTGCCAGTACTTCGTGCGATCAAAGAAGAAATCGATAAGGGTTTGGGGGCTTTCTTGTTCTACAAGTCGCAAAGGGATCTGCTCTATCTGTACGCCCTTCGTGCGCAGATACGGACAGAGTTTGATGCCTTGGCCACGGAAGAAGAGATTGTTCACATTTCCGAATTCAACAAGTTGCTCAACACGGTCATGGGCGATTTCTCGGTGCCCTTCGTGTATGAACGTATCGGAGAGCATTTTCGCCATGTGTTTGTGGATGAGTTTCAGGATACTTCTATATTGCAATGGCACAATCTCCTGCCGTTGGTCGACAATGGCTTATCGGCGGGCAACATGAGCATGGTGGTGGGCGATGGCAAACAGTCCATCTACCGCTTCCGCAGCGGCGAGGTGGAGCAGATTGCGAATTTGCCTGAAATCTACGGTAAGCCTCAAAACAACGCTGCATTCCAACAGTTTGAGCAGAATCTCAAGGATAACTTTGCCTTCAAGAACCTGGACACCAACTACCGTTCCTTCGCACAGGTGGTCAACTTCAACAATGCGTTTTTCGAATCGGTTTACACCAACCTGTCGCCAGATTTGCAAAAGGTGTATGTGGCAGAAAAGCCTGGCACCGACGAGAAGGTTGAAATCATTCAAAAGATTGACAAATCCGACGATGAGGGTCTGGTGCAAGTTGAGCTCTATGACCCCGAAAACCAGCCAAATTACTGCTTTGATAGGGTTGAGGCTATTATCCGAGACCTTACCGAGACAAAAGGTTACCAGTATTCCGACATTGCCTTGCTCACTCGTAAGTCGGACTATGGCTCAGAGATGGCGAATAATCTGAATAATCATGGAATTCCTGTCATCTCGCAAGACTCGATTTTGCTCAAGTCGTCCGACAAGGTGCAGCTGCTGGTGAATACCTTGCGCTATCTGATCAATGGCGATAATGAAACCGTGGTCGCCAACATGTTGTTTTATTGGAAACTGACGCAGGAGCCCGATTTTGATGGCGATCTTAGCCAGATGTTCGGAACGGTAAAAGCCATTGCCAAAGGTGAGACCGCAATTGAATCTGTGATGGGCTTGGGTGAGGCTGGTTTGTTGCAGGCTGCCCTTGCCAAGGCGACCTGCCTTTATGACCTCTGTGCCAATTTGCTCCGTATCTTCCATTTCGACACCATTCACGATGCCTTCCTCAACTATTTCATGGAAGAGGTGTTCAAATCGCAATATGGCATCAAAGAGGGCGTTGCAGATTTCCTTACCTATTGGGATACCAAGCAGGACAAGCTCGCAGTAATGTCGGCAAATGGCAATGCTGTGCAGATTATGACGATACACAAGTCGAAAGGACTGGAGTTTCCGGTAGTCATCTATCCTGAGGCTATCATCGATTTGGACGAAAAACTGAATGCCAGTAAGGCAGCTGAAGAGTGGCTACGCCCCGAGGATTTGGGCTTTGAGGCCATTCCCAATTTGGACAAGGTGCTGTTTAAGTTGGACTCAAAGGCTGAGAGTATGGGCGAGAAAGCGTTGGATAAGGTGGAGAAAGAGAAAGATAGCAACCGTTTGGACAACCTCAATTTGCTTTATGTGGCCTTCACCCGTGCCGTGCAGCGACTCTATGTCATAGCCAAGCAAGGCAAGGCTGGCAAGCCCAATATCATTCTCGATTCCCTTATAGATAATGACCATCAAGCGTCAGGGAATGAGGCCGTGGTGTATCGATTTGGCAATCCCGATTTTATGAAACCCAAAGAGAAGGAGAAGGGCAAGGTGAAGGAGTTGAAGACCGAGTCCGTGGCAGGGGATTGGTTTGGTAAAATCAAGGTTGACTCCAATCCGACGATGGTTTGGCAATCGAAGAGCGACAAGTTGTTGCCGCGTGAGTTTGGCGAGCTGGTACATCAAATCTTGGCAAAAATCCGTACGTCCAGCGAAATCGAAGCCGTGTTGCAGCCTTATCTAAATGACGGCACCATCAACCAAGAGACCTCTACCTGGATTATAGATCGTTTCCTGCAGATGGCCCAACATCCGCAGATTGCCCCTGCCTTTGGTCCTTCTGTCAAGGTGAAGACGGAATGTGAGATATTATATCCCTCCTATAAGGATAAGGTCATCCGCCTTGACCGTTATGCCGAGCTTCCCGATGTCATCTATTTGATTGATTACAAGACGGGTAAGAAGGAAGAAGAACACCTTAATCAGGTTCGTACTTACGTCAATGCTTTGAGGGAAATGACGAACAAGGAGATTCGGGCGTATTTGGTGTATCTTTCCGATGAAATTATCTTAGAACAAGTGTGCTAAAAAAAGAGCCTCCGTTTCCGAAGGCTCCCTTTTATTAAATCAGGAATTAATTCTAATTGTCAATTAATCTTCAATTCTTACTTGGCTCTCTCTTCTTCGATAGCGGCTTGAGCAGCAGCCAGACGTGCGACGGGCACGCGGAACGGCGAGCAGCTCACGTAGTTCAAACCGGCCTTGTAGAAGAAGCGGACCGAAGCGGGGTCACCACCGTGTTCACCGCAGACGCCACACTTCAGGTTGGCGCGCTGGCTACGACCACGCTGCACACCCAACTTGACAAGTTGGCCAACGCCTTCTTGGTCGAGGGTGTTGAACGGATCGGCAGGGATGATCTTCTCTTCGATGTAGTCCTTCACGATGGCGTTGACGTCGTCGCGGCTGAAGCCGAAGGTCATCTGGGTGAGGTCGTTGGTGCCGAAGCTGAAGAATTCAGCTACGCTGGCAATCTGGTCGGCCACTAAAGTAGCGCGAGGAATCTCAATCATGGTACCGTACATGTAGTTGATCTTGACACCGAACTTGGCTTCCACTTCAGCCTTCACTCGGTTGGCGATGGCCTTCTGGTGCTCAAGCTCCTTGACGTTGATGGTCAGCGGGACCATGATTTCCAGATGCGGATCGAAGCCCTCGGTCATCAACTCAGCGGTGGCTTGGAACAGGGCGCGGAACTGGGTCTCGGTGATCTCGGGATAGACGATGCCGAGGCGGACGCCACGCAGACCCATCATCGGGTTCACTTCGTTGAGGGCATCGATGCGCTTCTTGATTTCCTCGAAGGTGATGCCACGCTCAGCGGCGAGGGCCTTCTGCTTCTCCTCGGTATGAGGCACGAACTCATGCAAGGGCGGGTCCATCAAACGGAAGGTCAACGGCTTGCCGTTCAAGACCTTCAGCGTGCCTTTGGCAGCGTTCTTGATGTAAGGTTCAAGCTCGGCCAAGGCAGCCTTGCGCTCTTCGGTGGTGTTGGCCAGGATCATGTTACGCAGCTTGGCCAGCGGCTCTTCGCTGTTCTTGCCGTAGAACATGTGCTCGATACGGAACAGGCCGATACCTTCGGCGCCGAAGTTGACGGCGTTCTGGGCATCTTCCGGGTTGTCGGCATTGGTGCGGACACCCATCTTGCGGTACTTGTCGACCAGAGCCATGAACTGCTGGAACAGCGGGTTCTCGGTGGCATTGATCATACCGACGGACTCGGCATAGACCCAACCCTTGGAGCCATTCAAGCTGATGACGTCGCCTTCCTTGAACTGCTTGTCACCGATCTTCACGATGCCCTTCTCAAGGTCGATCTTCACGGCGTCGCAGCCCACGATGCAGCACTTACCCCAACCACGGGCCACGAGGGCAGCGTGTGAGGTCATACCGCCACGAGCGGTCAGGATACCGTCGGCGGCACGCATGCCTTCGACGTCTTCGGGGTTGGTTTCCTCACGGACCAGGATGTTGGCCACCTTAGCGGCACGGTATTCCTTGGCCTTCTCGCTGGTGAGGGCGATGCGACCGACAGCGCCACCAGGACCTGCGGGCAGACCCTTGGCGATGACGGTGTGCTTCTTCTCGTCGGCAGCGTCGAGGATGGGGTGGAGCAACTCGTCGAGTTGCTCGGGGGTGAGGCGCATGACGACTTCCTTCTCGTCGATAAGGCCTTCCTTCAGCATGTCGAGGGCCATGGTCAGAGCGGCAACGCCAGTGCGCTTGCCGACGCGGCACTGCAGCATGTAGAGCTTACCATCCTGGATGGTGAACTCGATGTCGAGCATGTCGTGGTAGTTCTCTTCGAGGATGCGGCGCACTTCGCAGAGTTCCTTATAGGTCTCGGGCATCAGCTCCTGCATGGACTGCATGTGCTTGTTCTGCTCGTTCTTGGTGTCGTCGTTCAACGGGTTGGGGGTACGGATACCAGCAACGACGTCTTCACCTTGGGCGTTGATCAGCCATTCGCCGTAGAATTGGTTGTCGCCAGTGGCGGGGTTACGGGTGAATGCCACGCCAGTAGCGGAGCCTTCGCCCATGTTACCGAACACCATGGTCTGCACGTTGACGGCAGTACCCCAGTCATCCGGAATACCTTCGATGCGGCGGTAGGAGATGGCCTTCTTACCGTTCCAGCTCTTGAACACAGCCTTGATGCCGCCTTCGAGTTGGGCCTCGGCGTCGTCCGGGAACTCAGTGCTCAGCACTTCCTTGATACGGACTTTGAAGTCTTCAGCCAGTTGCTGGAGCTCTTCGGCCTTCAGCTCGGTATCGCTCTTGTAGCCCATCTTCTCCTTGTAGGCGTCGAGCATATCGTCGAGTTGCTTACGGATGCTCTTGCCGTCGGCGGGTTCGATGCCCTCGGCCTTTTCCATGACGACGTCGGCGTACATCATGATGAGGCGGCGGTAGGAGTCATACACGAAACGGGGGTTGTTGGTCTTCTTGATCAGGCCAGGGATGGTCTTGGAGCAGAGACCGATATTCAACACGGTGTCCATCATGCCGGGCATCGACTTACGCGCACCAGAGCGGCAGCTGACGAGCAGCGGGTTCTCGGGGTCGCCGTATTTCATGCCCATGATGTTCTCCATGTTCTTCATGCCGGCGTGGACCTCGTCCATCAGGCCAGCGGGAAGTTGGCAATTGTTTTGGTAATAGGCTGTGCAGCATTCGGTTGTGATGGTCAAGCCAGCAGGTACAGGCAGCTTGAGCAAGCACATTTCGGCGAGGTTGGCGCCCTTGCCGCCCAGCTCGTTCTTCATCGAAGCATTGCCTTCAGCGGTCTTTCCGCCAAAGGTGTAAACGTACTTTGTCATTGTTTTAATTGATTATTAGTGATTTAACTTCTTTTCTTTCGTTCAAAAATTAAGGTGCAAAAATAGGGATTTGGTAGAAACTATGCAATAATGAGATTGGATTTTTTTTAAGTACCATGAAAAAAGCCTCAGAGCATGGCGCTCCGAGGCTTTTTGTTTCAGTGTTTTTATGGCGTTATTCCTTCACGAACTTCAATGTATTTATGGCACTTGCCGACTTCACGGTGACGAAGTACATGCCGTTGTTCAAACCTTCAAGGTTGAGGGTGGTCATGCCCTTGGCGGTGCTCTGCTGATAGACTTGCTGTCCCATGGCATTGAAGACCACGATTTCGCACTCCTCTTCGGGCAGGTTGATGCTGAACTGGCCGTGGTTCGGGTTGGGATAGATGGCCACGCCGTTCATCACGGTCTCTTGCGTGACGGTGATGGTGTTGGTAGGCGGGAAGACGATGTAGTCGAGCCAGGCACAGTCGCTACCGTTGTTGACGTAGTTGTCCTTGCTGTAAGTCCATCTCAACTCATGCTGTCCAGCCGTGAGGGCAAAATGCTCTTCACTCCAAGCGACCTCGCCTGACCAGTTGCCTTGCTCGATGTCGTCGATGAAGAAGTAGAGCATGTCGTAGCCGCTTTCCGACGACACTTTCTTGAAGAAGCTGATCTCGCCAGCGTTGGGCACGTCAAGGGTGATTTTCAGCGAGCTGCTCGCATTGCTGCCGATGCTGCCCGATTTGACGCAATAGGTGCCTTCGTATGGGTCGTCGGTGAAGATCGTCCAAGGTCTCGTGGGGTCGTTCTCCCAGCCGAAATTGCTGAAGTCGCCGCTCTCCCAGTCTTCGATGACATTGCCTACGGTGAAGACGAAGCTGCCATTAGTGGAATAGGCGCCTGAGGTGACGTTGAAGCCGATTTCGTAGGCCGTACCCAACTCAACTGCCTCGGAGAGGGTGAAGACGAAGTCGGCAGTGAACTCTCCGTCAGCATTCACGGTGCCTTGCGGGAAGTTGCCCTCCTCGAAGGTGATCTCTGGCAGGTCGCAGATGATGTTGAGCATGGTTTCTGGTGCAGCTGCCATGCCAGCGTTCTTCACGGTGATGTGAGCGGTGACGGTCTCACCCGGGTCGACATGGCCATTGCCGTCATTGTCATCGATGACGGTGCCAAGCACGGTGAACTCTGGGGCATAGAGACGAATGGCGAACTTGCTCTCCCAGGTGTCAGTGCCATCGGTGCAAGTTAGGGTGAAGTCGGCTTTCGTCATATTGGGAACGTTGTCGGCGATGTCCATGGCAAAGGCTTCGGCAAGTGTAGCTGTTGCACCACCATCGAGGCTGGGAATGGTCTCTGTGGCATCGGTGAGGGTGATATAGTCACAGTCGGTGCTGAGGGTGGCAGTGACGTTGTTGGCGGTCAGGGTGCCCACATTCTTGATTTGCAAGTCGATTGCTATGCTTTGGCCGAAGTCGGGCTGGGCACCACCACTGATGGCATAATTGTCATAAACGACATAAGCGCAGTTGCCTGGGATGCTGATCAAGGGAAGGGATTGTGGCCAAGCATCGCAGCCCGTGACGACGAGGCTCATCTCACCGACGAAGTCGATGGGCTCGGCAAACTCAATGGTGCCATTGCCGTCTGCATCAGTGTAGCCGACGCCAATCATGTCTTCTCCATGGAACAAGGCGCAACGGAAGTTTTTCAAGCCTTGACCGTTGTCGCTGGTTACGGTGACATCCATCGTAGTCATGCCGATCAGGATTTCGGAGGTATAGCTGACTTGAGGTGTGAAAGGTTCGTCATGCCAAGGGCTGACGGCCACATCGCCCATCATGTTGAGGTCGTAAAAGTTCCAACGCAGGGCGCCTTCTTCCCATTGCCCAGGGGCATTGACCCAAGGAGCCGTCTCAATCTTACTTTCTCTCAAGGCCATGCCGCCATAGGGGATGCGGTCATTGTAGTAGGCGTCTTCTGTCTCGCGAGCTAGGTGGATAGCGGGGCCTTCGGTCTGGCCTTCGTTGAACCAGCCGTAACGCGAGTTGCCGAAGGTGGCCACGGCGAAGTTGGCGATCTTGGTCATGCGTTCCAGGATGCAGTCGCTGCTGAAGTCGCCGCAAATGCAGCCCGAGGTGTGGAAGAAGGTGTAGTTGTGGTCGACACCGTTCACTGCACTGAAGTTGTTGTTGGTGATATCGCCGTTGGTCCATCCAGCCACATAGTTGGTGTTGGCGTGACCATCGTGATGGACGTATTGTGTGCCTTGGTTGATGGCGTTGCGAAGCAGTGAACCGCTCCAGTTGCCTTCTTCCTCATAAAGGCGTGTGAAGTTGTAATCTTCTGGGATGCCCGTGGTGGTGTAGCCGTTGTCGTCGTGCGTGCCGATGAGCAACTCGAGGTATTGGCTGCCGTTGCTTTCCGGGTCATCGTAGAGATGTTCGCCCGCCATGATGACATCGTGGAACTCGCCCAGGACGGGTTCGGCCTGATAGGTCATGGCCTTGTGGAGCATGTTGTCGAGTTCGCTCTGGTTACTGAAGCACATGCGTCCGATACCAATCTCGGGCAGAAGGTCGTCTTCACCAATCTCGCCCCAGCGGTTGTCGTTGTCATCGTTCCAGGTGCCGTCCAAAGCGGCGTAATAGAGGTCGGCGGGGATGTCGCTGTCGGTCTGATGGCTGCCGCCACTCAACACGTCACAATAGAAACCACGATAGGGGATGTCGGGCACGTCGCCGCCAAGGTTCACCATCATGATGCCGTTGTCCTCGTATTCTTGGATGATGTAGTTGCGCAGTTTCTCTGCATTGTCTTGTCCGCTCATCGTGCTGAGGATGGTCTCGAGGTCGACGACCTGGGTTCGGAGACCACGAGCCTGATAGAAACTTACATATTCGTCAAACGAGGCGACATACTGCTGCTTGGTGACCACGAGGAGGTCGTAGCCGCCCACGGTGCGACCTCTGTCGTTGTAGGTCTGAAGCATCTCGGGGTTCTGGGCGAGACGCATGGCACGTTCGGCGTTGCCGCCGTTGAGCCACAGCTTGCGGCTTTGGTCGGCCTTCGAGGCAGTCGTCATGATGCGAACCGTAGCCTTGGTGGCATAACGCACTTCGCCGGTGCTAGGCACATACTGCACGGGTGTGAAGGCCGAGAAGGCGAAACCGACGCCGTTCAGGTATTGTGTGCTGAGCTTGCCGTAGGCTTGGGCAGGGTAGGTGCTCTTCGAGGCGTAAAGGGCCTCGTCCTTCTCAAACTGACGGCGCACGGGGTCTGAATAGGTGCGTGCCGACTGATAAGGGAAGAGGTTGTGGCTGCCTTCCATCGTCTGGAAATCGGAGAGTTCCACTTCGATGCTGACGGCTTCCGTGCCTTGGGGCAGCATGAGGCTGACGCTCTGCCAAGGCAACAACGGCTGTCCCGCAAGGGCGCTCTGCATGCAGTCCGTGAATTGGATTTGTTCGTAGCCTTGGATTTGGCTAATGCTCGGTTGACCGAAATAGTAGGTCTTCTCGATGGTCTGCGCCGAAGCGAACAGTGTGACTATCAAGGTAAAGAGGATGAGACAAGTTTTTTTCATTGTATTAGGTTGGTTGATTAATTCTTTGGGTGCAAAAATACTCATTTTCGTAACATTGAAGAGAAAAAACGGATTAGAAATACTTGTTTTTGACAAATTATTGAAATAAAACCATAAAAAATGCCGTTTCATCGAAAAATATTCTATTTTTGTGCCGATAAAATCTCAATGATATGAAACAATACATCACCTTGTTATTATTGGCTCTTTTGGTTCCAACATTTTCTTTTGCACAGGAGGAAGATGAAATAGACGACATATCGAATTATCAGAGCAAGGAAAAAGACGCATATTATCAAGAATGGAAAAGAAACTATAAGCCTTGGAAACCTTTGGATGAAAACGAAATCATGGCATACGAAAATGCCTATTTTGCGTTGGAGGAGATCAAGAATTACACGCCATTTCAAGAAGGGGAGGATCACCAAAGATATTACTATGAGAGCCTAAAACCTAGGTTTGATGATTGTCCTGAACTTGCTGCCAAGATTGACAAGCGACAGGTCATGAGATACGAAAAGAGAGAATCAGTGGAAGCCATCGTGTATAAGAGTTATGAGTATTTTATGGCATCTGAACCGAGTATATATGTGGCCTATTCAGAAGACCAAGGACGGTCATGGACTTTTTATTATACTGGGATAACGCATTGCCAGCCACTTTGTTTCAAGCCGCGATCCAAGATGCCTTTGTTCAACAAGCAAGGCGATTTGCAGTTGGAGGCATGCCTGCTTCGCCAGATTTCTTCTTTTTGGCTGGGCCATGTGTCAGATTATGAATTGGTCAAAGACGGTCTGCTGTTGACCATTGACATGAAGACATTGCGCAAAGACTCTGACGGGGATGGATTGACGGATATTGAAGAGGCAAGGTTTATGACCGATCCTTTCAATAGCGATACCGATGGTGATGGAATTGCCGACGGTTTGGACCTGAATCCGAGGATGTCGGTGCCTCGTTCGGACAAGACGGCCGTTTATGAATACTTGATTCAGTTTTGTTTTGCGGATACTATTCCGTTGACCATTCCAGAGTTGTGTTATGCCAACGAAAAGACTAGAACGGTGAGAATTGTAACTGATTGTCCAGAACTTCAAGCTGTTCAACCAAGAACAATGCGCGTAATCGTCCTCTCAGAAGAGGATTATGAAAACTCTAGTAAGTTTTTTGTGCCGATGGACAGCTATCATTTGTCTCCTATGTTTAAGGTTGATGACGAAGAGGAAACTTATCTTGTTTCCGTTTCGGCTCGTTCAGGTTTCTGGGATTGTTTGGTAAAGAAAACAGACAAGGGATGGAAATTGGATGTGATCTCTAGCGGGATTTTTTGAGAATTTGGTTTTTGCATATAATCCGTACTATTGAAACATACAACAAACACAATGATGACATGAAAAACTATTTGACTATGTTGCTACTTCTTCTGCTCTCTGCGTTTTCGTTTGCGCAGGAGGACTATGAAAGCAAGGAAAGAGAAGAGTATTATGACAAGAGAAAGACGTTCAAGTCTTTTAAGCCTTTGAACAAGAAAATTGTCTCAAACTATTACGACGACTTCTTTAAGTTCGTGGAGGTAGACAACTATATGCCTTACAACGATACTTTGTTTTTTACGCCGTATCAGGATTCCATATTTCAATTGCGTTTGGAGTATTGGATGACAGACTCATTAGTCCGATATATCGGCGGAATTGACAAATACCAGATTCTCAAACAAGAAAAAAAGGGAAGTGTCGAGGCATTTGTCTATTATGATTCCAAATATGTAGAGACCTTTATTGGAGAACCTGAACTTTGGGTTGCCCATTCAGAAGACAATGGGAAAACATGGTCGTATTATTATACTGGCATTGTCCAGAAGCAGCCTTTGTTCGTCAAGTGGAATTCTTCCTATCCTTTGATTAATGAGCAGGGTGATTTGCAAATTGAGGCCTGTCTGTTACGCCAAATGTCGTCATTCATCATGCCTTTTGGTGCTCCAAGTTATCAATTGGTCAAAGATGGCTTGCTGTTGACCTTGGATTTGGAAACCTTGCGAAAGGATTCCGATGGTGATGGCTTGACGGATATTGTCGAGACCAAGTTCCGCACTGATCCCAATAATGATGATACCGACGGCGACGGTATTCCCGACAATTTGGACATGAATCCTCGTTTTGCATCAAATAGAACGGACAAAAGCATCATTTTTGAGGCATTAATTAATGATGATGAGAATATATGTTATGGTTTTGAGGATTGCGAGTCTGTTCTGTCCATAGATGAAAGGCCTGAGGTACATAGTGTTGCGGATACTACTGAAACCATTCTGATTGTGACGGATGAACCGGGATTGCAAAACATCCAGCCGAGATCGTTCCGCGTGATTATTCTCACTACGGAAGAGTATGAAAGCAATCCGAGGTATTTCCAAAATGACTTGTGTAGGATGCGTATTTCGCCTTTGTTCAAAGTTGACGGCGAAAAGGACACATATATATTTGATTATGGGTTTAATACATGGGGAGCGGGATATTGGGTGAAAAAAACGGAGAAGGGTTGGAGAATCGTACAAACCTATATGATTATTTCATGATATGAATGTTGAGAAACTATCAGCCCGCCTGAATCTCCTTCAAGCGGGCTGATTTTGTGTTGTGTCATAAGGGAGTTACTCCACTACGATTTTCTGCACCTTTACAGCATTTCCGTTGATGAGGCGGAGCATGTAGATGCCAGGAGCGGCGTCCACACTGATACTGGCGCAGCCGTTGATGCTTTCGCTCCTCAGGATGCGGCCTGTGATGTCGATCACCTGTAGCGTGGCGTCGGCTCCTGAGCCTGTCGACGGATTGTTGATGATCCAGCTACCATTGCTATAGAAAGCAAAGGTCCCTGAACTCGTCGAAGGAGTCGAAGGGCCGTCTTCCTCCACATCGAGGACGACCTCCATGGGCGGCAACACGATATTGTCGACCCAGACGCAGTCCTGTCCGCCAGTGGCGCCACCGTCTTTCTCATAGCTCCAAGTGAGGTGGTGCGTTCCTTCTGGGATCATGAAGTTGATGTAGGTCCAGCCGGTTTCGCCCGCCCAACGGCCTTTGCGTTCGCCATCGACATAAAACACGAGGAAGTCGTAGCCGGTCTCGGTGGAGGTCCTCACGTAGAAGCTGATCTCATTGTCGCAGGCGAAGTCATAGTCGAGGCTCATGTCGGCATGGCTGTTGTGACCCATCGACGTGGTGTGGGCGCAATATAGGCCTTCGTATGGACCATGGCTTACAATCTCCCAGCCGCCTTGGCCTTCAAACTGCCAGTCGAACTTGCTGAAGTCGCCTGTCTCGAAGTCTTCCATCTCGCTGTTCACATTGACAAAATAGGAGTCGTAGACAATGTAGTTCCCAGAATAAGTGGCTAAAATGAGTTCGAAGGCTTGGGCGTTTCTGGCTTCGGTGATGCTCATGGTGAAGTCTACTGTGAAAGTGTCGTCGACAGCCAAATCGCCAACGCTGAATTGGTTCTGGTCGAAGAGGATCTCGGGTGCAGAGCAGTAGACGCCGAAGACGGTATTAGGCGAGAGGCTGTGGCCTGTGTTCTTGCCCGTGAAGTGCAGGGTGAGTGTCTCGCCGCTGTCGGCATGGCCGTTACCGTTGCCATCCACTTCTTCCAAGACGGTGGCAATCCGCCCGAAGTTGGGGGCGTTGAGGGTCATGTCGAATTGGCTCTCCCAAGTGTTGCTGCCGTCAGTGCAGGTCAAGGTGAAAGTGACCGTGGTTTGGTCGGGCACATCATCGCTGACGGTGAAAGCGAAGGCGTTGTCAAGGCTGACGGTAGCATGGGAGTCTACGGTTCCAACGGTGGCAGAGCCTTGCGTAATAGTGATATATGTTGCATTACAACTCAAGGTGGCAGTAACATTGTTGGCCGTAAGGTTGCCTACATTGCGGAAGCCAATGTTGAGGTTTTGGTCCTCTCCGAAGTCGACCTGCCCATCGGAATCGTTGAGGGCGTAGCTGTCGAAGAGCACATGGGCACAGTTGGCATTGTCGAAGCCGAGTTCAAGGTGTTGAGGCCAGCCGTTCATGCCCGTGACATAGAGGTCGAGGACATCGGTGTTGTTGACGGCGGCAAAACAGAGCTCTGCGTCGCCGTTGGAATCGGTGGAAGCCAAAGCAATCAGTTCATCCCCTTTGAACAGACGGCATTCGAAGTTGTACATACCGTAACCTTCTTCGTCATTCACGGTGACGGGAATGCGGTTGGTGCCCACGGGAAGGGTGGTGGCGCATTCGATTTCAGGTGTAAAGGGTTCGTCGAACCAGGCGCAAAGGCCCACATCACCTAAAGCATTAAGGGCATAAAATGACCAGCGCAGCACGCCGATTTCGCCATCCATGGTGATGAAAGGCGAGGTCTGAATCTTACTTTCTTTTAAAGCAGCACCGAGGCCTGCCAAACGCTCGTGATTGTAAGCATCAATGAGTTCGCGATGGTAATGGTTTGAAGGGCCGTCGCCCATCTGGTTGTACCAGCCATAGCGCGAGTTGCCGATGGCAGCCACGGCGCCGGTTTCATTTACGACCATACGTTCCAAGATGCAGTCGTCGGCGAAGTCGCCGCAGATGCATCCTTGACTCTTGAAGATGAAGTAGTTGTGGTCAGTGCCGTTGGCTCCATAGAATAGGCTCGGCGTGATGTCCCAGTTGCTCCAGCCCGACACATAGCTCGTGTTGGCATGGCCGAAGTGGTTCACGAATTGTATGCCATCGTTGATGGCGGCGGCAAGCTCGTCAGGATTCCAACTGTGGGTAGGCGTTTCATAGATACGCACAAAATCATAGTCTTCGGGATAGCCGTAGGTCGTATAGCCGTTGTAGTTGCACTCACCGATGAGGCGTTCGAGGTCGGTGCTGGCATACACGCCGTCACCGAGGTGCTCGCCGGCCAAAACAGGTTGACGGAACTCACCCAAGACGGGTGAAGTCATATAGCTGAAGGACTTGGAGAGTATGGTCTCCAGTTGGTTGGCATTGGTGAAAGGCAGACGAGCGATGGATAGCTCGGGCAAGAGGTCATCCTCGCCGATTTCGCCCCATTTGTTGTCGCCGTCGTCGTTGAGGGTGCCGTCGAGGCAGGCATAATAGCTGTCGGATGGCACGTTGTCGTCATAGCCTTCTTGGGCATGGCACCACAGGTTACGATAGGGAACCAGGTTGACATCACCACCGAGAAGCACCATGGAGATGCCATGTTTCTCATATTCATCAATGATGTAGTTGCGGATCCTCTCCTTGTTGTCGCGACCCGTCATGGCTGCGTAAATGTCTTGAGTGGTAGCGATGCGGACGCGGATGCCGCGACCAGCATAGAGTGCTATGTAATCTCCAAAGCTCTCCGCATAGTTTTGCGTCGTGATGATGAGCATTTCGTATTCCGGCAGGGCACCGTCGCGGCGGGCGTAGCTGTCGAGCATCTCGTCGTTTTGTGCCAATTTGCTGATGCTGTTTCTTGTCTCGGGACGCAGCCAGAGTTTACGGCTGTGGTCGGCACGAGAGGCTTGATATTCCACGATGACCGTCACGGTTTGGGCATAGCTGACTTGACCCGATGCGGGTTTGTATTTCACGGGCGTGAAGCCACCGAAGGCAAACGAGACACCGTTGAGCACCTGTGTACTGACCGTGTTGAAGGTCTTGTTGGGATAGGCCTCGTTGGAGCGGTAAAGCGCTTCATTCTTCTCGAAGACAAAGGGACTATCATCTGAGATGGGGCGAGGTTTTTGCGCAGGCAAGAGGTTATAATGGCCGTCCAGTTCCGCGAAGTCGCTCAACGTCACATGGATGGCGGTGGCTTCAGTGTTTTGCGGCAGCATCAGGCTGATGCTTTGCCATGGCAGTTGTGGTTCGCCGACGGTTCCGTTTTGTACGGATTGCTCAAACGAGAGCATTTGGTATTCGCCGACTTGTTGAATGGTAGGCTTGCTGAAATGATAAGTGTGTGTAATGCTTTGCGCCGAGGCGATGATGCTAACGGCAAGCATTAATAATAGGGAGAGACTTAGTCTTTTCATGGCTTAGGTTAGTCTACGATTAGCTTTTGGGTTTCGATGTTGTTCCCGCTCTGAATCTTGACAAAATAAAGACCTTTTTGAGCATGGCTTAAGTCGATAGACTGGATTCCGGAGACCTTGTCTAAGCATGTGACGGTTTGTCCCAACACATTGTAAATATGGACGTTGCTCTCTTCAGCCAGCTGAATGGTGAAGCTACCATGGGTGGGGTTGGGATAGATGGCATTAGCTTTGGGGGACACGATTTCTTCCACCTTGGTGATATAGCAGGTGCGCGGGAAGGTGATGTCGTCGATCCAGGCGCAGTCGCTACCCGATTGTCCAGCGTTGTTCTTGACGTAGAACCATTCGAACAAGTGACTGCCAGCGTCGAAATCAAATTGCGCATAGGTCCAGTCGTTCTCGCCCGACCACCAGTCTTTCTTTCTGCCATCCATGAAGAAGGCGAAGATGTCCTTATGATATTCGGAGGAGGTCTTAAACCAGAAGCTGATTTCTCCATCGTTGAGGATGTCGGCATAAATGATGAGTTTGGTGACTTCCCCATCGCTGATGTTGCCTGAGCGGGCGCTGTATGTGCCAGTGTGGGTATCGTCGTCTGTGACAAACCAATGTTGGTCGCCCATGTGTTCCCAATTGAGGAAGCTGAAATCACCGCTTTCAAAGGTCTCAGTGGCCACGCCTACAGAGAACGAATAGTCGTAATGGGTGGCATAGGCGCCAGTGTGGGCACATAGGTCAAGATGGAAGGTGGTTCCACTGATGATGTCGTTGTCGGTGTCGATGTTGACGTCAACTGAGAAATCGTTGTCTCTGTCGATGTCGCCCATCGGGAAGGTGGTGGCATCGAGATGAATCCCTTGGCCCTCATAGTTGACAGTCATGTAGGCATCAGGAGCCAAGGCGTGTCCCATGTTCTTGACCGATATGTGGATTATGGCTTGCTCGCCCGGGTCGATGAATCCGTTGCCATCGCCTTGGATTTCCTCCAACTCAACTTCGACGAATTGCAGGTTGGGAGCCAAGGCAAGGAAGGACTTTTGTGTGGTGTGTGTGACATCGCCAACGTATGTGGTGAAGTTCAAGGTGAAGATGGTCTGGTCAGGGATGTTGTCGGCGATATCAATCGCGCCAAGACGATGGTCTTGCATGGTGCTGTTAGGCGCAAACTCGTCGATGGTAAAGTTGCCATCGAGCGGGTTGATGTATTCACAGTCGGAAGTCACTGCACCGTGGACGTTGTAGGCTGTCACGTCGCCTTTGTTGTACAAATCGCCATCAACCCAAAGGCCCTGCGAGCCAAATTGCGGTTCTCCTTCAAAGCTGTAAATGTCACCGTAAACAAATGGTTCGTTGCCGTCGATTCCAGTCACTTCGAGGATTTGTGGCCAGGCACTCTGTCCGGTGACGATGAGTTTCAGCGCGCCCACCTTATCCAAGGCAGGGTCGAAGGTAAGGACTGCATCGCCATTGGCGTCGGTAATGCCGAAGCCAAGCAGGTCGTCGCCATCGAACAAGCTGACGCGGAAATTGTCGAGAGGAGTGCCGCATTGGTCTACATGAACAGTGGTGCTGGTAGTGCCCACCTTCATACCTGTCTCGAAGGTGACATTGGGTGTGAAAGGCTCCTCAAACCATGGAGACAAGGCTCCGTCACCTAATACATTGAGGCAGTAGATGTTCCAACGCAGGCAGCCGTTTTCTTCACCGTACATGGTGACCCATGGCGCAGTGGCGATTTTAGCTTCGCGCAAGGCCATGCCGACGGTGGCAATATGGTCGTTGCAATAGGCATCCACAAATTCGCGGTGGATGTGGGCAGCCATGCCGTCGCCCCACGGCACATACCAACCGTAGCGTGAGTTACCCGTGGTGACCACGAATCCAGTCTCAATCGTAACCATCTTCTCCAAGATGCAGCTTGCCGGGAAGTTGCCGCAGATGCAGCCATGCGAATGGAAGAGCATATAGTTATGGTTGACGCCGTCGTTGCCAGCAAAGAAATCGTTGTTCATGGAAGAACCCTCCCAACCAGCAACGATGTCGGTGTTGGCGTGGCCTACATGATGCACGTATTGTCCGCCGGTGCCGATGAGTCTTCTGAAATCACCGCCACTCCAATTGACGCGAGGTGTGGCATAATAACGCTTGATGTTGTAGTCTTCGGGATAGCCCGTAGTGGTATAGTCATAGTCGGTGTTAGTGCCGATAAGGCGTTCCATGTCGGTACTGCCATAATAGCCGTCACCCAGATGCTCGGCGCCGAGGATAGGGCTGGTGAACTCACCCAAGACCGGCGTCTGCAGGTAGCTGAAGGTCTTGTGCATGATGTTTTCAAACTGAGTCTCGTTGTTGAAAGGCAGGCGGCCGATACTCAGCTCGGGCAGCAGGTCGTCTTCGCCAACTTCGCCCCAGCGGTCGTCGTTGTCATCATTGAGGGTGCCATCGAGGCAAGCATAGTACATGTCGGAAGGCAGTTGGTCCTCGTCGCCTTCTTGTGCCCAGCAGTATAGGAAACGGAACGGCACGATGCTGACATCGCCGCCGAGGTTCACTATGGAAATGCCGTTGTTTTCGTATTCTTGGATGATGTAGTTGCGGATTTGTTCCGGCTCATCGCGACCGTCCATGGTGGCATAAACCTCTTCCAAGGAAACAATGCGGGTGCGGATGCCTTTGTCATTGTATAGGTTGAGGTATTCGCCGAAACGTGGAATCCATTCCTCGGATGTGATGACCAACATGTCGTAGCCACCGATGGAGCGTCCACGCTGGGTGTAGGTGCTCAAGACGTTCTCGTTTTGGGCCAAGCGCTTAATAGAGGCCTCGTTCTCGGGCGTGAGCCAGAGTTTGGGGCTGTGGTCATCGCGGCTCATGCTGGTCTCGATGCTGACCTTCACGGTCTGGGCATAGCTGACCTTACCCGTGGCGGGCACGTATTGCATCGGCGTGAAACCGCTGAAGGCGAAGGCCACTCCGTTGAGGTAATGCGTGCTGACACTGCTGAAGCTTTGTGTCGGATAGACATTTCCCGAGCGGTATAGTACCTCGTTTTTGGCGAAGGGGATCTCTTCTTCGTTGGAGATGGGACGGGGCTTTTGATAAGGATAGAGGTTGAAGATGCCTTCAAGCTCCACAAAATCAGAGAACTCGACGTCGATAGAAACCGCTTCCTGGCCTTGGGGAAGCATCAGGCTGACGCTTTGCCAGGGTAATGTGGGCTCGCCCACTTGTCCGAGGGGCAGACAACCTTGGAGGCCAATCTGCTGGTAGCCGTCGCGCTCGCTAACGATCGGATGGCTGAAATGATAGGTGTGTTGGATGGTTTGGGCCTGCGCAAAAAGGGCGGCGGCCAATAGTGCTAGGACTAGTTGTAGCTTTTTCATTTTCAATGAGTAAATTTGGCTGCAAAAATAATAAAAACCGCTGGTCTTTTTTGTTTTTTTTCTACTTTTGCTTTTTAATTCTACAAAAATGAAAAAAATAAGAGCCGCCGTCGTAGGTTACGGCAATGTGGGCCGCTTCGCGCTCGAAGCATTGGAAGCCGCCCCCGACTTCGAAGTGGCAGGTATCGTCCGCCGCAATGCTAACAAAACTATTGAACTCTCTAACTATGATGTGGTTAAAGACATCAAGGAACTGAAAGATGTGGATGTGGCCATATTGGCCTGCCCTACGCGCAGTTGCCCTGAGTATGCCAAACAGATCCTGCCTTTGGGTATCAACACCGTGGATTCTTTTGACATACACACTTCCATCGTCGACTACCGTCGCGAGTTGATGCCGATTAATAAGGAAACAAAGACCGTCAGTGTCATTGCTGCCGGCTGGGACCCAGGTTCGGATTCCATCGTCCGTACCTTGATGCAAAGTTTGGCGCCTAAAGGCTTGTCTTACACTAATTTCGGTCCTGGTATGTCGATGGGCCACAGCGTTTGTGTGCGCTCCAAGAAAGGGGTGAAAAACGCCCTCTCGGTGACCATCCCGCTAGGCGAAGGCATCCACCGCCGCATGGTGTATGTGGAGCTGGAAGACGGTGCCACGCTTGAACAGGTGGCCAAAGACATCAAGGCTGATCCGTATTTCGCCAACGACGAGACCCATGTGTTTGCCGTGGATAGTGTCGATGCGGTGCGCGACATGGGTCATGGTGTGAACCTCGTGCGCAAGGGCGTCTCTGGCAAGACCCAGAACCAACGCATGGAGTTCAACATGAGCATCAACAACCCCGCTTTGACGGGTCAGGTGCTGGTTAATGTGGCCCGCGCCACGATGCGCCTGCAACCGGGATGCTATACGATGGTGGAGATTCCCGTCATCGACATGCTCCCTGGCGACCGCGAGGAACTGATTGGGCATTTGGTATAATGAAACAAAACCTACAAAACACACAAAACTTTCATTTGGGGTGGGCGGCGCACAACCGTGTCGCCGCCGGAAAGCGTGCCGGTTGGCCGCTTTCCGCAACTGCTTAAAGTGTTTTGACGGTTTTGTCGGTTTTGTGATAAAAGGAAATGAATAGAAGGTTATCTATACTATTATTGGTTGGAATGGTCTTGTTTGGTTCATGTACCAAAAAACAAGATAAGGTGGAATCATTGCTGTCGCAGATGACTCTCGAGGAGAAATGTGGCCAGCTGACTTGCCCCATAGGCTTCAATTTCTATGGCAAGGACGGCGATTCGCTGTGGCTAGCCGATGACTTCATAGGCATGATGGACACGCTTCCGCTCGGTTCCTGCTGGGCAGTGCTTCGTACCGACCCTTGGTCAAAGAAAACGGTGGAAACTGGCTTGAAGCCTCGTGAGTCGGCAAGGCTGCTGAACATGATGCAACGTCATGCAATAGAAAACACGCGACTTGGCATCCCCTTGCTGTTTTGCGAAGAAACACCTCATGGCCACATGGCGGTAGGCACGACCGTTTTTCCGACGGGCATCGGACAAGCCTCCACATGGGATCGTGAATTACTTGAACAGATGGGTGAGGTAATGGGGCGCGAAGTGCGTCGGCAAGGCGCACAAGTGGGCTATGGTCCCGTCCTCGACATAGCCCGAGACCCGCGATGGTCGCGCGTGGAAGAGACCATGGGCGAAGACCCATATCTTTCGGGCGTTTTGGGTGCAGCAATCGTGCAAGGAATGCAGAAAAATGTTTGCGCTACCTTGAAACATTTGGCTGCCTACGGCATTCCGCAAGGTGGACACAATGCCGCCACTGCAGATGTCGGTACCAATCGGCTGATGACAGATTATTTGCCGTCGTTTGAAAAAGCCATTTGCGAAGGCGGTGCCAAGACAGTGATGACTTCCTACAATACCATCGACGGCGTGCCTTGCTCGGCTAACACATGGCTTTTGCAAGACATTCTGCGCAACTCATGGGACTTCAAAGGTGTGGTTTTCTCCGATTTGAATGCCGTCAACGCCATCTATGCTACACAACATGTGGCCGCTGACCCCGCCGAGGCCGCTGCCATGGCTTTGAAAGCAGGTGTCGACATAGATTTGGGCGGATTCAACTACGGCGGTTTCTTGAAAGAGGCCCTGCAGCGAGGTCTCGTCACCGAAGCCGACATCGACCGTGCTGTGCGGCATGTCTTGCAACTGAAATTCGACCTCGGACTGTTTGAAAAACCATACGTTGACGAGGCTTTGGCCGAAGCCGAGGTGGGCTCGAAAGAAAGCGCCCAATTGGCCAAGCAAGTGGCTTTGGAATCCGCTGTGCTGCTGAAAAACGATGGCATTTTGCCTTTTGGCGAGAGCATAAAAAAGGTGGCCGTCATTGGGCCGAATGCCGACAATATATACAATCAACTGGGCGACTACACCGCGCCGCAAGACCCCGACCGAATCGTGACCATGCTCGAAGGTATCCGCGAAAAGGGCAGGGTAGAGGTGACCTACGCCAAAGGCTGTGCCGTGCGCGACGAGAACGATGCCAACATTGATGAGGCGGTGAGAATCGCCAAGGCCGCTGATGTGGTGGTGTTGGTGGTAGGCGGTTCTTCTGCCCGCGACTTCAAAACGAATTATGAAGACACAGGCGCTGCCATTGTCAATGAGTCCATTTCCGACATGGACTGTGGCGAGGGTTACGACCGCTCCACATTGAAGCTTTTGGGCAAGCAAGAGGAACTGATGCAACGTATCTACGCGATGGGTAAGCCCGTTGTGACGGTCTACATCCAAGGCCGTCCTTTGGACATGAACCTCGCTGCCGAAAAATTCAATGCTTTGCTGACCTTGTGGTATCCTGGCATGGAAGGCGGTTCCGCCTTAGCCGACATCCTTTGGGGCGATTACAATCCTGCTGGCCGTTTGCCTATCTCTGTGCCGCGTTCGGTGGGACAGATCCCTGTCTATTATTCCCAACCTCAAACGGGTGATTATGTTGAGGAAACCGCCAAGCCGCTTTATCCATTTGGCTATGGATTAAGTTATACCCAATTCGAATACAGCGACTTACATATTGAGCAAGTTAAGGCCATGTCATTCCTGCATGGGGATGTGCGAGAGCGGGAATCTATGGCCGACACTCTCTGTATTGTCACCTTCAATGTGAAAAACATCGGTCCTTGCGACGGCGACGAGGTCGTCCAACTCTATGTCCGCGACGAAGTCGCCACTATTGCTCCAGCCTCCAAGCTACTGAAAGGTTTCCAGCGTGTGCATATTAATAAAGGAGAAACGGCCGAGGTGTCTTTCTATCTCCTCCCACGTGATCTATCGGTGTATTCCAAGGAGAAAGGCTGGCATATAGAGCCTGGAGATTTCACCATTATGGTAGGCGGGAGTTCGGAAAACTGTGCGCTTACCGCTACTGTTGAAGTAAAGTAATTAGCTCACTTTCACATTCACGATGCCGTTCCTATCGCAACGCACCACGATGCGCTTGTACTCGGTCTTGCCCTCATAGACACATTGGATGACGAAGGTGATATGGTAGACCTTCTTTCCTTCAATGGGTTTGTATTCGTTGTCTTCCCATGTGCCTGAAAGCGGGAAGCTCGGGTTGTCCATCTTGCGGGTGTATTCCGTGAGGTTATAGCGCAGGATGTCATTGATGCCACGGAGTGGATACGGGCTGGCCTTGGCCAATTCGCTGGGCCAGAGCTGTACTTTTTTGCGGTAAAGCAATACCTTCTCGTCTTTGCCGCTTACCTCGGCGAAGAGGGCGTTACGGCTACGAAGATGGATGACCTCTGGAATGATCTTGTCGCTGTCGATGAAGTCGACACTATCCTTGCTCCAGCCGATGTATCTTCCCTTGACACGAAAATCCGTCCGAGTGTCGAAGACCTTGCTACTGACACGACGGGCAAAAATGAGTCGCAGCCAGTCTTTCAGTCTGTCCTTAAACATGTAGCTGATGACCAATGCGATAAGGAAAGGCAGAGTGAAGTTGCCGTATCTTTGTTGGAAGAAGAACGACGACAGCGTGGCCACCACCATGGCAGCACCTGCGGCGAGGCTGTATAGGATCTGCTCCACGAGGAAGGTGTTCTTGCGTTTGGTGGCGTTGAGGTAGAGGTCGCTCTCGCTGAATTTCTTGAGCAGGCTGGCGCGGAAGACGAAGTCCTCGTTGCCTTTTTCGTCGTCGATCTTCACGCAGAGGTAACCTTTTTGCTCACGATAGTTTCTCTCGTCAAGCAGCACTTCCTTGAAACGGGCTTCGACAGATGGGTATTCCTCGGGATGGTGGATGCGGATGGCGTCGCGCAGGCGGTAGGTGTATTTTTCCAACACATTGCTCAAGAACTCGTCGCCATAGGAAAAGACCTGCCTTGTGCGGTCGGTGGCATTGTCGTCGTTCAGCTGGTTGAAGAGGCCGCGGAACCGTTCCAGGATCTTGCGTCCGTCGTCGAGGAATTGCAGGCACGCTTCTTTCCTTGTAGCGGCATCGGACTGCTGGGAGGCAGAGAAACACGCGTCGCGGAAGGCACTCTTGGCGATGGCGCAATACATCTTGATGGTATGGGTGAGGTCGAGCGTGTCGTCGGGTGCGGCATGCAGGTCATTGAAGTTGGTCGTGAGTGCCTTGCTGGGCAGCAGCTCGTCGTTGTTGGCTAGTTCATGCAATTCATACGATGGAGTGATGAGTCTGACGCCCGACTTGAGGTCGCGGTAGAAGTCATCCTTGCTGTATTTAGCCGCGTTGATATCGAGACTATTGGGCACAAAAATCCACGTATTCATCACGTAGTCACGGTATTTCATTGGTTTTGTGGCTTGCTCCGTGTTGAATCCCACCTTGAACTCCAAGGTGAACTTGTCGTGGATTTTTGTGCTCAGGTCTATCATGGTTTAGTCTTTTTCGTATTCGTCGTAAAGGTTGAACTGCTCGGGATGTTTTCCCATGACTTTTCGGGAACGGTAGTAGTCCCAAATCTCGGCCAGGTCTTTGTCGTAATCGCCTGAAGGATAAATGACTTTCTCAAGCGAACAGAGTTTCTTCTTATAGTCGATGAAGCCAACGGCGATGGGCAGATGAGCTCCTTCTGCAATGACATAGAAGCCTTTTTTCCAATGTTTTACCTTCTTGCGCGTGCCTTCGGGGCAAATGACCAGATGGGTGTTTTCGCATTGGCTGAACATCTCGACCATCTGTTCCACAAGGTGGTTTTGGCGGCCACGGTCGACGGGGATGGCACCGAGTTTCTTCAACGGACGACTCAAGATGCCGCCGCAGTATTGGAAGAACTCGACTTTCATCATGGCCTTGAAATTGATGCCTTGTGCCCAATAGAAGGCCAAGCCGATGAAGAAGTCTTTGATGGCGGTGTGAGGCGCCACGATGCAGACAGCGTTGCCGAGGTCAGGGTAGGTGTTGACCATCTTCCAGCCGCCGAGCTTGAGCCTCGTTTTGCCTATGAATTGTTTAAATCCCATTTTTGATGGAACAATGTAGAGACGCGCCATGGCACGTCTCTACAATTTGTTGTTGATTACCAGATGTTAGCACGTTCTTCAGGGGCGATATACATGCCATTTTCAGGCTGGATGTCGAAGGCCTCATAGAAATGCGGCATCGAGCCGAGGGTGCGGTTGACGCGGGCTTCGGCAGGCGAGTGTACATCGGTTACAACTTGGCGTTCAAGGTACTTGTCACGAGAGTTGTTGCGCCAGATGGTGCCGTAGCTGATGAAGAAGCGTTGGGCAGGCGTATAGCCGTCGATGCTCTGGTTGGCCTTGGCCTCGTCGGTCATCTGGTAGGCATCCCAAGCCACATTCAAGCCACCGAGGTCGGCGATGTTCTCGCCGAGGGTGAGTTGACCGTTGATTTGGTAGCCTCTCACTTGGAATGCATCAAACAGCTTGGCGAGTTGGGCGGTGCGTTCGTTGAACTTTTTGGAATCTTCCTCGGTCCACCAGTTGTTGAGGTTGCCGTTTTCGTCGTACTTGCAGCCTTGGTCGTCGAAACCATGGGTCATCTCGTGGCCGATCACCACGCCGATGCCCCCGTAGTTGACGGCGTCGTCAGCATCCATGTTGAAGAACGGGGGCTGAAGGATGGCGGCGGGGAACACGATTTCGTTCATCTCGGGGCTGTAATAGGCATTGACGGTCTGAGGTGTCATGAACCATTCTTGCTTGTCGACTGGCTTGCCGATCTTCGCCATGTCTCTTTCGTTCTCGAAGCGGATGGCGCGGTGTACGTTCTGGAAGTACGACTCGGGTGTGACTTCATACTTGCTGTAGTCCTTCCACTTGTCGGGATAACCGATCTTCACGTTGAAACAATCGAGTTTGTGGAGGGCTTTGGCTTTGGTCTCGTCGCTCATCCATTCGAGGTTCTTGATGCGTTCGCCCAAGGCAGTGCGCAGGTTGCCGACGAGGTTGAGCATGCGCTCTTTGGCTTCTGCCGGGAAGTGCTTCTCGACATAGAGTTGGCCCAAGGCTTCACCAAGGCAACCTGAAGTGGCATCGAGGATACGGCGCCAGCGGGGCTGCTGCACTTCTTGGCCATAGAGGTAGTTGCCGTAGAAGCTGAAGTTCTCGGCGTCGAGGTCGCTGCTCAACATGGAGGCGCTGCCGTGGATGACTTTCCAGCGGAGGTAGTCCTTGAGGGTGTTGAGGTCGGTGTTGAGGATGACCTTGTTGAGGTTGGCGATGAAGTCGGGCATGCCCACGTTGAGGCTGTCGAATTCAGGAGCGCCAGCGGCTTTGAAATAGTTGTCCCAGTTGAAAACAGGGGTCGATTTCTGCAACTCGGCACGGGTGCGCTTGTTGTACAAGCGGTCGGGGTCACGCATCTCTACGCGGCTCAACGATTTTTTGGCCAACTCGGTCTCCAAAGTGAGGATGGCCTTGGCTTTCTTGGCGGCCTCGATGGAGTCGGTGCCAGTGAGTTGGAACATCTTGGTCACATGCTCGACATACTTGTCGCGCATCTCCTGCGACTCTTTCGTGAGGTAGTCGTCACGGTCGGTGAGGCTCAAACCGCCTTGGTAGAGGTGCATGATGACCATCTCGGCATTCTTCGGGTCGGAGTTGCCTCCGGCGTTGAAGAAACCGCCGATGCCGTCGCTGTGGAGCTTACCTATCAGTTCGGCGAGTTGCGCCTTGTCGGTGAGGCCGTCGATCATGTCGAAATAAGGTTGCAGTTCGCTGTAACCGCGTTCTTCAATGGCCACGGTGTCCATGCCCGCATTGTAGAAATCGCGGATCTTTTGGGCCACGCTGCCTTGTGTGGCGCTGGTGTCTTGCGACACTTCTTTGATGATGTCCTGCAGTAGGATCTCGTTGTGCTGGTCAATCTCGGTGAAGGCGCCGTAGGTGGAATACTCTTCAGGGATGGGATTGTTCTTGATCCAGTTGTTGTTGGCGTAGCGGAAGAAGTCGTCCGCAGGGTTGACGGTGGTGTCCATGTTGCTCAGCTCGATGGCCGGAACAACTTCTTTTTCTTTTTGGGGTTCGGGTGTCTCGACTGTCTTTTCAGCGCAGCCTGCTGCCATTGTACATAATGTCATCATGGCGATAATGTGTTTTTTCTTCATTGTTTATTGGATTGTAATTCAAGATTTCTTTTGTATGGTTCCTTCAACTCTAAACTCTAAACTCTAAACTAAAGATCTCCCTCCAGTTTAAGTTCCGTCTGCAAAGTCCTCAAATACGGCCTCTCTTCGACCATCTTCTCAAACTTGTCCTTGTCGGTATAGGCATCGATTTCGGCGGGACGTTCCATCACCTCAGGCTTGAGTTGGTATTGGTTGTTGTGCAGACTGTTCTTCAAATGGTGTTTCAAGGCAGTCATGCCTTCTGTGTCGTGCTCAAAAAGAAGGTTGTCGACGCTGAAGTGAATCTCGGCGCTGCCCATTAATTTAGGAGTGTATTTACCCAATGCCGCAGCGAAGTTGGGCGACACGTTTTTGTATCGGTTGACGAAATCGGCCCATGCTGCTGTGAGTTGCTCCTGTGTGAAAGGTGTGTCCCAAGTCTCTTCCTTCTCTTCGGCTTTTTGTCCTGCCTGCTGCATGGCCTTGTTGATGCTGATGCTGCTGGTGGTGCCACGGGGACGGACTATTGGCTGCTGTGCGGAGGTTGAGCCTGTCGAAACGGGAGCGGTTTGTTGTTGAATTGTTGATTGTTGAACTGTTGAATTGTTGGGCTGAGGCTGTTGGTTTTTTTGTGCTGTGGTTGGCCCTTCGACGGGCTCAGGGACCTTTGTTGTAGCGGACGTTGAGCCCATGGAGACGCCGCTAGGTACGGTAGGGTTTGCGGTTTGCGCTGGTCTGTTTTGCGGCATCTGCACGGGTTGTGCTTGCGCCGTAGGCATATTCAAGGCTTGACTGCACAAGGCGCACATCTTCAGCAAGGCAATCTCCAGATGCAACCGTTTGTTGTTGGCGGCGCGGTAGTCGATGTCACACTTGTTGTTGATTTCCAAAGCGCGGATTAGGAAGGGCATGGGGCAAGCCTGCGACTGTGCCAGATAACGTTGCCGCAGTTGTTCGCTGACTTCCAATAGTTGCACCGTGATCGGGTCCTTGCACACCATGAGGCTCCTCAAGTGGTTGCCCAGACCGTTAATGAAATGCTGGGGCTCAAAGCCTTTGCTGATGATGTCGTTGAGGATGAGCAGAATGTCGCTCGTGTTGCCGTGAAGGATGTGGTCGACGATTTGGAAATAATAGTCGTAGTCGAGCACATTGAGGTTGTCAATGACGTCCTTGTAGGTGATGTTCTTGCCCGAGAAACTCACCATCTGGTCGAAGATAGAGAGCGCGTCACGCAAGGCACCGTCGGCTTTCTGGGCGATGATGTTCAAGGCTTCGGGTTCGGCGCTGACGCCTTCGCTTTGGGCCACAAAGGCCAAATGTTTAGCGATGTCATCAACCGTAATCCGCTTGAAGTCAAAAATTTGGCAACGAGAGAGGATGGTCGGGATGATTTTATGTTTTTCCGTCGTGGCGAGGATGAATTTGGCGTACGCTGGCGGCTCTTCCAAAGTCTTCAGGAAGGCGTTGAAAGCCGCTGCCGACAGCATGTGAACCTCGTCGATGATGTAGACTTTGTACTGTCCGATTTGTGGTGGGATCCTCACTTGGTCGACCAAGCTTCGGATGTCTTCCACCGAGTTGTTGGATGCAGCGTCCAACTCGTAGATGTTGAACGAGGCGTTGTTGTTGAAGGCGCGGCACGACTCACATTCGTTGCAAGCCTCAAGGTTCTCGGTAGGGTGGAGACAGTTGATGGTCTTAGCCATGATACGGGCGCAGGTGGTCTTGCCCACACCGCGCGGACCGCAAAACAGGAAGGCCTGTGCCAAAGTGTTGTTGCGGATGGCATTCTTCAACGTGTTGGTGATGGAGCCTTGACCCACGACGGTGTCGAAGGTCATTGGCCTGTATTTTCTAGCGGATACGACGAAATTTTCCATATCGGGTAAGCCTTGGTTTTAAACCGACAAAATTACAACTTTTCGGCTTAACCTTTGCAAAATGGCATTATTTTTCACCTATTTATACACACGTAAAGAAAAACCTCCTATCTTTGTGCCTATGAAAATGTTGGTCTTGGTTCCCAAAGTCACAGGTCGTGTGATGTATACCTTCGATTTGATGCTCAGTCAGTTGTTGGGTGTTGAATACGATCTGACTGTCGATGTCGAACAGTTCAAGGCTTTTGAGGGACCTAAACTTCACTATGGGCAGCAACGTCATGGTGACGAGCCTTTTGTGAAGGCCGTCGACCTTCTCTTTGAACGCCATATCCACGAGCAGTCGTTCCGCACAGTGGCCTTTGAAGGCACGATAGCGCCTTACGCGGTATACGGACAGGGCAATCTCATGCCTTTCGATGTCTTTTCAGCCTCGTTTTTCTTGGTGTCGCGCTATGAGGAATACCTCTCGCAGGTGCGCGATCAGTACGGACGTTTCCGCGCTGAGTCGTCGTGGATGTTCGAAAACGGCTTGTTGCAGAAGCCTTTGGTCAACATTTGGACTTTGGCATTAGCGAAGTGCTTGCAAAAGCTATATCCCGACTTGCCAATCAAACGAAAGAAATTTGAGTTTGTCCCCACCTACGATGTGGATGCCGCTTGGGCCTACAAGAGCAAAGGACTGTATCGCACGGTGGGCGGGTTTGTGAAGGACCTTGCATCGGGCGACCGCGAACGCATCCGTGAACGTCATCAGGTGCTTCGGGGCAAGCGCAAGGATCCCTTCGACTCTTTTGATTTCCAATTTGAGCTTCAGAAAGAGTTCAAACTCAAGCCGATCTATTTCATCCTTTGTGGCGACTATGATACCAACGACAAGAACATCTCCATCCGCAAGGCTCCTTTTCAGTCTTTGATCAAGCGTTTGGGCGACTATGCTGACGTGGGCATCCATCCATCGTTTTCGTCTTATCTCAACATAGAGAAGATGCGTAAGGAGCTCAACGGTCTTTCGGAAGTGCTGCACCGTCCGCTCACCAAGAGTCGCCAGCATTTCTTGAGGATGAACTTGCCGCGCAGTTACCAAAAGCTTATCGAGCTGGACATTAGCGACGACTATACCATGGGCTTTGCCTCGCAGGCAGGATTTCGCGCGGGTATCGCCGACACCTTCCGCTTCTACGATTTGGAGAACGACATGGTCACCAACCTGCTGGTGCATCCCTTCGCCCTCATGGATGGCACCATGCGCGACTATCTTAACCTCGACGTGGAGGCCTCGCTCGACCTTGCCAAGCAGCTGGTCGACGAAGTGAAAGCTGTCGGAGGAACGTTTATTTATCTCACCCACAACGAAACCCTTGGTGGCGAGAAACGCTGGGTCGGCTGGCCTGAAATGTATCGTCGATTGTTGGAATATATTGTACAATGATTAACTATCTCGAACATAACGCCATAGACAAAGCGAAATGGGACGCCCTTATCGCTGAGTGCGGCAATATCTATGCCTTTTCATGGTATCTCGACATCGTTCATCCGGGTTGGGAAGCTCTTGTGGAGGACGACTATCAATCGGTGATGCCTTTGACGGGCGGGAAGAAGTTTGGCGTGAACTATCTGTTTCAGCCTTTTTTTGTTCAGCAGTTGGGCGTGTTCTCCAAGTCGCCTATGACAGCTGAGATGACGGAGGCTTTTCTGAAAGCCATTCCTTCAAAATACCGTTTTGCCGAGATCAGATTCAACGAAGGCAATGCCTTTGCTGAAGGCGCTGAAGGTGTTGAATATCATCGGAATGTATTGCTTGACTTGAACCAAGAGTATAATGCCATTCGCGCCAATTACCACCAGAACACAAAACGGAATTTGGCCAAGGCGGAGAGCAACAATCTGCAGTTGGTCGAAACGGTGATTCCTTATCATGTGGTGGCCTTGTTCCGCGACAATCGTGGTGCCTTGCTCGACAAGTGGGGCGATGCCGAGTACAATGTGCTGACCCATCTGGCGAAAGTGGCCCAAAAGCGTAATGCCGCCTTCATGTTGGGTGTGAGTGAGAAAGGGGTGGGGCAGTTGATTTGTGCCGCCATCTTCATGAAAACCAAGGATCGCATCACCTTCTTGTTTTCGGGTCTCACCGAGGAGGGCAAGCAACGTCAAGCCATGACCTATCTCTTGGATCAGGTCATACAAAAACACTCCTGCCAACCGATAACCTTTGACTTTGAGGGGTCGGACGACGACAATCTCGCGCGGTTCTACCTCGGCTTCGGCGGCAATGAGACAAAATATCCTTCGTATTGCTTCAACAGACTCTCGCCATTAGGCAAGGCCTTATTGAAGCTCTGGAAAAAGCGTTAGCCTTATTTCTCGTCCTTGGGCTCTTCAGCTTTTGATTCTTCAGCCTTGGGCTCTTCGGTCTTGGCTTCGGCTTCTTTCTCTTTAGGCTCGTCATCGGCCCATCTGGTGGCCTCTTTCACTCCAGTCTTGACCGTTTTCAAAAGCGATTTGCCCAAATCCGTGCCTAATGATGCCCAGTCTTTACCAACTTTCTTCCAGTTTTCTTTCAATTCGTCTGCCATGTTGTTTTTCCTTTCGTATTTTAGTAGTGATACGTTAATTTTTGAAATTTGTTTTTAACTTATTGTAAAACAGTGTATTATAAGCGTTCTTTGATTTTTTGATTAATTATCGCGATTTTTTATTGCATCAGTAGTATTTTTAGATTGTTATTTATCATAAAACAAACTTAACATAAACAATTCGAGAACCTGTTATTATTTGGGCAATATATACCCCTTTGGGGGTGTCATTTAGAAAAATGTCACAAAACTCATTGCGGGTTTCTGATGTGTGGATAGTCTTTCCACTGACATCCATGATACGAATTTGTTTTAATCCTTTCAAAGCCTTTGAAAACATTATGTGCAACGAGCCATCAATCGCTGTGTTCAAAATGGCCAATGGCGTTTGGGTAGATTCTTCTATCCCCCAAACCTCATAATCGCAGTCAATGGACGTGGTGATTAATGGAACCCCATTTTCGGTATAACAGCGTATGAGGCTGTTCTGGCATAAACTTGGATTTTCGGACATCTCAAATGGAAACATGGAGTAATCCATCCCGATTCCATCGATGATGTTGTTGAAATACAAATCTTCATGTAAAGTTGGAGTCGTTATCAATACTCTTCTGAAACTGTCTATTGCACCAAAATTCATGTACGATACAGCTTGTACGTAAATTGTATCATCGTACTTCGGAGCATACCAATATTCTCCAGCTTTTTTTCCGAAGTCATAGAGCAGATAGCGTTCTCCGTTTTCCACCTCAAACACCTGTTTTCCGTCCTGGGTGATGTAGCGATATTCCGTGTGGGGATTGACTTCGCCGTTGCAGTCAAGGTTTTGGAAAAGCTCTATCTCCTTGCATTCCCACCCATTAATCTCCACGGTCCTGAGTGAACGGAATCTGTCGTAAGTAACGCCCACGGGCTCTCCTCCCTCGTTGTAAAGCCGCTCATAGTACCATTCAGCCCCCACCGGAGCGAACTCTACTGGAGTATCATTTGTATCGACCCAACAGGTGTCAAATTCTGGATTCATGTACAGCAACTCGCCGTTCTCATGGTAGCAAAGAAGTTTATGTAGAGTTATACCGCCTAATGCAGTGACGTGACAACCATATAACAAACCTTCTGTGGCTCCTATGCCTTCTATCCATGTATTTAGCCAACGCCATTCCTCATACGGCACATGAGTGCTTTTAGAACTCACATAGTACACTCGCCTATCCATGCCAGCAATGTATTGGGTGGTGATGGAGTCTATACGTATGGTAACATCGCAATTATGATTTGGTGACTGGCACCAACGCATCACAACCGTGTCGTTGACATTCATACCGAAATCATAAAGAAGGTAAACAGTGTCTTGGTCAATAGGTTGATAGAAAACCTTGCCATCTTGTTCTTCCCTGATTAAGCCATAAAGCGAATAATAATCTGTGCTGCCATGCCAATAAGGGGCTTCCGATGATATTTTTCTCATCACCTTTTTATAATGCATGTCATCCACCATTGTATCTCCTTCAAGTTGGAGGTTTTCAGTAATGCGGAGCCAATACCATTGAGATGTTGCTTTCCAAACGATGTTCCATTCTGTGTCATCTTTGACTAACGGCAGATAATCTTGCCCTTTCGCCAAACCAGACGAAGCTAAAATGATAAAAAACAACGTTTTTGTAGTAATGCCACAGCCTCTTTCATCTGGCTTTTATTCCAGTTGCGTTTGTTAATGGCGGCGTCGTATAGTCTTATGGCTCGCATAATTGTTATTTTATAATTTTAATAATAGAGGAACTATTAGTATTACTTGTTTGGTATCTAATGAGATAAACCCCTTTAGGAAAAGCTGAAAGGTCGATTATGTTGTCAACCAATATTGGCTTACGGAACACCATACGCCCCAACATGTCATAGATGGTTAACGAAATTGCAGTTGTGCTTAAATCGAGAAATCGTAGTTTTTGAGAATTTGAATCATAATAAACCGATGGCGTAATATGCTCCGTTACTTTTGTGATGTAAGTATCTATGATGCAATCTTCATATCCTGAATTCATATACAATACTTCTCCATTCTCATGATAACAAAGAAGCTCTTGAAACAACCCGCCGCCACAATCAGTACAATTACAACTGTATAGCAGCCCTTCAATGGCGCCTATTCCCTCAATCCAAGTATTGGTCCAATACCATTCGTAAGCGCCTGCACTTCTTGAACTAACATAAAAAACACGTCTTTCAACTCCTGCAATATGTTGTGTGGAGATTGAATCAATACGCACTACCACATCAGCTAGCGGATTTGGAGACTGAATATACCGCATTAACACCGTGTCATTGACATTCATTCCAAAGTCATACAGAAGATATACTGTATCCTGATCTATTGGTTGGTAAAACACTTTACCTTCCCAATCTTCCCTGATCAAGCCATAAAGTTCGTGTTCTTCCGTATTGCCTGGCCAATGATATGGACCCTGCGACGATAACATCCGCATGACTTTCTTGTATTGAATATCATCAACCAAAGTGTCTCCATTGATCTGAAGGCTTTCTGTGATACAAAAGTTCGGCGAAAGGTTTTTCCACAAGACATTCCATTCTGTGTCATCTTTGACTAACGGCAGATAATCTTGCCCTTTCGCCAAACCAGACGAAGCTAAAATGATAAAAAACAACGTTTTTGTAGTAATGCGTGTAATTATCAATTTCCCGCCGAGAATAGTCAGCGATGCAAAAATAAGTAAATTTTGAAACGCAACGTTTTTTTTGGAAAAAAATAATGGCTGATGGGTACAAGTTGGTTTTCTTTTCTTATTTTTGTGGCATAAACCAACACATTATGATTAGAATTCACAACCTAGAAAGAACGGACAGCGTCTTCAACCAGTACATGGCTGAACTCCGCGACGCCGTCATCCAGCAGGACCGCATGCGCTTCCGCCGCAACCTCGAACGTATCGGCGAAGTGATGGCCTACGAAATCAGCAAAGCTTTCGAGTATGACGATGAAGAGGTGACTACGCCTCTGGGCATAAAACAGATTCGTACCATGCACGAACAACCTGTCATCGCCACCATCTTGCGTGCTGGTCTGCCGTTCCACAATGGCATGCTTAGCATGTTCGACCAGGCCGACAGCGCGTTTATTGCTGCCTACCGCAAATACGACAAGAACGAGGAAGATTCCGAAATCCGTGTGGAATACTTCTCTTCGCCCGACATCGAGGATCGCATCCTCATCCTTTGCGACCCGCTGTTGGCCACTGGTGAGTCCATCGTGAAGACCCTGAATGGTTTGATGGAGGATATGATGCCTAAGGAGGTCCATATCGCTGTGGCGGTGGCCAGCCAAGAGGGCTTGGACTATGTGGAGCGCACCATGTCACGCCTGCCCGTCACCATCTGGGTGGGCAGCATCGACGAGGAGCTGACGGCTCGCGCCTACGTCGTTCCGGGCATCGGCGATGTGGGTGACTTGGCGTATGGTGAAAAGCGTTAAACTATAATGCGGCGTTTCGACGGGCTCAACGACCGCCAGGGTCCCTGAGCCTGTCGAAGGGCCCGATTTAACTGAACAATATGTCAGAAGAAAAGAAAAAGCGCGATGGCTTTGGCTCAAAGATAGGCATCATTGCTGCTGCTGCGGGCTCGGCCATCGGATTAGGCAATATCTATCGTTTCCCTTGCGAGTTGGGCAACAACGGTGGCGCGGCCTTCCTGTTGGTCTATCTCGCCGTGGTCATCTTCTTGGGCATCCCCGTGATGCTGTCGGAGCTGGTCATCGGTCGCCGCTCGCAGAGCAATGCCGTCGGGGCATTCAAGAAACTCGCGCCCAAGTCAGCCTGGCCTATTGTGGGCTATATGGGCGTGTTGTGCGGCTTCATCATCTTTGCCTTCTATTCCACCGTGTCGGGCTGGACGTTGGAATACATCATCAAGGCGGTGAGCAACTCGTTCCAAGGCAAGGACTTGGCTGCCATGGAGCAGGACTTTACCAACTTCCACAATATGGGTTGGCGCAATGTGATGTGGCAGGCCATCTTCATCTTCCTGACGGGCTTTGTGGTCTTCAAAGGGGTACAAAACGGTATTGAGAGATATGCCAAAATCCTCATGCCGCTGCTCTTGGTAATTCTTATCGTGTTGGGCATACGCTCTGTGACGCTCCCAGGGGCCAAAGAAGGATTGTCGTTCCTGTTCCGTCCGGATTTCTCCAAAATCGATGGCAATGTCCTCATCAGTGCTTTGGGACAAGGCTTCTTCTCGTTGAGTCTCGGCATGGGGGCGCTCATCACCTACGGTTCATACATCAAGAAAAAAGACAACCTGACTTCCACCGCCTTTTCCGTGGTGCTCGCCGACACCTTGATCGCGCTGTTGGCGGGTCTCGTCATCTTCCCGGCGGCGTTCTCTTTTGGCATCCGTCCGACGGCAGGCATGGGGTTGGTGTTCAATACGATACCGATGATCTTCAACCAGATGACAGGAGGCTATATCTTCTGCATCATCTTCTTCGTGCTGTTGGCCATCGCCGCGCTGACTTCTACGATCTCGCTGCTTGAGGTCGTGGTGGCCTACCTCTCCGAGGAGTTGCACATCAACCGCAAGTGGTCGACGGTGTGGGCTAGTGCGGCCACGCTATTCATCGGTAGTTTTGCCTCCTTGAGTCTGATGGAAAACACGCCTTTTGCCATTGGTGGCAGGACGGTCTTCGACCTCATGGACTTCGTCTCGTCCAACATCCTCTTGCCCCTCGGTGGCGTGTTGATCGTCATCTTCGTGGGCTGGCGATTGGGCAAGGCCAAGTTCTTCGAGGAGGTGACCAACGAGGGCACTATTAAGGCATCGTTGAAAAAGGTTATCTTCTTTATCATTCGATATCTGGCGCCCATTGCCATCACGATTGTGTTTATCAGTGGACTCATCAAATAGCCTATGGATTCCTTGCGCAAATGGTTTTCCTTCAGCAAAGGCGAGCGTGTTGCCATCATCACGATACTGGCACTGATACTGCTTTTGATCCTGGCCTGCCTATTTCGTCCTTCGCGCCAGTCGCTGAGCGATGAATCCTTGCACAATCTGGACTCCTTGTTGGCCTTGCGTCAGGTGGCCATCGAACTGCAACAGCGGCAACAAGCCGAGAAGTCCCAAGAGGTGGCGGAGTTGCATCCTTTTCCCTTCAATCCCAATACCCTCACGGAAGAAGAATGGCTTCAGATGGGCCTCACCGACCGTCAAGTGCGCAACATCATGAACTACAAGGCCAAAGGCGGTAAGTTCTACTCGAAAAACGATTTGGGTAAGCTTTACACTATCAGCGAGGAGGAGTTTGCACAATTGGAGCCATTCATTGTGTTGCCGGAGGTGGCGCGTAGTGCTAGTGGCAAAACGTCATCCAAAAAGCAGGAAAAACTGTCTTTTGAAGAGAAAGCCAAGCCGGAAAAGAAAGCCATTCCCATCGTAGACTTGAACACCGTGGACTCGACCACCTTGGTGGAGTTGCCGCAGATTGGGCCTTACACGGCGGTGCGCATCATTGAGTTTCGCGAGAAGTTGGGCGGCTTCATCGACAAGGAGCAGCTCCGCGATGTGAAAGGCATGGACGATGCGCGTTTCGCGGCCATTCAACCCTATATCAACCTATGTGCGGTTGAGATTCGTAAAGTCGACGTCAACCGTGCCGATTTCAAGACCTTGGTGCATCATCCTTACCTCAACTACGAGCAGGTGAAGCGCATCGTCAACCAGCGCGAGAAGCGCGGCATGATCAAGAACTGGGCGCAGTTGGAGGAACTGATCAAGGAAGAAGGGGAGGTGAACCCGCTTTTGGAGCAGTATGTGGCTTATTGATTACATTATTGTATTTTGTTCTTGTTTTTTCATTTGTTTTTTGTAGTTTTGCAACGACATGAACTATAAAAAATATATCCAAATGAAAAGATGCTTGTTTATACATATAGCATTATTCCTTTGTGTGGTAATGCAAGCCCAACAGTATGATCCGCTCGTTGAAGAGGGGAAACAATGGAACACCTTGTTTTCACTTTTTCAGCCGCCGACAGATCCTTGCTATTGTACAACGACTTCATACAAGTTTATGGGTGACACGATATTAGATGAAGTCAGCTATAAGAAGTTATATTCTACAACTCATGAAGACTTGTCGGGCTGGTGTTTGAATGGAGCCATGAGAGAAAACGAAATAGGACAAGTCTTTCTTAGAAATTTTGGTTCCCTTAATCATGTGTTTCGGGATGAAACAATGTTGTACGACTTTTCTATGCAGCCAGGTGATTCCATTTGGTACTATGATCCATCTGAATGTTTAAAGTTGCTTTCGGTAAGTGACACCATTCTCGAAGGGGAATGCGTTTCAAGAAAAGCATATTATTTTAGTTATGAAAAGAATGGTGTGGATAATGGGGATCGAGAAATCTGGATTGAAGGAATTGGTAGCTTGAATGGACTCCGTGAACCTGGTTTCTATTTCTTTATCGGAGGATACCATAATCTGCTGTGTTATTTTGAAGATGAGAATCTCATTTGGCATTATCCTAGAATTAATGGTTGCTATGTGGGTGTTGATGGATTGGAAGAAATTGAGGCGGGCAATCCGATTTCCGTGTGTCCTAATCCCGCATCCGAGACGGTTCACATCGAGGGCGTTCAGCCCGCCGTAGTGCATATTTACAATGCCCTCGGGCAGATGGTGAAGACGGTGAAAGACAACAATGAAATCAGTGTGGCGGGTTTGCCTGAAGGGGTTTACTTGCTGCGCATTATGGATTTCGACGGCCAAATCCATACTTCAAGGATGGCTGTCAGTCGATGATAATACCATAACCATAGGGACAAAAAAACTGATGTGTTTTTTTATACAACTGATATTCAGCGATATAGTAGCGAGCAAAGGAAAAAAAGTAGGAACAAAGCCATGAGGCACCTCAAAAACCTCTTGACATGCAGTTTTTATGCTTACCTTTGCCGATAACAATACCTAAACACTAACAGACAAAACCAACAGAATATGAAAAACATAAAGGCTTACTTTCTGTTTGCCTTGTTGATGGCGGGTGGATTTATGCAAGCGCAAGAAACAAAGGAATACTATCCATTGATTCCCAAATCAGGCGAAAAGCAATGGGACACAAGGCGTGATTTCATTTGGGGTGAATCCGATTATATGATAAATTGGTTGGGCGACGAAATTGAGCTGGACGGCGTGATGTATAGGAAGATGCACTATACGCTGGACGGCAGTGGCTATTATTTTACTGGATTGGAGGGCGCCTTCCGCGAAGAAGACAAAAAGGTATATGTCAGAGGGTGGAATTCAGGGTTTCAACATTTTAATGAAGAAATATTGTATTACGATTTCAACCTGCAAGTCGGCGATAGTTTCAATGTGGCTTCTTATAGTGAGCCGTGTTTTATACAAGTGGTTGCCATTGAGGAGGTGGAGATGGAGGACGGCACAATACGTAAAAAGATTGTTTTCAACACCGGCTGGGGAGGGGAAGAAAATGAAACGTGGATTGAGGGCATTGGCAGCCTGGCGGGCGTGTCCCATCGCTTTGATCCTAATATAGTAGGTAGTTTCTTTTCACATTTGCAGTGCTATTTCGAGGATGACAACCTCGTTTGGACGGATGGTGAGTGTTGGGATGGTGTGGAGGAAACTGTCGAAGAACAGGTCGGGGTGTATCCCAATCCTGCTAGCGACATTGTTCGTGTTGAAGGCATAACTGTCGCCGAAGTGCAGGTTTATAACTCCATAGGCCAACTGGTGAAAACCGTGTATGACAGCAATGAGATTAATGTGGCTGGCTTGCCCGAAGGGGTTTGCCAGCTGCGGATTACTGATGCCGAAGGTAGGAGCCATGTGGTGCGGGTGGCGGTAAAAGAGTAGGAGGGATTCCCCGAGGGGAAACTCAAAAACGAAATAATGTAATAACAATCAAAAATATAGTGCGATGAAAAATATTAAGCTTTACACCTTACTTGCGCTTCTGCTGATGGCGGGAGGGGCTTTTGCCCAATCCTTTACTTCGGTTTGCGAAACGGGTCAAAACCTGCAATATGCCGTCACGTCTGTTGACCCACCTGAGGTTACCATTGAGCGGTGCCTCGATTATTTCGGTGGTGTCACCATACCAGATACCGTGGAATACGACAATACAAAATATGCCGTTGTCGCCATCGGCTTCCATTCGTTTATGGATGGCTGTGGCAGCATGAACTTCTCTGGCCCGCTGGTCATTCCCAACACGGTTAGGGAGATTGGCGCACGGGCTTTTTGGGATTGCTGGTTCACGGGGCCGTTGGTCATTCCCAATTCCGTCCAAACCATTGGCGAATATGCATTCTTTCGCTGTAAGAAATTTACGAGCCTAACCCTTTCGGAATCGCTTACCTACATCGAGGAAAGCTGTTTTGATGAATGTGACAACATGCGAGGCGATCTTATTATTCCCGAGTCGGTCGTTGACATCGCAAGCTATGGCTTTTCCCGGTGTGCCTTTGACGGAGTCTTGTCCTTGTCTCCCAATATGCGGTATGTCATGCATGGCTCGTTTTTTGAGTTGTTCAACATAACGGCTATTGATATCCCAGAGGGGGTAGAATTCATTGATTGGATGGCGCTTGAATTTTTAAACAAACCGACGGCATTGGAATTACCGTCATCGTTGAGTTATATTGAGAATCTTGCTTTTTGCAATATGTTTAATCTAGAGCAAATGACGGTCAATGCCTCTGTTCCTCCAACGATTTGGGATGAGACTTTTAAGCAGGTGAACCGCGACATTCCAATCTACATTCCCGTTGGAACGCTTGACGCCTACCAAAATGCTCAGTATTGGTCGGAGTTTACGAATTTCATCGAAAAGGAAGGTGTAGGGGTTGGCGAGCACGAGGACGTTCCCTCGGTATTCGTTTATCCCAATCCCACTGCTGACAGGGTGCATATCGAGGGCTTTGAGCCTAATGAGGTGCAAGTCTATGATGCCATAGGCCGTCTTGTGACAATCGTTCATGAAACAAATGAGATCAGTTTGCGGAATCTGCCCGAAGGCGTTTACCTGCTGCGCATCACTGATGCCGAAGGCAGGAGCCGTACAGCGAGAGTGGCGGTGAAGGAATAGGGGGCTTCCCAAAAGAAACAGATAGCCACCGAAAATCCATCCTGTCCCATTGGCAATAGGGAAGTTTTGGATGTTTTTGGTGGTTTTTTTGTGTGTTTTTTTTCGATAAAAATCTGTATAAATTATCTGTAATCAATTGATTCTCAACACCAAGTTCAAGAAAAAATCTGTACTCGCCCTTCGGGCTTGAAAAATTCCCTGTTTTTTTGTATAGTTTTGCTGGCATGAAACCGAAAAAACATCATTAAATCGTTTTTGCCATGAAACACTACAAATTTTACACCGTAATGGTTGTCCTGCTGCTGGCATCGTTTTCCGCTTTCGCCGGAAACGTCGATACGCAGCGCGCCAAGGCCTTGGGCGGGAAGTTCGTCGAGGCCAATTTCAAGCACAACACCCAGTTGGAATGGGTTTACACCACCTTTACCAATCAAGGGCGTCCCTCATGCCACGTCTTCAATGCCGCTTCGGGCGGCTTCGTCATCGTTTCGGCCTGCGACCTGACGAGTCCCATCTTGGGCTATTCCGAGACGGGCTCGTTCAACACGGAAAACATCCCCGATGGTTTGGCTTATTTCCTCGACGGCTACGGCCAGTCCGTCGACTATGCGGAAGCCATCCTCCAAAAGCCCGATTTCGTCATCGCCCAAGAATGGGACAACCTCGAACGTTATGGCGTGACCCAACTGGCGAAGACCGACGTCGTCGCCCCGATGATTGCCACGCATTGGGACCAGGGCTGTTACTACAATGCCAGCTGCCCCAAGGACGATGACGGGCCCTGCGGCAGCGCCTACGCAGGCTGCGTGGCCACTTCGATGGCACAGGTGTTGAAGTATTGGAATTATCCTGAACACGGTACAGGGACGCACTCTTATAACTGTCCCCCGTATGGAGATTTGTTCGCCGACTTCGGGGCGACCACCTATCATTGGGAGGAGATGCCCGAGTCGTTGAGTGACAACGATCCCAATGTGTCCATCGCCATATACCATTGCGGCGTCAGTGTCAACATGTATTATAGTGCCTACGGCAGCGGGGCCTTGCACCAAAACATCCCTTCGGCCTTGAGCAGTTACTTCGGCTTTGCCACGTCGCACAACCGGCTGCGCGACGACTACACCTATGAACAATGGGAGTCCATGATCCATGAGGCTTTGGACGCAGGCGTGCCCGTCTTGTATGGTGCCTCTTCAGAGGCAGGTTCAGGCCACGCCTTCATCCTCGATGGCTACGACACCAACGGCCTGATTCACATCAATTGGTGCTGGGGCGGCGAATTGGACGGTTATTTCAGCATCGACAATTTCCACACCTATAACCAATATTGGACCATGGCCCAAAAGATGGTCGCCGATGCGCGACCTCTCGGCGTATACAACAACACCCCGCAGGCACCGACCAACTTCACGGCGCAACCTGCTTCCGACGAATCCTACACCTGCAACTTGCATTGGAACAACCCCACCAAGACATTGAACAACGCCAACCTGACCCATATCGACCAAATCGTCGTCATGAGAGACAGGGTGGTGGTCTACACCCAGGACAACGTCACGCCAGGCGCAGCCATGAATATCACCGACGAGGTTCCTGTTTACGGTTTGCATAGCTATCAGGTGTATGCCGTCAACAATGGCTATCACGGCTTGGCGGCATTGCAAAACGACGTGCGTTTCGGACCGAGTTGCACGTGGACCGTGGAATGCGGCACCAGCGGCCCAAGCGGCTGGCAAGGCGCCGCCATCGAGGTGCTGAACAATGCCATGCAGATGTATGGAAGCGTCTCGCCGACAACGTCGTCTGCCACGTTCCAGGTCGACGTGCCGTTGGGGTACGTCTCTTTCGCCTGGGTCAAGGGAAACAGCACTGTCTACGATGTGTCGTTTACCATCAGGGACGCTGAAAACCAAGTGGTTTATTCCTATTCAGGTCTTACCTCGGATTTGACGGATGGCGTTTTCTTGCACACGAACAACAGCTGCGGCAATAGTGAGGAATGTGGTATGCCTGTCGAGTTGTATGCTTTTGAGGAGGGGGACTATGTTGTGTTGGATTGGTTCGATTCAGCCGAAGCAGAAAAATACAATGTGTATCGTGATGGAATTTTGTTGGCTACGGTATTGGGGCAGGAAACAGGGTTTATCGACGAAGCACCAAACTATGGCGGCCATTGTTACTATGTGACGGCTTTCTGTGCCTCGGGCGAGAGCGATCCCACCAACGAGGCTTGCGTCACCGTCGGCGAAGGCTGCCAACCCGCCACCAACCTTTGGTTTGAGATGACTGAAAATAATAAGGTGAAGCTGACTTGGGTGCGCCCCGAGCATAGCGACGGTTTGACGCAATACGTCGTCTATCGCACCAAGGAGTCGGACATGGACTGGAGAGAGATCAAGACGGTGAGTCCCAGCGTCACTTCCTCCATCGACAACGGTACGTTGGAGGACGAGACTTTCTATCTCTATAAGCTGGTGGCCTATTATTACGACATGGATTGCTACTCGGTGCCGGCGCGGTCGAAATACAACGAGTTTGAGTATTTCGTGAGGGTGTATTGGTCGGTCGACGGCATGGCCGAAACCGAAGCGGGTAGGGTGGAGGTCTATCCCAATCCTGCCTCGGAGACCTTGCGGGTTGAAGGCCTTGAAGTGGCTGAAATCCAGGTCTACAACGCCTTGGGCCAACTGGTAAAGGAGGTTCACGGTTCCAATGAAGTCAATGTTAGTGACCTGCTGGAAGGGTTGTACTTGTTGCGGATCACGGATACTCATGGCAAATGCCATTCCGTGCGGATAGCGGTGAAGGAATAGGAGAGATTCCCCGAAGGGGAAACTCAAAAACTAAGTGATATAAAAATAGTAATAATCATGTTACGATGAAAACTACGAAAACTCACATTCTGTTTGCGCTTCTGCTGATGGCGGGAGGAGTGAAACTGCAAGCGCAAGAACAACGTGATTCGGACGGGCCGACAGGTCTTTTTGAATGCCAAGCGGCGCAAAACACGACCCCAATCAAACAACCGGCTGTCGTCGCCGTTGAAGACGCATGGCTCCATTATGGCAGCGATGTGTATGGCAGCAACCTCGCTTATGTTCCTGAAGGGGTTCCGTTTTCGTGGGCGGTGTCGTTCCCGCCTTCTGTCCTCCAGTCATACGATGGTTTCACCTTGACCCGGGTGGCCTTGTATGAAAACGAATGGATTATGGATAACCTGAATCTGGGAGTCTATTATGGGAACGAATACATGCCCCTTACCTTGAAGAACGAGCAAAACTTTGCTCCAACAGGATATGTGGGCTTGTGCGACATTGCCTTGGACCAGCCCGTGGAGATAGATGTTACGCAACATCTCTGGGTCGTCTTCTCCGAACTCGATATGACAGAGACCTTTTCAGCGGCCTTCTGCTATGACGACAACCCCGATCCCTACGCGCGTTGGGTGCAGATGGAAGAGAACAAATGGGATGATGTCGCAAACTATGGTCCCTGGGAGAGCCTCCAATTCATGATTTGGGCCTACGTGACCAATGACCCGTGGGGCGTTGAGGAAACTATTGGCCGCGCGACCATGGACGTATATCCCAATCCGGCCAACGATGTCCTCTTTGTAGAGACGCGGCGCGCCACGTCTCTACCAGACCAGACCTATCGTATCACCAACCTCATGGGCCAAACCCTTATGTCAGGCCAAATCACAACTGAAACCCAACAAATTGATGTCTCCGATTTGCCCGATGGATTGTATTTTATTACCTTTGCGGGTGAAACACGCAAATTCGTGGTGCATTAACAATCTAATAGAATGAAATACCTGAAACTTTACGCTTTGCTGGCGCTCCTGCTTTCGGTGACACTGGCCTTTACCGGTTGCAATAAACTGCAACCCGAAGAGCCGGAAACGCCGGAAGTGCCAGAGGAACCGGAAACACCGGAACAAGTTGATGAAATCGAGTTGCCGACGGTCAAGTTGTTCGAGGATACGCTTGTGGTAAGGTATACCACGGCCACGGTTTTTGCAGAGGTGACCGACAACGGTAACGACACGGTGACGCAACGCGGGTTCTGCTATGGCTTGCAAGACGCTATCACCGACACCGTCTTTTGTGGAGACGGTATCGGACGCTTTACCGTAATGATTGACAGCCTTGCGCCTGGCTCTACCTATGGTCTTGTCGCCTTTGCCCGCAATTCCGCAGGCATAGGCGTCAGCGAGAAGATGAGTTTCATCACGTTGGAATATGGATGCCCCGAGGTGACCACGGTTCCCGTGACGGATATCACCGAGACTACGGCGCGGGGCGGCGGCACAGTTTTGTCCGATGGCGACACGCCCGTGACCGAGCGAGGCCTTTGCTGGAGTACCGATCCCAATCCGACCGTGGAGGGCTTTCACATGGCCGCTGGTGAAGGCCTTGGGAGTTATTCTTGTGACATGGAAGGACTTATGGCAAACACAACCTATTATGTCCGCGCTTACGCCACCAACACGAAAGGAACGAGTTACGGCCAGGAGATCCATTTTATCACCTCGGCTACTCCACCCGTGCTACCCACAGTAACGACTGGCCTCGTGACCGACATTACCTTGAACACGGCTGTGGGGCATGGTCAAGTGACGGCTGATGGCGGCGCAGAAGTCACCGAAAGAGGGCTTTGTTGGGGTACGTCGCCATCGCCCGACCTCAACGGGAACCATGCCGAAAGCGGCTCTGGCATCGGGAGTTTCAACGTAAGCCTGACAGGACTTGAAGTCAATACGACTTATCATGTCCGTGCATACGCCACAAACGAGGCAGGCACGAGTTACGGCGAGGATGTGCAATTTACCACCGAGAACTATGCTCCCTTACAAATCAATACTTTGGCAGTCACGGAAATCACCCAAAACTCGGCCGTTTGTGGCGGCGAAATCGTTTCCGACGGTGGCCACGACATCATTGAGCGCGGCATTTGCTGGAACATTACTGGCAATCCCACGACAGACCATTTCCACGCCGTGGCGACAGAAAACACGGCGACTTTCACCTGCCCAATGACAGGATTGTCAACACATTACACCTATTTCGTCCGTGCCTATTTCAAGACGACGCAGGGTGTCACATACGGCAACGAGGTTAGTTTCAGCACTTTGGGTGATTTGCCTTTGGTGTCAATCACCGACATGACTTTGATCGTGTCGCCCATTGTCCAATTCTTTGCAAAAGTGATGGGCAATGGCGGCTCGTATGTGACCGAGCGCGGCATTTGTTGGGGCACGAATCCCATGCCCACCATCGCCGACAATCACTTTGCCGACGCAGAGGCGGGAGAAGGGAATTATTCAGGCTATGTCAATCGCCTAACGCCACGCACGACCTATTATTTCCGAGCCTACGCCATCAATGAGGAAGGTGTGGGCTACAGCGAACAACGTGAGATTTTCACCGACAGCGAACTCCCCAATGGCCCCGAAGGTGCCGTGAAAGGCTACTTTACAGTGGGCTCAAACAAGCGCGTCCGTTTCTCGAAAGGCAACCTGCAATGCAGGATTGTCGATGCAAGTTCCAGTTCGTACCAGTGGCGTTTTGCCGAACACCAATACGATTATATAGGAGAAGCCAATGCAAATGTAAGCTCTTCTTATCCCGATTGGTTCGATTTGTTCGGCTGGGGTACCAGCGGATGGAATTGCGGCAACACTTATTACCAACCGTATGAACGACGTGGCGGCAACTACGGTCCAAACTTTGGGCCGTTGCATCCCAACAACTTGACAGGCAAATTCGCCAACTCCGATTGGGGCGTTTTCAATGCCATAAGCAATGGTGGCAATACTGCTGGGCAATGGCGAACACTCACGAATGGAGAATGGGAGTATTTGTTGAATGATCGGCTGTATGACAATGGCTTCGATTGTTGGGTCAAGGCGCAGGTGAATCAGGTCAACGGCGTGATTGTCCTGCCCGATAATTGGAATCGGGGTTATTTCCCGTTGACGGGATACAACCAGTGGATTTCAACCACTTACTCTGACAACATCATTAGTGCCACCGATTGGGAAAATACTTTTGAGGCACTTGGGGTGGTCTTTTTGCCTGCTGCGGGCCAATGCCAAGGCCACGAAGCGCTCATGATGAACGAGCAGGGCTTCTATTGGTCGTCAACCCACGACAATAACTTCCAACAATATGCGTATGATGTGCATTTTGACGAGCAAAGAGTCCTTTCGTCTGTATGGGAGTATAAGCATTACTGTTTGTCCGTTAGATTGGTGCAAGATGAATAAAACTAAAGGTATATGAAAAGAGTTTTGCTATTGGTTGCAACATTGGCCATGGCCGTTTCCGCCACAGCGCAGCACCGCGCCATGCTGATGGACGAGTCTTTCGACGGCACTTCGCTGCCCGAAGGCTGGATGGCGGATGGTGTCGCGCAAACTTTGTGGATGATTTCCGAGACGAACTATGCTGGCGATGCCGCCAACGAACTGGTGTTTTATGAAGGCAACCACCGCTTGGGGGAGGCTCGCATGGTCACGCCGTCATTCGATCTTACGGGAATCGGGCATCTGTTCATCTCGTTCAAGCATTGCTTGGACCACAATGAAGGCACTAGCAGCTTGGGAGTGGCCACTTCTTCCGATGGTGGCCACACATGGCATCAGGCATGGAACGAAGAATATGGCAGCAGTGGAAACCATTCCGTTTGTTTCGAAATCCAAACGCCCGATATGGGCCAGCCCGATGTCAGGTTTTGTCTTTTCATCAGCGGAGATTTCAACAGTATCAACGCTTGGTATTTCGACGATGTGAAGTTTTTTTCCTTGCAGAACATCGACCTTGGCATTCAGGCACTTGCTGTCCCCGATATGGTTTCGGTGGGGCAGCTGCAGGTCAGCGTGGAGGTGTTCAATTTCGGCATCATGCCTGTCAATTCTGTTGAGGCTACATTCGAAATCGATGGCCATTGGCCTGTCACAGAGACTTTTGCGGTAGAGATTCCTTCGCTAGGCAGCCAAATCTTGACTTTCACCCAATTCGTGACGATGGAGCCGGGGAATTATTCATTGTCCGTCACCATCGACCAAGTCAATGGCATCACCGACGAAGACGCTGAAAACAATTATCGTGGCAAACCCATCATCGTCGCTTTGGGAAGTGCGGAACGCTTTCCCATGCTAGAGCATTTCGCTTCATCGACTTGCCCAGGGTGCTTCCCTTTCAGTGAAGCGATGAACGAGTTTTGCGAAGCCAACGAAGGTCGGTTCACCTATACCGCCTATCAGATGCACGGTCCTGCACCTGGCGACCCTTATTTCACCGAAGACGCGCGTTTACGTGGCCTTTTCTATGACTTGCAGTTTGTTCCACGTTGCTATCCCGACGGCAACGCCCAACAAGTCGGGCCTATGCAACAATCTCTTTTTGAGCAACTTGTCAAGAAACCCGCCTTCATGGACATAAGAGGCTCTTTTATTTTGGACGGAAACACTATCACCGTCAAAGCCGACCTCATGCCATACGTGGACATCGACGCCAAGGTGCATGTGGCCGTCAACGAAAAGGAGACCTTTGCCAACGCCAGCACGAGCGGCGAGACCTCGTTCCATCACGTGATGATGAAGATGCTGCCCGACGGCAATGGCTCACATTTCCATTTCGTGGCCTGCGAATGTCAACATTTGGAATTCACTTTCGACATGTCATCGACCCATGTGGAAGAAATGGACGATTTAGAGGTTGCCATCTGGGTGCAACACGAGGAAAGTCCCGTGAGATCGGGTAGGGCCTTCGCTGAAAAGGAAATACTGAATAGCCGTTTTGCCTACGATTATACCGACGAGCATCCTTATCCCGTCGAGCATCTTGAAATCATGGAACCATCAGTGCAAAAAGGTGCGACAAACGAAGAATACCTCACGGCACGATGGGATGCGCCTATCGTGGGCAACCCGATGGGTTACAATGTGTTCGTCAACGGTGATAGGGTGGCAGAGAACATAACGGTATTGTCCTATGACTTTCCTGTTGAATGGGGTGTATTCTATGTTGTTGAGGTTCAGGCTGTTTACTACGAATGGAAGACCTCTGTCAAGCAGGTTGCCTGGGAGAGAAATCTATGGTCGGTGGCTGAAAACTCCGTTGACGGTTGTTCGTTGTTTCCCAACCCAGGCCATGGCATCCTCAACATCCGCACGGCCTTGCAAAACGCCCACGTGGAAATCTATGATTTGACGGGGAAACTGATTTACAATCAAGAAATCACAGATAATATCACTTCGATTAATACTGAAGGGTGGCCTTCGGGGAGTTATGTTTGGAAAGTCATCTCAAATGGCAAAGTAACCGAATCCGGCAAATGGATAAAAGAATAGCAACACTAAATCTCTGTGACAATGAAAAAGTATCTCAAATATGTGATTTTCGCCGTTACAATGTTCTTGGCTTTGCACAATACCTTTGGCCAAAGAGCAACGAGCATTGCTCAAATCATACAGACGCCCAACAGTATTCCATTTAATATGGTATATTCAAACGAAAACGAGATTACCACCTTCCAAATCTCAAATTCCACAACAAACCGATTCTCTGTCAACAGGTATTCGACCGACGGACAACCGTTAGGTTCCGTGATTCCTTGGAGCGACGAGGTGTTAAGCGCCATGCGAATCCATGATGTGGAGTTGTACAGTGAGCCCAATGGGGAAGTCGGTCTTTATTACGTGGCTACACGATTGGGAACCGACACAACGACTTTCCACAAAATCACTATTACCGAGGGTATGGATCTGATTTATGAGGATTTTCAATGGTACGGGCTCGATTTTCCCAATGAAATATATGATGGAAACAGCACGAAAGTATTTGTGGTCAAGGATGGGGATGTGCTCCTATCATATAACGACAAGTTCTTGGATAGTGTCCATATCGTTAGGTTTGACGTAGGTGGTGAGGTCCTGGCAGAACGCAAAATGAAATGCTACGGTGGGCAAGTGAGCAGTGGCCTTGTTTACGAAGAATCGTATTACCACAAACTTATCCCCACGCCTGATTCGACTGGATGCCGTTTTATTACGGGACGTAATTATGCCTGGGGACCATATAACCCACCGGGACCGCTATATTTCACATGCTTCACGATGGATGACCACCTAAATGTCGTTGATTCCATTAAGAACACCGACACGCTTTCTTTCCCTTTCCTGTGTGGCACCATGGCCTATTATCGGGTCAATCACCACAATGGCCGTTCGTATTCCGTCAACTCTTTTTCTTATCCTGCAGTGAACGGCAACCCTGAAATCAAAAACGACCTGTTGATGGGTGTTTACGATGAAAACATGTTCCAGTTGAACTACACTTGGGGAATTCATAGCGACGAACACACCCAAGGAGGATATGAGTATTCGATTGGTTTCGACGGCGACGACAATGTGTATATGCTTGGAAACGTGGATTATGAGTTTCATTACATCACCTACATGGATGCTGACTTGAACAAAATCGCAGAGGTTTATATCAAAGAACCCGACATACCTTTATGCCCGAGGTGTCTTGTGGCTCTTCCTGAAGGTGGGTGTTTGGTAAGCAGTTCCAGCTATTATTCCTATGATGGATACATTCGTAAAGTCACACTATCCGACCTCTTGGACATCGAAGAAGCCCATTCCAATGGCTTCGCCGTGGCAGTGGCTTACCCTAATCCGGGGAAGGATGTGCTGAATATCAGAACGGGATTGCAGGATGCGCGGGTGGAGGTGTATGATGTGAGTGGGAGGATAATTATTAGGCAAGAGATTACGGAGAATATCACTTCGATAAATGCAGAAAGCTGGCCTGCTGGGATATATCTTTGGAAGGTATATACGGGCGTTTCGACAGGCTCAACGACCCTGGTAGAGTCGGGAAAATGGATAAAAAACCACTAATTTTGTCCCCATGAAACCAATGCCTATCATCGCCCTGCTTTTGCTGCTCGCCTGTTTTGCCTGCGGCAAGAAGACCGTGCCGCCGCCCGAGGAGGACGTGCTCTATCGTGTGGAATGTATCTATCAGCATAACTTTGATAGTGCCGTGCGCATTCTCGATACCTTGGATCCTTCGGTGCTTTCGGCGAAGGAGCAGGCACACTACAGCCTGCTGAAGGCCATGTTCATCGGTAACACCAAAAGGTTTGATGCCGAGTTCGACTCGCTCTTGCAGGTGGCCAAAAAATACTATATCGGCTGTGACGACAAATACCATGAAGCGTGGACCTATTGGCTTATCGGCAATAAAACGACCAATATGCAGCAGCCGCAAGAGATAGCGCTTGACGCCATGCTGAAGGCCCGCAACAGCATTGAAAACTGCCGCCATGTGGACGAACGCTTGGTGAAGTTCTCTTTGAAACCCACCGACGAGCAAGCGGTGATCGACGATAGCAAGTATTTCATCCTGCTCGAACTCGGCATGATCTATGGCGCTTCGGTGTATGTCGCCGACGCCATCCCTACTTTGAAACTCGCCGATGCCTATTTTGCCAAGATAGGCGACCACTACAACCGGTTGAGTTCGGCGTACATGCTCGGACTGGCCTATTTAAGTATTGAGGAATTCGACAGTTGCTTGATGCATTTCCAGGATGGACTGCAAGCGGCACAAGCGCTCGGCGATCCCAACGAATGCGGCTCTTTCCACCACAATTTCGCCTTTTATTACAACTATTGCGTCGAGCGAAACCACTATGAGACCGAGGAGGAACGGCAACAACTGCTCGACAAGGCCGTCATGGAAGCCAAGGAAGGCTTGGCAGGTTTGGTCGATACTACGGATTATAAATACGGTTATGACAAGCAACTCTTGCTTGAGTCCCTTGCCAACTCGTTTTTCCTCATGCAGCAATACGACTCGTGCATCTATTACGGAGAGCAGGCCATCGAAGTGGCCCGTTCCAACGACAGACTGTTCGAGAGCTACAACCATTACAAGGAACTCTACGAGTCGTACAAGGCCTTGGGCGACGAGAAAAACGCCGTCGTTTATGCCGAACACGTGTTGACCATGGAACATCCCGAGACCCACATGAAGGACGTGGTGAAGGTGCAAGAGGAATACGACAAGCAGATGGAACTGCAGCGTGTGCAAGGCGAGCAGCAGGTGAGGCGTTACCGCTTGTATCTGTGGATCGGTGTGTTGCTGTTGGTGCTGCTGGCGGTGCTGTGGCTCACCTTCCGCTATCGGAAGAACAAGGAGCTGGAGACCTTGCGCCTGCAAGAGGAGAACCTTCGCATGCAGTCGGCCAACGATCGCATGACGCACGAGGCGAGCGAGAACCTGATGCGAAGGGTGAGCTATATCTACAGGAGCCACGAGGACGATGCGTACCGGCACATCCTCGCCGAGTTCAACTCGGTCTATCCCGGAGCCATCTCCAACCTGAAGGCCGACCATCCCGACTTGTCGGATGCCGAGATTGGCGTCTGCCTGCTGTCGTTCCTCTCGTTCCGCGTGAAGGAAATCGGTGTCATCCTCGGTTTCAAGGAGAACACGATCTCGAAATACCGCGCCTACATCAGGAGTAAGACAGGCATCGAGGAGGTCGGCGACGTGCTGAAAGGCTATGTAGGGACTGCCAACGAAGAAAAAGGAGCAGGGCAGGAGACAAAGAATTGAAGCCGTTTAAGTAGCAAAAATGGAAAGAATTCTTACCTTTGCCGCCATGAAACCATTTCATCATATAGTGGTTTTGGCGCTTTTGTTTTCCGTAGTGGCTTGCGGGAGCGAGCCCCAACACGCCTCGCCCGAAGACCTGCAAGAGGCGCAAACCCATTATGACAGCGGTTATGTCTTCCTTCAGCAGGACAGCCTGATGCGGGCTTTCCCATATTTCATCCAAGTGGCTGAAAAGCTGGAGTATCTGCCCGAGGACATGACCGATGAGGAGATGTTGCTTGCCTCGCGCGCCTATTATCAGATGGCCTACGTGTTTCGTCGGAAGATAGCCACCAACGTCGAAATCGATGCTTTGCAATGGGCATTGGCGTACCAGCGTATGGTTCAAGACACGACTTGGATGGTGAGATCCAGTTTGGAATTGGCCAGCGCGTTTTCGACTATTAAGGAAACAGATTCCGCGCGCTACTATCACGATTTCGTGACGCCATATCTGGACACGGTTTCTGGTGATTTGAACGACTATTTTACTGCCCAACTTGTGTTGTCAGACTTGTATTATGACCGGCACCAGTTTGACTCCTGCTTCATGGTGCAACACAACACAATCGCTTTCAAGACACGACGTGGGATGAACGCCACAAATGACTCTGTCAGTCTCGGCATCGGTATGTATCACTCGCCGTATCGTCTTGAAGCGAAGCCTTATCTGCTGAAAGTGTTGGATATGCAAACGGGTGATTTGGAACGGAGTGCCATCATGTCGCTGCTTGAACAAATCTATGAAGAGGAGGGAAATGCGGATAGCGCTGCATTTTGTCATAGCTTCAATAAGACCTATGTTAAAGCCGAATCGGATAGGGTGAGCGACGGGATGCTGGCCGTAAAGCAATACGAGAACTACAAGGCCGAACGTGATGCCCGGTTGATCGACTTGCGTGAACAGAAACAGGCACATAAGACAAACATTTTAAGAGCTGTTAGCATGGTTGCAGCCCTGCTTTTGTTAGCGGCTGCCGCCTTTGTCGTCTACCATCGCGTTTACCGCAAGAAGATGATCCAGGCGAACGAAGCCATCCAACGCGACCTGCAAGCCGCGCACGGTGCCTTGGAGGCTCAGGCCAATGAAGCCTTGCGGATGAAGGCGCAGGCCATCTACGACGACAAGCGAAACAACACCTTCAACCGTATCCTCGAAGTGTTCAACGAAGCCTATCCCGACGCCTTGATGAAACTGAAGGCTGTCCATCCCGACCTGAACGACACCGAGCTCGACGTCAGTGTGCTTTCCATGTTTCCCTTCCGCACGAAGGAAATCGCCGACATCCTCGACCTGCGTGAAAACACCGTGTCGAAATACCGCACCGCCATCAAGAAAAAGACGCAAACCGAGACCTTTGAAAGCCTCTGGGCACCGTTTGTCAGCTGATTTTGCAGGGATTTTTCCATCTTTTTTATGGAAAAATTTTTATTAATTGGTTGATTATCAATATCATGTCTTGGAAAAAATATGGATTAGGCAATGGAATTGGCGTTTTTGGCGATATTTTCATATAATTTTGCGGAAACATAAAAGTTACGACCATGAAAAAGCATTTTATTCTCTCAATGCTGCTCGCAGTCGGGATGACGGTTGCGGCACAGACCCCTTGGAACGGCACGGTCGCCGAAGCCTACGACGGCGGCGACGGCACGCCTGAAAACCCTTACCAGATTGCCACGGCGGAACAACTGGCGTTGTTGGCCCAACAAACCGAAGATGGCACTGGAGGTGATGCCTGTTATGTGCTTACCAACGACATTTGTCTCAATGAAGGCGATACACTCTATTGGACGCCTATTGGTCTGACGGGTACTTTTAGGGGTGTTTTTGACGGCGACAAACACTCCATCAGTGGTATGTACGAAAACGGGTTTAAACTGTCTGGTTTGTTTGGATATACGGAAAACGCCACGATAAAAAACGTCAGGATTGAAAAAGCCACCGTCATGGAATATGATCAGGCTTTTGTATATATTGCCATCGGTGGTATTCTCGTCGGCAAGGCGAAAAACACCCATATCTTGGATTGCTCGGTGGATGGCTGGATTGAGATTTTTAGTGCTAAACCAAGCGGAGGTTTGGTTGGACAATGCGAAGTTGACGTCAACGATACGGTCTTCATCAAAAACTGTGTAAACTATGCCAGTGTTACCTGGAACGAATGCACTGGAGGTGTGGTCGGAAAGACGATTGTCAATAACGGCCATCTTGTTATAGACAATTGTGTCAATAATGGATTTATTAAGGGTTGGACTTTTTCAGGAGGTATGGTTGGCAATGGCGATTTTATCATCAAAAACTGCCATAACTTTGGCGAAATCGTTTCGGAAGGTACCGCAGGAGGTATGGCGGGACAAGGAGGGCTAAACTGTTTGATTACCTATTGTTTCAATCATGAGTCGGGCGTAATCACGGGCGGCATGAATACAGGAGGCATTATTGGCACAGCGATAAAAACCGTCATGTCATGTTGTGGTAACGCGGCACTCATTACAGGATTCAATGATGACGAAATCATGGTTGGTGGCATCTCAGGAGCCGACGGCACCATTTATAACTGCTTCAACCGCGGTGATTTGACCGCTGTTTTCACAGAAGATCCTCTTTTGATCCAAATGGGAGGCATATCGAGCACTCCACTTCACGATGAACAAATTCGAAATGTATATAACGCAGGCGCAATCATCAAACCATCGAATCCAGACATCCCGAATTCATGGTACGGGCATATTGTTCCAGCCATATTTAGCGACACGTTGATCAGCAATTGCTATTGGATTGGTAACGAATCGATTACACCTTATGTCTACAACATTGGGGTCAGCAACTGGACGCTCCTTCCTGGCTCATCGGTTTTCGGTCCAGGTGCAACGCCAACTACATGGGTGCTCGACGAGGCGCAATATGGCACCACCGACTTGGTTGAGGCATTGAACGCCGGCGCCATGGGTCAATGCACATGGGTGGAAGATGTGGATGGCGAGAATGCCGGCTATCCCATCTTCGGCCTCTTGGATCCAAATCGCGTTGACGAAATCGTGGAGAGCCCATTCCAGGTCTATCCCAATCCGACCAACGGCATCTTGTTTGTAGAGACGCGGCGCGCCACGTCTCTACCAGCGGCAAATGAATACCGCATCACCAACCTTCTTGGTCAAACCCTGCAAACCGGCAGCATCGGAGGTGAGATGCGCCAGATTGACGTGTCGGGCTTGCACAGCGGCATGTATCTTCTCACCATTGACGGCGCGACGGTGAAATTTATTGTGAAATAAACGATTAAAAATCAACAGAGTATGAAATGTATCATTAAACTATTGGCCGTAATTGTTCTCGCTTTGGTTTTCGGAGGCAAGGCCGTTGCCCAGGAATGGGAAATCGCGCACGAATACGCCTATTCCGACACTTGCATTTTCAACTACTATGAGGCCAAAGAAATGGCCAATGGCAATATCGCTGTCGAGTCCTACATGGCTTACAAAAGCGGTGTGGGCGACTTCTACTCGCTGCAACCTGCTGTCGCTGTCATTGAGCCTGAAAACGGTCGTCGCAGCATACATCAGTCTTATTTCAAGCCTGGCTATTATACCAGCAACATTCCGTATGTCTTTGAGAAAGACGGCACGCTCTACCTCCTTGCCACCTACACGCCCGACCACGATTTCACCTATTTCAACTACTTCAAAAACTATGAGGAGCAATCCGACAAAGCCTATCTTGGTCTCTACCGCCTTGATGACCACCTTGACATTGCAGAAAGCTACGAAACCACAATAGCTATTGATACCTTCGAACTGCGCAACAACGGCAACTGGCAGAGTCTGCCCAACGACTACAGCGGCAGCCTGTTCCTTTTCTCGGCTTTGCAAGAGGATGATGCTATCGTGGGCGCATACGTTAAGCGGCGCAGCCTTGGTCACGACTTGGTGCACGACAGTCTGTTCTTCTTCCGCATGAATTATCAAGGCGACATCATCCATCAAGTGAGCTACCCGATGAAAAGCGACAACACCAGTCTGTCGCGTACTTTCTTCTTGCGAAGGCACCATCTTGTCAAGAATGGCAGCGGCTTCATCTTCTACGACTTGTCCAACAATAGTACTATATCTGGTAAAGCTGAAAACAACGATTACGACAACGAAGGTTTCGCATTATACCTTGACCACGATTTCAACTGCGTGAACGCCAAGGCGTTCTGTCATTACAACAATCACTACAGCAACCGGTTCTATGATATGTCGGTCATTCGCAGCCATTATGGCACCACCTACATCGCCACCGAGTTCTTTGATGAAAACCAGTCGTCATCGGGGATTTCGAGTTGTGCCCTATACGAATATGACGACGGCGACGGCAAGTTGAGTTATTTGAATATGCTGAACCACGTGCATAGATATCAGTTCAACCGTATGGACTTCACGCCGCAGAAAGGTGTCGACATCTGCCCCACGGACTGGACGCTGTATTTCGGCTATACCTTGAATGCCGTTACTGCCAGCAGCGACTCGTGGATGATGATAGAGCACCTGTATGCCCATTTCGACACCATCAGCACGATGTATTATGACCTCAAGATCCCACGTTGCCGCAGCTTTATGTCGGCCATCACCGCCACTCGCGACGGCGGCTGCATGATTGTTTATAATGCCAAGAACCTTGACCAGACAGACCAACGTTGGAGTTGTGTCACCAAATTCCCCGCCGAGGCTTTCGTAGGCATCGACGAGGCCCACGACAATGGCCTGAAAGTCGCCATCGCTTATCCCAATCCCGGAAAGGATGTGCTAAATATCAGGACTGGCTTGAAGAATGCGCGGGTGGAGGTGTATGATATGAACGGAAAACTTAACCACAGCCAAGCCCTCACAGAGAATGTGACGAGGATTGATGCAACGGATTGGGCTGAGGGCGTTTTTGTTTGGAAGGTAATTGTAGATGGGAAGGAAGCGGAAGTTGGGAAGTGGATTAAGGAATGAAAATACCTTTCGAGGGATGAAAACAGATTGCGTGTTGTCAAAAAAATAGGGACAAGCCATTTTACTGCTATTTTTCAAATCATTGAAAAACAATATTTTGAAGAGTTGGCAACAAGAAAAAGTATGGACAAGGCAGGAGTTGCCCGTGAAAAGCTCTTGACAAGTAATCTTTATCATTAACTTTGCGAAAATTTCAAAACCGAACCCCAATGAAAGCAACGAAAATTTACACCCTGCTTGCGCTCCTGCTTTTAGTGTGCGGGGTGACAAAGGCGCAACAATGGAAGTATCTCCAAACTGGAGTTGCTGAAGACCTTTACAATGTCTGCTGCATCGATGACAATACGATTTTTGTGTGTGGACAGAACGGGGTGATACTCAAATCAACCGACAGTGGTGCGCACTGGGCGGAGAAGTATCGCAGAACGGGTTGTCAAATGACAGAAATATGCTTTGCAGACGCGAATAATGGCTATGCGGTATGTGATTCCATATTAGACATTTACACGGAAGTCCATCAGTGGTTTTTGGTAAAGACCTATGATGGAGGCGAAACTTGGAATGAAGTGGGCGAGCCCATTCTCTCATGGGTTGATAGCTACACCACATTAATCAGGCAATTTGTCCGTGCTGAATTGTTTTTGAATGATACTGATAATTTGGTGGTAGCTGTCTCATTCGATGGCATCTACAAAAGCACCGATGGTGGTGCTACCATGAGAAAACTGGGCGTTGATTTCACCATCAATGAGACAAGAGGGATTTTTTTTGAGGACAATGTTGGGTATCTGCTATGGGATTATGGAAATGATGATTTCCTGTTTCCAGAAGAAAGATGTGCCGGGGTGGCGAAAACGGAAGACTTTGGTGAGACATGGGTTTTGAAGGAAAATGTCACGGACATTACAGAGGGGATAAGTTATGCCCATTTTTACGACAAGAATCACATAAGATTGTTTGGCGAATTTCAATTCTCCGAGTACGACTACTATGGCATATTGGATACTTATGACGGTTTTGACTCCTTTGAAACGGTAGGTGGTGAAACCTCTGGATATTTCCAATTCTATGAAGAATACATAAGAGCCAAGTTCACCGAGAACGGGTGGGGAGTATCCATGCTATGGGAGGAAGATATGCCAGGAGTCGGCAGAAGTGTCGCATATACTGAAGACGACGGCTTGTCATGGACTTTTTATTCTGGATATGGTCTTCCCACATACAGGCTTTATGACATTGACGGAACCGACACCACTTTCTACATTTCGTGTGCCGGAGGAAATGTCCTTAAAAGCCGCCAATTCACGCTTATGGGCACAGGAGAAAACGTTTCGCAGGTGGTCGCAGTTTATCCCAATCCAGCAAGGGGTAGAGTTGTAATTGAAGGCATTGAAGCTGTTGAGATACAAGTTTACAACACCCTTGGGCGGGTGGTGAAGACCGTGTGGGGGACGAATGAAATCCCCGTTGCAGACTTGCCGCAAGGGGTTTTTATGCTGCGCATTATGGATGCTGAAGGAAAAGTTTACACTAACAAAATCACGAAACGATGAGAAATATTAGACTTTACGCCCTGCTTGCGCTCCTGCTGATGGCGGGAGGGGTGACGATGCAAGGGCAAGAATACCCTTACAATCTTGAAGAGATTAGGTCAACGGGAGATACTGTCGTATTTGCCATGAACTATATTGATGAAACCACATTACTTTCTTTGGCTTCGAAGACAAATGACGACAACAAGCCTGTGGTTTTTGTCCAAAAAATGCGCGATGACGGCGAAGTGCTGGCATCAGTCCAGGTTTGGAACGAGGAGTTTTTGGCTGATACTGCAACCCCTTTTATTACAGAAATCTTCCGTTTCCAAGACCGCGAGCCTTTTTTCTACTTCTTGAAAAGACATAAGGGCAGCGACACCTGTACCTTCCATAAAGCCAACATACATGAGGATTTGAGTCTGACTTTTGAGGACTACAATTGGTTCGGCTCCGATTTCTATGAAATTAACGGGCATCTGATTAATAAGACCGTCAACGTCATTGTCAACAAAGACGGTGGAGCTGTTCTTTCCTACATCACCGAGTATGAAGGTATTAAGATTGTAAGGTTTGACGATGCAGGGAATATGTTTGCGGAGAATCTTATCGATGCCCATCCCGATTTGCTGTCGGGACATGGCTTGGTTACCGCTCCCGACTCCCTCGGTTGCAGAATCATCAGGCAGCGGACAGATGGCCCATACGGCTTTAGTTGCTTTACTTTTGACGCTGATTTGAACCTTGTGGATACGATTGTGAATGTTGACCAACTTTCCTATCCGCCTGTGTCATGTTGTGACAACGCCTATTTCCGCACCAACCGATACAGCGGAAAGACTTACTCCATCAACAAATGGTCGGTGCCAGCCTATAACAACAATCCTGAAATCTACCAAGACATCCTAATGTCGGTTTATGACGAAAACATGATCCAAACGCATTATACTTGGGGTATACATACTCCGACAGTATGTCAAGGCGGACTCATATACACAATCGATTTCTGCTCATCTGATGAGGTGTATATGGCTGGAGGCATGGATGGAGCAGTCCCGCACAACCTCTATGTCGCCTACATGGATCAAGACCTGAACAAATACGGCGAGATTTATTATGTCCATCCGTCAAAGTATCTTATTGCTGAGTGCCTAGTTGCCTGTCCCGATGGCGGGTGCTTAGTGTATTGCGACGGGCTGGACGACAACACTCATGCGGCTGAAAACTGCATCATTAAAATCACCGTTTCTGACTTCTTGAATATTGAAGAAGCGCATTTGCACGGGTTTGCTGTTGCCACGGCCTATCCTAATCCGGGGAAGGATGTGCTTAATATCAGGACAGCTTTACTGGATGCTTGGGTGGAGGTGTATGATATGAATGGGAGGCTTGTGCACCATCAAAAAATCACCGACAACATCACTTCGATAAATGCCGAAAACTGGTCTTTGGGGACTTATGTTTGGAAGGTGTATGCGGGCGTTTCGACGCTTCGACAAGGCTCAGCGACCTCAGGCTCAACGACCCTCGCGGAAACAGGGAAATGGGTGAAGGAATAGTGATTCCCCAGCTGTGTAACGTTTCATAATGTTCAGGATCTTGCGCAAAAACCTTTGCTTTTGCGCAAATTAGACAACATTATCTGAAAAGTATGGCTTTTTCGCGCTGTTTTTTTTGTTTTTTGTTATTTTTGCGCCCTATTAATAAGGTAATCCTGCCATGCGCAAACTATATCTCATCCTTCTGCTTTTGGTATTGGCTCTGCCTTCACGGGCGGCCTACCTGCTTATTCCCATGGACAACACCCAGACGAACCACCTGAAAGCCTACGGCGTGGCCTATTGGGTGCTGCAACGCGAGGTGGAGATCAGCTGGCTGCTGAACTATAGGGGAGGGAGCTACCTCATTCCTTACCACGAGATGTTTGAACGCGAGTGTAAGATGCGCAACGTGTCGTACAATGTCATCGCCGACGCACAAGCCGACGCCATCCTGGCCGAAATCGCCGACCCTGGCGTTAATATGGACGAGATGAAACTGCAAAAGGTGCCCCGCATCGCAGTCTATGCGCCCAAGAACAACCTGCCTTGGGACGATGCCGTCACCCTCGTGCTGACTTACGCCGAGATTCCCTATGACGTCATCTATGACGACGAGGTGCTGCAAGGCGTGCTGCCCACCTACGACTGGCTCCACCTGCACCACGAAGACTTCACGGGACAGTACGGCAAGTTCTGGGCTCGCTACCGCAACTACCCTTGGTATCAGGAGGATGTGCGTATGCAGGAAGCCACGGCGCAACGCTGGGGCTTCAGCAAGGTGTCGCAACTGAAACTCGCCGTGGTGAAGAAAATCCGTGAGTTTGTGGCAGGCGGCGGCTACATGTTCTCCATGTGCTCCGCGCCCGACAGCTTCGACATCGCTCTCGCCGCCGACGGTCTCGACATCTGCGACTATATGTTCGACGGCGACCCCATCCGCAGCGGCGACCCGCAACGCCTCAACTACGACAACTGCTTTGCCTTCACCGACTTCAAGGTGTCGACCAACCCGCAGGAATATGAAGTCTCTAACATCGATGTCACCCAAGGCCGTTCGCGCTTGGTGAACGAGCAGAACGACTATTTCCTGCTCTTCGACTTCTCCGCCAAGTGGGACCCCGTGCCGACCATGCTCACCCAATGCCACGAACGTCTGGTGAAAGGCTTCATGGGGCAGACCACGGCCTTCAACAAGGCGACGGTCAAGCCGTCGGTGGTGGTCTTGGGCGACAACGGTGCCTTGAACGAGGACCGCTACATCCACGGCAACTTCGGCAACGGCTTCTGGACCTTCCTCGGCGGCCACGACCCCGAGGACTACCAGCACATCGTCGGCGACCCGCCCACCGAGCTCGACATGCACCCCAATTCACCGGGTTATCGCCTCATTTTGAACAATATTTTGTTCCCCGCAGCAAAGAAAAAAGAACAGAAAACCTGAAAATATGTATATTTGCCGCTTTAAAAACAGAAAAGTAAAACGCTAAAATCATAGACTATGAGAAGAAATCTACTTGTCATCCTTGCCTTGTTGCTGGGCTTCACCACACTTCAAGCCAAGCCCGTCGACGTGGCCAAGGCCCAACGGCTGGGACTGAACTTCATCCAACATAAGGATATGTTTGCCAAGAAAGCAGTGCAAGACTTGCAATTGGCTTACATCCACCACACCGACAATGGCATGGCGACCATGTATGTCTTCAACTTCAACGGCGGCTACGTCATCGTGTCGGCCGACGACAGTTCGTCTCCCATCCTTGGCTATTCGGACCAAGGTCAATTTGACTATGCAAGCGCTCCCGACGGACTGCGTTTCATGCTGGATGAGATTTCGAGAGGCATCGCCACGGTGGTGGAACAAGGTCGTCCCGTCTCGAACGACATCGTTTCACGCTGGGAAAACCTTGAATCCTACGGCATTTTGCAAGACAACAAGGGTATTGCTGTCGTTGGCCCCTTGATTCAGCAACGTTGGGACCAGATGTCGCCATTCAATATGTATGCCCCCGATGGCTGCCCTACGGGTTGTGTGGCTACGGCAATGGCCCAAATCATGAAATACTGGGAATGGCCCATCCAAGGAACGGGTGATCATTGTTATAATGCACCGTACTATGGGCAGCAATGCGCCAACTTCGGCGAGACCACCTACGATTGGGCCAATATGATCGACTTTTACGGCAACGGCGCCTCGCAAGTGGAAAGGGAGGCTGTCGCCACGCTGATGTACCATTGCGGCGTGTCGGTCAACATGACCTATGAGCATGATGGAAGTGGTGCCTATTCTGCAGATGTTCCGGAGGCCATCAGCACTTATTTCTCCTATTCGGATCATGCTACGCACATCATGAAAGGCGGCAACTACGACGAGTGGATTACCCTGCTTAAATCCAACCTCGACCAACGTCTCCCCGTGTATTATTCAGGACAAAGTGCCGGCGGCGGCCATGCCTTCATTTGCGACGGCTACGATGCCGATGGCTTGTTCCATTTCAATTTTGGTTGGGGCGGTGCATCCAACAACTTCCTCCTGATCGATGGAGAAAACTTCGAGTATTCGGGTAGCCAAGCCGTCGTTGCAGATTTTGTTCCCAATTACGTCTTTGATGCCATGCCTCAAGCACCCGATAATCTTGAGGTGAGCATTGATAATGACGTCTCTCTTACTAGTCATTTGTCGTGGACCAATCCCACCCACACTGAGACGGGTGAGCCTTTGACCAGCCTCGACAAGGTGATTGTTTTGCGTAATGGTTTCATCGTCCAGGAGATTGAGGGCGTCCAACCAGGACAGGCCATGACTTGCGACGACGATGTACCTTTCTTCGACCAATACGACTATGCCGTCATGGCTGTGAATGGCGGGTCGAAAGGCCGCACCACACATACCAAAGCTGTCTTCGGTCCCTATTGCGAATGGACGGTCATCATGACCTCTTCCGATTTCCATGGCTGGAATGGAGGTGGCATCACCGTGCAAAACGCAGCGGGTTCCTACATCGACTTCTTGACGACGAATAGTTCGGCTGCTACGCTGCAGAAATTCCCTATGGCCTTGGGTAACAATAACCTTTATTGGACTGAGCCTAGCACGGCCATCACTAACCTTTCCTTTAAAGTGAAAGACTCGCAGAATCAGGTCGTTTATGAGTACAGCGGTCCCTCATCGGGATTGGATGCCGGACTGTTACGCACCTTGAATAATTCGTGCGGCAACGAAAACACTTGCGAGCCTCCGTATAACCTTAGGGCAACGGTTGATTCAGCGAACGATCAGACCATCATCCTTACCTGGGAATCAGACCACACGCCTGAGTTTGGCTACTGTATCTATCGCGACGGCCTGCTGTTCAATATGTCGCACGAATTGACCTATGTTGACGAAAACACCGACATTGGTGGCCATCGCTATTATATCACGGCTTTGTGCAATGGTGGCGAGACCGAATGTTCCAATGAATATTGCGTCACTTCTGGGTCCGACTGCGAACCGCCTAGGGATTTTTACTTCAGCTATAGCGGTGATAAACTGCAGTTGAATTGGTCCTCTACTGGCAATTCGTCCGTTTCGGGTTATATTGCCTATCGCAAAACCGGGGATGAGCCGTATAAACGTGTCAAGATGACTTCGGCCAACACGACGACTTTCAAGGATTTGACCGCCGAGCCTGGTACGGAATACCAATATGTTGTGGAGGCCCGTTACCAAGCCATAGGTTGCACCTCGGCCTATGCCAACGACCTCTTCGATACGGAAAAATTCTTTGTCAACGTGGATTGGTCAAACACACCTAAGGACTTGCAAGCATGGTATAATGATGAGGATTCTTTGGTGAACCTTCGTTGGAAACCCGCCTATCTGGCCACGTCGTACGACATCTTCAGGAACGGTGAGAAAATCGGCGAAGCCACGAATATGACTTTCGAAGATGCAGACCTTGAACTGGGGGAGACCTATTGCTATCAGGTCGTCGCTCATGGCGATGGGTTTGATACCAACTCCAATGAGGCTTGTGTCATTATGCCCGAGCCACCTGCACCGCCTGTTTTGCCTTGCTCGGCACCGACGAATCTCAGGAGAGAGGATCCTATGGATGTGGCTCATATTGCATGGGATGCCCCTGAGGAGCGTACTCCGGATAGTTATACCGTTGTCGTCATCGATCACTTGTTAAATGACACAACTGAGGTTTCTGGTATAACCGACCTTTTCTATGAACATGTCCTTTCCACTGATGTTATGGATAAATCATACAAGGTTAAAGCCATTTATCCCGAATGTGAATCCGAATTTGCCTTGGCTGCCAATGGTGAGGATGCCATCCGTATCACCAATGTGTCGGTTGGTGAGAATCCGCTTTCCGATGTGAAGCTCTATCCCAATCCCACTTCAGGTCTGCTGAGCGTTGAGGCGGAAGGAATGACTATGGTTAGCGTTTATGACCTTGTGGGCCAATGCGTGATGCAAATGACTGCCAACGACGGTCGTGCTTCTCTCGACATGAGTCAGAAGCCCAATGGCGTCTACTTTGTCAAGGTGAAAGCCTCTCAGGGTGTTGCGATTCAGCGTGTTGTAAAAATGTAAATAATTTAAAATCAATAAATTAATTATAACTACGATGAGAAAATCATTATCTATCATGCTGATGTTGGCCTTGTTTGTGGGTCAACTCATCGCTTCGCCCGTCGACGTGAACACTGCCCGTCAGCTGGGTTTGAAGTATGTACAAGGCAATGCCACCAAGCAAGTGGCTGAACTTAACTTGGCCTATACCCAAACGACAGAGAGTGGCGCCAACGCTCTTTATGTCTTCAACTTCGATGGCGGCTACATTATCGTGGCTGCCGACGACGTGGCCCAACCCATCCTTGCCTATGGCGAGGAAGGCAACTTCGATGCTGACAACATCGCTGACGGACTGGCCTATTACCTCCGTTTCTACGCTCGCCAGATCGAGTATGCCGTTGACAACCACATGACTGCCGCTCCCGACGTTGCCGAGCAATGGGAACAGCTCAGCCGTTCTGGTGCCATCAAAGGCGAACGTGCCACCTATGGCGATGTGGCTCCTTTAATCTCCACCAACTGGAACCAGGACAACCCCTTTAATGCCTATTGTCCTCAAGGACAAGGCGGTCCTGGCGGTCGTGCCTATGCTGGCTGCGTTGCCACCGCCATGTCGATGGTGATGAAGAAATGGGACTGGCCTGACCACGGTCAAGGCTCGCACAGTTATACGCCTTCGGGTTATCCCATGCAGTCGGCCGATTTTGAGAATACCTATTATGAGTGGAGCAATATGCCTAACAACGTCAACAACAGCAACTATCAGGCTGTTGCCCTTTTGATGTACCACTGTGGTGTGGCTGTTGATATGCAATATGGTCCTGGCGGTTCGGGTGCCTATTCGGTTGACGTTCCCGATGCCCTTGTCAATTACTTCCGTTACACTGACCACGTCTATCGTTTGGAACGTGAGCTTTACACCAAACTCGAATGGGAAGAGATGCTTATCGCCAACTTGAGGGAAGGTTTCCCGCTGTATTATTCGGGTGCCGACACTGACGGCGGTCATGCCTTCGTTTGCTGTGGATACCGTGAGAGCGACCGCAAGTTCTACTTCAACTGGGGCTGGAGCGGATTCAACAACAACTACTTCGCCATCGATGCCTTGAATACCTATTCTGGCAACTTCAACCTGAACCAGGGTGCCATCTTCGACATGATTCCCGACTATGTCTACAATGCCTTGATTCCTGCTGCCTCCGACCTTAATGTGACCTCCGATAATGCACACTCGAAGAAAGGTATTGTCACGTGGACCAATCCTACGGCTACTCTTGACGGAACGACTTTGGAGACCATCGATCAAGTGGTCTTGATGCGCAACGACCAACAGATCTTCAGTCAGGCCAACCTGACGCCTGGTGAGGTCATGTCATTTGAGGACAATGTGCCGAACTACGATTGCTACACCTATACGCTTTACTTTATGTCCAATGGAGCAAAGGGACGTCTCGCCGACTTCAGATATCAGTATGGTCCCACTTGCACATGGAAGGTCGTTGGACAAACCACCAACTTCCAAGGCTGGAACGGTGGTAAGATCCAAGTGAAGAACAGTTTTGGAACGATCCTGCAAGAAGTCACTCTAACCAGTTCGACGCCTCTCAGCCAGCAGATTGCTATGCCTGAGGGCAATGTCACTTTCAGTTGGGTGGCTCCTAGTTCGCCTGTCACTAGCGTGACCATCAATATCAAGGATTCATCTAATAGCTCTGTGTATTCCTACTCGGGCAACTCCAACCAAATCCCTGCCACGCTCTATACGGGCAACAACGACTGCGCAGGTTGCCAGCCTCCAACTGGACTCACTGGCGAATACAGATGGACATCCGAGGGCTTTGGCACACAGCTTGAATGGAATTACGATGGTGAGCCGCAGTCGTTCAAGGTCTATCGTAGCGAGGACGGTGTCAATTATGAAGTAGTTGCCACAGTCGATAAGAGCTTGCGCGAATACCTCGACCTGGTAGATGCCGGCGACTATTACTACCAAGTGACTGCCTTCCGCAGCTATTGTGAATCCACGCCTGCATGGGTTGACGACGAAACGGACTATATCCACGTTGAGGTGACCTCGGTCAGTGAGAACGGCGATGCCAGTCTCAGTGTGTATCCCAACCCCGCCAACGCTTTGATGAGCGTTGAGGCCGAAGGTTTGCAACAAGTGACCATCTGCAATGTGATGGGTCAGGTGGTGAAAACCCAACGTTGCACCGAAGACGGCGTCGTCGTCAATACTGCCGACCTGGCTTCAGGCATCTATACCATCAGCGTGAAGACCTCACAGGGCACCATGACGAAACGCTTCTCCGTTATCCATTGATGCCAAAAACAATTTGAAAATGAAAAGGGAACACGGTCGTGTTCCCTTTTTTTTATATCTTTGCGGCTTAGTTTAACAGCAAACACCATTGAATATGAAAAACTATCTCATTACACTATTGGCGTTAGCCTTGACAAGTCTCGCTGTGTATGCTGGTCCGGTCGACCAAGAGACAGCCAGACGTTTGGGGCAGTCGTTTGTGGCGTCCAAATACGAGCACAAAGCCGACTTGCATCTTGTGAAAACTGAGTTCTCCGAGAGGGGAGAAGCCTGCTATTACATCTTCAATGTTGGAAATACAGGTTTTGTCATCATGGCTGCCGACAACCACTATCGTCCCATCGTCGGTTATTCCGACGAGGGCAACTTCGACGTCAACGATATGGCTCCCGCTTTGGCCGATTATCTTGAAAGCGTTCGCCACGGCGTGATGGTGGCCGCTCAAGCCCCTGTCGAGCCTTCCGTGGCGGCCGATTGGGCCATGTTGGAAAAGACGGGTCGTATGGTGTCGCGCCACGGAGGCCGCGAAGACGAATACCTCGTTGAGACCAAATGGAACCAAAACTATCCTTACAACTATTTTTGCCCTGAAGGCGCCGGTGGTCCTGGTGGCCACTGCTATGCCGGTTGTGTGGCTACGGCTGCCGCCCAGCAAATGCGTTATTGGAACCATCCCCTGCAAGGCCAAGGCAGTCATACCTATTATCCTGAAGACCATCCGGAATATGGCCCCCTGACCGTTAACTTTGGCGAGGCCACTTATGATTGGGAACACATGCCCGTGTCAATCAACCAGAACTCGCCACAGCAGGAGATTGAAGCCGTGGCGCAGCTGATCTATCATGCCGGTGTCAGCGTGGATATGAACTACCGTCCTACGAGCAGTGGCGCCGTTACAGGTAGGCTCTGTGAGACGATGCCCGCCTATTTCTTCTATACCAACCACATGGCTAACCTGTATCGTGAGGATTACACTCATGAAGAGTATATGGAGCTGATCATCAATGCCATTGATATGAATTGGCCTATGGTGCACCGCGGTGGAGGTCACGCCTACGTTTTGGACGGTTACAACGACGAAGACATGGTTCACTTCAACTGGGGCTGGAGTGGCAGCAGCGATGGCTGGTTCAATGTTGATGACCATGGCTACACCGATGGCGAGAGCGTGATCTACAACTACGTGCCCGCTGAAGTCTATGCTGCTACACCAGCAGCTCCCACCGACATCAACGTGGTGCCTTCCAACGACAATTCGTTGACGGCTGCCCTAACTTGGAAAAACCCCACCGTCACCTTGACTGGGGAAACGCTTGCAACCATCGACCAAATCGTAGTGGAACGCAACGGACAGGTGGTTTATTCCGAAGATAATGTGACGCCTGGTGCTGAGATGAGCATCGTGGACGAGTCGGTACCTTATTTCGATGCCTTTGCTTATGCGGTTTATGCCGTCAACAATGGCCGTCGTGGAGCCTCCATCAAGGCCGACAAGGTGTATGTGGGTCCCACCTGCGATTGGAAGATCATTATGCAGTCTAACTCGTTCCAAGGCTGGAGAGGGGGAGGCGTCGTCATGTATAGCGTGACGGGAAATGAAATCAGCATGTTGACCCTTAATAGCTCTACGCCTCAGTCGTTGGATTTTCCCGTTCCCGTGGGCCGTGTCAGCTTCGGCTGGAAAGCTCCTCGCGCCAACGTCAGCAACCTCTCGTTGGTCATCAAGGACGCCGAAGGCAATACGATGTATGCTTATACGGGTTCTTCGGCTGACATGGAAGAGGGTGTTTTTCTGGAAGTTAACAATGGCTGTGGGAATGCGCCTATGTTGCCGCCTTATAATGTGAGTGCCGAAGCGGGCGACGAGGCTGTCACCCTGCATTGGGAAGTGGCAGGTGATGATCCGGAATTTGGCTACAACATCTATCGTGATGAACAACTTTATGCTATGGTCAACAACCCGTCGGAGCGTTCCTTCGTCGACCATGATTTCGTGAACGGACATTGCTATTTTGTGATGTCTGTCGGACAGGGAGGCGAGTCGGAGCCATCCAATGAGACCTGTGCCTCGGCGGGCGATTGCATGGCAGCCTACAACTTAGACTATGAATATGTCGGTAGCCTTTATAAGATCAAGCTGAAATGGGACCGTCCTGAAGCTAGCGAAGGTCTTTCGGGCTATTACTTGTATCGCAAGGATGGGGAAGACGGCACCTACCAAAGAATCAAGTTGCTGGGTGCTTCGGCCACCAACTATACCGATAACTCAGCCAATCAGGAAGGTATGTATTACTATCGTCTCTACGCCTACTATCGTGAAATCGACTGCATGTCGGCGCCTGCCACGACGAAGAACGACCCGAACAAATACTACCTGAAAGTGTATTATTCGCCTACCGACGTTGCTGAAAGGGAAGCGGTTGCCATCAACGTGTTCCCCAATCCTGCTGACCAAAGTCTGAAGATTGAAGCAGAAGGCATGACGCAGGTCTCGGTGTACAATATGCTAGGTCAACAGGTCTATGCCTCTGCATGCGAAAGCAATGTGTTGAGTGTCAATGTGTCGGGATGGAGTGAAGGTGTATATTTGATGAAGGTGCAGACCGCTGAAGGCATTGTCTCGCGCCGCGTCACCATCGTTCACTAAGTGGAGTTTTTTGACAATATGCCCCCGCAATATGGCGGGTTTTGGAAAAATATCTATATTTGCAGTCTTAATTTAGAATCTAATTTAAATCCAACACAATGAAAAAGTATTTAATGAGTTTATTCGCTTTGGCTCTCGGTATCGGGATGGTTCATGCCAATCCTGTCAGCTTGAGCCAGGCCAAGTACGTGGGACAACAATTTGTCCAAGCCAATTTTGAGTTGTCGCGTCAGAGCGACGACCTTACCCTGGTCTACACGGGTACTTCTTCCCGTGGAGAGGCTTGCTTCTATGTATTTAATGTTGGTGACAACGGCCATGTCATGATCTCGGCTGACGACTATTTCCGTCCTATCTTGGGTTACTCCAAGGAAGGTGTGTTCCCGGTCGACAATATGCCGGATGGCTTAAGATACATCCTCAACGCCATCATCGACAGCCGTGCTGGTCGTACCGGAGTCGCTTCACCTCAAGTGGCTGCAGAATGGCAACTGGTTGCCAACACAGGTCGCATGATTTCAAGATACGGCAACAGAGCAGGCACTTACTTGGTGAGCACGAAATGGGACCAAGACTCACCTTACAATTTGTTCTGCCCTGAATATCCTGGCGGCCCTGGCGGACGTTGCTATGCAGGCTGCGTGGCTACGGCCATGAGCCAAATCATGAAGTATTGGAATCATCCTTTGCAGGGTGTTGGCTCTGTGACCTATACTTCGAGTGGTCCTGGCTATCCTACTTTTCCGAACCTCTCCGCCAACTTTGGCGAGACTACGTATGACTGGGATAACATGCCTGTCAGTTTGACTAACTCTTCGCCTCAAGAGCAGAAAGAGGCGGTGGCAACGTTGATGTACCATTGCGGCGTTTCCGTCCATATGAAATATGCTCCCGATGGCAGCGGTGCCAATTCACAAGATGTGCCTGGCGCCATCAGTAACTATTTCAAGTATACCAACCAGTCGGTGCGTCGCGACAGAGGCAACTTCTCCTATGCCGATTGGTTTAAGATGCTGAAGGAACAAATCGATATGGGTTGGCCAGTGTATTATTCAGGCTGCGATGCCGGCACACCTACTCCAGGCTGCCATGCTTTCGTGTGCGACGGCTATGACGATGCTGGTTTGATGCACTGGAACTTCGGTTGGAGCGGCTCTGGTGACAACTTCATCGATTTTGATAATATTGAATACTCAGCTTCCTACGATGCATGTGTAATCAATTTCGTCCCTGTTGACGTTTATAATGCCACACCTCAGGCTCCCACCAACTTCACGGTGACTCCTGCTGCCAACAACGAACTGAAAGCCACACTGACGTGGACCAACCCCTCGAAGACCTTGAACAATACTAACCTTACCGCTATTGACCAAATCGTGGTCGTTCGCGATGGCCGTATCATCTACACCGAGAGCAACGTCACTCCTGGCGCCACCATGACCGTGATGGATAATGAAGTGCCTCGTTTCGATGTCTTCAATTATGAAGTTTATGCCGTCAGCAACGACAGACATGGTAAGCTTGCCTTTGCCGACAATGTCAGCTTTGGTCCTACCTGCAGTTGGACGATTAATATCACCCAAGCTGCCATGAACGGCTTCCGCGGTGCTGCTATCCACGTCTACAATGCTTCTGGTAAGGAAATCAGTGTAGTGACCGCCACCAATTCCACAGTGCAGTCCATCCCGGTTGATGTGCCTCTGGGTCACGTCTCCTTCGGCTGGAGTGCCCAAACCTATGGCGATTCCTTCAACATGGGCTTCTCGATTAAGGATTCGGAAAACCATACCGTTTATACCTATTCTGGTGCGTCGGCTAATATGGCTGAAGGCATCTTCTACGATGGCAACAACAGCTGTGGCAATCAGGTTGGAGACGGTTGCCCCACCAACCTTGTGGCAGTCGTCGACGAGGTAAATCCGTATGACATCCATGTCTCTTGGGATCCTGTTCCTGGTGCCGAAGGATATGGCTATTCGGTGTATCGTGACGGCATGCTGCATCGCTTGATTCCTAGCGGCACTTCGTTCGTCGATGAGAATGCTGAGTTAGGCGGTCACTGCTATGTTGTCAGCTATTTCTACGATGGCGGCGAAAACGGTCAGTACTCGAATGAGTCGTGCGCCACTTCGGGTGCATGCTACGCTCCGACTGGATTTACCTTTGAATACACCTCTACTTTCAAAGTTAAGCTAAGGTGGCAAACTCCGGAACCTCATGAAGGCCTTTCGGGTTATTTTATTTACAGAAAGAAAGGCGAAGACGGGAATTATGAGAGAATAAAGGTGTTGAACGCCAACGTCTCCAACTACACTGACAATACACTCGTCGAAGAAGGCCATTATTACTATACGATTTACGCCTACTATCAGAGCATGGATTGCTTCTCGGCACCTGCCGCATGGATTAATGACCATAACCAGTTTTATCTGCACGTCTATTATTCACCCACTGGCGTTGAGGAGAGCGAGATCAGCAGCGTGGCTGTGTTCCCCAATCCCGCCAAGAGCCAGTTTACGGTTGAAGGTAAAGGCTTGACTCATGTGACGGTTTATAACACGCTGGGTCAGACAGTTTACGACAGCGATTGCCATGCCGACAGCCAAATCGTCAATATGAACCAGAACGAATCGGGTGTGTATCTTGTGCGCGTCGTGACGGAGAATGGTACGACTACCAAGCGCATCACCATGATCAAGTGATGTTGATGACAATGCATCAAAAAAGGTTGCCTCTGGAAAGAGGCAACCTTTTTTTGTTTGTGGATACGTAATTATTGTTCAGCGCGCTCCCAAACCTCGAAGCGGTAGGAATAGTCCACTTGCGGGTCGTCGTCGACCACCTCAAGGTCGACGAGATTCCATTCGTCGAAATTGATGTAGGGGAAGAAGGTGTCAGCCTCAAACTCTTTGTCGAGGCGGGTCAGGTAGAGACGGTCGGCCTTGGGCAGGAACTGTTCGTAGATGCTGCCGCCACCCATGATGAAAACCTCGTCTTCATTGGCGGCCATATCCAAGGCTTGTGGGATGGAAGTGGCGAGTTCGTAGCCTTCAGGAGCCTCGTCCAAACGATCGGAGATGACGATGTTGCGACGGTTAGGCAAAGCCTTTTGTCCCGGCAACGATAGCCATGTGTTGTGGCCCATGATGACACAATGTCCCGAGGTCACCTTTTTGAAGTGCTTCAGGTCGTTGCTGTTGTGCCAGATGAGCTGGTTGTTGATGCCGATGGCGCGGTTGGCAGCCATGGCGACGATGATGGATATTGTCATATTAGTTGTCAGTTGTTCAGTTGTCAGTTGTTCAGTTATGTTGTTTTTGCCGGAAGCCGTCATTGCGGGCTTGACCCGCAATCTCCTGACGGCTGGTCGGATTCTCACACCGAAACCTCGCCCTTGATGGCAGGCCACGGGTCGTAGTTCTCTAATGTGAAGTCATCAAAATTGAAGCCAAAGATGTCTTTCACCTCTGGATTTATTTTCATCGTTGGCAGGGGACGCGGTGTGCGTTGCAGCTGCGTCTTCACCTGCTCGATTAGGTTGTTGTAGATATGCACGTCACCAAAGGTGTGGACAAAGTCGCCGGGCTGAAGTCCACACACCTGTGCCATCATCATGGTGAGGAGGGCGTATGAGGCGATGTTGAAAGGCACGCCGAGAAACACATCGGCACTGCGTTGGTAGAGTTGGCACGACAGTTTGCCATCGGCCACATAGAATTGGAAGAAGGCATGGCAGGGAGGGAGGGCCGCTTTGCCAGCCGCCACGTTGGCGGCGAAGTTCTTCTCGTGCTCATCGGGCAGCACGCTCGGATTCCATGCCGTGACGATATGCCGGCGACTGTTCGGGTTCTCCTTGATGCTCTTGACCACTTCGGCAATCTGGTCGATGCCCTCGTTGTTCCAGTTACGCCATTGGGCACCGTAGACGGGACCCAGGTCGCCGTTGGGGTCGGCCCATTCGTCCCAGATGCTGACCTTGTTGTCGTGCAAATACTTGATGTTGGTGTCGCCGCTCAACAGCCACAACAACTCATGGATGATGCTCTTCAGGTGCACCTTCTTCGTCGTGACCAAGGGGAAGCCTTCGGAGAGGTCGAAACGCATCTGGTAGCCGAACACGCTGATGGTGCCGGTTCCCGTACGGTCACCTTTCTGATGGCCGTGGTCGAGGATATATTGCAGTAGGTCGAGGTATTGTTTCATTTCTTTTCAGGCTCGTGCTTGTACTTGAACAAGATGGCGAACAGGATACCTACCACAAGAGCGAAGGCGGCAAACACATACCATGCGTTCGACCAGCCCGTCATCAGTTCGTTGAAGTCTGCTTTGCCTAGGGTGAAGTGGTTGACGATAGCTTGGGCGCAGAACGAACCGATGGTGGCACCGAGTCCGTTGGTCATCATCATGAACACGCCTTGGGCACTGCTGCGGATCTTCTCGTCGGTGTTTTGGTCGACGAAGAGCGAGCCGCTGATGTTGAAGAAGTCGAAAGCCACGCCGTAAACGATCATCGAGAGGATGAAGAGCACGAGACCGAAGCCCGTCGGGCTGCCAGCGCCAAGGAAGAAGAAACGCAAGGCCCAAGCGCCAAAGGCGATGAGCATCACCTTCTTGATACCGAATTTCTTCAGGAAGAAGGGGATGAGCAAGATGCAAAGCGTTTCAGAGACTTGCGAGATGGACGAAAGGAAAACATTGTTCTTCACCGCGAAGGCATTGGCGTATTCCGGCGACTGGCCGAAAGCATCCAAGAAAGGCGTGGCGAAGCCGTTGGTCACCTGCAGGCACATGCCCAAGAGGAACGAGAAGATGAAGAACACGGCCATGCGGGCGTCCTTGAACAAGGCAAAGGCACGCAGACCGAAGGTGTCGACGAACGACTTGCTCTCCACATTTTTGTTGACAGGGCAGTTCGGCAAGGTGAAGGCATAGATGGCCAAGATGATGCCCCATGCGGCGGAGACGAACAATTGCTCGTAGCCGTTCTTATAGCCCGTGAAGTTGACAATCCACATGGAGAGGATGAAACCGATGGTGCCGAACACACGGATGGGAGGGAAGGCCTTTACCGTGTCGAGGCCAGCTTGGTTCAAGGCATTGTATGACACCGAGTTACCCAAGGCGATGGTCGGCATAAAGAAAGCCACGCTGATGGCATAGAATGGGAATAGCTGCCCAAAGGTGACCTCTGCGCCATATTTCATGCCCATATAGCCAGCCAAGGCCATGAAGACAGCGGCCAAGAAGTGGCAAATGCCCAAGAGCTTTTGTGCGGGAATCCAACGGTCGGCCACGATACCCATCAAGGCGGGCATGAAGAGTGAGACGATGCCTTGGATGGCAAAGAATTTTCCGATGTTGGCTCCCATGCCGATACGGCCCAGGTAGATGCCCAACGAGCAAAGATAAGCTCCCCACACCGCAAAGATGAGGAAGTTCATCACGATCAGTCTGAATTTGATTGCTTTCATATTTGTAGTTTTAATTGTTTATTTCCTCCTATTGATCTCATCCCTAATCTCTGCCGCTTTCTGGTAGTCCTCATTGTCGATGGCTTCTTGAAGCAGTTCTTCCAACTCCTCAATGGTGAGCAAATCCAGGTTGCTCTTGTCTACTCCTATATTAATGGGTTCGTCGTCGTTATCGTCGACCGAAGGCTTCTCCATGTCATCCATGATGATGCCGGCTTCGTCCATGACGGTTTCGTAGGCATAGATCTCGCATCCTGCCCGCACGGCGATGGCGATGGCGTCGGAGGGACGTGCGTCGATCATCGTGAGGTCGTCGCCCTGCTTGCACACCAGCATGGCATAGTAGACACCATCGCGGAAGCGGCAGATGACGGCTTCCATGATTTCGATGCCAAACTCATGGGCGAACTTCAGAAAGAGATCGTGGGTGTGTGGACGGCCGTTCTTGTGCTTTTCCATGCCTACGGCGATGCTCTCGGCTTCGGCACTGCCGATGACGATGGGCAGGCGACGCTGCGAGTTCTTGTCGCCCAGGATCAAGACATACGCTCCCGTCGAGGATTCGCTATAGGTCAGGCCTACGATTTCCAAATTGACCTTGTTCATAACTGCTCAATTTTGTAAGGATGAGGGTGGCGGCTCTGCTAAAAAACTGATTTTTAAGTTTCTATTCCAAGACAACACCTATTTCCTTCAATCGTCAAAAGTAGGGACTTTTTTGGAAACGAGCAAAAAAAGTTGTTTTTCCGAAAAAAACTCTGCAAAAAATTTTCATTTCAATATAATTTGTCCTTATTTTTGTCCCCTCAAAGCAACTGAAAACAGCTAAAAGAACTGTTATTTTTGAATCAAAACAAGTTTAACTAAATAACAATCTTATGATTAGCAACAGTATTATTTACATTGTGCTGGCGGCCTCCATCTTGGCCCTGGCATTTGCTTTCATCTTCTACAAACAGATGATGAAACAAGACGAAGGTACTGACCTGATGAAGAAAATCGCTGCACACGTCCGCAAGGGAGCTATGGCTTACCTGAAGCAGCAGTACAAGGTGGTGATCATTGTGTTCATCATCTTGGCAGCCATTTTCGGTATCATGGCCTACTTCAAGTTGCAGAACGGCATCGTGTGGTTTGCTTTCCTCACGGGCGGTTTCTTCTCGGGCTTGGCAGGCTTCTTCGGCATGAAGACGGCCACCTATGCCTCTGCTCGTACGGCCAACGCCGCTCGCAACTCGTTGAATAGCGGCCTGAAGGTGGCCTTCCGTTCGGGTGCTGTCATGGGTCTCGTCGTGGTGGGTCTCGCCCTTCTCGACGTGTCCGTGTGGTTCCTCGTCTTGAATGGCACGGGTCTGCTTGAGGCTGTTGGAGCCGAAAACGACCTCATCACCATCACCACTACCATGCTGACCTTCGGTATGGGTGCTTCCACGCAGGCTCTGTTTGCCCGTGTGGGTGGCGGTATCTACACCAAGGCCGCTGACGTCGGTGCCGACCTCGTTGGTAAGACCGAGTACAACATCCCCGAGGATGACCCGCGTAACCCCGCCACCATCGCCGACAATGTGGGCGACAACGTAGGTGACGTGGCTGGCATGGGCGCCGACCTTTATGAATCATACGCTGGCTCCATCTTGGCTACCATGGCCCTTGGCGCTTCTGCTTTCGCCACTGCTGCCGTTGAAGGCATGCAGTTTAAGGCTGTGCTTGCTCCTATGCTCATCGCAGCTGTCGGTGTGTTGCTTTCCTTGATTGGTATCTTCTTGGTGCGCACCAAGGAAAACGCTGGCATGAAGGAACTTCTTGGCGCTTTGAGCCGCGGTACCAATACGGCCGCCGTCTTGATTGCTGCAGCTACCTTCGGTATCATGTATTTCCTCTTTGGAAAAGAGACGGGCGAATATGCCAACATGTGGTGGCAGACTTCCCTCTCCGTGGTGGTCGGCTTGCTGGCTGGCGTGATCATTGGTAAAGCTACTGAATACTATACCTCGCAGAGCTACAAGCCTACGCAAAAAGTGGCCGAGAGCTCGAAGACAGGTCCAGCCACGGTCATCATCTCTGGCTTGGGCTTGGGTATGCTTTCTACGGCCATCCCCGTCGTCACCGTGGGTGTGGCCATCGTGTTGGCCTATCTCTGCGCCAATGGCTTCAATATTGAGTTTACTGCCGCTAACCTTTCGAGAGGTCTTTACGGTATCGGTATCGCTGCCGTGGGTATGCTGTCCACCTTGGGCATCACCCTGGCCACCGACGCTTACGGTCCTATCGCCGACAATGCTGGCGGTAACGCTGAGATGAGCGGTCTGGAACCTGAAGTGCGCAAACGTACCGATGCTCTCGACGCCCTCGGCAACACTACTGCTGCCACCGGTAAGGGCTTTGCCATCGGCTCGGCCGCTCTGACGGCTCTGGCCCTGTTGGCCTCATACGTTGAGGAAATCAAGATCGCATTGATCCGTATCGGACAAGACCTGCCTAACGGCGTTGAAGCCGCCAAAGCCACTTTGGTTGACTTCATGGAAGCCTACAATGTCAACCTGATGAACCCCGTCGTACTCGTCGGTGTCTTCATCGGTGCCATGATGGCCTTCGTGTTCTGCGGCATGACGATGAATGCCGTGGGTCGCGCCGCCCAGAAGATGGTGGAGGAAGTCCGCCGTCAGTTCAGCACCATCAAGGGTATCCTTGAGGGCAAGGCTGAACCCGACTACGAGCGCTGCGTGGCTATCTCCACGAAGGGTGCCCAACACGAGATGCTGGTGCCTTCCATCCTCGCCATCCTTGTCCCGATCTTGACGGGTGTCATCCTCGGTGTGCCTGGTGTTCTCGGCCTGTTGATTGGCGGTCTGGCCACAGGCTTCGTGCTGGCTGTCTTCATGGCCAACTCGGGCGGTGCTTGGGACAACGCCAAGAAGTATGTCGAAGAGGGCAACTTCGGTGGCAAGGGTTCTGAAAACCACAAAGCTACCGTCGTTGGCGACACCGTTGGCGACCCGTTCAAGGATACGTCAGGACCTTCGCTGAACATCCTCATCAAGCTGATGAGCATGGTGAGCATTGTGATGGCCGGTTTGACGGTCACCTGCCACCTGCTGTAAGGGCAGAGAGGTCGGTATTATTCCGATAAACAATCCCTCGAGATTTTTTCTTGGGGGATTGTTTTTGTTTTGGTACGGTTTTTGTCAAAGAGAAAAATTGTTGGAAAAAGTGGCATAATTGAACAACATACAACAATAATTACTAATTTTGCAACAATTTTAAAATCATAAGCAATGAAGAAAGTGATTTACCTGCTTGGCATCATGCTCCTTATGGCTGGAGTGGCCAAAGCCCAAGACAGCAAGGCCTCCATTGGCCCTGAGATCGAATTTGAGAAAGTCGTCCACGACTACGGCGATGTGCCTTTCAACGGCAATGGCGAATGTGAGTTCCGTTTCACCAATACGGGCAACGAACCTCTGTTGATTCAGAAGCCCAAGTCGAGCTGCGGCTGCACCATTCCTTCATGGCCTAACGAACCCATCCTCCCCGGTGAGTCGGATGTCATCAAGGTGACCTATAGGACCAACCGTGCAGGCAATATTAACAAGACCGTGACCGTCACCTCGAACGCACTCAAGAATTCGACCGTGGTGTTGCGTATCAAAGGCCGCGTGCTTGAACAGGCTGCCGAAGCCATGCCGGAGAAAAAGAACGATTTCGGAAGTGGCTCACCTGTCAACAACCGTTAATGAATTTAATCATGTTATTATCATAAAAGCCGTCTAATGTTTTCGTTAGATGGCTTTTTATACAAAAACAAAACCTTATGCCACAAATTTCCAATAAAGGTATGGAATTGCCGCAGTCGGCAATCCGTAAATTGGTTCCTTTCGCTGATGCTGCTAAAGAACGCGGTATTCATGTGTATCACCTCAACATCGGTCAGCCTGACATCGAGACCCCTAAGGGAGCTTTGAAGGCTTTGTCAGAGACGGCTCTGGAGCTCCCAGCCAGCCACGGTGTGTTGGAGTATAGCCATTCGGCCGGTATTCCTTCCTATCGTCGTGCACTCTGCAACTACTACCACCGTCACGGCATCGATGTGACGCCCAACCAGATTATCGTCACTACAGGTGGCAGTGAGGCCTTGCAAATGGCCTTCACAGTGTGCCTGAATCCTGGCGACGAAATCATCATCCCGGAACCATACTACACCAATTATAACACCTTCGCCAAGCTGTGCGATGCCAAGATTGTTACCATTCCCAGCGATATCAGGACAGGCTTTGCCTTGCCGCCCATCGAGGAATTCGAGAAAGTCATCACACCGCGTACCAGGGCTATCATGATCTGCAACCCCAACAACCCCACGGGTTATCTCTACACCCATGAGGAACTGTTGAAGGTGGCTGGTTTGGTCAAGAAGTATGACCTTTATCTCTTCGCCGACGAGGTGTACCGTGAATTCTGCTACGATGGTCACAAGCACTTCAGCGTGATGCAGCTTGAGGGATTGGAACGCAACACCATCCTGTTCGACTCGGTCTCGAAGCGCTATAGCGCTTGCGGCGCCCGTGTAGGTTGCATGGTGACCCGCAACAGTGAGGTCTATGCTATCGCCATGCGTCTGGCACAGGCCCGTCTGTCACCACCGAGCTTTGGTCAAATCTTCGCCGAGGCTGCCGTCGAGACTCCGCAGTCCTACTTTGACGGTGTGTATAACGAATACATCGCTCGCCGTAACGTCATCGTCGAGGGCGTCAACAAGATTCCGGGCTGCTTCTGCCCGATGCCTAAAGGCGCTTTCTATACGGTGATTGATTTGCCGATTGACGATAGCGACAAGTTCTGCCAGTGGTTGCTCACCGACTTCAGCTACAACGGTGCCACGGTGATGTTGGCTCCCGCCACAGGCTTCTATGCCGATCCCGAGAAGGGACGTCATCAGGCTCGTATCACCTACTGCATCTGCATCGACGACCTGAAGGCCGCCATCAAGTGCCTTGAGGAAGCTTTGAGGGTGTATCCTGGTAGATTGAGAAAGTAATCATCTGAAAATATGTAAGGGGCTACCATAAACATGGCAGCCCCATTTTTTTGTCCATCAATGCAAGACTCTCGACAATGCTGCGCGGAATTGCGGCATGGGGCATTGGGTGTCGCGCTCGACAATGAGTGTTTTTAGTCCGGAGAAAGGCCTGATTTCTTCTTCGATATCCTTGATAGTGCGGTCGCTGCCGAAATAGGCAGGAGCGAAGCATTTCCAAAATTGGGTCGAGGTGGCCTTGTCCATGTGGAAGACTTCTTTGATGAAGGCTTCGTCGCTGAGGCAACAGCATAAATAAACCATGCCTACGTCAAATAGCGGGTTGCCGTAACAGAAGTCGCCGAGATCGATGAAATAGCGTTGTTTGATGGTGAAGATGGCGTTAGAGAACTGCAAGTCGCCATGGATTGCCGTATCGGTGTCGGGAACGTCGGCGATGAATTTTGCGATTTTGTCTTTTTCGGCTGTAGTGAAGAAGGGGTTTTGCTCCAAGAGACGATAATAACGGTCTTTCACGCTTTCAAACTGTGTGGTATCGACATGTGTGGAGTGGAGTTGGAGACACATTTCAGCGAACTCTTCGGCATATTGCTGCACCTTTTCGGGATGGTCGGCAGTGGCGCGTGAATAGGAAGTTTTGCCGAGGATGCGGTGGAAGAGGATGCCATATCGGGTGTCGTCAGTCACCACATATTCGCCTGGTTCTGGCGTAGGAACGCCCATCTCGTAGACCTTCCGTGCCAACCTCATCTCGTCCAGCGGCTGTTGTATTTTCCCTGGAAAATAGAGCTTGAGCATGACCGAAGGGTCGGTCTTGTGGTCATAGCTTTCGCCGTTGGCACCACCGCCGGAAAGAACATAGTCATCCAATGAGATCTTGATGGCTTCCATTGACTTGGGAGATGAATTTTGCGCCAAAATTAGAAAAAAGAATTGGAAATTGTTTGACTAGTCAAGATTTTGTAATTTTGCTGCGAATAAGAAAAGGAAAAATGAGAGGCAAGTCGTTTTCGGGCAGGTTAAGTTGGAGAATCATCGGCATTGTGTCGGTTATCTCCATCATTGCCCAAATAGCGGTGTTTGTTACCTTTAAGTGGTTGCAGGATACCCCTGTGATGCACCTGGTCATGCTAGCCATTGGGTTGGCCAGCCTCGCTGCCATCTTTTTTGCCTGTCGTGCCGTCATCAATTACATGACGCGTCCTGTTTCCGAGCTTTCAAAGGCCGTGCTCAAGATGGCCAATGGCAATCTGAAAGCCGTGTTGCCCGAAATCAAGAGTGAAGATGAGATGCGGCGGCTGCACGACAGTTTCCAAACCATGCAAAGTTCGCTCCTTGAATATATCGAAGAACTGAAGACCACTACCGCTGCCAATGAGCGCATCCAGTCGGACATTGAGTTGGCCCGTAAGATCCAGAGCGGGATGCTCCTTAAAAAGTTCCCTCCTTTCCTGTATGCGATGCTTCATCCTGCCAAGAGGGTAGGAGGCGACTTGTACGACTTCACCTTGAAGGGCGATCAACTCTATTTTGCCATTGGCGATGTGTCGGGCAAGGGCGTGGCTGCTTCCATTGTGATGGCTATCACGAGAGTGTTGCTTCGTTTTGTGGTGGGAATGGGCCTGCCTTTGGACGAGACCTTGCATCGTATTAATAACAGCTTTAGCGAAGCCAACGAAACGGGTATGTTCGTGACGCTGTTTGTGGCCCGCCTCGACCTGAAGACAGGACACATGGACTATTGCAATGCCGGACACAACCAAATCCTGATCATTCCTCCCGACAGCGAGCCTTATTTCCTTCACAGCAAAGCTAATGTTGCAGTGGGGGTGATGTCAGGTTTTCAATATGAAGCGGAGCAAATCGAATTGAATCTAGGCACCCGCATCATCGCCTATACGGATGGCGTGACCGAAGCCGAAAAGGCGGATCAAAGTCAATATGGGGAAGAACGGCTGATGGCATGGGCAAAAAGTATCGTAGAGACGTTCCCCGAAACGACTGCACAGGAAAAAGACGTCGTGGATAATCTATACGATTCAGTGCAAGCCTTTGTGGAAGGCAATCCGCAGAATGACGATTTAACCATAGTCAGTTTGAAGTTATGAGTTGTAGGGGTGTCGCAGAGCGGCAGCCGTCATTTGAAAAAGAAGAAAACATGATGAAGAAACGTTTTAATCCAATAACGGACCGAAGCAGCGAGATTGTCGCCTTCCTGATGGCCTCGCCCGACATGCCCAAGGATGAAGACCTGCGTTTCAAGATTGAGCTTTCCATTGAGGAAGCCGTCGAAAATGTGGTTCAATATGCCTACGAAGGCGGTATCGGCTGGCTTGAGGCAGGCACTAGTCTGGATGACAAGTCGTTGATTCTCACGATAGAATTGCGAGATGCAGGTATGCCCTTCAACCCCCTTGAGAAAGACGACCCCGATATCACGCTTTCAGCCGGTGAACGTCCCGTCGGGGGACTGGGCATTTACATTTGTAAGAGCATGATGGACAGCATTAGCTATCGGTATGAAGACGGGAATAATGTTCTGGTTATGAGTAAGAGAGTTTAGAGTCGTAGGGCTTCCACAATGTGACAGCCGATTTAGTTGCGATGAAAAACAATAATAAAAAATGAAGGTAACAATAAACAAACAAAACGAAAAGACCCTTGTTGTGCTTGACGGGCGCATCGACAGCACCAACGCCGACCAGTTCCAACAAGACATCGCTTCATTGATGGAAGGTGAAAAGCCCGACATCGACATCGATTGCACGAACATGACCTATACCTCGTCGCAAGGTCTCCGTGTGTTCCTGCTCTTGCAGAAAAGCGTCATGGCTCGCGATGGCAAGATGGTGTTGCGCAATATGAATCCACGCGTGAAGGAGGTCTTTGATATCACCGGATTCTCCAATATCATCACCATAATCTAATATAGGGTATTATGAAACTCGATATGCACTGTGAGATGCTTCTCAACGAGTATCACGAGAAACTTCCCATTTATGAGAAGATGAAAACCGTGGTTCTCGATTTGTTGCGTAGCTGCCTCGACAAGAACAACATCCTTGTTTCGGGTCTTGAAGCCCGTGTCAAGTCGGAGCAAAGCCTGATTGGGAAGCTGGAGCTGAAAGGCAACAAATACCATACGTTGGAAGATATTACCGATATCCTTGGCGCACGCATCATTACCTACTACAGCGATGAAGTTGACATCATTTCCGCCTTGGCCGAAAAGATGTTTGAAATCGACTGGGCTAACTCCGTCGACAAGCGCAAGATGTTGGAGATTGACCGTTTCGGCTATATGTCGCTGCACTATATCTGCCGTATCCCCGAGACTCTGTACAAAGACCCTGAACTGCCTCAACTTAACCAAATGCACTTCGAGCTACAGATGCGAAGCACCTTGCAGCACGTATGGGCCAACATGTACCACTACATCGGATATAAGAGTGATGTGGAAATTCCAATTGAATATCAACGCAATATGAGTCGTCTCGCCGGAATTTTGGAGTTGGCTGACGAACAATTTAACCGTATCCGCAAGGATGTCAACAATTACCGTCGCAATGTGCAGTCGATGGTGGCTTCGGGCAACTTCGACGAGGTGCCGCTCAATGGTGACACATTCCGTAGCTTTCTCAAACTCAAGCCTTTCCGTAATCTTGTCGACAAGATTGCGGCCATCAACCAAGGAGAGGTCTACGAGGACAGCCTCATGCCATATTACAACGTGCTGCTTCACATGGAGATGAAGACGATCGGCGACATAGTCAGAATGATCAACGAAAACAAAGAAAGCGCCTACCAGTTGGCACTGCTCCAGTTGGCCGGCACTGGTTTGGATATTGTGGCCTATTCGGTGGCACTTCAAAACCTTTGCATCGTCACCATCCTCAAGAAAGGCTACGGTGAGGCCGGATTGGTGAGGCTGTTTGATGCGCTTTATGGCGAAAACGAATACCATAAGCAACGTGCCAAACGCATCGTTGAACAGGCCCAAAAAATCAATCTGATCTAGTAACCATGAACAACCCATTAGAAACTACTTTCTTCGACAAGGCTTTGAGGTTTGCCACCGAAGCCCATAGTGGAACAGAGAGGCGCGGCAAAGGCTATCCCTATATCATCCATCCCATGGAAGCCGCCAGCATCGTGGCTACGATAACCAATGACCAGGAAATGCTGGCTGCGGCCATCTTGCACGATACTGTCGAAGACACTGATGTGACCATCGAGCAGATTCGGGAACAGTTTGGCGATAGAGTGGCTGAACTCGTCCAGCATGAGACGGCACCTATGGATGAAAGCTTGACATGGCGTGAGCGCAAGGCCATTCAGGTCAAACAATTGTGTGATGCGCCATACGACAGCAAGGTGGTCGCCCTTGGCGACAAACTCTCCAACATGCGTGGCATCGCCTTGGATTACCGTCAGGTCGGCGACGAGGTGTGGAGCCTTTTCCATGCCCCGAATGGCAAGCCTGATGTGGAATGGTACTATCGTTCATTAGCCGAAGCCATGGCGGTACTGTCAGCGACGCTTCCTTATCAGGAGTTCGTCAGGCTGCTTGAAGAGGTGTTCGGATAATTCTTTTCTATTTTCGGAAAGCATGTCATCCCTACGCAGGTTGTGCGCTGGCATGGGATCTATGCTTTCAGAAAATGGTTCTTATGGAGTTGACTTCTTTATCCGCCTCCCATAGATTCTTTTCTTTCGCACACGCCCACGTAAGAATGACATGGGAGGCTGATTTTAGTAAAGGAAATATTTTGCCCTAACGACCTTGAACGCCTCAAGGTCGTTTTTCCAAGAAGCGCGGATTTCATCTGCGCTTTTCCCGTTCTCTATGTCGCGTTGCATCTGCTTGTCGCCCGATAGCAAACGGAAATAATCTTTAAAGAAACCTTTGTCTTTCAACTGCATATAGGCTTCGATGACCCATTTCAGTTGGAGTTGGTTATCGTTGAGGGCGTAGTCGTGGGCATATTCCACAAGGTTCTCGCCACGGCAACGCTGGCCTTCCAACAGGGGCTTGGAGGCGCCGCTGGTGCTTTTGGGCGTGAAGGTATAGCTACCGCGCATGTCGGGATGGCCGTAGATTTGGAAAGGTGTCTCGGTGCCACGTCCCACGCTGACATTCGTTCCTTCGAAGAGACAGAGGGTAGGATAGAGGTACACCGACTCCCAGTTGGGCAGGTTGGGCGAAGGCTTCACGGGCAGTTCGTAGATGGCGTTGCGGTTATAGCCTTTGATGGGGATGACGGTAAGGTCGCAAGTGACGCCGTTCTTCAGCCAGCCTTCGCCGTTCACCATCTTGGCGTATTCCCCAATGGTCATGCCGTAGACGATAGGCACTTGATGCATACCTACAAACGAGTTGTTCTCTGGTCTGAGCACAGGGCCGTCCACATAAAAGCCATTGGGATTGGGACGGTCGAGGACGACGACGGGGAGATGGTTTTCGGCAGCGGCCTCCATCACGTAGGTCATGGTGGAGATATAAGTGTAGAAACGTACACCAACATCCTGTAAATCAAAAAGGATAATGTCGATGCCTTGCAGCATCTCGGGTGTGGGCTTCTTGTTTTTTCCGAAAAGTGATATTATAGGTAGTCCAGTTTTCTCGTCTTTGCCATTGTTGATCCTGGCTCCAGCATCAGCTGTGCCACGGAAGCCATGTTCAGGTGTGTAGATTTTCTTTACTTGGATGCCCAGCGAGAGCAAGGAGTCCACGAGATGTGTCTTGCCAATGATGCTGGTTTGGTTGCCTACAATGCCCACACGCTTGCCTTCTATCATAGGTAGGTAGTCGTTGATTCGCAAGGCGGCGCTGACATAGTGGTCCTTGTCGATAAAAGCAAGGGAAGTGTCTTCTTCGACTATGGTTTCAGTGATTTCAGTATTCACCTTTTGGCCTTGGGCATGGCATTGGGGAAGAAGGGCGCAAAAGAGCAAGGCGATGGCAAAGAATTGTCGTTTCATTTCGTTTTTATTTTTTACTTTTGCAAAATTATTGAAAAACCTGCAAATGTCGGGCCCAAAATTCATAGCAGACCGAATTTTTTCGCTTTCGAAGGAAAATCTTTCTTCGACGGTAATGCGTTTGGCTGTCGCGAGTGTGGCTTTGGCCATCGTTGTGATGCTCATTGCATGGGCGGTCGTGGTGGGTTTCAAGAACCAGATCCGCGATAAGGTCATTGGTTTCGTAGCGCCGATTCATGTGCAGGCTTTGGACAAGAACGAGTCGGTGGAGGAGTCTCCTTTTGTATTGGATTCATTGTTAATCAGTAGATTGAGTACCGTTGAGGGCATCAGCCATTACCAACAAGTGGCCAACAAGGCGGGTATGATCAAGACCGACGACGAGATTCAGGGTGTGGTGTTGAAAGGTGTGGATGAGAACTACGACTGGACGTATTTTGATAGTTATCTCCTTGAGGGAAAGACACCGAAATACACTGCCGACGAACGCTCCACCGAGGTGCTGGTCTCCAAGGCAATCGCCGACAAGATGTTGCTAAATGTGGGCGACGATGTCCGTGTGTGGTTCATCGACAAGGACATGCAGGCGAGAGGTAGGAAGTTTTCGGTTTCAGGCATCTTTGAGACCGGACTCGCTGAGTTTGATGCGCGTTATGTCTTCGCCGACCTCAACCAAATCCGGAAGTTGAATGGTTGGGAGGACGATGAGGCAGGACTGCTGGAGATTGCTCTGAAAGATGGTGCTGATGTCGACCAAGTCAACGAAAAGCTTTACTATGCCTTGCCTTCAGAATTGGCTTCTTATACCGCCCGCGAGAGCAACCCACAAATCTTCGACTGGCTCGATTTGCTTGACACCAACGTTTGGCTCATCATGGCCTTGATGCTGCTTGTGGCAGGCATCACGGTCATCAGCATGTTGTTGATTATCATTATCGAACGCACTTCAACCATAGGCTTGTTGAAGGCCATGGGGGCGAGCAACAAGTTTGTCCGCGAGGTGTTTTTGCGCCGCTCGCTGCGCATTCTGCTCATAGGCATGCTCATAGGCAATGTCATTGGGTTGGGATTCTGTTTCTTGCAGCAATACACTGGGTTTATCGAGTTGGATGCAGCCACCTATTATCTCTCTGCTGTACCTATTGAGTTGCATCTCAGCACTGTGGTTTTCATCAATTTGGGTACATTCCTGCTCTGGGTGCTGATGCTTTTGATTCCGACTTCGGTCATCAACCGCATCAGTCCCACAAAGTCGATTCGATTTGAATAAGCGAAAAAAACGTGTTTTTTGCTTGGCGTTCCAATAATTTGCCTATCTTAGCGGCCGAATCAACTAAGCTATGAAAGACTTTACCATTGTGCCGCTGAAAGGCTACGGCGAGATACCTTTCGGAATGACCCTTGACGATACCGTCAAACTGTTGAACATGCCTGACTTCTATGAGGAGTTGAGTGACATGGAAGAGACGGGCAACCGCTCCATCTATTACGAATACGATGCCATCCAGACGAACATCTATTTTGAAGGCGTCACCAAGTCGGTGGTGGCCTGCTTCGAAACCGAAAACGAGGCGGCTACTTTGTACGACAAGAAGGTGTTTGACCTCAAAAAGGATGAAGTCGTTAAGTTGATGAAAGACAACGGTTTCAAGGAGATGGAGGAAGAGACCGAAGACGGCGAACTGCGTGTTTCCTTCGAGGATGCCATGATCGACTTCTTCTTTGAGGGCGACAAAATCAGCGCTGTGAGCTGGGGCGTGCTTGTCGACGAACAAGGAGACATCATTTGATGAAAACCAAGATCCAACAGAAATACGACGCTTTTGTAAGCTATTTCGAGGAACAAATGCCAGTGGCTGAAACGGAGTTGGAATACAAAGACCCGTATCAGTTGCTTGTTGCTGTTATCCTCTCGGCGCAGTGTACCGACAAGCGCGTCAACATGACCACACCTGCCCTGTTCCAGCGTTTCCCAACGGCTCAAGACATGGCGGATTCTACGGTGGAAGAGATTTACACCTATATCAAAAGCATTTCTTATCCCAACAACAAGGCCAAAAACCTGTTGGGCATGGCTCAGACTTTGGTGCGCGACTTCAAGGGCATCGTCCCCAACAATCTAGAAGACATGCAGAAACTGCCTGGTGTGGGCCGCAAGACTGCCAATGTGATGATGGCCGTGGCCTTCGACAAGCCTGCCATGCCGGTCGACACGCATGTGTTTCGTGTCTCTAACCGCATCGGCTTGACCAAAAACTCGAAGAATGTGTTGGCGACGGAGAAGACCTTGGTGGCCCATCTGCCTCAAGAGGTGATTTCTAAGGCACACCATTGGCTTATATTACATGGACGCTATGTCTGCATGGCAAGAAAGCCGAAATGCCAGGAGTGCGGCATCACGGCTTTCTGCGACTATTATCGAAAGAAGCAAAGAGAAGTTTAATTGCTTCTCGAAACTTCCAGTTTTCCAATCTCGACTTCGTTGTTCTCGGAGATGATTTCAATCCAGGTGTTGTCTTCGCTGAACCACTTGTACTGCGAACCGATGCGGAAGATGAAGGTCTTTTCCTCTTCTGTGGCTGCGATGGGCAACACGAAACCACCGTTCTTGCCACCGGCACCGCCGAAGGATACAATCATCGGGAAGGTCTTCTCAGGGTGCGGGTTACGCACCTTGATGATGATGTAGTTGGAACGGCGCACGGCCACATCAATCTTGTTGAATTCAAATCGTTTGGCTTCACCAGCGGCCAGCAGCATGGGCTCGCTGTTCAGCTCATACAATTTGTTCTGCTCGATGATCTCGCTGATGCGGGCAATCATCTCGGTGGGGTAGGTTTCCAAACCAAGTTCCTCTGCCTTGGTGTAAGCCTCGATGGCCTTGTCGAAGGTGTTGGTCTTAAAGTTGGCGTCGCCTTCCTTGACGAACTTCTCGTATTGGCTACGAAGTGCAGCGATACGGTCGCTTTCCGATTTTTGGGCAATGGCCAATTGTGCCGTGGCAGTCGGGTCTTCAGGCTTGTAGGCCAAGGCTGTCTGATATTGTGTAATGGCTTCAGCGAAGTTCTCTGCGGTCATGGCGCTGTTGCCAGCGCTCATGGCCTTGTTGTAGTTGGCTTCCAACTCGGCTGCCATCTGGGCAAAGATGCCGTCGATTTCCTGGATCTTGGCGGTGGCGGCTGCGTTACCTTCATCGAAAGCCACTACTTCTTGGTATTTCACCTTGGCGTTGGCATATTCCTGTTGGTTGAACAAAGCGTCGGCAGCATCGAGCATGGTCTTGATGGTGGCTTGACGTTCAGCCTCGGCAGCTGCCAGTGCGGCCTGTCGGGCGGCTTCCTCTTCGGCGGCGATACGCGCGGCCTCGGCTTCGGCAGCCAGACGTGCGGCTTCTTGTTCTGCAGCGATACGTGCTGCCTCTTCTGCAGCTAAGCGTGCAGCTTCCTGCTCGGCGGCAATACGAGCTGCTTCTTGCTCTGCGGCGATACGAGCAGCTTCAGCCTCTGCAGCCAACCTTGCGGCCTCTTGCTCTGCGGCAATACGTGCGGCCTCGGCTTCAGCAGCCAAGCGTGCGGCCTCGGCCTCAGCAGCCAGGCGTGCGGCTTCCTGCTCAGCGGCAATTCTTGCAGCCTCTTCTGCATCCTGTTCGGCAATGAGCTGGTCGAGGCGACCGATCATGTCCGTTGCGTAGGCGTCGCCCGCGACGACGGCAAGGGCACTCTGATACTGTGCCTTGGCTTCTCTGTAAGCTTTGTTTTCGTATAGCTGGTCGGCAGCGGCAATGATGCCGTTGTATTGGTCGGCCATACCTTTGGCAGTTTGGTATTCGTTGCGTTTGTTGTTGGCCTCGATGTCGTTGGGGAAGAGTTCAAGGGCCTGGTTGATCTTCTCCAATGCCGCTTCGTAATTCTTGCGCAGACCAAACTGACGGCTTTCTTCCATCAATTTGTCGAAACGGGCAACTTTCTCTGTGTAGAGTTGTTTCTTCTGTCTGGCCTCGGCCAGTTTCTCCTTGGGCAATTTGTCCTTGGGGAAGATCTCGCTTGCCGTCTCAAACTGCATGATGGCGGCATCGAAGTTGTCTTCGGCCAGCAGACTCTCGCCTTGGCTCATGGCGGTGTCGAAGGCATCCTGTTTGTCTTGGCGTTCCTTGAGGATGGCGCGCACGGCATCGGCCTGACCGCCAACATATTTATCCTCGGGAAAGACCTTCAAGGCTTGCTCGTATTCGGCGAGTGCTTCCTCATATTTCTGTTGGCCATAGTATTGGTCACCGGCATCCAGATGGGCGTAGAACACTTCTTGGCGGGCGCCGTCTTCTTGGATCTTCTTTACGGTTTCGGTCAACTTCTGCTTCGCAGTGGGGTCGTTGGCCTTTTGCTTCAATGCCATCTCGTAGTAGGTCTTGGCACTGATGAAGTCCTTGGCATTGTATTTCTCATTGCCTTTCCTCATCAACGACTCGTATGATTCGGCGTTTTGGGCTTGGACCACATTGGCACTAAATAGGAGAGCTGCACCAAACAATACTGTGAATATGTATTTTTTTTGCATAGAACTCATTTTTATCATTTCCTAACGCACAACTTGTATTAATATTGTGTCTCCTTTCCAACTCTAAACTCTAAACTCTAAACTCTAAACTAAATCCTACCGTCTTTGATAGTAATAGTGCGATCCGACATGGCAGCCAACGTTGGGTTGTGTGTGACGATAACGAAGGTCTGGTTCATCTCGTCACGGAGGCGGAAGAAGAGCTTGTGCAGTTCCTCTGCCGATTTGGAGTCGAGGTTGCCTGAAGGCTCGTCGGCCAGCACCACAGCGGGTTGGTTAATGAGGGCGCGCGCCACAGCGATGCGTTGCTGCTCGCCTCCCGAGAGCTCCGAAGGTTTGTGGGTCTTCCTGTCGGTAAGGTTCAGGTATTCAAGCAGTCTCTCAGCTCTTTCGATGGCTTCTTTCTTGCCCATGCCGCCTATGTAGGCTGGAATGCAGATGTTCTCAATGGCAGTAAACTCAGGCAAGAGGTGGTGGAACTGGAACACGAACCCAATCTTTTGGTTGCGGAAAGCAGCCAATTGGGTGTCGTTCAGCTTGCCTACTTCGGTGCCATCGATGATGAGTCGTCCACGATCGGCCTTGTCCAAGGTACCGATGATGTGGAGTAGGGTGGACTTGCCCGCACCCGAAGCTCCGACGATGCTCACGATTTCCTTCTTGTTGATGTGGAGGTCGATGCCTTTGAGCACTTCGAGGTTGCCGTAGGATTTATGGATGCCTGTCGCTTGAATCATACCTTGTTGTTTTAGGCCGCAAAATTACGAAAAATATGTGTATCTTTGCAGACTTTGCAAAACGATATCGATTGTGGATTTCAAATTAGTTTCTGATTTTCAGCCTACTGGTGACCAGCCCGAAGCCATCAAGCAGTTGGTGGACGGATTGAAACGTGGTGACCATGCCCAGACGTTGCTTGGGGTGACTGGTTCGGGCAAGACTTTCACCATCGCCAATGTGTTGGCGCAGGTGAATCGTCCTGCTTTGGTGCTGAGCCATAACAAGACTCTAGCTGCACAGCTTTATGGCGAGTTCAAGCAGTTTTTTCCTGAGAACGCGGTGAATTATTTCGTCTCTTATTACGACTATTATCAGCCTGAAGCTTTCATTCCTGCCACCAACACCTATATTGAAAAGGACTTGGCCATCAACATGGACATCGATAAGATGCGATTGGCGACGACTTCGGCCTTGCTTTCGGGTCGGCGCGATATTATCGTTGTTTCTTCGGTGTCGTGCCTTTACGGTATCGGCAATCCAGATGACTTCGGCAAGAACATTATCTATCTGGAGCGTGGCATGAAAATCAGCCGCGATGAGGTGGCCAAAGCTTTGGTGGGCGCTTTGTATGTGCGCAACGAGATAGAATTCACGCAAGGCAAGTTCCGGGTGAAAGGGGAGACGATGGACGTGTTTCCTGCTTACGCCGACTATGCCTACCGCATTGTGTTTTGGGATGACGAAATCGACAGCCTTGAAATGCTTAATCCCGTGACGGGTAGGAAGATGGAAGAACTCTCTGAGTTGACTATCTTTCCCGCCAACATCTTTGTCACTTCGCAATCCAAGCTGAACTCTGCTGTGGCGGAGATTCAAGATGATATGTTCAAGCAGGCCGAGTATTTCCGAGAGATAGGGAAGAACTTGGAGGCCAAGCGCTTGGAAGATCGTGTGAACTACGATATTGAGATGATGAAGGAACTGGGTTATTGCTCAGGCATAGAGAACTACTCGCGTTATTTCGACGGACGTAGCCCAGGCACGAGGCCTTTCTGTCTACTTGACTATTTCCCTGATGATTTCATCACGATCATCGATGAGAGCCATGTCACTATCCCACAAATCCGTGGCATGCATGGCGGTGACCGTTCACGCAAGCAGACTTTGGTGGAATACGGATTCCGTTTGCCTTCGGCTTTGGACAATCGTCCCTTGCAGTTCGATGAGTTTGAGGCGCTCACGGGTCAGACCATCTATGTCAGCGCCACACCTGCCGACTTCGAGTTGCAGCAGAGTGAAGGCGTGTATGTCGAGCAACTGATTCGTCCTACGGGCCTGCTCGACCCCGTGATTGAGGTTCGGCCTAGCCTGAATCAAGTCGATGATCTCATCGATGAGATCCACAAAGTGGTAGAGAAAAACCAGCGTGTTCTTGTCACCACTTTGACGAAACGCATGGCAGAGGAGTTGAACACCTATCTCAATGGTTTGAAAATCAAGACACGCTATATCCATTCCGATGTAGACACTATGGAGCGTGTGGAGATCCTGCAAGGCCTGCGTATGGGCGATTTCGACGTGTTGGTCGGTGTGAACCTCTTGCGTGAAGGTTTGGACCTGCCGGAAGTAAGTCTTGTTGCCATCCTTGATGCCGACAAGGAAGGTTTCCTCCGTTCGGAACGTTCCTTGGTGCAGACCGCAGGTCGTGCCGCCCGTAACGCCGAGAGTAAGGTCATCATGTATGCCGACACGATTACTGATTCCATGCGAAAAACCATTGACGAGACCGCCCGCCGTCGCGCCAAGCAAATGGCCTACAACGAAGCCCATGGCATTGTGCCGAAGACCATTGTTAAGGCTATCGACAACTCTTTGGGCACCTTGAAAGGACAGCCTGCACCAGTGTCGTATTCGCAATCGGGTGATTCAACGATGGCTGCCGAGGGTCAAGCCAGATATATGTCGAAGGAGCAGATCCAGAAAGCCATCGTACAGGCTAAGAAGAACATGGAGAAAGCTGTCAAAGAGATGGACTTCCTGGCAGCAGCCAAGTTCAGGGATGAAATGCTCCAGTTGCAGATTGAGATTGAGAAGATGCAATAACCATGTCCGCCGCCACCAGAGCCATATTACAACAGTATTGGGGCTATCCCAGTTTCCGTCCGCTCCAGGAAGACATCGTGGACTCGGTGATGGCAGGGAGGGACACACTTGCCCTGTTGCCCACTGGTGGCGGAAAGAGCATCTGCTTTCAGGTGCCTGCTATGGCGATGGAGGGTTTGTGTCTTGTCATCACGCCGCTTATCGCACTGATGAAGGACCAGGTGGCTCATCTTGTGGACAAAGGCATTCCCGCTGCGGCCATCTATTCGGGCATGCACCCCGATGCCTTGGAATTGGCCTACAACCAGGCGGCATACGGTCGGCTGAAGTTCCTTTATGTCTCGCCTGAACGCCTGCAAACCAATACGTTCATTCAGGCATTACGGAAGATGAAGGTCTGCCTATTGGCCGTCGACGAGTCGCACTGCATCTCACAGTGGGGTTATGACTTTCGTCCTCCATATCTGAAGATTGCCGACATTCGACCCTATATGCCAAAGACCCCCGTCTTGGCTTTGACGGCCACTGCAACGGCCAAGGTGGTCGACGACATACAATTCCGTCTCGGCTTTAAGCAGAAAAACGTCTTCCAAAGCAGCTTCGAGCGCAAGAACGTGACCTACAACGTGTTTCATGAGGCTGACAAATATGGCGTTTTGCGCCGCAAGTTGGAGGCCATGAAAGAAGGCAGTGCCATCGTGTATGTGCGCAACCGCAAACGCACGCAGGTCATTGCCGATTGGCTCAACTCGGTGGGCATCAGTGCCACCTTTTATCATGCAGGCTTGGATGCCAAGACTCGAGATGAGCGCCAGGATCTATGGATGAAAGGCAAGGTGAAGGTCATCGCGGCCACTAACGCCTTCGGTATGGGTATCGACAAACCGGATGTGCGTCTCGTCATCCACATGGATTTGCCTGACAGTATCGAGGCCTACTTTCAAGAGGCAGGTCGGGCAGGCCGTGATCTAAAACCTTCCGAAGCTTTCTTGCTTGTCTCGCCTGCCGACATCAAGAAGTTACAGGAAAACCTGACCCAGTCGTTTCCTGAGTTGGATCGCATCAAGCTGATATATAATGCCTTAGGAAATTATTTTGGTATTCCTATCGGGGCAGGAGAGAATGTGTCGTATCCTTTCGTCATCAGTGATTTTGCCAATCGCTATGGTTTTTCCATCATTGAGGTGTTTCACACTTTGAAGATTCTTGAGAAAGAAGGATTCCTCGTGCTTTCCGATAGCTTCGACGAGCCTTCCAAAGTCATGATCAAGGCCTCGCGGGACGACATTTATGGTTTCCAAGTCAACAATCCACAATATAGCGAGTTGGTCAAGTATATGCTCAGAAGCTTGCCTGGTGTGATGTCGGATTTCGTGAAGATCAACGAAGAGATGATGGCAAAGAAAATAGGGGTGCAGGCTGAAAAGGTCATGGAACATTTAAAGAAGCTGGAGGCCTATAATTTCCTTTCATACGCGCCACGCAACGACAAGCCCCAAATTCTCTTCCTTTCTGAATTTGTCGATGCCAAGCATTTCGGCTTGTCAAAGGAAAACTATTACGACCGCAAGAAAGATGCCGAAGAACGCGTGAAAGCGGTCATCGATTTTGTGAACAATGATGAGGAATGCCGTAGTGTGCAGCTATTGCGCTATTTCAACGAGAAAACCCGTAAGACTTGTGGCCGTTGTGACGTGTGTCAGAAGCAACAGCATCGTGTTCCCTACGATGCCATAGAGAATCGGGTGCGGAGTGTGCTGAGTGAAGAAATGTTGCCGATGAATGTAATCCTCTCCCAATGCAGCGACTTTGAAGAGTCGCAGGTGCTTGACGCCATCCGTTTCTTGGTTGACAACGAAGTGCTTCAGGTGGAAAAGGATGGCTTTGTGAGCCGAAAGGACAACAAAAAAAGCCGTCAGTAATGACGGCTTTTCCTTTACTTGAATAGAACTTATTTCTTCAGGATGTTTGCAGCGGGTTTGAACTTCACAACCTTCTTTGCAGCGATCTTGATGGTCTTACCCGTTCTGGGGTTACGGCCTTGTCTGGCGGGGCGCTTGGTCACGCTCATGGTTCCGAAACCAACGAGAGCGATCTTGCCGTCCTTCTTGAGTTCAGCTTTAGTGACATCCATGATGGCATCGATGGCCTTTCTTGCATCGACTTTGGTCATGCCGGCTTTTTCAGCAACAGCATTGATTAATTCTACTTTATTCATATTAGTTAAAGATTAGTGGTTAAACTTTTACCCGACAAAAATAATGCATTTTTGAATAATGCAAGCTTTTTTTGAAAAAAATGTGCTATTTTTTGCAAAAAAATTGAAAAAAAAGGTAAAAATGGCCTATTTTTCTCATTTAGTGGCTGTTTTCCATGAACCATTGAGCTGTGTTCCCCTCAAAAAATCGGAAATGGGCATGGCTTTTTTTCCGGCTTGTTGTACGTGTGTCAAGTGGATGAAACCGTCACGAAGGGCGATTTTCAGGTATTTCTTGTTGTCGGTAGCCACAGTGCCAGTAACGATATTGGGTGTGCAAGTCTCCATTTCGGCAGCATAGATCTTCAAATCGATGACCTCGCCATTATCGGACTGCAATTGTGTGTGCGCTGCAGGGTAGGGCGAGAGACCGCGGATGTGGTTGTAGACGGTCTGGCAGTCGCTGTTCCAGTCCACGTTGCAGAATTCCTTGGAAATCTTAGGGGCAGGTTTTAGGGGTTGGTTCTCCAACAGTTGTTCTTGAGGTAAGGCTTGAACGTCGCCGCTTTCGATTTTCTTGATGGTGTCGACGACGACTCGGTTGCCCAACAGCATCAGTTCGTCGTGGAGCTCGCCGGCGGTCTCGTCGGGGCGGATGCTGACTTTCTCTCGCATGATGACGGCGCCTTTGTCGATTTCCTCGTTGAGGAAGAAGGTGGTCAGCCCTGTCTCGGTCTCCCCATTGATGATGGCGAAGTTGATGGGTGCTGCGCCACGGTATTGGGGCAGGAGCGAGGCGTGGAGGTTGAAGGTGCCCAACTCAGGCATCTGCCATACCACGGCTGGCAGCATCCTGAAGGCCACCACGATGAAGAGGTTGGCTTGATAGGCAGCCAGCTGCTCCAAAAAAGCCGGGTCTTTCAACTTTTCAGGTTGAAGAAGGGGCAGGTTGTGCTCTAAGGCGGTCTTCTTCACGTCGGAGTATTGGATCTTGCGTCCGCGACCGGCAGGTTTGTCGGGCATGGTGACGACGACGGCCACCTCGTAACCCGCTTGGAGGATGGCCTCCAGCTGTGATGCGGCGAATTCGGGCGTGCCGAAATAGGCGATTTTGATGTTCTTCTCCATAGACTGTCAAAAAAATGCCTGACCTTATGAGGCCAGGCATTGTTATAATAATAACCCTTGGATTATTTCATCTTCTCTTCGAGGTAGGCGATGGTCTTGCTGATCTCGAAAGCCTCGTTGCTGTTCGGGTACTTTTCCTTCAAGGTCTTGTAGGTTTCCAAGGCTTTGTTGTAGTTACCCATGATCTCGTAGGTCATGCCCAACTTGACGAGGTGCATCGGCGACGTGAAGTCGTTGGAGCTCTTGTTGGCGGCTTTCTCATAGTAGCTGATGGCGTTTTGTTGGTCGCCAAGCTCGAGATAGCAGTCGGCGATGAGGCCTAAAGCCAGAGGAGCAAACACCTGGTCGTTGTTGTTGTATTTCTTGAGGTACTCGATGGCGTTGTTGTAGTCACCTTGCTTCAGGTAGCAGATGCCGGCATAGTAGGCGGCGAGATTGCCAGCCTTCGTCGAACCGTAGTCCTTGACGATGTCCAGGAAACCGACCTTTTCGCCGTCACCGTTCAAAGCGGTGGCATAGTTCTCGTTTTGCATATAATACGAGGCGAAGTCGATGGCCTGTGTGGCTTTCTCCTCGAAGCTGATTTCGCTCGGGAAACTCAGGTTCTTGGCGGTTTCATTCCTTTTGGTCCTATATCTGCTGATGCCATAGATGGCGAATGCAACGATCAGCAGGGCGATGAGGATGATCCACAGGGTCTTCTGGTTATTTTCAATCCAAAGTTCGGTTTTACTTAAAGCTTCTTCGACGTTTTCAAGTCTTTCGTCTCCTTGTTTTGTGTTCTGTTTTGCCATAGCGTTTCAAAATTTGGCTGCAAAAGTACGCTTTTTCGGCATACCATCGTCCATTTTTTTGCAATTTTTTCTTTTTTCGTATTTTTGCACTCCGTTATAATAAGTAAATGAGCATATTTGGCTTGCATATTGACGCGAGACTATTATTTGACCATGACCACTGACCATGACCCGTTTCACCCAAGGTGGGGTGGTCAGGGTTTGGGTCAGCGGTCAGGGTAAAAAGTCCCGTGTCCCGCGTCAAATGATATTGAAGTTTAGTTTTGAACAGTTCCTTAATACAATCTGCATGAAGAAGTCTATAGTATACGACGGAAGAGAGACTCAGGACATTGAATTGCAGCAGGATACCGCCCGCGATGCCGCCATGTTGGAGTTCCTGACGCAGTTCATCACCGACGAGCGAAGGCAGCGTTTTGAAGAGATTCTCGACTATCGCACACGGCATATCACCGTCGTTTTGGAGGATATTTTCCAGCCGCACAATGCCAGCGCGGTATTGCGCAGTTGTGAGTTGCGCGGCATCCAGGATGTCCACATCGTAGAGAACATGAACCATTACGACGTGAATCCCGAGGTGGTGATGGGCAGCACGAAGTGGCTTAACCTATACCATTACGAGGATATGGAATTCAACACGTCGGTGGCTTACGAACGTTTGCACGAGAGGGGCTACAAGATCGTGGCCACCTGTCCGCATCGCGACGACTTCACGCCCGAAACGCTTCCTTTAGACCAACCTATCGCTTTGGTCTTCGGCACAGAGAAGCTGGGCCTCTCGGACTATGCCGTCGAGCATGCTGACATGCATGTGCGCATCCCGATGTATGGCTTCACGGAGAGCTACAACATCAGCGTTTCGGCGGCTTTGCTGCTCTATTCGCTGACCAACCGTCTCCATGCCACGACTGACATTGATTGGCACCTCACCGAGGCGGAGCGCAATGCCTTGCGGCTCGTTTGGACGCGACGCTCGTTGAACCGCATTCGGCAATACGACAGGAAGTTCCTTCAGCTACATCCCGAGTTTGCCAAAGAATAATGAAAAAAGGAACGCCGCAGCGTTCCTTTTTCTACTATTCGCACATTCCCAGAATTTTTTCGCTATCAAGACCTCCTTGAGAAAGAATCTTTGCAAGAATATCCCGAAATTGTTCCTCATAGTAATTATCCTTGGGACATATTGGGCATTTGAATAAGAACTCAGTAGTTATAGGCCCGTTTGTAATCGAAAGATTAATAGTTGGTTCTGGTCCGGCAATAATCCAATAAGCAGATGTCTTCATCTTTTCCGATATTATTGTTGAAGCTATCTGATAACATTCACCAGCCAGTTTATTGAAATCTTCTTTGGTAAGGTTGATAATTGTATCGGTAATGGTTTTCGAACGATAATAGTGACTTGTATTGGTGACATGATCTCGGACTTTGGTCGAACCTTTGCTAAACAAGGTTTTCTCTGTGGAGACAGTCAGCCAATAACCATGCGTGAATATGTCGTACATCATTTCTATATGCTGTCTGTACTTTGGAGATGCGGGGTCAAAATAATCTATCTTGACAACTAACCCTTCATATTGTGCCTGCATTGGAATGCATAGACAGAGTGTCATAAAAAACAAAATAAGATGTTTTGCTTTCATAATAATACAATTTGAGAATTAATATTTAAGGATAAAATTGTATTGATAACTATGAAACAGATGAGAATAATTATAATTCGTGACCATTTGTGGTTCCTGTCATGGGATGAACATGTTGGTGCTGTCGGGCTTGGGGGAGAAGTGGCGGAAATGAAATAGATCTTGTTCTTGACAAACATCGCCAGAATGCGGATTCTCGCATCTTGTGATGATAAATGTAGTATCATTGAGAATGCGGCCAGAAAAACGTAGCACGGGATCTCCTCCTTCCAGAATGCCCCATCTTTCAAAAACAATACTATCGTCATGTATTTCAAACAAGCCCCATCTTCTTCTGTCCGTTCTTAGACGTTGCAAATAAAAATCTGAAGCAAACCAAGTATCATACATGTTAAGGTTGTTGCCCAAAGTATCGGATGCTATGCCGCAATGCAGAATTCCATTTCTATAAAAGAAATACGTGCTCCAAATCTTTCCATCTTCCATGTCGTAATAATACCCGTCAAGTCTAAGTTCACTACCGTTGTAAGGTTGTTTGACAATTGTCATCTTTTTGTTTCCCCATTTATTACAGCTTCCCATAATAATAAGGACTGAAAATGTCATAAACAATAAGTGTTTCATCTGTTTGTTTATTATTTTAGTATGTAGTGGTCGTTTATTGAGTCTTTCATGGCGTTAGTTCGCTGTTTCAGGAATCATTTTTCCAAATAGTGAATTGTCACAGGGTTTGAATAGATAGTATCGTTATCCATATTTACAAAAACTGCTCGGATCTGATACTCTCCAAAGTCCATGTTCTTAACATCGAATAACTCTTCCTTGCTATGTGTCAAAATAATGTTTTCTGGGAGTAAATTGCAAAAATAGAACACCCCATGAATGTCATCACATGGGAACCATCTTGAGAACCATGTCTTTTCAGGTTCAATTGTTGTGTGAAAAAGCAATGTCGGATTACCTTCCTCGTATTTTGTGCCATTATGGACGACTTCAAGATATACACAATGATTGACATAAGAATACGAGAGTTTGGTGGGCGCAATGTATTTATGCATCTTAACCATTATAGGAAACAGTTTTTCTGTCTCTAGGACTGCTTTCACCTGGATCAGTTCCCCATAATGAATAGTGTCGTTTATTTCTAGACGGATCCTATATCCTGTCTTGTTTTGTGACATGACAACCTTCGCCGAAAAAAGAAAACACGGCAAAATCAAAAACCATAGAACCTTTTTAACCATGACCAATACATTTTAAAAGCAATAACTTGAGCTAAAACCATCTGTGAACCCTACCATTGGCCCGGGAATATACAACCCTGGCGGCGGAAACCGCCGCCACGAAAACAGTTACCGTTCATACCTTTTCTTCGCTGCCCTTTCCAAAAACGCATCAGGGTCTCCTTTGGCAAGCAATATAATGGCTTCACAAACTTCCTCAAACTGCTTGAAATGAGTATTATGACACAATGGTAAAAATAGTCGGTAAGATATAGTCTGTCCATTCATTGAAAGCTCCAATTCGATTATTGTGGGGTCATGTACAATCTTGAAACTATTGGCATCCAATCCACCAATCAGATTAATCGAGGATAGTCCCAATACCATTTCCGAAACGACATTGAACTCTTGCTTTGTTATTTCCATCAAAGTGTCGGCATCCCGTTTAAACCATGAATCGGGATTCGAGAAATCCATCTTTGGAGCGGCTTTGCTGCCCACATAATAATGCTTGCCATCGAAAGAGCAAAAAAGGCTAATCCTTTGGCTTTCACCAATTACCTTGCTCTTCTTTTCAAGGTTGATTTGAAGTCCATCAAACTGCCCCAACGCCATATTCGCCCGAAAAAGAGCGATTGCAATGGCTAATACAATTATCCAATTCTTGTTCATCTTTTATCTAATTTTTAAGTTGATAATCATTTGATGCTGATAATAATGAAACACCGAATAGTAATTGTATGGAACTCGGTATTGCATAAAATGATTGAGGACGTTTGATTCTGTAATGACTTCATTCGTCATATACACCATATGACCATTTCTAGACCCTTGATACATATGTTCACATCCAAGTCTTGTCAAAGCAACTCTCGCAGCCTCGTCACAATGATTTATCGGATAGCCCTCCATTTTCGCTCCTTCAACTGTGGACATCAAATCATAGTCTGCAAGATGACTAGGCCATTCGGGGTGCGTGTGGTAGTCGAAGTTCGCATTTTCGTAATACTTTCCTTCCGTAGATACACTATGATCTTCTCCCATTGACATATATGGCTTTTTGCCATCATTGTAAGAAATGAATTTACATTCTTTCCATTCCCTCATTGATTTCTGTGAAATACTCATCATATCACAAAAATCAGAATAATCCATCTTATCTCTAAACCCTCCAGCCATATACCCGGCAAATACTTGGGCATGGTAGATTCCATAAGACATCACTCCACCCATGCCAACGTTCAGCCAATTCACTTTATAACCATCGATAGTTGCGGCATTGAATAACTCAGATGTCAAAGAGCCTGTTATTCCTCCCAAGAAAGCGCCTTTACCGCCATATATACCAATGTCGCCTCCAACATATCCTCCAGCCATACCGCTTAATCCACCTTTCCATAAGCCGTTTAACACATCAGCACCAAGAGTTTTGCTATCTGTTGCTAAGCCTTGAATCAAACCATTGCCTGCTCCGCTTATCGCTCCGCCACACAACCCTCCGACTGCCGCAGTTGAAACGCTAGATACATAGGTGCCTATTCCTCCACTGATTGCGCCTACCGCTGCTCCGCCAACGGTCGACCACACCAAATCCCAGCCTTCCAACCCTGCCGCTCTACCAATACTGTAGCCATTCCATGCGCCCAACAGCCCTCCAATCACATATTGTACCCATTCCCCATCAGGGTCGGTATACCTCAATGGGTTGTTCAAGCAATACGCATACCTATTGAAGCTCTGCGAGAAGTCGGGGCGCTGCACGTAGTTGTCTACGGAAAGGAACGAACTCATCACAGGGTCGTACATTCTTCCGTTCATATTGATCAAGCCGAAGCTGAAAAGATGCTCGTGTCCGGTGAAACCACGGTCATACAAAATCAATCCGCTATAAGACCCGTTCGTCCACAAGCCAGGTATTCGGATATTGCCCCAAGCATCAAAGCTCATTTCCTGCAATATCGTGCCCGCGTCGTCGGTGATGGTGGTCCAACTGCCCAAGTGGTCTTTGTAAATGTAACGCAGCGATTCTGTTGTGCCATTGTTCGTCACGGCCGCAAACACACCTAGAGGGCCGCTGATGAAAGTGTTCCACTGCGAATTGCCGTTTTGGGTAATCAGCTCGCAGTTGCCTAAATACACTTTCTCGTATGTGTTGCCATGAGTCATTTGGATGCGTTCGTGGTCGTAGCCGTATTGGTATCCGACTTGGCTTAGTAGATTTTCATTATCATCGTATTGTTTCAAACAATTCACTTTGTCGAACATAGTGTAGGAAATATCCAACGACGGATAGGTAATTGGGTTCTCGGCCATGGTCGCTGAACTGATGGCATGTGGTTTAAGGTTGTTGTATTGGTCGTAAGTGTTGTATTGCGCACCGCTGAACACCGTCTGTCCATCGGCCTCTTTCGAAAGGATTCGTCCAAAAGCGTCATAGGCTATGTCGCTACTTACCGATCCGTTCAGGGTGACGGTCGTCAAGCGATTCAGGTAGTCGTATGTGAAGGTCTCGGTGATTGGCATGGCGAATTTGTCTTCCGTTCGTGCGGCTAAATTACCAAAAATATCGTAACTGTAGCCAAAATTCTGAATAGTGTTTCCATTTTTGCTGGCTTGCATTTTTCTCATTATACTATGCTTATTCTTTTATTACTTTCCAAATATGTTTTCTGTCTCCTCCAATCAGTTGGAACATATATATCCCGGGAGACAAAACCGACATATCGAAAGATTCGGTGTCGCTGTTTAACACCTTCTCATACAAGACAACTCCAGAAACCGTAGTGACCTTGAAGAATAATGAAAGTTCTTCGGGCTTGTTCTGTATGGTTAAAGTCAACTTGTCCTTCGCTGGATTTGGGTAAAGGCTCACCCGCATGTCGCCATGGAAATCAAGGATGGTTGATGTCGTCTTGGTGGGTTCTTCTTGCCGGACTTTCCCTCCTTGTTTTGACGCGTATGACTGTGATGTCCGGTTCCCGTTGTCATCATAGCCAAAAGACACTGTCCCAGTTTGTTGGGCTTGGCAATGCAAACTTATGCCAAGCAAAGCGATGATGATTGCTGATATTTTATGTATTCTTTTCATGGTGTTTTTATTTAAATTATTGGTTTTGTATTGTTTCGTAGAAATCTCTATTTTTGCCACGCAAAAACGGGTATAAAGACACACCAAGGGCGTAAGCCCTACGCGTTCAGGTTTTCTCGTTTTGCTTCGGGTGCTTGTGAGATAAGGCAATCTTCCACAAAAGCAGTGTCTCCAAGCACCTTATTTTATTTATAGCCCCTCTATGGAGGTTTCACCTGATGAATTTGTTCTTCCCTTTCATGGCATATAGGTTTTCTCATTAATCCGATACCGTAAACTCACCAGCATACACGTCCCCGTTGGAGAGCGTAAAGGTGACAATGTAATTCCCCGCATTTGTGATGTAAATCTGCAAGCCATTCGGGGTAAGTACAGAAGTATATTCGACCGTGGCGCCACCAGTGGTGGCAACCTCAATAGAGACTTGCCCAAGATTTTCACTGAATGACACAGTAAGCACGTGTCCATTAATAAAAGGAATAATCGTACTGCTTTTGTCTAAACTACTTACACCGGTACTTTGTGTTAATTCTATAGACACAGGACGTCCATCTTTCTCAATTCCTTTTCCAATTGCATTATTGGCATAGCAGAACGCTCCCGAAAGGATAAAGCAGAGCATCAGAATCATTTCTTTAAATTTGAACATGGCATTTTTAATTTTTTGAAGTTAATAGTGTTGATAATATCAGCTTAAGCTTTCGCCAACAAAAGTAGGTTATTGCATGATTGACGGTTCGCTACTTTGCTGGAGTAATTCTGGAAATAATCTGCATGGAGTTGTAAGACTTGATAATCAACAATTTACAAAATAAATAAAGGAGGAAACTACCAATTTCCTCCAGCTTTTTTCATCACTACTCTAAAATTATGTCCAAAGAAAAGGAAATCAATCTATCACTTCCCAATGCCCGCCCTTGTCAGGCCCAACACGGCGTATAACACCATCTTCCTGTAACCTATTGGTGATGTTTACAATAGACCGTCTCGTGATGCCAATAATCTCTGCCATTTCAGCGGTGGTTATTTCTGGCCTCTCCTTAATCAAATTCACAATTTTCTGTGAATTTTTCTGTGAACTTTTCTGTGAAGATCCTTGACTTCCATGCAGTAAATCCAGTTTCAATTCATTATGAGCATGTCCGACAAGCCCTTCTGCCACCCTCATCACATACTTCGCCACGCTTTCTTCCACCCCAAGCTTTTCCTGAAGGCTCTCGTTTTGCTTCTTGATGGCCGAATACGACACGTTCTTTAACACAGCAATCTCGCTTTCGTTGATTCCCAACAGGTGCAAATGGCATAACGCCAAATGCCCATGCTTCAATCCCGGGTATTGGCTCAGCAGCACATGGTCAAAACCATTATAATGCTTTTCCACAGCCTCTCTGAGTTGTTCGAAGTCTTCGTCCTTGAGGGCAATGCCAAGCTCGTATGCATTTTCTCGGGTAGTGATGTTCTTGCCACTCAACTTGTTTCGTATGGATTGGCATATTGGCTCTTTCAGAAAGGCCATGCGTCGCAGCTTGGCCTCTTCGCGCTGTATGTTCAATGCTTCTTCTAATGCACGCACTTGCGCCACTCTTTCCATTAGGTTCTGTCTTAAGGCGTCTTGTTCCTTCTCGTATGCCAACCGCTCCGCCTCCAATTCCTCTTTATGCCGGGTCTTCGTCTTATCTATCTCCTTTTCCGACTGATCTTTCTGCACTCTTAATTCTTTCGAATGTCGTTCCTCTGCATCCGCCATCCATTGCAGGTGTTTCTTTTCCGCCTCATCTAAGCGTTGTTTTGTCTCAGCTTTCAACTGTTCTAGCTCTTCCTCATATTTCTTCTCCATTTCTTCCAACGTCTTGTCGGCCTCAGCCTGCCATAGCCTCAGTTCCTTTTCGTGCTCTTGCTCTGCCTCTCCAAGCACCCTGTCCGCTTCTTCTTGCTGATTCTTCAGCAGTCTTCTGCTCCTCCATATCAACACGCAGATAATAATTAAAGCAACCGCAATAGCTATGGGGATAATAGTATTCATCACCCGCTTCTCGGCTGTTTTTTGTTCAGCTTTAGCCTGCTTCTCTAATTTTTGGTTCGAATAGTTCTTATATATATCCTCGAGTTTCGAGACCAAGGCCTTGTTTTCTCCCTCAGGTTTCTTATTGTTAGTCAGAAACCGCATATATGCATCGGATTGCCCCTTGTTCCCTATACTGTCATAAATGATGCGCAAATAACCTGCTGCTTGGGCTTGTAGCCCCGCTTCATTATCTTCAAACACAGGTTCCAAATAGAATAATGCAGAGTCGTAATTACCTTCGTAGAAAAAAACACCCCCAATAGTCAGATAGCGATTTAACCGTTCTTTTTCAGTATCTGAACACTTAAGGACAAGATATAGTTCATCTAAAGATGATTCTGTTGTAGCACCAGATTTATAGTCACAAAGAGCCTTGCTTGAAACAATATCTCTAAATACTTGATTGTCTGTGTTTGATATATTTTCTAATGCTTGTTCATAATATTGTCTTGCTTTATCTATTTCATGCATTTTATCGTATTGTTTTCCCAATTGATAAAGAATACTAGAAATACCTTCAGGAGAAGTTGGCTTGATCTTACAGAACATCAAAGCTTTTTCTCCACATTCAATGGCGGGATCCATCATAAACTGTTCTGAAAAGAGTTCCATAAGTCGGTTGTAGGTATAGGCCATGAATCGAGCCTTATGCTCCACCAATTCCTTTTCCTCAAAATGGGCTTCCATCACGTCCAAGGTCTTTAAGTATTCCGCGCAGGCATTTACCACGTCACCCTGCTCGTAAAAGCCTACACCATTAATATAATGGCCGCGGGCGTCTAAAAATGCATGCCTTTTCTGTGCGTTCGCTCCATGCAAATCCACAATCGAATCGAAATACCCCACCGCCTTCAGCAGCTCCCCACGGTTGCTTTGCTTCCAATCGTTCTTATACAGCAATTCTGAGATAAGCAGCTGGCAGTAATGCCCGTTAAACGCATCGAGGCTGTCGGCCGCTGGGCTTGCCACAAACCGCTGCAGCTGCGCCAAAGCACTGTCGGGCTGCTTCCACATCAAGCTGTCGATGGAGGACAATTCAAGGGACGGCCCTTCGATGCTTCGATTTTGCTCAGCAACCTCAGGCTCAGGGACCTTAACCGAGGGTGAGCAGGCAGCAAAGGCTATGCCCATCACTATTCCTATGACCAAACTCTTTGTTTTCACGCTTGCAAAGATAGAAAAAAACGATGTAATACAAAAAGCACCGCCAAAGTTTGACGGTGCTTTAGTATATGAGTGTCTTTGTCTTTATTCCACCACAAACTTGCCCACAACTGTATTTGTCTCGTTGCTCACGCGGACGAAGTACACGCCGCTCTGCAAATCGCTCACGTTGATGCGCATTTCGTTGAGGCTGTTGGCGACGAAATGCTTCACGGTACGGCCGTTCACGTCGAAGAGTTTCACCTCGGTGCGGCCTTGCAAGTCGGCGCTGAGGTGAAGCACGTTCTTGACGGGGTTGGGGTAGAGGCTGAGTGCCGGTTGGCTCGTCTCAACCACTCCTTCGCTGCCGGGACGGAAGGTCAGGGTCTCCGAAGGCACGGACTCTTGTCCCGCCTGGTCGACGGTGGTGACGTAGATGCTCACTTCCTCCTCGTCGTCAACCTCAAAGATCCATTGCGTGCCATAGACTTCCTCATGTTGGTCCGGATAGTCCACGAAATAGAGGTTGAAGTGGTCGAAGTCGTTCATCACGGGCATGTCCCATAAGATGGGCGTGTAGACGCCTTGCGCGTTCACCGCCTCGTCGATGCGGAGGTTGGTGGGCGGCTCGGGCACGGCATTCTCTACGTGGTAGTTCATCACACCGTAATAGGTCGGGGCGAAGGTCTCGTTGTTCTCGGCGGGCCACTTGCCGAACATGGTGGCCGTGGCCGCATCGCGCACGAAGAGGTAGAGACCGCTGCTGCCGTTGTCGGTGTTCAGCTTCCAGGTCTCGTCGTTGCCCAAGGGCAGGGCGAACTCGATGGTCTCATAGCCTTGGCTCATGTCGCAGGCGATGATCTCCTCGGGCAGGTTGATGACGGTGCCCACGCCGCCGTTATCGTAGATGGGACGGTAGCGCACGGTGTTGGGCGTGCCGTAGTACATCCAGTAGTTGCCCTCGCTGTCGTCGCCTTGTGGTGGGTAGGTGCCGTCGTTGTTGTCGTCGATGTAGAGGGCCACGCCGTCGTTGTTGGTCCACTCGGAGTCCATCCGGTTCTCGGAGCAGACGTAGAGGTAGTTGTCGTCCATCTTGAGGTGCAAGGTGACGCTGCCCATCTCGACGGGCAGGAGGTAGTTGCTTACCTCGACGCGGAAGGCGTCATTCCATTCGCCATCGCTCATGATGCCGTCGATAGTGGGGGCGGTGCCGTCATAGACGTCGATGGTGTGGGTGATGTAGGCCGTGGTGGCATAGCCGAGGCAGATGTTGGAGTAGGGTGTCTGCAACTCCTCGTCGAGTTGTGCCGTGACGGTGTAATAGTATTGTTGCGTCGGGATGGCGGTGTGGTCCTCAAAATAGCCTTCGCCTGTGCCGATGGTGGCCATGGGCTCGCCGAAGGGTGCGTTGAGGGTATTTTTGCGATAGATGTTGTAGCCAGTGGCGCCATCTTGCTCGCTCCAAGTCAGCTCCACATAATCATAAGCGCCTTGCGAGGCGTAGAGGTCGGAGATGGGTGTGCCGACGGCTTCCATCTCGATTTCGAGTGTGGTGGTTTGTCCTCCAATGATGTCAAACTCAACGTTTTGCGTAAGGTAGCCAGGGATTCTTGCGGTGAGCGAGTAATGTCCTTCAGGTATGGCACGTAGGGTGAAGCTGCCATCTTCGGCCGTCATCTCGAAATAGTCTTCCAATTCGTTGATGCTGACGCTGACGCCGCCGTTGTTGTCGTTGCCGATGAGGTTGACGGTGCCGTTCAGCGTACCCATATCGTCGGTGAGGCATTGGATGGCGTAGACGCGGCTGCCGCTGCCCATCTCACGGCAATGGACGGCCTTGCCGCCAACGATGGTGTATAGTCCAGTGGCAGAGATGTCGATGTGTTCCATCGAGCCAGGCGTGGTGAGTTCGGCGATTGGAGTGCCGCTCTGTTTGCGGAAGAGGAAGAAGTCGGGCGTGGAGTGATCCATGGGTCCCCAGGTGACGAAGCCAATGGTGCTGCCGTCGTCGCTCATGGCGGCTTGGGTCACCTCGTCGCCGCAGCCCGTATAGCTCCAGATAGGCTCGTTGGAGTAGTTGTTGAAGAGGTAGCAGCAGCCGTCGTAGCCATAGCTGGTGTTGACGAAGTCGAGGGTGCCGATGGCGATGAGGCTGCCGTCGTCGGAGATGGCGTTGGCGCATCCCCAGGTGGAGGAGGCACCCGGACCGGCGATGCTAGCGGTCCATACGCTCTCGTAACGCTCGCCGTTCCAGTGGTAGAGATAGGCCATGCCGCTGAAGTCGGCGTAGGCAAGGTAATCGCCGTTGGCACTCAAGGCGGGGTCTTGGCTGGGGGAGTTGTCGTAGTAGTACAAGTCGTCTTGCAGGATGTCGCCCGTCAGCGGGTCGATGACCCAGATCTGTTTGTAGCCTTGCGCGAAGGCGACCACGAGGCGGGCATTGTCTTTCGAGAGGCTGATGCCCACAGGGTTGACGGTGAGGTCGCCGATGAGCCACTCCGGGTCGCTCTTGTTGTTGGCAATGTTGTAGCAGGCGATGGCATAGTAGCTGTCTTCGTATCGGCCATAGGAGACATAGATTTTTGTGCCTTCGGAGGTGAGCTTGAAATGGGAAACGGGGTAAGTGAAGGTTTCGTGGAAGACCTCCGTGCCTTCTAGATTAACCACGTAGAGCTCGTTGTCGTCGGAATAGGCAATGGTGTTGCCCATTTGTGAGATGGCGGCACGTCCACTTGATGAGATGGGCTTTTCCCATTTCACGGTGCCTTGTGAGTCGAAGAGGCTGAGGCGCTTGTCGTTCAGGCCGTAATACACGAGGTAGTCGCCTGTGGCTTCGATGTAGAAGACGTCGTCGGGCGTGGCACCACTTTCGTATTTCTCCCAGAGGATGGTGGGTTCGTCGGTCATGGCCCTGTCGGCTGTTGGGTCACTGACTCCGTACTCGAGGACGGTACCCATGTTGGGTAAGGTCGTGGTCTTAACGGCGCGATGTTGGGCAAAGAGGTTGCCCATCGCTGCCATGATGATGGTGATAAGTAAGGCTTTTTTCATGTTGATTGTTTTTAGTTGTAGTTATATGGCTGTAAAAGCTGGCTTCAAAATAACCCTGCAATATTACTTATTTTTTCGCGTTTTATCAATGATAAGGCAAAAAATTGTACTTTTGCGCTGAAAAATCGATGAAGATGAAAAAGTTTGTGATTGTTGCACTCGCCTTGGCGGTTTTGGTCTTGCCGTCGTGCAAAAAGACGCGTTATTGCCGTTGCACCACCATCCAGAATGAAGAGGTCGTGAACTTGGGCGAGGAATATTACACTATCGAGGACGGCTCTTCCTGCTCCGACAAGTCGAAGGAAATAGAAGGTTGGGGCCAGGTCATCTGCTACGAAGTGTCGGAATATGAGGTGACGGGCGAGAATCCCAGTTGGTGGGAGAACCTGATCAATAATTTCAAACCGAAACAATAGGTTTGGTCAATTCCTTCGGCAAATCGGCCTTGAAGGTTCTGTTGGGCCTCGTTTTCATCGTGTCGGCCATCTTGAAGATTGTCGACATGGACCGCTTCGAGATTTATGTCTACAGCTATCATTTCTTTAGCCTGAATTTTTCCTTCATTGTTGCACGCTTGGCCATCATCCTTGAGTTGGTCTTGGGAATAGGCTTGATTTCGCATTGTCTTCACAAACTGATGTGGTGGGGCAGTATGGCCATGCTGGTCGGCTACTCCTTATTATTGATATATGCGCTGAGGCTCGGTCGCACCGACAGTTGCCATTGTTTCGGCGACTATCTCCAACTTGATCCCAAGCAGAGCCTTATCAAGAATGGGGTGCTGCTAGTGCTTTTCCTGTTGATTTACAAGATGGAAAGTTGGCGAACGCCCTTCCGTTGGCTGATTCTCATCGTTGCCGTCATGGCGTCAAGCATTGGTGTCTTTGTGGCTTCGCCGCCCGATAACATGACTTCAGATTACGACCCTGAGCAGAATCTTCAAGTGGAACTGTTTGATGCCATGCTCGACGCCGAGCCGTTGGAAGCTTTGAATCTGCGTGAGGGCAAACAGGTGGTTTGCTTTTTCTCGACGAGTTGCGAATACTGCCAGTTGGCGGCACATAAGCTTTCGCTGATGCAGCAGTTTTATGGCTTCCCGCCAGAACGGATCACTTATCTTTTTATGGGAAATGAAGAAGGTGTTGCTGGGTTTTATGAGCAGTCAGAGTCGGCACGGTACCGCGATTTGCTCTATCCCGATGTGTCGCGCCTTGTGAAAGTGGTTAATGGCAACTTCCCCGTTGTCGTTCTCATGGAAGATGGAATTGTTATTCGTGAGTACGGCTTCCGCAATATGAAGGAGGAGGAAATCAAGTCGTTTTTTGCTCGGGCCTTCGATTGAGGGATTTCCCCAAAAAAGTTTGGATAAAAAGTGATCTTGTTTTATCTTTGCCGCATTAATCAAATAATCATGGAATAACATTCTGGAATAAGAAGATTTTGAAGTATAATCCAAAACAGATAAATATGAAAAAACTATTCATTTTACTTATTGTTGCTTTTGCATTGTATTCGTGCGGAAACGGTAACTACAAAAACAATGGGGAATCGGCCCCACAACAAATCGAACAAGCTGCTGCTATTCCAGTGGAAAACTTGAGTGATGCGATACTGTTCAAGCATGAAGGCACCGCAAAAGATGTGTTTCCTAAGGATTGTGACACGATTTGCTATCTACAGGGTTACCTCAACGACGACGATTTTCTGGATCTGGTCCTTGTGGCAACGCCCCGCAACCCAGAGAATATGATGACCCGTTCTGACGGTTATGAATACAACTTCAACGAGCCTGTTTTGGCCATTTATTTCGGCAAAGACGACGAGACGTATACGCTTTTCAAGGAATACCCAAACACCATACCTGGAGCAGTGGATGAGTTTACCTTTGTTACGGTGGATTCATATATCACAGAGGAAGGTGTTTTGAGGTTCGGTGTTGAGTTTTTTAGTTCGGCGGGAGGCTCAGAAACGGATCAAAACGATTATTTCTTTTACTTCCAAGATGACGATTTCTATCTAATTGGCACTGAAAAAGATGGTTTTTCACGTTACTCGGGCGAAGGGAAAAAAGTGAGCTGCAATTATCTCACCAAAAAACAACTGACCACGACTAGGAATGTCTTTGACGAAACGGTGAAACCCACTGAAACCTGGACCGACCTGCCTGATGAGCCGTTGGAAAGGCTTGGGGCAAGGTTGTTGGATTAATTCTTGATCGACTAACATGCTTGAAGGGCTGCCATGGTATGGCAGCCCTTCAAGCATAAATCAAAACAATCATTCAGGCCTTCTGAACCGATCACCGGTCTGCTCGATCACGGCTTTCTTCCATGAATCTGGATAGCCGGGTTGTTTTGGCTTGGCGGGATAGCCATAGCCGTTGCGTTTGAATTGGCCGTTCTCTTCTTGCTTCACGTTGCTGTCCAAATATTTCACTAAAAGGTAATTGTCTAGTTCTTTCCAAGTGGCCACGGTGTTGTGTCCCGCTTGGTTGGAGAAGTCGGTGAGGTAGGCAATGGCTTGCTGTGGGTCATTTGCATAGAGGCTCAAAGCTTGGTTGTCGACATAGTTGACCTGCTCCTGATAGCCGGTTTCCAGCTCGTTCTGCACGGCTTGGATGTCGCCGATGACACGGTTATAGAAGAGGTATTTGAAGTGAGCCAAGCGGTTGAAGACCCAGAAGGCAGCATTCTCGCTGTAGGTCAGCATGTCGCCGTTGCCCACACGGTATTCAATCGGCACCTCGCTGATGGAACAGTAGAAGGGCGTGTAGACCGTCGAATTGGTATCGTCCACGCCGAACCAGATGATGCCGCCGATGGGATTGGGCAGCCACGAACGGCTTTGGGCGATGAACGAGAAACCGGTTTGAACGACTTCGATGCTGCGCTCGTTGAGGTAGGGCTTGCCTTCGTATTCCCAATACAAAGGGTTGAAGCGGAAAGGGGAACCGAAAGGACCTCCACCCACGTCTTGGGTCTTGTCCAGCTCGGTGCCTTGGAAGTGGTCGCGTTGGAACGCCATCATGTCGCTGAGGCTGATCTTGCGGTTGGGCTTGACATAGAGCGGCATGCGGTGGGTGAGGTCTTTTCCTGTGACATAGTCCCAATACGCATCCATGCCGTCGCAGACCTTGTTGAACATGGTCCACACACGCAGGTCGCAGACACGGGCGGCACTGAAGTCGACGGGAGCGTATGCGGCCGAGAAGTCGAAGTCCTTGTCCTTGCCGCTGAAGTAGCCCTTGCGACGGGCGAAGTCGATGATGTCGTGCTTGTAAATCACCTCAACTTCCTCGTTATATAGTTTCTTCCAGTCCTTGTCGGTGATGGAGGTCTTACCGTTGCGCAAGGTAAAGGTGGTGATGCGTGCGGCGTT
>CADCJT010000012.1:0-82289 GCA_902801815.1 uncultured Bacteroidia bacterium
TCATGGCTGTAGTCTTCAGCTGGAGATGGGAATCCGGCTTTTATGCCAGGAGCGAATTGAAGCTTCAGTTTCTTCTCAAAGTCACCTTGTATGATTTGACCATTATCTATCTGTCTGTTCGATAAATTGGAATTTACCTTTCATACAATTCTATCGGCAAACCGTCAGGATCTTGAAAGAAGAGGAACCTTTTGCCAGTATACTCGTCTGTTCTCACCTCTTCATGCGAAATGCCCAAGGCATCTAACTCATGCACAGTCTCGGCAATGCTGTCGACCTCAAAAGCCAAGTGCCGCAGACCTGCAGCTTCAGGATGGGTCAGCCGCGACGGTGGGGAGGGGAACGAGAAAAGTTCAATGACATAGTCATCGCCCAAAGCGAGGTCAGTCTTGTACGACAGCCTTTCCTCACGATAGTGTTCAGCAAGGACACGCATGCCGAGCACATGAGTATAGAAGTGGAGACTCCGCTGATAGTCGGAACTAATGATAGCGATGTGATGTACTTTGTTCAGGTGTAGCATGGCTTTATAAAGGGTCTTGTTCTATAAGTTCACTACGAGATGAGTGATGTTCTCACCTAAGTTTTCGACAATTCTCCAAGGTTCTTCTGCCTCCATTGGGAAGACCGTCGGTCGTGTTATGTATGATTCAACCATATAAATTCCGATTTATCTGTTTCGCAATTCGGCTGCAAAGATAATAAAAAACAATCCATAAACGGGTCGAAGGTGGATGTGTCGGGAAAGTGGAGGTGGCCGCTTTTCCGTTTCATTGAGACGAGTCAAGAGAAAAATTCATTTATTTCATTTTTTTTCTTTTTCGGCTTCGGCTGTGGCAATGCATTACAAGTTTCGCGGACAAGCGCCGACAAATAATCCCTGTCGTCCACATCTTCAATGAAGAAATAGTCTTTTGCGCCATCGTAAGGGGGACGCATTTCGACGCTGCGCAATAGCGAACGGCCCGCCTCGGTTGGTTTCAGGTAGAAGCGGTTGTCGCAGATGAGGCCGAAGATGACGCCGTCGCAATAGATGCCGTAGTCACCGAACATCTTTTTCACGGTAATCTCGCCTGCACCGGCGCATTGGTCGGCGATATATTGAACGAAGTCGGGGTTGCTTGCCATGGTGTATGGTTGTCTTTTGTGATTGCGCAAAGGTACGATTATTCGCAATAAACCCCTATCTTTGCCAAAAATATCCCTTATGCAAAACCTAATCATCAGTCCCATCACTATTGAGCATTTGGACCAATATGGTGCCATCTACGCTTCGGCGTTTTCGGGCGAGCCGTGGAACGACAACTGGTCGGTGGAAGACGCCACCATCCATGTTCGTGAACTGCTTGAAAACCAACAGCATTACGGCTTGGAATGTGTCGTGGATGGCGAAGTGGCAGGCTTCATTTTGGGCACTTCCATGCTGTTCCACTATGGCCGCACCTTCGAGATCAACGACCTCGCCGTGGCACCCCAATACCAACGACAAGGCATCGCCAGCCGTTTATTGGAACAATGCCTCGCCGACCTCAAAACGCAGGTCATCGTAGGTTTCCATCTGATTACCGCCCGCGAAGGCGTGTTGCCTGCTTTCTATGAAAGATTCGGCTTCAAGAAAGAAGAGCGGGTGATGCTGATGGGGAAGGAGTAATAAATGTATAGTATAAATACTAAACAATCCGCCATTCAAGCTTTCGCTCGAATGGCGGATTGTTCAATATAAACTACAAAACTTATTTGTGCACAATCACCAAGCGTTGCGTGTCCCCGTTGCTAGTCTTGATGAAGTAGATGCCTTCTTGGTACTTGGCGGTCGGGATGACCAATTGCGATTCTTTGGCAATGAAGGTGTCGACCTTTTGGCCCAATGTGTTGTAAAGGCTTACCACGCCAAGGTTCTCGCCTTGGAGGGTAACGCTTTCGTTGGCGGGATTGGGGAACATGGTCAACGTCGTGCTGTTTTCATCGACGCCGACGGTCATCTCGTAAACGATGTCGACCTCGAAGTTGCCCGCCGAGGTGTTGACATACATCTTGCCTTCGAAGTTCTCCTTCACAAGCACGTCAACATAGACATCAATAATGATGGTTTGTCCTGCCGTGACGGTCATTCCTTCGGTGACGTCTTGGCCATCATCCATGCATCTTAACGTAAAGATGGGGTCGGCAGTGAAGGCGTCAATGGTCACGTCTTCTGCGGTCATGTTGGAGATGGTCAGTTGGCCAGGCTGGTAGGTCTCACCATCGTTGTAGATGTGCAAGGTTTGCGGGTTGACGGTCAGCGTGCCCGTGCAGTCGTGAGGCTGCAGGCCGTAACGTTGCATGGCATTGACCACATCTTGTGCCGAGAAGGGATAGAGATCCAGCAGGCCCTGGATGGGAATGCTGCGGTCAGGCATAATGAGGACGAGGGTAGGGCAGGCCATGATGCCATAAAGGTCGAAGACCTCGTTGCCACCGCCGTCTTTACCCACGGTGGGGAACTCAACACCGTATTCGTTGGCCCACTGCTGGCAGACGGCATCGCTGTCGATGTAGGAGATTTCGATGTAGAACACATCGTGCATGTTGCAGCCCATTTGGGTATAAGAACCCGTGATGTAAGGCGAGATCTGCTGGCATTGTCCGCATGAGTAGAAGAAGAAGTCGATGAAGACGGCTTGACCGCGGTCAAGGATCTCGAAGAGGTTGTAGGTCTGTCCGTGGCAGTCGGTGACGGTGAAGTCGACGGCCTCAGTGAGGTTGGTCTGTTGTGCGCGAAGACCTACTCCAAAGAGCAGGAACGCGAGGAGAATGTAGAGTTTCTTCATGGCATGTATCTTTCTAAGGTTATACTTCAATTTGTTCATTGGCTATAAGCTATCAGCCGTCAGCCTTCAGCTTGGTAGCACGGTGGCTGATAGCTGATGGCTGACTGCTGATAGCTGTATTTATAAACTCAAAAAACGCATTATTATTGTTTAGAGACGAGTTTTACGCTCTCGCCGTTTTCAGTGGTCACACGCACCATATAAACACCCGCTTGATAGGAACTCATGTCGAGGATAGTCATGTTACCATCGACATTGCTTTCGTAAACCACCTGACCGAGAGCATTCATTACCGTGATGTGATGAAGACCTGGTGCAGCAATGTTCACGTTGTTCGTGGTGGGGTTGGGATACACGGCGACAGATTCGTTGCTTTCATTGATCCAGTCATAACCGTCGACATACACCCATGCCAACCAGCTATAGACCTCGCTGCTGACAGAAGCCACGTCCATCCAGCCATAGCCGTCAATGCCGAGCCAACGGCTGTTGGGGTTGCCTACATCGGCAACGGCAGGAGCAGGATATTGGATGGAACCGTCATGGTAGAAGGTCAACCAAATGTTTTGTGTGCCGTCGATTTCAACGGGAGTGTCAAGTCTGAAGGGTACGACATCGCCCACAGTGCCGGTGATTTCGAACTGTTGTGTGGAGACCAAAGTTTCCGGCGCAGTCTCGCCACCCACGTAAATATTGACCGTGTAAGTGGTGGCAAATTGCTCTTCACCTGCATCCAAAAAAGCGAACTGGGTGAAAGAACAGCCTTTATACTCGCTCATCAGCTCAGCGGGGAACATGTAGCCCCAATTGAAGGGCATTCCGATGCCGATAATCTGCGGTGATGAATAATCACCGACGTATGAGAACCAAGAGCCTTCAGCAGGCAGTCGGTCCTGTGAAATCATCACATTGCTCAATTCGTTGGCATTCAGTTGGATTTCGCCACGGTGTTGGGCCTGTGCCACACCGATCATGGCGAAGGTACACATCAAAAAGAAGAATACATTTTTGTTCATAATGATAAAGTTTTGGGTGAATGTTTTGTTTGTTGATTAACTGTTCATTAAAAAGGACTTCATTGATTGTAATCTAATTGTTGGCGGCCGTTATTGAAAGATCATGTCTTCACTGATATGGTTGATGATGGTGTTGCATTCCTCTTGGTCGTCATAGAAGAAGAGCCATAAGGCGCGTTCCTCATCGTCGGCAGCGGTGATGTAACCCATGTGGCCGTGGTTTTGTGCATCGTCCATGATGCTGTGACTCCAGTCTTTTTGCTGTTGCAGGTCGGGATTAGGGACCGTATTGGGATGAAGTCTTTCGTCGATCATCCCGATGACAAGGGAGCGCGCGACAGTCATGATGTAGTCGTCGTACGTGTCATTGGAGGGTGCTTGCTCTATTGGGCCTTGGCCGACGATGATGGCGGTGTTGGGCAGCAACGAGTCGGGAGTCTGGAAGCTATTCATGACTTCGCGCATCTTGTCGGCAACGATGAGCGTGAATCTTTCAATGTCTTTTTCGGGGATTTGGCTAATGTCGGTCACGGTGTCGAAGATGGCGTCGTCCAAGAAATCGGTTTCGATGCCGACACCCACCATGACTGGATTATCATCGTTCGGGCACTGGAATGCCGCGGAGTCGTATGACATGAAACCAAAATCCCATTTCAGGGCTTCCCAGTCCGTTTCGTTGTCGGCTTTCAGCAACAAGGCATCGATGCACTTTCCGTTGACGGATAAGTCGCCGAGATAGGCCACGGTGAGGTTGGCATTGTCGGCATACTTGCAGTACAATTCCATCGCAGCCTTTTGGCAGGGTGTTTTCTCTGGGGATGCAGTCCTTTCCTTGCAGGCTGACAGCCCCAAGGCAAGGAGTACGGCGAAATATGGAATAAGGCTTTTCATCATCTTTAGGTTTTGTTATTTAAAGGCTTTGTTGGCTAGTGACATGATGTCTTGTGCCGAGCAGCCGTTGTTGCACACGAAGTGGATGGTTTGGCTTTCCACCGTCACTTCCTCGGCCACGGGAAGTCCGTCGTTGGATTGGCTGATGTGGGTCAGCCCGATGATGGCCACGCCAATCACAATGCTGGCTGCAGCTGCGTAGGGTATCCAGCGTCTGTTGCGGTGCAATGGGAGAGGGGTGACATTCACTTCTGAAACGCCAGGGGCTTGTTGCGCCTTTTCAGCCCAATTCAGAAAAGTTTTGTCGTCAGGGACTGACTTTTCGGCTCGCTCTTCCCACTGCTGGCGGTGCCGCCATTGGGTTTCGAAATCGTTTTGCTGTGTGCTTTGATGCGGTGTTTTTATATTGTCTTTCATTGCTATAGATTGTTTTCTCTGTCGTACATTTTCTTTAGTGTCCGCTTGAGTCGGGCGATGCGCATGGCTATGGCACCCACCGTACTGTCGGTCATTTCGGCGATTTCCTTGTAGGAGAAGCCATCGAGGAAGGCTCTGATAACAACGCCGCTTTCTTCAGGCAATGTCTCAATAAGTTGTTGCAGTTGCTGGTAGCTGTCGTTGCTTGGCTCGTCGTCTTTTGTATCCTCATTTTCCGTTTCGATGGGCTCCGTTTGCGGACTTCTGACGTCTTTGCGTCGGAGCATCAACATGGTGTTGGTGGCAACGCGCCACACCCAAGTCTTTTCCGAGCTGCGTCCCTCGAAGCTTTTGAAGCTTCGCCATAGGTTCATGATCACTTCTTGGACGCAGTCTTCAGTGTTCCAAGCGCTCCCAAGTCTATAGTCGGAACAGATATGCCAAATCATAGCCTTGTGACGAAGTATCAAGGCATTGAATTCAGCATGACTGGTTTCGATGCGGCTTTTTTCGGCCTCTTGTGACTCGGAAGATGCCATTTTTTATTGTGTCTATTTGTGTCTTTTGATTTTTTTAGTTGCAAAACTAGATTGAAAAATAACGCCACTTTGTGTTTTTTTTCCAATAAAATGAAAATTTTTTTCTTGCAGCTGTTATTTTTCCCATTTTTCTGCACCTAATAAAAAGGTTAACAATATCATTTTAATAATTGCAATTATGAAACGGACATTTATCTTTTCAATTCTGACCTTGGCATTCATGATGGTTTGCCAAAGTGCATTTGCCTATGATTACTACGTCAATGGCATCTATTACCGCAAAGTTACGCAACAACTCCCAGGTGGCGGTTGTGGCGAAACCTACCTGATCGTGGTCAACGACGACGAGCAAAACACCTATTCCGGTGATGTGGTCATTCCTGAAACGGAGACCATCAACGGAGAAACCTACAGGGTGCGCTACATCGGCAGCGAAGCATTCTTCGGTTGCATCAACCTTACCAGTGTCACCTTGCCTAGCACCATCGTGAACATCGGTTACCATTCGTTTGCCGACTGCCATCTTTTGGAGTATATCGAGCTCCCTGCCGGTATGCAACAGATCAACTCGAATGCTTTTAGCTTCTGCTATGAACTCGACTACATCTTCATCCACAGCACTGAGCCTTTCTTCCTTTGGGATGACGCTTTTGCCGACATCAACGACCATGTGCACATTGTGGTGCCCTGCAACTGCATTGAGGCCTTCGAAGCTTCAGAGGAATGGCAAGGCATCCAACTTTATGACGATTGCGGCAATGTGGGCATCGGAGAAAACGAAAACGCCACTGTGAACATCTATCCCAATCCCGCTACTGAAACCCTCACCATCGAAGCCGAAGGTCTCGTGACCATCGTCGATGAGATGGGCCGCGTCGTGAGGACCTTGTTTGTGGATAACAAACAAACCATCGACCTGCAAGGTCTTACTAGTGGTTTATACTTCGTGAAAGCCGGAACTGAAGTGAAAAAGGTTATGGTAAAGTAATAAGGCTAACTTGTTTTCAATGACAAAAAATCCGAAAGCAAAACTGCTTTCGGATTTTTTTATCTCGCCATCTAGAATATCAGTCTTTCTTGTCGATGCTGACGATGGTATATTTACGTGTCCCGAGGCCAATCTGCTCAGCGTACTCCACAGTATGGGTGCCGTGTTTTTTGTTGATGCGGTCTTGCAAAGGCTTGGCGTCATCGCCTTCGCTGCTGATGTGGTTGAACACGAGGTCGAGGCAGGCTTGGTCGAGGGCGACGGGGTCGGTGGAGGCCAGAATGCCGATGTCCTTGATGCGCGGTGCGGCAGGATGTCCGTCGCAGTCGCAGTCTACCGACATGTTGTTCATCACATTGATGTAAATGATGTCCTTGCCTTCCTGCTTGAAATAATCGTGCACGGCCTGAGCGGCAGCGGCCATCGACTCAAGGAAGCTGTCCTGTTTGGCGATGGCCCAATGCTTTTGGCTCTTGCCCGCAGAGTGGATGTAGAGCTTCCCGGCGGTAGAGGCCACGCCTATCGACTGGTTCTTCAGCACGCCGCCGAAGCCGCCCATGGCGTGACCCTTGAAGTGGGCCAGGTTGATCATAAAGTCGTAGTTTTGCAGATGTGAGCCTACGATGTCATATTGCAGATGCTTGGTGTCTTTGACGGGCAGCTGCATTTCGCCTTCCTCGTCCATGATGTCAACGGTGGCGATGTCGTTGTAGCCGCGTTCGGCGATGGCTTGACGGTGCTTTTCGGTGTCGCCACGGTTGCCGCCATAAGCTGTGTTGCATTCCACGAGGGTGCCGTTCACCTTTTGTACCAGGTTTTTGATCAGTTCGGGACGCAGGTGGTTGCTCTTCGATGACTCGCCGGTGGAGATCTTCACCGCTACACGGCCGTGGGCCTCCACGCCCAAGGCCTCATAGATGCGCATCAGTCCCTCTGGACTGATGTCGGTAGTCATATAAACCGTTGCAGCTTCTCCTTCGGTCGTGGGTGGGGCGGGTTGATGTGTTTGTGCGTGGCATGAGCCCATGCCTAAAATGCAAATAAGTGCCATGATGATAGTGTATAGGTATTGATTCATTGAAAATGATGTGTTTATTGAAGCGCAAAGATAAACAATTTCTATCTTTGCGCCCGAAATGTTTATCGGAGAACTAATATCATTAGGCGTAGCCGTTTCGTGGACTGCCACTGCCTTGTTTGCGGAGGTGGGCTCGAAGCGTATGGGCTCGCTACCGTTCAACACTATCCGCATGACGATGTCGCTGGTGCTCCTTGCCGTCACGCTGTGGCTGGTGATGGGCGTGCCTTATCCGCGTTATGCCGATGCCGGCACTTGGACATGGCTGCTGCTCTCGGGCTTGGTGGGCTATGTCATCGGCGACTACTGTCTGATGCAAGGCTACATTAAGATAGGTTCTCGTTTCGGTCAGCTCTTTATGACTTTGTCGGCACCTACGGCAGCACTCACAGGCCGACTGCTCCTTGGCGAGCAGATGCGTCCCATCGCCATCGTTGGCATGGTCGTCACCCTGAGCGGCATTGCGCTTTCGATATTGTCGAAGAGCGACAAATCCGATCATCATGCCATCCATTTCAAGCTACCAGCGAAAGGCATCTTTTTCGCGGCGATGGCAGGCATTTGCCAAGGCTTCGGCTTGGTGCTCAGCAAGGTGGGATTGACGCATTACGACGCTGCCCTCACTGCCGCTGGCATCTCAGGCAATTCGGTCTTTGCCAACGCTGTGTTACCTCTGCCTGTCAGCGTCAGCATGTCCTTTGCCGCCACCACGATCCGCGCTTACATCGGATTGGTGGGCTTTTTCCTGGCGCTGGTTTTGTTCAACAAAGACGGACTTGCCCAGTTGCGTCACGCCGTGAACGACCGCAAGGCGATGTGGTGCGTGCTGGCATCCACTATATTCGGACCTTTCATCGGAGTCAGCGCGTCGCTATTGGCCACGCAATTCACCTCGGCGGGCATCGCCCAGACACTCTTTGCGCTCACGCCCATTCTCATCATCGCCCCAGCAGCCATCCTTTTCCATCAAAAAGTGACCTTACGCGAAGTCATAGGCGCTGTCATCAGTGTCGTTGGTGTGTGTCTATTTTTTGTGTAACTCATTGACCTGCACAAAAAAAGATGCGGAACCAGAACCCTTGTCCCGCATCTTAAAACTAACTCAAAATTCATCCTAGTACAGTATGACAAAAATCTGCTGCAAAGTAACGACCTTTCCAGAAACCGTTTAATCCCCATTGATGGGTATTTTGTATATGGGAATATCCCCATATTTGGCGATTCGTTATTAATGTGGTTTTTTATTATTTTTGCAACATCAAAACAGATACATCATGCCTAAAAGGAAAAAACCATTCTCAAAAGACACCAAATTGGCTGAGTTGTTGACGGATGACCGCAGGCTGTTGCAATTGTTGCCCCGTTTCGGCATCGGATTGGGCTTTGGCGACAGGAACGTGAATCAGGTGTGTCAGATGAACCATGCCGACCCCGAACTCTTTCTCATGGTCTGCGAAATATACTCCGATAGCAACTACAGGCCTGCCCAAGAAGAGCTTCAAAATATCGACATGGGCAACCTGCTTTCGTATCTGAAAGCCTCACACCAGTATTACCTCGACGAACGTTTCCCGCACATTGAGCACCATTTGCAACGCATCGTTGATGCATGCGGGCAAAAATACGGCCCCATGCTTAGCCATTTCTACGACGAATACAAACAGGAAGTGATGCGCCACATCCAATATTACGAGGAAGAAGTGGTTTTCCCCTATATTGAGGCCCTGCTCAAAGGACAACGTACCGAATCATACAAGATTACCGAGTTCGAGCATAACCACACCAACATCCAGGATGTGCTCGACGACATGATGAACATCCTCCTCAAGTATCTTCCTGGCGATATCCTGCCTAAGGAACGCATTGAGATCTCGTTGGATATCATGGAGTTGAGCGACGATTTGAGCCGCCATTCACTTATCGAGGAGCGCATCCTCGTCCCATACGTCGAATCCATTGAAAACGCCCAGCCATGAGAAACCGCGTCATCATTTGCGAAACATCGGAGATCGTCGCCAATGGCCTGGCCGAGATGATTAATGGCATGGCGCAGTTTGATGTGGTGCTACGCGTTGATAGTCCCGAAAGGATTTCAGAGAAGATCTTGTCCTCCAACGCCAATATGCTCATCATCGATCCTGCATTGTTGGGCTACCAAAACAAAGATTTTCTGCTCCAACTTGGCAAAGAGCACCCCAATGTCTTTATCGTGGCTCTGGTAACCACCTATCTCGACCATTCTTTCTTGACACCTTACCATGGTGTCATCGAACTGAACGACAGTCGTGCCAAGATCATCGATAAGATGAACGAATTAGTACAAAACGAGGCCTCGAAAAACTCGGACGATGTGGAACTCTCCAAACGCGAAACCGACGTGTTGGTTGCCGTCGCCAAAGGCATGATGAACAAAGAGATTGCCGAGCAGATGAACATTTCCATCCACACGGTCATCTCGCACCGTAAGAACATCACCCGTAAAACGGGCATTAAGTCAGTGTCGGGCCTCACCGTCTACGCCTTGCTAAACAACCTGATTGACGAGAAGGACTTGATTTGACAAGGGTTTTTCATTAATAAGGTAAACTAGGCTTTTGAAATGTGGATATCCTTTGGAAGGACAGGGTTCACTGTGTCCTCCGACTCACAGTTGGCTTTGGCCATTTTTAACCCATACATCACCGTTTCTTCGGCGTCAACACCCATGGCATAACCATGAATCACGCCGGCAAAGAAGGCATCGCCCGATCCCGTTACGTTGATGATGCGAGTAGACAGGGCAGGATAGGAGAGAGACTCACCTCCAAAACAATGGATTACACCACTTGAACCAATGGTTAAATAGACATTATTTATACCATTGGTATTCAATATTTTTGCAGCACAATTCATATCGTTTTCTCCAGTGATTTGAAGGGCTTCGGCTTGGTTGCATTTAAGGGCGAAGACAGCATGCTTTTTGGACTGCTTCATGGCATCGACAAAACGCATGGCCTTGCCTGGTGAGACCGTATCGATGAACAAAGGTGGCTCGCAATGGTCAATGAGATAGGCAAGGGCTTCGGCGCTGAGCAGGGTGTCGGCCACGGCCAATTCGGACTCATTGATGGCATCCATCTTGCCTTTGAGCCATGCCAAATCCATACGTTCGTTGATGCTTGCATCGGAAACCGCCGAAACCATGTCGCCCATTTCGTCATTGAAACTGAGGAAAATGGGACTTTTCGCTTCATATTGGCTTGATTGCGAAAGATCCATGCCGATGTCCCTGCAGTCGGCAATCATCTTTTTTGCGAAATCATCATTGCCAAAAACGCTTACCAGCCTCACCTCATGACCCAGCAGGCAAAGGTTATGGGCAATGTTGCGGGCTACGCCGCCATGATGGAAAGCGATAGCGCCAGGAGTACAGCCCTTGGTGTTGGACTCGGCAAGAGACAAAACTGCAATGTCGACATTGGATTCTCCGATGACGGTAATCTTCATGATTCCTCGGTTTTGGAGGGACAAAAGTAGAAATTTTTGTGATAATTTGGATTTCTCATTTTGTTTTTGTTATTTCGTGGCTTCAAAACCAACGTGTTATGGCACAAAACAAGAAGAGGAAGCGTCGCAACTACAAATACCATGCGATCACCTTCAAATTGTCGGCAGGGCAATACCGTTCGCTGCGCAATTACTGCAAGGCCCGCCGTACGACGCCCATCAAACTGATTAAGAAAAACATAGAACGGTTCATCACGGCCTATGAATACGTGGTTCCCCAGGATTTGTACCTCACGGAAAACCAATTGGACCTGTTCAGTGAGAATTGAACGGGATGCGGTTTTGGATGGACCTGCCCAAGGTCACCTCGTCCACATATTCCAAGGCGTCGCCTACGGCGATTCCTTTCGAAATCACCGATATCTTTCCTTTAAAGTCATTCAGTTGCCTGAAAATGTAGAAGTTGGTCGTGTCGCCCTCGATGGTGGCAGGCAGGGCCAAGATGATTTCCTTGATGTCTTCTTTTTGCGTACGTTGCACGAGTTGCGAAATCTTCAAATCGTTAGGCGAGATGCCTTCGATGGGGCTGATGACGCCACCTAGGACATGGTAAAGACCGTTATAAGAGGCCGTCCTTTCGATGGCCAGCACATCGCGCATGTCGGCCACCACGCAAAGCGTGTTCTCGTCGCGACGCGGGTTGCCGCAGATGGAACACACCTTGGTGTCACTGATGTTGTAGCACCGCTCACACAGCATGATGTTGTGCTTCATCTTCAGGAGCGAGTCGGCCAACTGCTCGGTCTCCAAATCATCGCTATTAAGCAGATGCAAGGCCAAACGCAAGGCTGTCTTCTTGCCGATGCCAGGCAGCTTCGAAAGCGACTCCACGGCGTTCTCTAACAATATGGATGAATACTCTGCCATACAATAATCGCGGCAAAATTAAGTTATTTCCTTAAATTTGCAGCCTCAAAACCGAAGAAATCATGAAAAGATATTGCTTCCTCCTCACCATGCTGTTGCTTGCCATGACCGCCACGGCCCAAGATTTCAACCAGACCGACGACAAGGGCCGCCGTCAAGGGGCTTGGCGCGACTACTATTCCAATGGCCAGCTGCGTTATGAGGGCGAGTTCAAGAACGACAAGTGCAAGGGCACTTTCCGCTATTATGACGAACAAGGCAACTTGAAGGCGACCAACGAGTTCGACAAGTCGGGCGAGCGAGCCTTGAACAAGACCTACGCCCCCAACGGCAGGGTGGTGGCCACGGGCTATTACCTGAACCAAAAGAAAGACGGGGAGTGGAAATACTATGACGCCCAATCGGGTCAGCTCCGTTTGGTGGAGGACAACAAGGAAGGCAAAGTACATGGTTGGTCAAGGATCTACAATCCACAGAATGGTGTGCTGGCCGAGGAAACGCAATTCGTTGAAGGCCAACCCGAAGGCCAATGCAAGAAATACTCCGACACAGGCACGTTGATTATGGAATGCCAATACCACGACGGACTACTTGAAGGCCCCACCAAGACCTATTATCCCAGCACCGCCTTGAAAGAGGAGGGACAATACACCAAAGGAAAGAAATCAGGTACATGGAAAACCTACAACGAGGAGGGCGACGTCATCGCCGAAGAGGCCTTTGGAGAGTTCGTATATTAATTAACGAAACCGACCACTTATAGATTCCCGAGGGAATGACATAAGTGGTCGGTTTCTATATGAAAACTAATTACATCTCTTCAAATAATCCTCCAAGTTAGGACGACCGTACTTATCTGCCAACTTGTAATACTCGCAAGCCTTGTCTTCATCGTTCTTCATGTAGTAGGTCCTACCCATGTTGAAGTAAGCATCGGCATAGTCAGGCTTCAACTCAATGGCTTTCTCGAAATCGGCGATGGCTTCATCATACTTCATGGCATTCACCTTGGCACAACCACGGTAGTAATAAGCCTCAAAGTTGTTCCTGTCGTATTTGATGGCCTTGGTAAGGGTTTCCTCAGCTTTTTTGAATTCGCTGTATCGCAGCAACTGCTTAGAGCCTTCTTCGGTAAGAATGCGTGATTTTGCGGGGTTTTCGCAGCTCATCAGGACAAGCGCGAAAAGGGTAGTGAGTATCAAAGCTAATTTCTTCATTTCAACGATTATTTTCTGCAAAGGTACGGCTTTTTTCAGAAATAGAGCCAATGCCAGACGAATTTATCGGAAGCATTGTATTCCAAGGCTGGTACAGGCAATTTGATGAAACTCAACGCACGTAGTACGGCTTTAAGATAGCGGTTCTCGACGGGCAGTTTGGCCAAGTCGACACCAGGGGCGAGATAGAACTGTCGCACGCGGTCGAAGTCGGGGGTAGGCTGGGGCTCAACCATACCTTTGGCTCCATAACCGACGTCGACAGTGAGCCATTCGGGTAAGTAGCTATCAGAAGACAAAAACAATTCTTTGATATTGAAGGCTGCCCAAATGGTGATACCGTTGTAGTCTTTCAAGGCTTGGCTGACCAGATTGTGCCCCAATTCTTCAGGGTTGTATTGGGCGTATTCGGTAGGATGGAAAGAGTATTTCAGGCTGATGCGTTGTTCTTCCCATAGCAGTTGTTGTGCCGTGTAAAGCGTAATTCCGCCCACATCAGCAGCCATGTCGCCCCAAGAGAAGCCCCAACCTTCGTATCCGCCATCCATAACTTCGATGGTAGTCATGAAAAGCAATGAGAACGCACCACCAAAAAGGGCCGATCGCTTTGCATCCAAGCCAGCCAAGCGCATGCTTTCGTCACCAAACACGCAGGTGTGGTAGGAAGTGGTGGCGTGACACAACTTATCCATCTGAAGCCAATCGCCGTTGTCGTTGATGGTATGCATGCCGATCCATTGGCAATCCTTGAACCACAGCTGGTTCAATCCAATTATAGTACCCGTATAGATCGCTGCGTCTGTTCCTGCCACGATTTTGACGTTTCTGCGCGTAATGGAATCATTGGCTTGTTCAGCCCACACAGGGCAAAACGCCAAGACGAGAAGAATTGCGATTAGCTTGTGTTTTATTTGCATAAACCCTTATATAGTATGCTTTTGCAATCATCCAAATCTGTGGACGATTCCGGTCACGGTTTCGATGATTTCTTTCAATCTGGCCTCGCTCTTGGCTTCGCAAAGGAAACGCAGATAAGGCTCCGTGTTTGAAGGCCGGATGTTGAGCCACCAATCGGGATAATCGAGGCGGTAACCGTCGAAATCGAGGAAACGCTCGGGCTTTTCGATTTGGGTGAAATGATCGCGGACAGCGTCCATGGCTTCCTGCTTGCGCTCAAGTTTGAAGTTAATCTCGCCTGAATTGGAATAAGGCGTGATCTCGTCGATGATCTGGCTCATGGTCATGCCTTCTTTCTTGCGTTCGGCCAATAGGCGCAGCACGATGGAGGCGGCCAGCAGGGCAGAGTCGGAATAATAGAAGTCACGGAAATAGTAGTGTCCGGCTAACTCGCCGCCGTAGCAACCGTCCAATTCGCGGAGTTTCAAAGCCGCATAGGCACGACCTACACGCCAAGTCTCCACCTTGGCCTGATAGCGGTCGAGGTATTCCTGTATGGCACGCGAGCTGCGGATGTCCTGCAACACGATGCCTTTTTGTTTTTGTTCGCCAATGAAATAGTCTCCCAAGAAGGCTATGATGAGGTCGGGGCTGATGAAGCGGCCTTTCTCGTCGATGAAGGTGATACGGTCGGCGTCGCCATCGAAGAGGAGACCGATATCGCATTTCTCTTTCTTCACCAATGCCTTGATTTGTTCCTGGGCGTTGGATTCCAATGGGTTGGGCTCATGATTGGGGAAGTTGCCATCCAAGGTGTCGTTAATGTAATGCGCCTCGCCAATCAGCTCGTGAACGAAGATGGACGACATGCCATTACTGCAATCCACGGCGATGTTGAGGTTGTCGTGCGGCCCCACAAACTGCTTCTGGAAGGCCAGGTAGTCGGCATAGACATTCTTCTCACGAATGATGCCTTTCTTCTCGCATGGCACAGCGGTTTTGTCACTTGCCACAAGAGCTTCAAGTCTATTCAAGCCGGTGTCGTAGCCCACGGGAAGGGCGTCCTTAGCCGAAATCTTCAGTCCGTTGTGATGCTTTGGATTATGCGATGCCGTGATTTGGATGGAAGCGCCGTAGCCATATTTTGCCGTCGTCCAATAGACCAAAGGCGTAGTGGAAAGGCCGATGAAGTCGACGTTTTTGCCACGTTCGGTGAGGCCACGGGTGAGGGCGTCGAACAGGGTCGGGGAGGAGAGGCGCATGTCGCGTCCCACGAGATAAGTGTCAGTGTCGAGCACATCAGGCAGGAAATAGCCGATGCGGTAGGCGATGGTCTCGTTGAGGTCTGTGCCCCATTCGCCACGGATGTCGTATGCTTTGAAGGCTTTCATGGTATCAGTTGTTCAGTTATTCAGTTGTTTAGTTGTTCAGTTATTCAGTTGCTGCTGGCTCTTGGCTTCTAGCTACTGGCAGATTCACTGTGTTCAGGAGATTGCAGGTCTGCGCCCCAATGAGGCTTTTGGGTGAGGCTGCCAAAGGCCAGAAGCCAGAAGCCAGAGGCGATTATTTGATTCCACGTTGATTAAGTGCCTGTTGGTATTTTGCGGCATTGCGGTTGTGTTCGGCCAGGGTCTTGGCGAAGTTGTGGTAGCCGGAGAAGTCCTCCTTGGCGCAGAAGTAGAAGTAATTGTTGTCTTCGGCATTCAGCACGGCCTTGATAGAGACGATGGACGGAATGCAGATGGGACCTGGGGGTAAGCCGGGATATTTATAGGTGTTATAGGGTGATTCTATTTCCTTGTGACGGTCGAGTACACGCTTGATGGTGAAGTCATTCCAGGCGAAGACAAGCGTGGGGTCAGCCTGAAGCAGCCAGTTTTCCTTTAGTCTGTTGAGGTAAACGCCTGCCATCCGTGGCATCTCGTCGCTCATGTTGGTCTCCTTGTTGACGATGGAAGCCAAAGTGCTGACCTGTACAGGTGTTAAGCCTTTGGATTGGGCTTGTTGTTTGCGTTCCTCGTTCCAGAACTTGTTGTATTCTTGGAACATACGGTTGACGAAGCCTTCGGCATCGGTGTTCCAATAGAACTCGTAGGTGTCGGGCAGGAAGAGGGCGGGGATGGTGTAGTTGTTGAAGCCCAGTTGCTTGACATAGTCCTGATTGTGAAGCAAACGGGAGATGGAGGAGGAGTCGGCTTCTATCTGTTCGGCGATGCGGCCTGCCAGTTGATCGACGTTGCGAATGTTGTTGAAGGTGACCTTCACGGGTGTTTGCAGTCCGCCGCGCAGCATGTTGACCAGCTGGTTGTTGGTCATGCCGTTTTTCAACACGTAATGGCCAGGATGGACGTTGGCGGGAAGTTCCTTTTTCCCAGCCAGCCAGTCGAAGCTCTTTTCATTGACGATGCAATGCGTTTCCTTCAAGAGGGCTTTCACTTGCTCATAATCCGAGTCTGTTGGTATGAACAGTTCGACGGCTTTCCCGTCAGCAGTCTTCACATTAGGTGACATCACGGTTTTGTAGCCCCAGTAGCCGAACGCGACGGCAAAGATCAGCAGGATGATGAGCACGAGCCACACAGTGCGCTTCGCGCTTTTCCCGTTTTTCTTCTTGCCGCTTTTGCGCGGCTTTTTCTCATCAGGGAGTTTGGTTTCTATTTTGACCATTTGTGTATCTTGTTTTCAGGCCACAAATGTACAACTATTTCCCATTACGGCAAATACATATCCTAAACGCATTATCGACAAAAAGCCCCAACCCAAAAGGATTGAGGCTTTTTGTCCATAATGAAATTGCAGGCTTTTCTACTCCTTCACCACTTTCCTGATTACACGATTACCGTCTTCATTGGTGATGTGGATGGTGTAGATTCCTTGCGGCAAGCCTTTCAGATTGATTTCATTGGAGTTTAGCACGGTCTTCATCAACTGCCCCAAGGCGTTGTAGACCTTCACTTCGGCAACGGCAGCCCCTTCAATGCGGACGAGGCCGCTGGAAGGATTGGGAGAAACGGTGATACCATTATCCGCCTCAGTTTCTCCAATGCCAGTGATAGTTGCTGTAGCACAAACGGGCTCCGACTCTTCATCACCGTAAACCGCAGTGACGCAATACTCCACATCGGTTTCCCTCGAAAACTCTGTATCGGTGAAATAGGTCACAAAGCTGTATGGAATCTCCTTGATCAATGTGCCGTCGCGATAAATGCGGTAGCCGGAAAGAGGTTGGTTTTCTTTGCCACTTGGAAGAACCCTTTTGTCATTCTCGGCATCAACCAAACATACCTTAATCCAGAAATGATAACGGGGATAAGGTATTACTTGCCATGTATCAAAGCCTGGAACCATAATCAAATTGGATTTCCCTTCAACTCCATCCTCGTTCCAAACCGTTCCAAACGGATACGTGTAACCTTGTCCGCCATCCTGATATGTTATCCTAAGTGCAAACCAATACTTTGTGTTTGGCTCAACATGGATCTCTTCGTCAAATGAAATTGTATTTAGTCCAAAAGGCGTTTCATCAGGAACTGCTTGGCTATACAGAACATGCATGGATTCTCCCTGCTTTTGCTCCCAAATATAAACAACATGCGACCAATTTGAAACCTTATAGAAAGAAACAGATTCTATTGTCCAACCAATAAAGTTTCTCACATCTAGCGAATCATATAAATGACCCATGTAAGAATCATATCCTGCCTGCATCGTGTCATTAATTGAATCATTCATCAACCATGAAAGAATCATAGGATTTGAATCGGTTCCGTTTGGCAAGTTCCATGTGAGTGCAACAGCATCATTGTTTCCTACGTGTAATTCTAAATTCTGTATAGGGAAATACTCGGTACTATTCTTTTCGTTAAGGTCTTTTTGAGGTAATTTTGTTAAGATATCATCTGTCTGTTTTTCAAACTCAAATACGGATTTTGGCTTGTATTGTACCATATTCCCGTAAGATCCTTTTTCTCCTTCAACATCCATCCTTAGATACAATTCGCCAAGGTCAATTGCCGCAAAGATGCTGTCGTTAAAACTGGTGCTGGGATTGGACAGAACCTCTTCATACCATGCTATTGCATTGGAGTAGTTTCCCATAATTTCATCGCATTTGTTGGCTAAGGACGAGGCAAGATGCGACAGTGTCACATCCGCTGCTATTGTTGCATCATTAAGATAGTAGCTCTGTAACGACTCGTAATCTCTCCCTGCATCGGATTCAAGCGAAAGTAGGGTTTTTAGGGCCGTCTCGGCACAAACCGCCGAAGGGTATTGGGCCACGACTTGCTTATAGGCATCTCTTGCCGCCACATATTGTCCCGCTTCGTTGAGTGAATCTGCCGACATAAGCGCATTGTAGGCTTCTGTCATGTCGTCTTCGCAGTCTCCCAAAATCCATTTTGGGTTGTATAGATAAGATCCATTAATAAGCGTCGTATACAGATGCGTTGACGGATCAAACGATGGTCCCCAATGGTTGTGTCTCACATCGATAGGACCACGACTCAACGGTGGCGTTTCACCTGACACGACATATGCATCATGGTAAACAAAGGGGTCGTCTCCGCTGCCAATTATAGCATTGTACTTAAACGTTGCTGGAACGCTGCTGCCTGTCATGTACACCTCGGACGAAGCATCCCCGTGAATGTATTGTGTGCTGTCGGCATAGGGCGCATCGCAGTCGCCTCCGAAAAGGCCGATGTTGCAGTCGTTCATAAGCTTGACTCCATATTTGTTGCCAGAGATGTTATTCATGATAACATCGCCCTTTGAGGCGAACATTAATAATCCGGCTTCTGAACAACCTATTATCGTATTGCCGTTTACGCTTTTCAATCCCGTATTGCTTCCGCAGTACTTGATAAATATGCCGTTGGTAAAAAGGCTGTCGCCTGTGCGCTCAATAGTGCAGCCGCTAACAATGTAGTGGGGATACTCCTTAATAAATAAGGCATTTGGAATGCTACGGCCGTTGGCATCGAAGTCGCAATCAATGACCGATGCTGTCTTTTCTATGTAGTATGATTCCTCTGTGGAGTTTGTTATCGAAAGCGGGGTGCCCTTGAAATGGCAATCGGTGAACGTAACGTTCTTTTTGGGTAGGACAAGGTCGCAGTTGATGAAGGTGGCATCGCTGACGGCCAAATCATTATTGTCATTGAAAATGATCTCTAGCGTGGCACCATCGCGGGCCTCAAAGGTGACTCCCTGGCCTAGAGTCATCATGCCTCTAATGATGATGCGGCAGTCGCCACGTTTTGCTATGACATGCACGCTGTCGGCAAGTTGCAACGTGGCGCCCTCTCCAACAACGATCTCACTATCATAGGTGTCTGTACCGTACATATTAACCATGGTCTGATTGTTGAAACAAACATGGGCGGAATTACCCGTCAGATTAACAGTGCGTCGTGCCACAAGCTCCCGATTATATGTAATGGTTGATGAGATTGGTGACTCAAAAGGCAGCAGCTCATATTTAAGACCAATAATCGTGTAACTATCATCTATCGAAACTTCCATGCTGTCACAAGGCATCTCGAAGACTTCGTCCCATCTATAGTCGACTATGGAAAGGTTCTTGATTTTATTTCCAGTTGTGTTGGAAGAATTGTGCATCCTGATGAAGTACTTGCCTGCATTGTCCAAGTCTGGAAACAAACAACTGTAATCAAAACCGATGCAGATACTGTCGGCATCATTAATGCCTTGTAAAGCGTTGTAGCCGCCTTGCAAATGAAAAATAGGATAAACTTTGCTTTCACTATCAGTCATCCCCATATTGGATTGTGTCCTTGTTCCCAAAACCGGATAAAACCTGTTCCTTTGTGCATACTGGTGTGGATGCACCCATGTCGCCTTGACATAGACCGTTGGCTTACACTCTTTGACCGTGCAACAAAACGCCATGCGCCTGTGGTCTTGAAGGTCTCTCATCAATTTGTACGGAAGCCAGATGAATCCAGTTCCAAGCCACGTCCCCCAACTATTGGCCACCTTAAAGGCACCGTATTCGTCTTGGTCAATGCGTTGATTATGGTTCAAGTCATAGCAGATTTCATCATCATATCCGACAATAGTCAAAACATGCCCCGTGCCATAAACATTGCCTAATTGAGTGTAAATTGGTTCATTATTAGGCAATCGTGCCCAATCGGATCCACCCGTAAGTATGGCAATTGAAAGCAAGCCACCGACGCTCCCCTCTCCCTCGTTATGATCATACAACCAATGCTTCAAAGTGTCAAATGTGCTGTAGTTGTATGGGTTAAACCGAATTTGATATATACTGTCGACTTTTTGGCGAATGGCATTAGCATAGCCGTCGTAAGATGACATCCAATACATTGCTTTTATGGAATCTGAAAAACTAGGTTGCAAACAATTGTTATAATAATAGTTAAGCATCGGGCATCCGACAGACTGCAACAACTTGAAGCCATCTGCCTGATTTGTAAATTGTTTGTAATAACCATGGTTTTTGAAATTATAGCCAAACAAAGGATGGTATAGGTCATGCATATCAGAGGTGTCCACACCCTGTCTAATGTCCCAGCCAAGTCCCGCAGATACATCACGGAGTCGGTTCATCTCGTATGTAAATATGCATCCTACTTCGGAAGCAAACGTACAACAGCAAACATTTCGTTGGTCAAAAATTGGAGGGAAGTATCTTGATGTATCATTCTGAACTCTCGAAGGGAGCGGTGTGTTTAGTGAAGTATCGCTAAGATGCAAGTAAGGAATATCTCTAAAATAACCTTCCTCTACAGACTTGCAGTCTCCAGTAATCCACACGGGACCGTTTGGATCGGGATTGGCATTGATTTGAGACCATGCTACAAATGGCAAAAGCATGGAAAAAAGAGACCATAGGCATTTTTTTATGGTATTCATTGTATTATTAGTTTTTTGATGAATGTGTTTTCGTTAGTCGTTATTATTACACTATAAATACCCCTAGAAAGATGTGGCAAATTTATAGTGTTACTACCACTATTGAGTTGTCGATTTACGACTTCCTCTCCAGTAAAAGATAGTATCCGCATCATGGATAGATCTGCGTTTGTAATTTCTATAGAAACCATATCTTTTGTGGGATTGGGGTACAATTCAATCCTACATTCAGCATCCGCTTCCTCAACTGAAAGCAATTCTTCGACAGTTGTTATGCTTCGAACCAAATGACAATCGTAACGCAGAACGGAATAAAGACGACCATCTTTGCCTAAAATAATCCGGTCTCCGCCTATAGGCCCTTCTGAAAACTTTACAAATTCATTTCCACCGTCTATCGACAAATAGGTAGTGTCGCCATTAGCGACCACCAGATCTTTTTCGAAAAAAGAACATCCCATAATGCTCATTATTTGAATATCATCTTCAACTCTGCTATTGGAAATGAGCTCTTTTGAACTTTTAAAACCTCCATTAAGGATGCTTACTATTACTTTTGATGATGTTTTACTAGCTGCGACACCAGTGCATGCAAGAGATTTAACCATTGCCCATGATTGTCCAAAATCGTCTGATTTGTATAGGCCTCCTCGACCTTTGTTCCCCATAAACGTAAGAGAGACATATAGTTTATTGTCAATCGTTTTTGTAATGTCTGTTGCATAATCGAGACTCCAATCCCCCATATTCCAACACGCCCATGTTCGTCCTCCATCGAACGAGCCTTCGACATGTGCACCATGACCAAGACATCTGGGCAAGACAAACAAGGTGTCATTACCAAAATATTTCACTCGATACACCACGTCAAAACTTCCAGGACGAGGGATCTCAACGCTTTCCCATGAGACTCCATTGTCATTCGAGAACAAAAGGTCGGGAGAATACCTGCCTAGGCATATTGTACCATTGGGCGAAATATCCAAGGCTGTACACGGACTGTTTCTTTCCCACCATACCAACTCCCATGTTTCGGTGTAGTCTGATGATTTGTATAGACCTTTGTCGGTGGCCACGAAGATGTCGCCTTGGATGTTTGTGGCGATGTCATAGGTACGGGAACAAGAGTCGGGAAGGGTATAGATGCGCTCCCAAAACTCTTGCCCGAAAGCAGGACTTATTGTCATGATAGACATTGCAAGCATTCCCAACAATAGTAGCGTCTTTTTCATAGAAGCGTTGTTTTTAAGGTTGATTATGGGAACTTCTAATTATACTTGATTTACTTGTTTTCGGGTTGTCAGGATGCCGAAGTCCCGTTTGGGCGGTCCTTCCAACTCGGTGCAAAGTTATGCGTTTCTGTCCTATTTGACAAACTTTTGGCTCATTTTTTTTGATGGTTTGTATGTATGTATGTATGTATGTATGTATCAGAGAGTTGTCTTGTTGTTTTCTATTGGTCTTGCAAGAGTTTGAGCCTGACGATTTGCTCGTAGCGCGACATGTTGTAGGTCAGGTTGATCACCCATCTCCGAAAGTTTGCGCTCCTTGTCTTCCTTGTCAAACAATGTCGTGTTGCCTGTCGTCTTGTACTTTCTCATGTTTTCTTTCTCCTTTGATTCATTTATCCTATTAACGACAATTTTACAACTTTATTGTTTGATACACAATATTTTATGTATTTTTAGAAATGCCCTTAATATCGTTCGTACAGGTGAACTACTATTAATTAGGAACGGTGTTTTATCAACTGATACTCAAAAACATCCAAATATCCCTCAGCCGTCTTCAACCATTCTTTCCGCCTGCCACATAGTTCAAATCCTTGGCCGACAAACAGTTGTTGGCTTTCCAAATTGGTCTCATCAATGGAACAATACACCTGATGCAGCATGACATCCTTGAAGAGATATTCAATGCACAAAGCCAAAGCAGCCTTGGCATAGCCTTGCTGGCGAAACGCTTTATCAATTAAAATGCCCAAACCCGCCCGTTGGTTGAGGCCGTCATAGTCGAAAATGTCGATGCAGCCAATGGTCTGTCCGCTTTCGGTCAAGTCGATCATCAGGCGAAGCTGCTTGTTGCTCAACAAGTCGTTATTGCCCAAAAGGAATTGCTCGATCTGGAAACGGGTATAGGGCACATGTGTCCCACTCACTCGCCAGATGTCGCGGTCGTTCTCCCAAAGGAAAATCTGATCGGCATCCTCGGGCTCGGCACAACGGAGGGTTATCGTGTCATTCATGATGAACATTTTGTCCCATTTGTTGAAAATACCACTTTTCCAAGCAGGCTGGCACATAATTTGATTGACGTAGCCCGCTAAAATTTTCGACAAAAATACACTTTTTGGTGCAATAAAGGTTGAAAAATAGCATTAATGAGACTATAAAGGAAAAGAAACCATAAAAACTAGATAAGATGAGAAAAGTGAGTTTGATGTTGATGCTTGCCGCAATGTTGGTGGCAACATCTTGTGAAGGAATGCTTAACAAAGCGAAAAACGAGACCATGGCCGAACAGCAACAACTGCAAGAAGAAACCGTCTCGCAGGTCGAGCAGGTTCAGCCTCGTGTGCAACGGACGGCATTTGTGCCTACCGAGAACACTCCCGACTTCGTTGATGCCGCCGAAAACAGTGTCGACGCAGTTGTACATATCATGACCAAAGTGGTGAAACAAAGCAACACCTACGAGGACTTCTTCGGTGCCTTGTTGGGCCAACTCTATGGCTACCCAGGGCAGACGCGCAACAATACGATGGTGGCTTACGGCTCCGGCGTGGTGCTGACGCCCGACGGCTACATCGTCACCAACAACCACGTTGTGGAAGGCGCCGACGAGGTGGAGGTTACCTTTAATAATAAGGTGAAGAAAACCGCCACCATCATCGGTACCGACCCGACCACCGACTTGGCCCTGATCAAAGTGGAAGCCTCCGACCTGCCGTTCCTTACCTTCGGCGACTCTGACAACGTGCGCATCGGCGAATGGGTGTTGGCTGTAGGTAACCCCTTCAACCTGACTTCTACCGTCACGGCGGGTATCGTCAGCGCCAAGGCTCGTAACCTCAGCATTTTGGGTGAAGGCACTTCGGTGGAATCCTTCATCCAGACCGATGCCGCTGTCAATCCCGGCAATAGTGGTGGCGCTCTGGTGAACACGAAAGGTGAGCTGATCGGCATCAATGCCGCCATCGCCTCGCATACGGGTTCCTACGAAGGCTATTCCTTCGCCATCCCGTCCAACATCGTCCGCAAGGTGGTCGACGACTTGCTGCTCTATGGTACAGCCCAACGTGGCTATCTTGGTGTGCAGATCGCTGAACTCACACAAGAATTAGCCCAAAAGGAAGGCTTGGAAAACATTGAAGGCGTGTATGTTGGCGAGGTTACCGAAGGCGGCGCTGCCAAATTGGCAGGCTTGAAAGATGGTGATGTAATCACAGCCATCAACGGCAAGAAGGTGAATTCCACGACACAACTCAAGGAAAACATCGGTCAATACCGTCCTGGCGACAAGGTGGATGTCGAGGTGAACCGTCAAGGCCATCACCATCACTATGAGCTGACTTTACTCAACGAGGCCGGTAATGTGAATCTCGTCAAGAACGGCGAAGCATTCTATAACTCCGAGTTCGGACTGATGCTACAGCCCGTCAACCAAAACGAGATGAGCCGTCTGAACATCAAAAACGGCTTGAAGATCGTTGAAATCCGCCAAGGCCGTTTCATGAACTCAGGTGTGCCGGTCGACTTTGTCATCACCAAGGTGAACGGTTATGCTGTGAACAACAAGAGCGAACTTGAGAACGCCCTGAAGAACACACGTTCGCGCCGCACGACCATCGAAGGCGTGTTCCCGAACGGCATGACGGGCTCGTTCTACTACTAAAAAGTGATGAAAAATCACTTTTTCCCCTGAAAGACAGAAATTTCGGTACGATTATTGCAGTATTTTACTTTTGGATTGGGAGTGAAACGGCCCAAAAGACGTTTCCTCCCAAGCCGGAAGATTATGCGAAAAAACTAAAACGTGGAGTTTGGTATGAAGAGAGAGAACGTGAAAAAAAGCGCTAATAAACAATAAAAAGATTACGAAGAATGAGACAACTGAAAATTTCAAAGCAAATCACCAACCGCAATGCCGGTACTTTGGACAAGTATCTGGCCGACATTGCGAAGGAGAGCCTGCTGACCACTGATGAGGAGGTCGAACTGGCTCAACGCATCAAGGCAGGCGACCAGGCCGCGTTGGACAAACTGGTCAGGGCCAACCTGCGATTCGTCGTTTCGGTGGCCAAACAGTATCAAAACCAAGGTCTGAGCTTGCAAGACCTGATCGACGAGGGTAACTTGGGTTTGGTGAAAGCCGCCCAGCGTTTCGACGAGACGCGAGGCTTCAAATTCATCTCCTACGCCGTGTGGTGGATCCGTCAGAGCATCCTGCAGGCCGTAGCAGAACAAGCCCGTATCATCCGCCTTCCCATGAACCAAGTGGGCGCCTTGGCTAGGGTGAAGAAGGCCGTGGCGCTGTTGGAGCAGAAGCTGGAACGCCGTCCCACCACCAAGGAGGTTGCCGAGGAGGTCGGCATGGCGGAGGACAAGGTGGAGCAACTGCTGAACCTCAACTCACGCACGGTTTCGACCGACGCACCTTTGGACGACGAGGACGATGCCAATTTCCTGGATGTTTTCGTCGCTGACGATGAAGTGCAGACTGATGCCGTGGTGGAGCAGGAGTCGACCAGCAACGCCATCCGCAACTCGCTCGACATGCTCAACGAGAAGGAACGCACCATCATCTGCATGTACTTCGGCTTGGGCACCACGCGCGAGTACTCCCTGGAAGAGATTGCGATGAAGCTCGACATTTCGCGTGAGCGCACCCGCCAAATTCGCGACCGCGCGCTGAAACGCTTGAAGAGCGAGCCAAACTCGCCACTCTACCAGATGTACATGAACCAATGAAAAAAGTGGGGTTCCAAAACAGGAATCCCACTTTTTTTCTATTTTTGCAGTCAAGAACATCAAACTACAACACCATGAAATACGAACTCATCAAATTGCCTTATGAGGCAAACGCTTTGGAGCCCGTCATCAGCAAGGAGACCTTGGGCTTCCACCATGGCAAACACCTGAATGCCTACGTCAACAACCTCAATGCCGCCATCGAAGGCACGAAATACGAAGACATGCCTCTAGAGGACATCGTGAAGACCGCTGACGGTGGCGTATTCAACAACGCAGGCCAGATTTTGAACCACAACCTGTATTTCACGCAATTCCGCGCCCCGAGAGCTACCAACAAGTCTACGGGCGTGATTGCCGAGTGGATTGACAAACAATTCGGTTCTTTCGAAGCCTTCAAAGAGGAATTCACCAAGAAAGGTGCAACCTTGTTTGGCTCGGGTTGGGTGTGGCTCTCCGTCGACAAGGACGGAAAACTGCAAATCACGCAGGAAACCAATGCCGGCAACCCCGTACAACGCGGCTACAGGCCTTTGTTGACCTTCGACGTGTGGGAGCATGCCTATTACATCGACTATCAGAACCGCCGTCCCGACCATCTGAACGCCTTGTGGCAGATCATCGACTGGGACGTGGTGAACGAAAGACTCTAAACGAAACACATCTAAAAGAAAATCGCGGCGGGGAAGGACCTCGTCGCGATTTCTGTTTTTATTGGGCTTTCATGATGCGATGCACGCTTCGGCTATCACCGTAGTCGACATGCATGATATAACTGCCAGGACTCAATCCGCTTAGGTCGAAGACGAAATGATTATCGGAAACAGCTTTTTCCATCAGCAGATGGCCATAGACGTCATAAACGCGCACGTTCTTAATGGCTTTTTCCGTTGTGATACTCAATGACGAAGTGAACGGATTGGGGAAGATCTGGCAGACAGCGGTATCTTCGTCAACACTGTCAAAGTAGCGGAAATGCGCCACATAGTCCTCTGAGGCCGTCACCATGAATGTATAAGTAGCATCGGTGGAAACCTCGATGCCGTTCTTGGTCCAATTAATGAACTCATAGTTCTCGTTGGCCGTGGCCGTCAAGGTGCATGAAGTGCCGTAATTGTAGTTGCCTGCGCCTGTTACTGTGCCGCCTTCAATTGGGTCAGCGGTGGCATTGATCATGTAGTTGTTAATAGAGAAGTGTGCCACGTATGTGGCCGACTCGGTCACAGTGAAGCTATACGTCGGGTTGGTCGACACCTCAGTGCCGTTTTTCGTCCAATTGACGAAGCTGTAACCCGTGTTCGCCGTTGCCGTCAAGGTACAAACATCACCGAAATCGTAGCCTCCGCTACCCGTGACGACACCACCTTCCGCTGGATCGGCACTAGCGGTGATGATGTAACTCTGCGACGAGAAGTTAGCCACAAGGTTACGATTGCTTTCAACGGTGAAGGTGTAGTCGGCCTGTGACGACACCTGATTGCCGTTCTCCGTCCAATTAATAAAGGTATAACCCGTATTGGCCGTGGCGTGAATGCTACAACTTTGTCCGTAGTTATATGTACCGCCGCCTGTAACGGTGCCTCCATTACTCGGGTTAGCGGTAACACTGACAGTGTAGGTGTTTACAGAAAAATGGGCGACATAATCAGCCGTTTCGTTCACAGTGAAGCTATAGCTTGGGTTGGTCGACACTTGGGTGCCGTCCTTGGTCCAATTGACAAAGGTGTAGCCCGTGTTAGCGGTAGCAGTCAAAGTGCAGGTCTCGCCGTAGTGATAGCTTCCATCACCTGTAACGACACCACCTTCAGTGGGGTCGGCATGTGCAGTGATGGAATACGTTTGGGGTGAGAAACGAGCCTCAAGGTTGCGGTCGCCCGTAACGGTAAAGGTGTAATTGGCTTGCGAGGTCACATAATTGCCGTTTTCTCTCCAATATTCAAAGGTGTAACCTGTTGCGGCAGTAGCTGAGACCGTACAGCTTTGTCCGTAGTTATAAGTGCCGCCGCCTGTTACAGTGCCTCCGTTGGTCGGACTGGCCGTCACCTCAACGGTGTAACTGTTAGCCGAGAAATGTGCAACATAATTTGCCGATTCGGTCACAGTGAAGCTATAGCTCGGGTTGGTCGACACCTGGGTGCCGTCTTTTGTCCAGTTCACAAAAGTATAACCATTATTGGCGTTAGCGGTCAAAGTGCAGGTGCTACCGTATTGATAGGAACCGCCTCCGCTGATGGTTCCACCAGCAGTCGGGTCCGCAGTGGCGGTAATCTCGAAGTTTTGGCTGGAAAAACGAGCCTCCAGGTTACGGTCGCCTGTCACGGTAAAGGTGTAGTTGGCTTGCGAGGTCACATAATTGCCGTTTTCTCTCCAATACTCAAAGGTGTAACCTGTTGCGGCAGTGGCTGAGACCGTACAGCTTTGTCCGTAGTTATAAGTGCCGCCGCCTGTAACGGTGCCTCCGTTAGCCGGACTGGCCGTCAAGTCAATGGTGTAACTGTTGGCCGAGAAATGTGCAATATAGGTCGCAGATTCGGTCACGGTGAAGCTATAGGTCGGGTTGGTCGACACCTGTGTGCCGTCCTTTGTCCAGTTCACAAAAGTATAACCATTGTTGGCGGTAGCGGTCAATGTGCAGGTCTCGCCTTGGTTATAGCTGCCGCTTCCAGTTACGTTACCGGCACCCGTAGGATCGGCGGTAGCTGTGATGGTAAAGGCAGTGGGCATGATGGAAACCTGTTGGATGTTTCCGCCCACCATGGGATAGTTTGTGGAAACGACGCGGATGCGATAGCCATTACCTGTTGTGACATTGGGGATTTGTGCAGTGATGCTTCCGCTGGTGTTAGTGGTGACACGTCCTAATTCAGTAGGAGACGTGAAGTTTCCATAGGCATCGGAGAGTTGTGCGATGACTTGGTTGGCTGCTTTGTTGAGATTGTCGGGCGACATAGTACCCGTCAGAGTGAAGGGAATGGTGATAGTAGCGCCAGGAGAGAAACTGCTAGAGGCCAACTGACCCATGTTGAGGCTTGGATTGTAGATAAGCAACACATCGTCGACAAACATATCGTCGTTGGTACTGCCTTCTCCAGGAACCACATTGGTAGTGGCTGAAAAGAGGATGTATCGCACGTCGGTGCAAGGACCATTGTTTTGGAAAGGAATGCTTAACCTGCGCCAATTGTAGGCTCCGCCATTAGCCGAAGTGCGGGTAAACGTCTGTCCTGCCGTGGCCACATGCATGTTGGAAGGACTCTCTGTGCCATTAGCTCTAATCTCATAGTCGGCATTGCCATGGATGACAGCCTTCACTTGTGCATTTTGGGTTGAACTTTGGCTGCGAAAACACACCCAAATGGAAAGAGAGTCGGGGAGCTGGTTAATGGGGGTATTGAATCCACTCTCATCACGTCGCGTGCCATTGTAGTTTTCCTCGCCTGTAGTGGAAGTGCTGCCTGCATTCATGCGACCATTGGTCAGGTTGCCGTTTGCAGTGTAGGTCCAAAACAGAAAGCCTACCTCTTTTGGGACGAGTCGAACGCTTTTTGACCCTGTTGAACCTGGACGGGTTTGAGTAGAAGACTCAATGAGGTCATCAGGAAGGAAACCCGAATAATCACCATCTGCCGTTCCACTCGAGTGCCAATGCGTGGGCTCACTGACGCGATTGGTCCATTGCTCGAAGCCACGATTGTCGAATTGAGGACCGTATTGGGCAAATAGATTAATTCTTAAAAAACTGATAATGAATAAAATAGATAAAAACTTTAGGTTGTTTTTCATAAGGCTTAAAGGTTGAAAAAAAAGAAAATGCAAAAATAGAGGATTATTCAAAAGATGAAAACGAAAATCAACCAATCTCTATTTTTTCTACCTTTGCGGCCTCAATTATTCAATTATGAAAAAAACATTTTTCTTATTAGCACTGATGCTTTTGGCGTTTTCCGTAAAGGCACAGTGGACACTTCAAACCCACGGCGAATACGACTACACGCGTACCTCAGGCAGTAGTGCTGCCTTGGCTTTGAAAGGCGACTATCGCTTGACCGATAACTTCAACATCGGGTTAGGTTTTCAAGCCACGACCTTGAGCCGTTATTCCTTGAATTTGCAGTATCAAGTCAATCTGCTGAAAGCAGAATGCGGCATGCTCTATTTGGAGAACCGTTATTTGTACCGTTTGTTCCCCAATTACAACCTGCAGGAATTCAATGGCGTGTTCGACTTGGGTTGGCGCAACCGGCATTTCAACTTCCAGTTGGGCTTGACCAACCGCTACATCGCTCCGATACCATTGCGCAAGAACGGCGGCATGGATGTGACCTTCGAACCAATGAACGTCACTTTCTGCGTTGAAGGCAACCTGTTTGACCAGGAACATCCGTGGAATGTGGGTGCTCGCATCTCAAATTACAGGGACTTCGTCATCGAGCGCTTCACTTTATTTTTCTATAGCGTGAACGGCTATTACGACTTCGGCAATGGCATGCGTCTGACATCGGAGTTCGGACTGCATCCGTGCGGCGTGCTCAACCTCTCGTCGCAATACAACGGCTGGTTTGGCAATGTCGGTCTCATCTGGAAACCCTAAAATCGCCAGCGATTTTATCTCTAATTCATCAAATTGACTTCAACAAATCTCCAAATTCTCTAATTCTTGACAAAAATGAAGAAGATCCATCTTTTAATAATATGTGCTGCATCTTTAGTAATCTTTGCAACAAACTGCAACCGTCTTGACGTCGCAGGCATGGTCATCAACCGTAGCGACACTGAAGAACGCGTGGCCGATTGGCTCGACTACAACGCCCAAAACGGCGAACCCATCATCGAGAACGCTCCCGACGAGTATCATGTCTATTCCTGCTCCGACTCGCACTATTCCGAGCGCGACAGCATCGTGCCGCAAGGCGAGAACGATCGCCTCTACAAATATATCACGGCCGAGCGCAACGACCCGAAGGCCATCTTTGCCATCCACGCCGGTGATATGGTCAACGAGAGCGGAGAGGCCGGTTTCAGAATGACCAACGATGCGCTTCAGTTTGATCCAAAGACTCAAGCAAAAGACGACCCGTGTTTCTTGGTCATGGGCAACCACGATGTGTATTTCGACTGCACTCCTTTCTTCAAGCAGTATTTCCACACCTCGACTTACACAGTGACCGTGAAAACCGTTGGCGGTTACCAAGATTTGTTCATCTTCCTGGATTCGGGCAACGGCACCCATGGCAAGCGTCAGCTAGAATGGCTGGAGGAGAAGCTTTCGCATCGCGACGACTACCGTCACTGCTTCGTCGTCAGTCACAACTGGTTGTTCCGCACATCATACAACTACACCACCACACCTGCTGCCAACCTGCCACAAGATGAGCAGTATGCCTTCATGGACTTGATGAGTAACAACAATGTGGAGATGGTCATTATGGGTCATTTCCACATGCGCGAGCAACGTCAGTTTGGCGGTGTGCAGTACCTCATGACCGACAACCTCAACGATGGCAAGGTGACGCCGAGTTATCTGGTCGTCAATGTGGGGGAGAGGGTTACCTATTCGTATGAGGAACTGTCGATGGAATAGGCAAATAGTGGCGAGATAATAAAGTATTACCTATTTTTGCAGGGTAAACATCAATTTGAACACCATGAAAACCCCTATTCAAAGAACCATGATGACCTTGTTGTTCTGCTTTGCCTTTGTCAGTGGCTTCGCGCAGGTGAAAGTGTATAAAAACAACTCCTCCTATAGCGGCGATGTGATCTGCAATTTGAAGGGAGACAAAGTGTATCGAGGCAATTCATCCTATTCGGGCGATGTGCTCTGCCATGTTGATGACAACAAGGTATACCGTGGCAATTCCTCCTACAGCGGCGACATCCTTTATACCATCAGAAACGGCAAGGTTTACCAGGGATCTTCGTCCTATTCAGGAGATGTGGTTTTCACCATTCGGGAAGGTAAAATCTACAAAGAGAATTCGAGCTATTCGGGTGACATTATTGCCAACAAGAAAGGCAACAAAGTGTACAAGAACAACTCTAGCTATTCAGGCGACGTCGATTTCAATCTTTCCGGCGACGTTACCATCGAACAGTTTGTGGCCATTTGGTATGCGGTGAAATATTGTTGGTAAATGCGCTAAACAATTGTTTTAGAACCTATAAACCAAGATTCCTTTGAGCATCCAATCGTGGAAAATGCCTCTAAAACCGAGGTCGTCCACATAATCTGGGACTTCCATTTGGCTGGCATCGAAGGCGTCGCGGCTGCGGAAATAAAAACGGTTGTAGGTGAACTGGGTGGAGAAGAAGAAGCGCCACATAGTAAGGCTAATGGCGGCACTTCCGATATAGTTGGGCATGGGATAACACCAAATCTTCGATACCTTTTCGCCTGTTTTATGAAAGTCGCCCGATTCAACATCAAGGTCATATTGGTAAGAAGTGGTTTTCAGGTAGTTGACCAGAGTTATCACCGGCATAGCCGTCAAATTAATGGTGAGATTGCGCAGGCCTTCGTCGCGAGGACCTGTAGGATCCTTGTGCCAAGGCACGAAGTTGACAGAATAGCCGCCACCAATTGAAGCCTGCATGGTGGAGAAGCAATCCAGCATATTGTAGGTGTCCCATGAGGCCTCAGGGGAGTTGTACAGGCTGCCTTGCATATAGCGTGCCGTCAGCATCCATGAGCCTGCCGTATGGCGTTGTATGAGACCAATCTTATAGGCGGCAGGGTAGGCGAAACGCATGTTGTTGAAAACGTAGTAACCGTCAGCAGTAAAATTCTTCAAAATGGCAGCCTCTTCGGTGATGATTTCGTCGTGAAAATAGTCGTCGTCACTCTCTTGCCCAATGGTCATGGAAGAAATGAAAGGATTGGAGATTTTGCTATAATTGAACTTCGCACCCCACGACTTGCCCATGATGCCTAAGCCCAAGGCACTCTTTTTCCAAGCGCTCCGAGGTCCCACTTCCAAACTGTAACCCAATGCGACATTGCCATAGCCCACTTCAAGGCCTATTTTCTTGCAGAGATTTTCGGAAAGGCTGTATTGCGACAAGCCTGTCAGCCTTTCATTATCAGTGTAATCTATCATAAAGTTGACATCCACGTCAAAACCAGCTTTTTGTCCTGTGGTGAACAAGCCTAATGAGAAACAAGGGCTCGGCTGATAGATGCGTGTCGTATCGACCACGGCGGGCTTGGTCAAGAAATGGTTGACTTTTTTCCACAAGGTGATTTCTTGGGCGTACATAGATACAATGCCAAAGAATAGGATTATCGTGGTCAGGAGTCTTTTCATTGGTTATAAATTTGGAGCAAAAGTAGGAAAATAATCAAAATCGCCCATTGGAAAAAGATCCAACGGGCGATTTAAGTGTTTAAGTCCAGCGATTATTTCGCCTCCTTCGGATAACTCAATCCCATGTTATAAAGGATAAACGAATAAATATCAGCCTGCTCCTCAAGGACTTTGGAAATCGGCTTGCCACCACCGTGACCGGCTTTGGTGTCGATACGGATGATCTTGGGCTGGTCGCCGGTCTGGGCAGCCTGCAAGGTGGCCGCATACTTGAACGAGTGGGCGGGTACCACGCGGTCGTCGTGGTCGGCCGTGGTGACCATAATGGCGGGATAGTGCACATCTTCACCGCTCTTGATGGTGTGCAGCGGAGAGTAGGCATACAATGCCTTGAACATGGCCTCGTCATCCTCGCTGGTGCCGTAGTCGCTGGCCCAGTTCCAGCCGATGGTGAAGAGGTGATAGCGCAACATGTCCATCACGCCGACTTGCGGCACGGCCACGGCAAAGAGGTCAGGGCGCTGGTTGACGACAGCACCGACGAGCAGACCACCGTTGGAGCCACCATTCAGAGCCAAGTACTTCGGAGAGGTGTATTTGTTATTAATAAGGTATTCGGCACAGGCAATGCAGTCGTCGAAAACGTTCTGCTTCTGCAACTTGGTGCCGGCGATATGCCATTCCTCACCGTATTCGTTGCCACCGCGGAGGTTCATCTGAGCATAGATGCCGCCATTCTCTATGAAAGGCAGACGCGAGGTGCTGAAGCCCGGGTTGAGGGTGATGTTGAAGCCCCCGTAACCATACAGGAAGGTCGGATTGGTGCCGTCTTTCTGTAATCCTTTCTTGTAAGTCAGGAACATCGGGACCTTGGTGCCGTCCTTCGAGGTGACGAAGACCTGCTCGGTGACATATTCGTCCGACTTGAAGTCGATGGCAGGAGCACGGAACACGGTGGAAGTGTTGTCGTCAATGTTGTATTGGTAAATGGTGGTCGGGAAGGCGAAAGAGGTGAAGGCGTAGAATACCTCAGGCTCCTCGTATTTGCTGCTGAAACCGACGGCACCGTAGGTCGGCAGGGCAATCTCGTGGAGTTGTTGGCCGTCCATGGTGTAGACGTAGGCGTGGTTGGCGGCGTCCTTGTCGTAGGTGACGATCATCTTGCCCTTGGCAAGGCTGATGCCAGCAATGACATTGTCGCTTTCGGGAATCACGTCGACCCAGTTCTCCATCTGTGGGGTCTTGGCCGGCACGCGGCAAATGCGGCCCTTGGGCGCGTTGTAGTTGGTGAAGATATACAGCGTGTCGTTGATGACATCAATGGGACCGTACTGGTAGTCCATGTCGTCAGCGATTTGCACGAACTTGCCCATCGCGTCTTGCATGTCACGGATCCACAGCGTGCTGCCCGCGCCTTGGCCGCTCTCGAAGAGGAACATGTAATGCTCATCCTCGGTCAAGTCCACCTGGTGGAAATAGCGTGGCTGGGCAGGGTTGGAGTAGAAGAGTTCGTCTTGCTCCTGTGGCGTGCCGAGTTTGTGGTAGTAGATTTTATGGTTCTCGTTCACGTTGCTGAACTCCTTGCCGGCTTCTGGGCGGTCGTAGGCGGCATAGAAGAAGCCGTCCTTGTACCACGAGGCACCGGTGAACTTGGCCCATTCGATGTGGTCGGAGAGGAGTTCGAGGGTGGCCATGTCCTTCACGTAGATTTCAACCCAGTCGGAGCCGCTGCGTTGGATGGTGTAGGCCATGTATTTGCCGTCGTTGGAGAAGCTGATGCCGCCCAATGAAACGGTGCCGTCATCGGAGAGGGCGTTAGGGTCTAACAAGACGGTAGGATCGCCGTCGAGTGTCTCCTGCATGTAGATGACGCTTTGATTTTGGAGGCCATCGTTCTTCGAGTAGATGTAGCGGCCGTGTTTCTTCGAAGGCATGCCATAGCGTTCGTAGTCCACGAGTTGCGTGAGGCGGTCCTTGAGGGCGCTGCGGAAGGGGATGTGACTCAGATAGTCTTGCGTGACTTCGTTCTGTTCCTTGACCCATTTCGCGGTCTCAGCGGAGGTGTCGTTTTCGAGCCAGCGGTACGGGTCGGCGACCTTCGTGCCGAAGTAGTCGTCAACGACGGTGGTGTCTTTTCGCGTCTCGGGGTAAGCCTTGACGGAATAGCGTTGCGGCTGTTGGTTGCAGCCGAAGAGGGTGATTGTGCCCATAACTAATAAGGTGAGTTTTTTCATTATTAAGGATTTAAGATTTAAAGATTCAAAATTCAAAGATTTAAACTTCAAAGATTCAAAATTCAAAGATTTGGACTCAGTTTTTTGTCGCTTCGCGTCACTGCGAGGGGCGAAGCAGTCCATTTTATTTGAGGGACAAAAGTACGATAATTTGGTGGAATGGGTGAATTATTCTTTTGCATTTCAAAAAACTTCGCCAACTCGCCGAATGATTTTTTGCCAAAACGCCGAATGGTAATATGTAAGGTTCTTTAAATCCTTGTTATATTATGTATCTTATTATGGCTTTATCGATAATAAAAACAATAATGAGAAACCTATATTCGCATTTTATATAAAGTGGATATAGTGCACTACTTTTTCAATGAAATCTTCATAGTCGTTGTATACGACGGCAGAGGAAAAATTTCCGTATTAAGTGTTCGATTCACTAACCATAAAATCAGTCTGACTCTCGTAAAAATGAACATAGTCGGTTTTGTCAACAATGGGTTGACTGATTTCAGGCAGGTGAATAACAAAAAGCAAAGTTTTGGTAGGGGTATGAATTGAGGTTTGGATATTGTCTTCTGAAAGCGTGAGATACTTTGTCGCATTGTGAATGGTAAATTCTTCCCATTTTTGTATTAAACCTTGCTTGTTATAATAGGGCAGTTTCTCTGGGATAATAAAGATTTGAAAATAAGGAATGTTAGCACAACGAATATTGGCTGTTTCTCCCAACATATTTTCAAAATAGTTGTTGGAGTTTTGTGAGTAATTTTGCATTACGAATTTCACTCCAATTCCAGCAACTGATTTTTGTCTGTGTTTGATTGTAATGTCAACTACTTTGTCAATATAGCGTCCGTCGAGTTTTTCCTCTTTTCCGTCTCCTATTCCTAAAGAGCAGACGGAATAACCAACGCCAAGTCGTTCTTTCAGATCTTTTGCTATTGCACCATGCAGGATTTTAAGTTTTTCATTGCTACGCGATCCTGTTTCAAGAAACTTCTTAAAAGAGTTTCCTACTACTGTCAGAAATTCTTGATTGTCCATATTTTTCACTTAATTTATAGTTCAGGTATTGTTCTAAATCTTTTGAAGCGAAGGTGTAATAACCGCCGCTTTTGTAGTTTTTCAAAAGTTTGATGTAATCGATGAAATCATTTGAGTATATGAGTTCTTGTATTTCTTCAAACTCAATATCTGTCATGATGTATAATCCGCTATACAAACCTTTCCCTTTTGGTACTTTTTCAAGTTTAATGCTTTTTCTATCTTTGATAATTGTATTGATAGCGTATTTCATTTTTGAAACATCTTTCAAAGCCTGTGTCCTGCCGAACAGATACCAGTATTGGTCGCTTTCAATATCTCTGCCTTTTGTTAGTTTTTCAGCATTTTCCAAGAGATGATGGTATGCATCTTGAGTTTCCTTAAAAATATCCAATGGTAAAGGTTTTCCCATATTGTCATAAGGATAAATGCATTTACTCCATTTCCCTGTTGAGGCTTTGAGAATTTCTATTGTTCCTTCGTCGAAATCAAAATCTCCGATAAAAACCTTGTCTGCCAATGTCGCAAAACCATTTTTCACCGAAGTATAAGGATACGAATGCCCCGTTTTAATGGATTTTAATTCGGCAAGTTTCTCTCCACTTGCTAAATAAAAGCAATTCCCGATGTTTATTTCATTAAGAGAAAGACTGCATAGAAAACGGCTGGTTAAGTTTACTTCATCGAAATTGCAGTATTCAATTTTGTCGAAAGTATGGTCGTTTTGGAACCTTGAAATCAGTGTGTATGTTGTGGCTTCAAAAGGTTGGAAGTGTTCTAAATCAATGACTCCTGTTAGATTCTTGTAGTGATCTATGTATTTCCGAAGATGGTTACCTGCTTTACTGCTTAACCATGAACTTGGTGTAATCAGGCACATCAATCCATCTTTTGAAAGCATATTGAATCCAATCTCAAAGAAAACAATGAACAAATCTGTCATACCTTGTTCAGCAAATCGGAATTTCTTAACCGAATCATAACTATCTTCGAGATTGTGGACTCTAACATATGGAGGATTGCCGAAAACGAAATCCATCTTTCCGTTGAATCTATCAATTGTCAAAGTATCGGCATTAGTAATGTCCCACTGAACATCAGAAAGTCCAAATTCCAATGCTGTAGTATTCAAATTCAGAATGCAAGCCTTGCATTCATCAGCATCTAATTCAATACCGTGAATATATGCTTCCAACTCTTGCTTTAGAGTGGATAAATTATTGTTTTGTGCGAGGAATGAAGAGCAATACCGTTTTACGATTTCTTTTAGGAAAGCACCATCTCCACAACTATTGTCTATGGTGTGTTTCTTGAGTATGCGATTGCCGTTATATCCTCCAAAGTCAAGGATAAGTTTGACTAAATAATCCGGCGTATAAACCCGTCCGTGCTGTTTGACTGCTTTTGCCATACGCTAATTGTTTGTTGCGTTTGGCAATTTGTCTCCTACGAACATAGTGCGTGGGCAATTTTGCCCAAACACTGCGGCCGTAGGAAACCGAATTACACAGACAAAACGCCCACGCGGTGGGTGTTTACAATCTGTTTTCGGTGTAATTTTGAAATTTCCTACGTTTCAGTGTTACTCAAACAAATGGCAAACGCTATGGTTTATAATATTGTTAGTTTTATCTTGTTTTTAAATCATCTATTTTTTGTTTGGTGGTTTATTGGTGCAAAAATAGGAATAATGTTTTACTTTTGTAAAAACAATGAAATCTTTTTGCTATTTTTGCTCATTCAAACAAAATAGAATCTTATATGATTCAATCTTTGAGATACCAACTCCTTCGAATGGCAAAATATTAATACATACATTGTTGTTTTAAATAAAACAGAGAATTGAAACTATGACACATATTACCATCAAGAATGTCGGCCCGATCAAGAATGTGGAATTTGATCTGAATAAAGTCAATGTTTTCATGGGTCCCCAAAGCAGTGGAAAGAGCACTATTGCGAAGATTATTAGTTACTGCTCATGGTATGAAAAGAATTATATTCTTGAATCGAAATCGCTGAAAGATTTTTATAGTGAATTATTGGAATTCCACAATTTAGAAGACACCTACTTTAACGATGATTCTTATATCGAATACCAAAGTAAGAATTGTCATATTGTTTTTAATGGAAGTGATAAGAAGGATGTGAAAAAAACGGCAATTGTTGATTTTGATAATATTTTTAAAAACGAGAAGATTGAGTATATTCCAGCAGAAAGGAATGTGGTTGCTATTTCTGGAATTGGGGAATACAACAAAACTAATAATAATATTCTTGGTTTTCTCTATGATTGGTTTGAAGCAAAAAGAGAGAAGAAAAAGGATTCACTGTTTGCATTGCCATTACAGACATTGGGAAGTATCCGATACTATTATTCCCAAGAAGATGATACAGACCATTTGATAATTGAAAAGGATAAAGAAATCAGGTTACAACATTCATCGAGTGGGTTGATATCAGTAACTCCTTTACTCATAGTGTTTGATTATTGTCTAAATGGGGTTTATTTAAAAGATAGGTTAAAATCTCCTTTTGAAAAAATAAACATTGATTCGAAAGTTGAGCACTTTGACAAGGAAATACGAGATGGTATTGAAAAAATAATAAATCAGATTAAAGATACTAGAATAAAAGTTAATGAAGCAAAAGATAGGTTGGCAAAGCTATCATACAAAGAAGATGATATGCCGGTACAATTAAAAGGTGAAGTTGAGCAACTTAAGATGGAATTAGCGGAGTTAGAAAAGTACACAGACCTGTCTCAGAATGAATTAATTAAGACCATTGGCTATGTTGCGAATTATTGTTATTCTAAGGTCATTATTGAAGAACCTGAATTAAACCTTTTCCCCAACACCCAACAGGAATTGATGTATTATATGTTATCCCTATTAAATTCGGACGAAAGAGACCATCAATTGGTTCTTACTACGCATAGCCCATACATTCTATTTTCACTAAACAATTGTATGATGGGTGGGTTAGTTAAGAATAATATTCCAGAAGAAGACAAAAATAGTTTTGCTTCTCATCACGCCTGGATAGACCCAAAAGAAGTGTCTATTTGGGAAATTGAAAAAGGAGAAATTAGAAGAATACAAGACAAAGATGGTATTGTAGAAGACAACTATTTGAATAAAGCATACAAAGAGAATTCTGCCGAATACATGTCACTTTTAAACTATTTTGAGGATGAAGAGTAAAATTCTAAAGGTCTATTCGGAATCGGTATTTGTATCAACAAAGTCGGAAAAAATATTTGTAGCAGATTTTTCAAAGCGGACAAGAAATGCACGAGGTGTGGAGTTTTTTGAAGAACAACCGAAAACGCCTTCTGATTCTAGTAAAGATATGCCGTGTTTTGTTTTGAATAATTCATACAAACAATCAATTGAATATAGTGTTTTTGACACACAACAGTTCACGGATGAGGATGGAATTGTTCTTAAACAAGGTGAATGCTGCGTTTTTCCTACTCATAATGATGGTAGAAGTTGGTTCTTAATACTGGAGATTAAGGATTGTACAAAAGATAAAGTATCGAATTATAAGAAAAATATAGCAGAAAAAATGGATTCAATGTTTGATGTCTTCAGAAATCAAGTCGGTATATCTAATACTATATATTTCATTGCATCTTTTCCAAGGAAAAAGACGGATTTTGATCAATCAATGTTTGATGATTATGTGGATAAGAAAAAATATAGAAAAGCATTTTTGATAGTATCGAATACTGCAACCATCATAGATAATCATATTGTTGATCCATATAATTGAAACAGATTTCAATAACCAAGCAGTATTTTAATTGCTTTCAAAATGGAAATAACCACTCTAATGGAATTTACCAGTTATCGAGAAAAACTCGGTAACTGATAAAACATCAAATCTTGTCCATGTTAGAATCATCCTCAATCCGCAGATTGTCGATGATGAAGCGTTGTCGCTCCATGGTATTTTTGCCCATGTAGTATTCCAGCAGCTCCTTGATGCCGAAGTCGTAGCGCAGGATGACCGGCTCAAGCCTCATGTTGGGGCCGATGAAACCACGGAACTCGTCAGGTGAGATTTCGCCCAAGCCTTTGAAGCGGGTGATCTCGGCCTGCTTGCCACATTTCTCCTTGGCGGTGATGCGTTCTTCGTCGCTATAGCAGTAGTAGGTCTCCTTCTTGTTGCGCACGCGGAACAAAGGCGTTTGCAGGATATAAACATGGCCGTTGCGCACCAGGTCGGGATAGAACTGGAGGAAGAAAGTGAGCATCAGCAGGCGGATGTGCATGCCATCGACATCGGCATCGGTGGCGATGACGATGTTGTTGTAGCGCAGGTTCTCGATGTCCTCGTCGATGTTCAAGGCGGCTTGCAGAAGGTTAAACTCTTCGTTCTCGTAACACACTTTCTTGGTCATGCCCAAGCAGTTGAGAGGCTTGCCACGCAGGCTGAACACAGCTTGGGTCTGCACATCGCGGCTCTTGGTGATGCTTCCCGAAGCTGAGTCACCCTCGGTGATGAAGATGGTGCTTTCTAAGCGTTTCTCGTGGTTGGTGTTGAGATGGATGCGGCAGTCGCGGAGCTTGCGGTTGTTGAGGCTGACTTTCTTTGCACTCTCTCGGGCAGCTTTCTTTATGCCAGCAATCTCCTTGCGTTCCTTCTCGTTGGCTTGGATTTTTGCCTGCAATACGCTCACCGTTTCGGGATTCTTGTGCAGGTAGTTATCCAGGTGGCGCTTCAGGATATCGAAGACGTAGGTCTTGAGGAAAGGGCTGTCGTTGGTGCCATCGGGATTGTTAGGCGCAAGGTGAGTGGAGCCGAGTTTGGTCTTGGTCTGTGCCTCAAACACAGGCTCTTGGATGCGGACGCACAAGGCACAAATCAGGCCTTGGCGGATGTCGGCAGGCTCGTATTCCTTTTGGTAGAACTCGCGCACCACGCGGGCATAACCCTCGCGGAAAGCGGACTGGTGTGTGCCGCCTTCGGTGGTATGCTGTCCGTTGACAAAGGAATAGAAGTAGTCACTCGACTGCCCGTTCACGTGAGTGAAAGCGGCTTCAAAGTCGCCGTCCTTGATGTGTATGATGGGGTAGAGGCCTTCGCCTTCCATGTTGTTCTGCAAGAGGTCGAGGAGGCCATTCTTGGAATAATAGCGTTTGTCGTTGTAGATCAGGCTCAAGCCACGATTGAGGTAGGCATAGTTCCACACGCGCTTCTCGATGTATTCATCCACATAGTGAAAGTTACCGAAAAGCGCAGAATCCGGGATGAACTCTGTTAAAGTTCCAGTATCCAAGGCCCCTGAGCCCGTCGAAGGGCCGACCTCTATGATCCCCGAATCATTAATCAACTTTCCCTGTGCAAACTCAACAATCCTTGTCTTACCCTCGCGGACAGACTGCACCTTGAAATAGGATGAAAGCGCATTGACGGCTTTTGTACCCACGCCATTCAAGCCGACCGACTTCTGGAACACCTTGCTGTCGTATTTGGCACCCGTATTCAGTTGTGAGACGGCTTCTTTCAGCTTGCCCAGCGGGATGCCACGGCCATAGTCACGTATGCTGACTTTCTTGGCGGCCTTGTCGACTGTCACCTCGATCTTCTTGCCGAAGCCGGAGGTGAACTCGTCGATGGAGTTGTCGATCACCTCTTTGATGAGCACATATATACCGTCGTCCTGCGAGGCGCCGTCACCGAGTTTGCCGATATACATACCCGGGCGGCGACGGATGTGCTCCATGTCCTCAAGGTGGACAATGCTGTCGTCGTTATAGTTTTCAGTGGTAGGAATAGGGTCGCTATCTTGCGTGAAAATATCGTCTTCGTTGATTTCGCTCATAAAAAATGATTTGGGCGCAAATTTACGAAAAATTTCGTCAGAATAAACTCTTCATTGTGGTTTTCACCCATCCCCAATCTTCTTTATTGGGAATCAGCTGCACCAATCGGCTTCCAGTTTGTTTGTGGAACACAATCCATTGATAGACAAACAATGCCGTGTAAGTCAGCGTGGTGGTGATGGCTGCGCCTAATATACCTAAAGTAGAGATTAAAATAAATGCTGATATCAGTGTGACACTGAGTCCGATAAGCGATGCAAATAGATTGTATTTCGGTTTGCCCATGCCAGAGAAATAGTTCGACAAAACGGTGTGCGCAGAGAAAAACACAATACCAGGTGCCATCAGCAAGATGACAGGACGAACATCGGCAAATTCACCCGAAAACAGCCACTCGAAAAACGTTGAGGGCAGCAGACAGATCACCAACATGGCGGTGAATGTCAGCAGGACAGAGAGTTTCATGAAACGCAAGGTGAGTTGGGACGCACGCTGCTTGTTTTCGGTGTTGCTCAAAGCAGAGAATTCCACCAGACCGATGCTTTGGCTCACGATATTCACACCTTCTGTGACTTGAGTGCCAGAGGCATAGACGCCGATGGACCTCTCGTCGCAGTGGATGTTCAACAGATACAGGCTCAAGCGTTTGTTCAGCGTACTGACCAAAGTGGAAAGCTGCATGAAAGCACCATAGTGCAGCATTGCCTTCAGACTGTCTTTCAAAGGGTCTTTACCTTCGTGCTTCAAGGTGGGGAAGAGCAGGATCCATCCAATGAGAGTAGCCAAACTATAACCACTTAGTTGAGAGTAGAGCAGAGCTTTTGCCGTCCTCAAATCCAAAGCGAAAATCAATACGGCCATCATCGTGACTTGTGTAAGTATCTGTATGATAAACAGCCAATTATAAGTCGACACTTTCTCTTTTCCTAGAAAATGGTTGAGGTTGAATTCGTGTAGGCTATAGACGAAGGTCATCAGCAGCACGAGCCAGGCATATCCTTCGGGCACAATGGTATGGAAAAAAACTGGGAAGAAATGCAATGCAGAGAACAGCAAGGCATAAAAAAGCATTACGACACCAATCCAACCATACGAGATCTTCATCAGTGTGGCGAGCTTCTTTCGTGGGGCGAAGTAGACCAGACCACTGCCAGCTATCAGTTCGATGCCTATTAATAAGAAGGTGATGTCGGTCTGTGCGATGAAAGCCTTGCCCCATTCCGCTGCACCAAGACACTTGGTGCCCATAATGAGGGTGGCCAACTGTGTCAGCACATTGACCGCTCTTGCCGCACCCGTACCAAGTATTTTTTTAAACATCAGACCTTCCTATTCTTAAAGATGGCAAAATTACAAAAATTCTTCTTACTTTTGCCGCTTCTTTTCCCAGATTGAAAAATGAAACGAATCCTTCTATACTTATTGCCAGTTTTGTTGTTCTTTTCATGTGTGGACCAGCACAAACAACCTATAGAGGAACCAACACCCGAACATGAAATCGTCGACACCATTCCCGAAGTGTCCGTCGTTGAGCCTTTCCCTGATACTGTATTTGCTTCTGCAGAGAAACTCTTGGTGCAAATCGATACGATAGACAAGACCTTGCCTTCAACATTAGCCAGCATTGAGGATGCCTACAAAAACAAACCAGGCATCTTCACTTTCAGAGGCTCATCTTCCCGAATCCCCAATTTCTCTGGTCATTTGACCGATGACTCCATCCAATTCAAGGTGGACTGGGTGTTTACGACGAGAACTGACGGCTTCAAGACTTCGGTTGGCGTGTTTGAAGGTGGCTCGGGCTGGACTGGCCAAGCGTTATATGTGAATTGGCCCGACAGTATCGTTGAACAATTCAAGTCGAATCCTGCATGCCGCAACCTTCACAATCAGGAGATCATACTTGCTTCCCTTTGTGGAGACGTGTATTTCATTGATTTTGAGACTGGTGAAAAAAGCAGGGAATGCCATAATGTGGGCAATGTGCTGAAAGGCACGCCAGCCCTCAATACGGATTTGAACGGACATGTCTACATCGGCCATGGCGCAAAAAAAGAAGCGACGTTTGGCACCCAGGTATTTGACTTGTTCTCGCATAAGATGATCAACACCTTTGGAATCGACCCGAAGGCTTGGCGCGGTTGGGGCGGTTACGACTCGTCTCCGGTGGAAGCGGGCGGATTCTTGTTCCGTCCTGCCGAAAACGGCACCATATACAAATATTATGTCGGCGATGGCGGCTACACGCTCCAATCCACCATGCGCTATTCCACCACATCAGCCAAGAAATCACCTGGCATGGAATCGTCGATGGCCGTATGCCGAAACTATGGCTACATCGGCGACAATGCAGGCAACATATTGTGTATCAACCTAAACACCCTGCGTCCAGTATGGCATTATTTGAACCACGACGACACCGATGCCTCGCCCATCGTGGAAGAGGAAGACGGCATACCTTACGTCTACACGGGATGCGAGGTGGACCACCAAGGCAATAGTGGTTATTGTTATTTTGTGAAACTCAACGGCTTGACGGGTGAATTGGTGTGGGAAGACACCATCCCTTGCCGTAAGCTTCATTTCGGCGACAACACCAGCGACGGTGGCATGTATGTCACGCCATTGATTGGTGGAGGCGACTGCGAAGGCATGATTTTCAGCGCGTTCTGCCTGCATACGGCGCAATCGCCAGACATTTTCGTGGCATTTGACAAAAATGACGGCAGCGAGATTTACCGAATCAATCTGAAATGCTATTGCTGGTCATCGCCAGTGGCTTTCTATAACGACCAGAACGAGATGTTTGTCTTTTTCGGAGATGTCTTAGGCAATGTCTATCTCATCAAAGGGAAAACAGGAGAAATCGTGGCTACGGCCAAGATCGGAACCAATTTCGAGGCATCGCCCATTATTGTCGACAACAAAATAATTATTGGATCAAGAGGAAATAAAACCTACAAGTTATCGTTACAATAGTCTATGAAAAGAATAATTATCATACTGAGTATGTTGGTTCTCACATTACCAACGGTCTCATTTGCACAGTTAATCGCTTGCCGCGACTCCATACCGAACGGCTACGACTTTTGGCTCTATCTGCCTGACGATTACAATGATACAGTTCCCGAAAAGCCGCTCGTCATGTTCTTGCATGGCAGGAGCTTGTGCGGAAAGAACCTGGCCAATGTGCGGCGTTACGGTTGCATTGATGCCATCGAACGAGGACGTAACATCGATGCGGTGATTGTGGCACCCCAGACGCAAAACACTTGGAATCCAGACAAAGTGCACGAAGTCTACGACTGGGTGAAGACACATTGCGCCATCGACACCAACCGGGTCTATGTGCTGGGAATGAGTTTGGGTGGTTACGGCACCATCAATTACACGGCATCCTATCCCGAAACGGTGGCTGCTGCTATGGCTTTATGCGGCGGTGCATCCATCAAAGGACTGTGTGGACTGAATCAGGTGCCGCTGTGGATCATCCATGGCACTGCCGACAAAGACGTTCCCTTGTATTGTTCGCAAAAAGTGGTGGACGAAATGGTGCAATGCGGCGACACTAGTCTCTTGCTGTTCGACAAGTTGAGAGGCGAGGCCCACTCCAAGCTGGCACGCATCTTCTATCTCGAGCAGACCTACGACTGGCTGTTCGCCCATTCCTTGGCCGATTCGGTCCGACAGGTCAACAAGGACTACACCATCTCGACGGCCATCATGAACACCGCCTACAACGACTTGGTGAAAAGAACAGACTTGAAAATCGTCGACTCCAGACCGTCAAAGCCGACCTATGTGGCCAAGACCGAAGCTCAGTATTACGTCATCAAGAAAGGCGACACTTTGAGCAAGATTGCCGCACGAAACCATACAACCATCAACACCCTATGCCGTCTCAATGGCATAAAGAAGACGGCCAAATTGAAGATCGGACGACGCATCAGGGTGAAATGATGCCAGAGAAAAAGAAAAACGACCCACCAGAATGATGGGTCGTTTTTTTGTGTAGGTTATTGGCTTCTTAATCCACCTTGATGTCTTTGTTGACATTCTTCGAACCCCAGAGGGCGTAGAAGAGCAAGAAGGCGAGGCCAACGACAATCACCCAGTAACTCTGGAGATAGCCGACACCACCCAGACCGTCGACGATGGCGTTTTGGAGCAGGGGCAGGATGCCGCCACCGCAGACCAAAGCCATGAAAATACCTGAGGCCTTTTCGGTGTACTTGCCTAGACCTTCAACAGCGAGGTTGAAGATGCCACCCCACATCACCGAGGTGCAGAGACCGATGCAGACCAAGAAGGCAGCGTTGAGCGGGATGTTCTCCATGCCGAAGCCATGAGCGCCATTGAAGGCGGGGAACTTGACCATCGTGGAGGGACCGAACATGGCCAACAGGGTGAGAATGATGCCGATAGCAGATACCGTAGTCAGCATCGCTTTGGCCGAAACTTTGCTGCCGATGATGCCACCGATCAGACGGCCGATCAGCATCAAGAACCAATAGGTGGCAGCCACCGAGCCGGCTACGGCTTCGGCGTTGACGCCGCTGCCCAACACATTAAGCTCGGGATTCTGGAGCCATTTGTTCAAGACATTCGGGATGCCCACTTCGACACCGACATAGATAAAGATGGCAATAGCGCCCAGTACGAAGTGGCGGAATGCCATGGGACCCTTACCTTTTTCCACTTGTTTCACAGCGTCTTGCTTCTGTTCGTTCTCCGGAATCTTGGTCAGCAGGATGACGATGAAAGCGAAGGCGAAGATGCCCAAAGCCGTGTACATCAGCGGGAAGACGTCGCTAATCTTGGCATCAACGATGCTGGGGATGAGCAAGCCTGTGATGATAATGACGGCAGTGCCACACAATGAGTTGAATGAGCCACCGATCTGGATGAGTTGGTTGCCTTTGTTGCCGCCACCGCCCAAACGGTTCAGCATCGGGTTGACGACGGTGTTGAGCAGGCACATGCTGAAGCCCGCCACGAAAGCGCCGAGGAGATAGACGGCAAAGCTGCCAAAGACACCCGACAAGGTCTGGATGCCGACACCGATAAAGCCCACGATGACAGCGATGAGGGCGGTCTTCTTGTAGCCTTTCTTCTGGAGCAAGTTACCAGAAGGAATGCCCATCACAGCGTAGGCGATGAAGTTGGCGAATACGCCCAAGGTGCCTTGCCAATTCGGGATCTTAAACTGGTTCTTCAGAATGTCACCCATGGGCGAAGCCAGGTTGGTGACGAACGAAATCATACCGAACAAGAGAATCATCACAATGATCGGGATGAAGTAGTTCTGTTTTTTAACGGTTGTTTCCATTGATATTTGAGATTTAAAGATTTAATATTCAAAGATTTAAATAATTGAAAACTTGAAGATGATCGTTTCATTATATTCTTCACCAGAGCGCAGGAAGGTGCTGGGGAAGTTGGGTTTGTTGGGCGAGTCGGGGAGGGCTTGGCACTCCAAGGCGACGCCTGAATAGTCCTCGTAGATGTGGCCGTTCTTGCCTTTTGGACAGCCCGAAAGCCAGTTGCCGGTATAGACCTGCACGCCAGGTTGTGTGGTGTAGATCTTCACCATGCGGCCTGTGCCTTCGTGCGAGAGTTCGGCAGCAAGGCAGAGTTTGTCCTTCTCGATGCCGTCGATGACCCAGCAACTGTCGTAACCCTTGCCATTAATAAGGTCTGGATAAGGTTCCTTGATGTCGCGACCGATGAGTTTGGCTTGGGTGAAATCCATGGGCGTGTCGGCCACTTGTCGCATCTCACCCGTAGTAATCAACTCGTTGGTGGCGGGTAAGAAACGCGAAGCGTTCAGCCGTAGATTATGGTCAAGGATGTCACCGTTACCTTCGCCTTTCAAATTAAAATAGGTGTGATTGGTCAGATTGACGATGGTGGTGTCCGAGGAATAGGCACAGAAGCGGATGTTCAGCTCGTTCTCGTCGTTGAGGGTGTAGTACACCTTCGACACCAGCTCGGCGGGATAGCCCGCCTCGCCGTCGGCGCTTAAGTAGGTGAACACCACACTGTCGCCGTTGATGCGGCTGGCCCATTTCTGGTTGGCGAAACCGATGCTGCCGCCATGGAGATGGTGTTTGCCGTCGCCGGTATTGATCTCAAGCTGGTATTCCTTGTCGTCGATCTTGAATCGGCCATTGGCGATGCGGTTGGCGAAACGGCCAGGCGTCTTGCCCGCACAAGGGCCATCGTTGAAATAATCCCACGGGTGTGAATAGCCGAGGACGATGTCTTCCATGTGGCCGTAGCGGTCGGGCGTGACAATGCTCACGATGCCCGCACCGATATCGCTCAATTGTACCTTCACGCCGTTGGCGTTGGTCAGGGTGTAGAGCTTGATGTCTTTGCCGTCAGGGGTCTTGCCCCAGGTTTTAACTTCGATGTTCATATTGTTTCAAATTCGGAATGTGGAATGCGGAATGCTGAATGTCGCAATGCGATGCTGGGCTTCGCCCTAATTCAGCATTCAGCATTCATAATTCCTAATTCCATAAACTATTGGGATAAACGCCCTTCTCAATCAGCTCGCGGATCTTGCGCATCACATCGGGTTTGTCTTCCTTGTAGGTGACACCAAACCAGGAGGCGTTGCTCGACAGCACCTTCAGCTTGGCTGAACCGTCGTGGATGCTCTGGTTGACCATCAGCGGGATGAAGAATTCGGCTTTGATGTTGGTCTGGGCAGGACCCTTCAGGAACTCGACAAAGCCTTTCTCTGAATAGGCGAAGAAATCAGGGGTGAAGCCAAAGAAATTCATGGAAACTAAGGAATCCATATCCAAGGGATGTGAGCCCGTTTCGTCGGTGTAGGCCGCGCCGCCGTCTTCGGTGTGACCGATGGCGGTACGCTCTACGATGGTCTGCAGGTTGCCTTCCGCGTCGGCGGTGCAGATGCCGCGACTCACCGTGCCGAAGTCCGACATGGTGTTGCGGAGTTTGTAGGCTACCATGCTGTAGGCGCCTTTCTTACCTTCACATTCCATGAGATACTTGGCCAGTACCTCGTAGGCTTCCTTGCCGTAGAAGTCGTCGGCGTTGATGGCGGCGAAAGGCTCGTGGATCACGTCCTTGGCCATCAAGACGGCGTGGCATGTGCCCCAAGGTTTCACGCGACCTTCGGGAACGCTGAAGCCTACCGGCAGTTTGTCGAGGGATTGGTAGACATATTCAACGGGGATGCCGAATTTCTCCGTGTTGTTGACTTTCTTGAAGGCCTCGGCGAAGTCCTCGCGGATGACGAAGACCACCTTGCCGAAACCGGCGCGCTTGGCGTCGAAAATGGAATAATCGAGAATGGCTTCGTTGTTAGGGCCGACGCCATCCATCTGCTTCAGGGCACCGTAACGCGAGCCCATGCCTGCGGCTAAAACTAAAAGGGTTGGTTTCATAGTGTTTATTGTTTGATAACTTTTCTTATAATGCTATTTCCTGAATGGTCGAATATCTTCACCACGTAGAGGCCTTGCGGTAATCTTCCGAGGTCTATGGTGGTTTGCTTGCTTTGCTTCATTAGGCGGCCTGTGAGGTCGTAGATTTCAGCATGGCCAAAATCATCCGTGGTAATACTCAAAAGGCCTGTGGTTGGATTGGGGTAAATGATAGTTCCAAAGTCGTTAGAAAGGTCTTCCAAACCATCGTAAAGCTCGCCAAATATCGGTAATCCCGAGTTGGTCATCTGAGTGTCTTCTACCCAATGGAAATAGGTGTCAGGTACGGTTTGGTCGGTCACCCAATGGTCTAGGGCAGTCAGCAGGTCATCTGTTTGCAATCCTCCTACCATAACGGGTTCCGACATGGTCCATGATGTGCCACTACCATCAAACATGGCGCAATTTTCAATCGTTCCTTGATTGTCAAGACAAATCTCTTGCGGGTAGATGGAGTAGCAGTTCGTAATGATATTGTTTTCTTTATTGACACCTACAATTCCAGACACGATTTCAGGAACATTGGATTCCAACAATGTCGAATAGCAATTGCGTATGCGACATCTTCCATTCCAAGCATCATAATTAGATTCTCCTATGATACCGCCTAACGATGTGGAGTTTCCCGAGACCCTCATAAGGTCGCCGACGAAATAACTGTTTTCGATGACAACACCTGTCCCGCTACCCACTAAACCGCCGCAACAGGTACCATTCGAGGTCACAATCCCATCAGAAAAAGAGCAATTCCTAATAGTACTACATACCGCTTCTCCGACAAGACCGCCGCAATAGTTTTCGGAAGCACAAATAGAGTTTTGCACATGACAGTTGTCAATTTCTGCATGTTCCCAAATATGGCTGGCAATGCATCCAACACGGCTGAAATACCCCGAGCTGGAATTGATGAATTCACAGTCAGAGAAGTTCAAATTTCGCACGATGCCATCAGTACGGGAAATAAAAGCATTAGCACCATGTAGTCCGCTGATGGTGAAACCATTGCCTTCTATAGTGGCGTTAAAGCCGCTCCAAAGGGGGTCATGGAGCGAAGACCACAGACCATCGGAGAGGTCGATGTCGTTGACAATGCTTATGGTCTTATTATTTAGTGAGGATCCAGGGTTGCAATTATAGCCGTTTACCACCGAGAGGAGCCAAGCCATACCTTCAGTAGTGCTAATGGTGATATTACCTAGGGAATCGGTATCATAGCCATCAGGTTGTGAAATGACTTTCCAGAACCAACGTTCGTCATCGGGCCATGACAGATGAGCGGAAACGGGCTCGGACTCTTGGTCGCCATAGACCGCTGTCACAGCGAAATCCATATTCCAATCCTCAAAGCAACTGTAATCATATGCCAAGTGTATATCGCCATGTATGACATCGAAAAGCTGTCCGTTAAGGTATATGTTGAATGCTGTAATAAGGTCGTTTTCCATGGGTTTCGATTCCCATCCTAATACCTTCTGTTCTCCATTAGGGCCTTCAATATAGGCTCTGATAATAAAGTTATAAGGATATCCCAAAGATGTAAATCCATCATTCATCCAAATCAGATCGCCTTTTCCAACTACCGCAGGCCCATCATCAATAGCCCAAGGATAGCGTCCGTAGGGATCGTCCGTGTTGAAGCCTATCCATAATTGCTTGCCTTCTTCAATATAAATATCTTCTGACAATCCGTAGTCGTTCATCACAAAGAGTACCGTGTCGCTGCCGACAGGGGCATCGTAGCAAAGCTCCGGCTCATATTCGCCTTTCCAAACCCTGATGGAATAATTCGTCCTATCTTGTGTGGGCATGAATCCGACCGCCTTGATGCGCCAGCCTACATAATCCTGCAAATCTTCAGTGTCAAAACGATGGGCACAGGGCCAGTTGATATGGGTAGCTGCCCCGATGAGACTATAGTATTCGCAGTCCGACCATGTGATAGGATGCAGATTTGGCGTGTAGTTTTCTGGGTAATCCCATGTGAAACGGACCCGATTGCTGCTTTTGATTTCATATTGAAAGTTGGTCACGGGTCGAGGTGGTGTGTGGCTGGCGAAGTTGCTCTCGCATGAGCCGGTAGGAAACACATTGTAGTCGCTTACCTTATAATAATAAGTGCCTTGAGAAACTGTATCGTAATATTCGAATGAATCTTGTGTCTCGTCCTTGGGTAAAACACCGACGATATGGAAATTGTTTTGCGACTCTTCCTTGCGGTAAATCTCATAAAACGTCCTGATGTCTTCTCGTTGCGGGATGTCATTTTCCTTGTCCCAGGTGAGGTGGCAGACTATCAATTCGTCATTTAGAGGCTCTGTCTCTACTTCAAAGTTTTCTGGTGGATAACAGGGACGCACGTCGATGGTCTTCGGGCATGATTTATTGGGACATTCCCACCAATTAGGATCATCATAAACGTTCACGATGCTGTAGCTATGAATACCGTACGGAACGTTGTGGTCGATGAAACCTTCTTCGTATGGGTCGATACCATGGGCAATCAGTTCACCATCGCGATAGAGATCAGTATAGCTGATGGCTGATGCACCGCCATTGCCCGGGCCAATGATACCGATTGCCATACCTTGTTGTGTGCCGGTTCCAGGGTCAAGGAGCGGCTGCCAGCCATTTTCGGGGTCATATATACGGGCTTCGCCAGTGGTGGTCTGCCCCATAACTGTACGAGGGATGATATATACGCCACCTTTAAGGCTGCCAGTGAAAGTGGCTATGAACCAATAGGTTCCAGCAGGTATTTCTTCGAGTTCCAAATCAGCCTCAATGCAAGCTATAGGCCTGTTCACCTCGGTAAAATCATCTTCGCTAGTGCGGTAGATGTGCTTTAGGTAGGTGGAGCCTTTTACATTGGTTTCCAAATCGCCTGCAATCAATTGTCCACCATTTAGGGGGTCGCCATCATATATGGCCATGTAAACTCCTGTAAGCGTTGAGATGGGTGTGGCATCTTGATAGAGGTAGAAACGAAACCCATAAACCCCGCCCGCCGACCATCCGTTGGGCGTGTCAAACTTGTCCATGACCATGATGCCATCGTCGCGGTTCACGTTGAAACCGTAGGCCGTCAAACTGTCATGTAAGGCGCTCACGTGCCAGCCGTTGTTGTAGCCTGCGCCAGAATGGGTGACAAGTCCTCCCACATATCCGTAAGGTTCTATGCGATAATTGGTCCATGTCAGTTCCACTGTGTTTTCGTCCACAAAGGAGCCTTTGAAGAATTGTGGACTAAAGAAATGAGAGCAGGGATAATAATGGAGATAGTGTGAAATGGCTTCGGAAATCGTATCGGTATAAACAGCTGCTACAGAAAAAGTGTATTCCTCGTTTGACTGCAAAGTGTCGGTATCAATCTGGTATTCAGTCGTGTCGATATCACCCAACTCAACATCGTCAAGCCATAATCGGTAGCCAAGCAGCCCCTCGGGATTGGTGGGAGGCAGCCAAGAGGCGAACCCTGTTTCGCAAACGCTAAGCTCACGCGGCGGCTCCTGGGCCAGAAGACTCAGAGAGACGAAAAGCGCGAATACTATGGCGATAGGCCTTTTCATGATAATTACAGTCTGCGGGCTCCGTCGCTGATTACAACATCATAAACCTTCGGTTCATGTCCGAATTTTGCGGCGAATTTCTGTTTGGCCGTGGCGATGAAGGCGTCATACAGTTCTTCCTTGACGAGGTTGATGGTGCAGCCGCCGAAGCCGCCACCCATCACACGCGAACCGGTCACGCCGCATTCCTTGGCGATGTCGTTGAGGTAGTCCAGTTCCTCGCAGCTTACCTCGTAGAGTTTGCTCATGCCGTAGTGGGTGCCATACATGCGGTCGCCAACGGTCTCGTAATCACCTTTTTCCAAGGCATCGCATACATCGAGGACTCGCTGCTTCTCACCGATGACATATTCCGCTCGCATGTAATCCTCTGCTGGAATCTCCACGTCGATCTCGTTAAGCATGGCCATGGTCGCATCGCTCAAGTATTTCACCTCGGGATGCTTTTTGGCGATGTGGGCGCAAGCATTTTCGCACGACTCACGGCGTCGGTTGTAGGCCGACGAAGCCAACTCGTGCTTTACCAAAGTGTCCAAAAGCACCACCTTGTAACCCTTTGGGTTGAAAGGATAATACTCAAATTCCATCGTGGCGCAGTTGAGGCGCATCAGGTGACCCGCCTTGCCGAAGAGGGAGGCGAACTGGTCCATGATGCCGCACTTCACGCCCACATAGTTATGCTCCGTGGCCTGACCAATACGAGCCAACTCAAACTTGTCGATGCCAAGGTTGAGTAACTCGTTAAGGGCAAAGGCAAAAGTGCTTTCCAAGGCTGCCGAAGACGACATGCCAGCCCCGATGGGCACATTGCCGTAGAACACGGCGTCGAAACCTTGCAGTTGATAGCCTCGTTTGATGATTTCGCGGCATACGCCAAAGATGTAATTGGCCCAATGTAAATGAGGATGGTCTTCCTCGTTCATGCCAAACTCACAATAGTCCTCCTTGTCGATGGAGTAGGCGCGGACCTTGTCGGTGCCATTGAGGCGGATGCAGGCGTAGATACCCGAGTCGATGGCGCCCGGAAAAACGAAGCCGCCGTTATAGTCGGTATGTTCGCCAATGAGGTTGATGCGTCCTGGCGAAGTGTAGACAACACCCTCATTTCCAAAGCGTTGCTTAAAAAGAGATTTTAATTCTTCGATAGTCATAGTGTAAGGTTAATTTTGGGCGCAAATTAGGAAAAAAATTGATTGCGTGACTTAGATTTTTGATTTAGTCACGATTTTTTCTCCGTCAGGTATTGCGATGGTGTTTGCCCATACTTTTTCTTGAACGAGCGCAAGAAAGTGGCGTAGGAATTGAAGCCTGCCATGACCGAAATATCTTCCAAAGAGTGTTGGTTTTCAGTGTTTTGACTATCTAACATGGCTTTGGCATCCTCCAAACGAAAGTCGTTGATGTAGTCGTAGAAGGTCGTATGAAGCTCTTGATTGATATGGTTGCTGAGGTACTGCCGGTTGGTGCCCAGATGTTGGGCCAACTTCTGCAATGTCAGCGTGTTGTCAAGATAATACCGATTTTCCTTCATGACCTTGTCGATGTCGCAGCCAATCAGGGACTTGCCAGCATTGGGTTGGGGTGTTGGAATGGTTAACTCTTGAGGCACGTTTTCACATTCGTCGGCAGGGAAGAGGGTGAACACCTGCTGATGTATCAGTTTGTGCATGACGTATAAAACAATGCCGATGCAGATGAGGCAATAGAGGGAGTCGAAAAGCAGATTGCGTCCGGCAGAGGGTTCTGAAAACCACGACTGTTGCGATAGGCTTTCAATAGTCCATAACAATTGGAAAGCGAAATAGAGGACAATCAAAATGTTGCTCCATCGTAGGTCAAAAAACTCCAAGTCTCCCACATTGTCGAGCAACAGTCGAGTATGTTTCCTGATAGAAAGAACCAAATACACCAACAAAACTAACGAAACCACCACGGTATAGATTTGCATGACCGTCAAAACCAAGGGGCTTCGGCTGAGGGCAAACAAGAGCATGGCAATTAAATAAGGTATCACCAAAAGCAAGAGTTGACGCGTTTTGTAACGATTGGGGAATACCAGAGAGACGTCAAACATCATGTAGCCGCCTACAATCACATAGTCGAAGAGAACCAAAAGTGTGTTGAGGAACTCGGAGTAAGGTTGTTCACTGCAAGTTAAAACCACAAAGTTGTTGAAAAAGCCAAAACCATGCAAGATCAAGACAACAGCAAATACCCTTTGAAACTGGTAGTTTCGGTGTTTCAATAGCATATAAATGCCACATAACGTCAATAAACATTGCGTCATGCCAGACACGAAGCTTAGCAGCAATATATAGAACGAATCGCTGTTCATGTCGGCAAAGGTACGGTTTTTTGTCCGTCGTGGGAGACAATTCAGCGAATCCCCTTGATTTTTACGCAATGCAAACTAAAAGTTTACGCAGTGACGAAAACAAGGGCGGTTTTTTACGCAATGCAAACCGATTTTTGGAAGAGTGAAAGGCTGATGCGGGCAATTTTGGTGACCTTTGCGACAACTATTTATCAACACAAAAACGTAACATCATGAAGAAAACAAGTTTCAAATTGGCCTTAGGCGTCGTGTTCGCCTTCGCGCTGTGCATGACCACTTCGTGCAACAAAATTGACGACATCACGAACCCGACCAAATATGGTCGCATTCAAGGTATCGTGACCAACTACACCACCAACGAACCGCTACAAGGTGTGAACATCTCGCTCAGCCCGAGCGGACTCTCCGCCGTGACGGGAAGCGACGGACGTTATGAATTCAACGACATCGAAGTCGGGCAATACACCGTGCAAGGCATGAAGACGGGCTTCGAGACCAACACGAAGAGCATTGTCGTGACCGAAAACGGCGTGGCCTCGGGCGACATGCAAATGCGCACCGCCACCACGGGCTTCAATCTAAACGTAGAATACCTGGATTTCGGCAACCATTTCAACACGCTTACTTTCAAGATTATCAACGCCAGCACAACCACGCCGATGAGTTGGGAAATTTTCGAAAGCCTGAACTGGCTCACCGTGACGCCCAATACGGGCAACCTGCAAGGCGGTCAGGAAGTGACCCTCACAGTGACCATCGATCGTACCTTAATTAATCAGAACACCACGGGTAACATCACCATCCATACCGCCGACATGGAGAAGATATTGCCCATCAGCGTGAGCATTTGACTAAATCTTAAATCTATAACTAAATCTATTTCAACATGAAGAAATCATATCTGAAATTAGCCTTGAGCGTTGTGTTCGCTCTTGTACTGGGCTTAAGCTCCTGCACCAAGGAAAAAGCTACAGGCCGAATTCAAGGCATCGTCACCAACATGAACACTACCGAACCCATCCAAGGCGTGAACATCTCGCTCAGTCCCACAGGCGCCTCCGCAGTGACGGGCAGTGATGGCCGCTACGAGTTCAACAACCTTGAAGCAGGCAACTACACCGTGCAAGGCGTGAAAGCTGGCTTCGAGAGCAACACCAAGAACATCAGCATTACGGCTGGCAACGTCTCCTCGGGCGACATGCAGCTGCGCCCCGCCGCCACGGGCTTCCGCCTCAACGTGGAATACCTCGACTTCGGCACCAACTTCTCTCAACTGCAGTTCAAGATCATCAACGCCAGCGCGAACACGCCGATGAGTTGGGAAATCATGGAAAGCCTCAACTGGCTTGCCGTCACGCCCAACACAGGCAACCTGCAAGGCGGCCAAGAGACCACCATCACAGTGAACATCGACCGTTCGCTCATCACCCAAAGCACCACGGCCAACATCACCGTGCGTAGCGCCGACCAAAGCATCGTGCTGCCCATCAACGTGAGTGTTTCCGGAAGCTACGGCCCGCAACTTGCGCTCAGCGAAGCCACACTCGACTTTGGCACGTCGGCTTCTACTCTCATGTTCTATGTGATGAATACAGGACCTTCGGGCACTTCGCTCAACTGGGTCTGCTCCAACATCACAGTTGACTGGCTGACGCTCAGTCTTATGTCGGGTGTGACGGCTGGCGGCAGCAGCACGCAAGTGACTGCCACCATCGACCGCACGAAGATTAGTGGCATGGTCACTACTTCAGTCACCTTCAGCGGTGCAGGAACCTCTACCACTTTGGTCGTCAGTGCTGCAGAAAGTGGCAGCGGCAGCCCCATCCTGCAACTCAGCGATGGCTCACTCAACTTCGGCACCGAACTCACCACGCTCACCTTCCAAGTGAAGAACGTGGGTACGCAAGGCACCGTGCTCAACTGGAACATCCCTTCCCCGACGGAGGATTGGCTGACCGTGGCGCCCCTTTCGGGCAACACCAACGCAGGCAGCGGCACCACCGTCACCGTGGCCGTTGACCGTACCAAGTTCAACGGCTCTGTTTCGGCCAACATCAACGTGAACAGTAGCAACGCCAACAATTCCTCAATTTCCGTCTCAGCCGAAGCCGCTGGCAGCGGTGGAAGCGTTGTGGTGCCTGAAGGCCTGTTGGCCTACTACACCTTTGACGACGGCACGGCTAACGATTGGCATGGCAATGTCAACGCCATCAACATGGGTTGCGAAACCTCGACCGACACGCCAACGGGCGAAGGCTATTCCATGGAGTTTAACGGGACATCCTCTTCGCTCTCCGTTCCCAGCATTTTGCCCACGGGCAACGCAGAATGGGCGATCAACGTATGGATTAAGACTGGTTCCAACAATAGTTGCTTTATTGCGAGTGAAAATAGATATATGGGTGTTAAAAACTCAAAGATCTTGTGTGGAGGTGATGGCGCTGGAGGTAGCACTTATACAACAACAGCAACAATAAGCCAATATTTGGATTTCCAATGGCATATGGTTACCCTGTCCTACAACAAGTCGAAAGTCTATGTTTACATGGATGGCATGCTCGTTGAAATTTTCGGAAGTTCTTATTGTTATTGGAATAAACCAACCATCAACATTGGGGCTCATTATTCCCAAGGGATCTACTATTCCGGCAAGATGGACAACTTCCGCAGTTACAATCGTGCTTTGACGGCATCTGAAATACAAACACTATACAACGCCAAACAATAAAAGAACAAAAACGTGACAATTTTTTTGGTGGTCTTGGAGATTATTCTAGGGCCACCTTTTTGTCATTCGTAAATTAGACATAAAACCATGTCTTTCAATTTGTGAGATAAAAATTGACAACCAACATTAACAGACGGATATTTTTGTATTTTTGCCCATTCAAACTATCAGATTCCTAACAAAATAAACCTATTGTGATGAAAAAGACCTTTGTTTTCCTTTTTGCCATCGCGTTTTCGTTGGCTACAAGGGCGCAAGATATCAGTTTCGACCAATATTTCCTTGATGAAGGCTCATTGCGTATGGATGTGTTCCAATGCGGCAATTCCGAAGGCTCGCATTATGTGTTTGAGCGTTTTGTTATCGAACCGTATTTTGGTGGCTCAAAAGTCAATCTAATTGACCTATTTAATTTTGGCACAAATCGTGTGAAAGTGATTGACGCACAAACCAATATGCTCATTTATTCTAGAGGTTACAACACCTTGTTCCAAGAATGGCAAACCACCGACGAAGCCCGAGTGATGGAACGCTGCTATGAAGAATCAGTGAGTGTTCCGTTGCCGCGCAATGAGGCCTATGTCATCCTTGAAATCAGGAATTTCGATGGCGAGTTTGAAGAGATTTTCTCAAAGCTTTATGAACCTAATGAGATGTTCAATACCACCGAACAGCGTTATGTGTTTCCTGTTGAAGACATTTTGGTCAATGGCTCGCCCGAAAGCAAGGTGGACATCGTGATTTTGCCAGACGGCTACACCGCAGATGAAATGGAAAAATTTCTGCAGGATTGCCAAAATCTGTCCAATGTGTTTGCCCAAGCGGAGCCGTTTGCAAGCCATATCAACGACTTCAATTTCCGTGCTGTGATGGCTCCTTCCGAGGAGAGTGGTGTTGACATTCCAGCCTCCCATATCTGGAAGCGCACCATCCTCAATTCGCATTTCTACACCTTTTATATTGATCGCTATTGCACCACCCGCAATTATTTCTCGGTCAAGGATGTAGCAGCCAATGCGCCATACGATCAAATCTACATTTTGGTGAATAGCAGTCAGTATGGTGGAGGTGGTTTTTATAATTTCTACTCGATGAGTACGGCGGGCAACATGTCGTCTTCCAGTGTCATTGTTCATGAGTTTGGCCATGCTTTTGCAGGTTTGGCCGACGAATATGAGGAGCCTGACAACCCTTTGGCCTTATTATATAACTTGAATGTGGAGCCTTGGGAGCCGAACTTCACCACTTTGGTGGACTTTGAATCGAAATGGGCTGACCTTGTTCAGCCTGGCACACCTATTCCTACACCAAACACGAATCAATATAACAATGTAGTTGGAGCTTTTGAGGGCGGAGGCTATTTATCTGAAGGTATGTATCGGCCGCAACGCAATTGCATGATGCGTAACTATGCGCCTTTCTGCGCCGTGTGCAACAGAACGATTGAAGCCGTGATTGAAGCGCATTCCGATACTCCAGTTGCAGTAAAATCTGATTATGTGCTGCCTGAGCCTTCGCTTCGTGTGTGTCCCAATCCGGCTACGAATTTCGTCGATGTGTTTGTCAATCAAGCGAATGGTCAAGCGGAAATCATTGACATGAACGGTAAGGTCGCGATGACAGTTCAACTCGAAAACGAGGTGAACAGGATCGGAATCAGCGACTTGCCCAAGGGCATGTATGTGCTTCGTGCGAATGGTGAAACTCGTAAATTTGTGAAACAATGAATCATAGGCATCTGACATGGTTGTTAACAGGCGGTCTGATGATGGCTTCTTGTGCCCACCGTCCAGAGCCAAGCGGCCCCATTCCAACCGCGCAACAACTGGAATGGCAACAGCTTGAAACATACGCTTTTATCCATTTCGGTCTGAACACCTTCAACGATATGGAATGGGGCTTTGGCAACACGCCGTCCTTTACTTTCAACCCCACCAATTTGGACTGTGAACAGTGGGTGTTGACCTTAAAAGCTGCCGGCATGAAAGGCGTGATTCTCACGGCAAAGCACCACGACGGATTTTGCCTCTGGCCAACTGAGACTACCGACTATTGCATCAAGAACACCTATTATAAGAATGGGGAGGGAGATTTGGTGCGCGAGCTTTCGGAGGCCTGCAAGAAGCATGGCTTGAAGTTTGGACTGTATCTCTCGCCTTGGGACCGCAACCAACCCGAGTATGGCTACAAGGGCTATGTAGATATCTATCATAAACAGATTGAGGAACTTGTGAGTAACTACGGGCCCTTGTTTGAGTTCTGGTTCGATGGTGCCAATGGCGGTACAGGTTGGTATGGAGGCGCCGACGAGATGCGTTCCATCGTTGCCGAGCAATACTACGACTATGAGAAGGCGAGGAGCATCGTTTGGGAATACAGCCCCGAAGCGAGCATTTTTGGCGGTACTGTCCCGACCTTGCGTTGGATTGGCAACGAGGAAGGCAAGGCTAACGCCACGCAGTGGTGTATGTATAAAACTGATTTTGAATCGCTTAACAATGAAAAGGCCTTGCAACAAGGCTATCGTGATGGTGAGGCGTGGTTGCCTGCCGAGGTGGATGTCTCCATTCGTCCAGGATGGTTCTACCATGCCAATGAAGACAGCCTAGTGAAAACCGTGGACCAGTTGATGGACTTGTATTACCAAAGTGTTGGCCATAATACCAATCTCTTGCTCAATTTCCCTGTGAATCAAGAAGGTAGGATACCGAGCATCGACTCGACCAATGCCGTTCAATGGTACCAGAAATTGCAAAAAGATTATGCCAACAACCTGCTAAAAGGTTGCAAAGTGACTGCCAGCAACACAAGAGGATGTAGGTTCAAGGCCAAAAATGTGTTGAACAATGAATACTCCCATTACTGGGCCACTGAAGACAACATCCATCAAACTGAACTCATCTTTGATTTTACACAAACTACAGCTTTCAACCGCTTACTATTGCAAGAGTATATTCCTTTGGGACAAAATGTTAATTCATTCTATTTAGACTATTACTTTAATGATAAATGGTTGCCCATTGAAACCAACGAACCAACTACTACCATCGGCTACAAGCGACTTGTTCGTTTCCAGACCGTTAAGGCCGATAAGTTAAGAATTAGGTTTAAGGTGTTTAAGGGCACATTATGCATCAATAAGGTTGGAGCGTATAACGTACCCTGACCGTTGACCCAGACCCTGACCGAATGCAGAGCAAAAGGATGTCAGGGTAAGGGTCGGTGGTCAGGGTAAAAAAGAGACTTATGATAGAACAACATCCTTTACAACCCTTTCTGCCATTCAACGCAAAAGTCTTGTTCCTCGGCAGTTTCCCTCCTCCGAAGAAGCGTTGGTGCATGGACTTTTTCTACCCCAACTTCATCAATGACCACTGGCGCATCGAAGGGCAGATCTGGTTCGGCGACAAGAACCATTTCGTTGATGCCGAGCACAAAAGCTTCAAGATGAATGAAATCATGGCATTTCTGAATGAAAAAGGCATCGCTTTTTTCGACACGGCCATGGCAGTCAAACGGCTGAAAGACAACGCCTCGGACGCCTTTTTGGAAATCGTCGAGCATACCGATATTCGGTCTTTGCTTGCCCAAATGCCGCAATGCCACGCCATCGCCACGACAGGCGAAAAAGCCACTACCGAAGTGTGCACTTATTTCAATGTCGATACGATTCCTTCTCCCAACACAAAAGTGGCTCTCGAAGATGGTTTATCTTTGTATCGATTACCCTCATCTTCAAGAGCCTATCCATTATCATTTGACAAAAAGGTTGAAGCCTATCGCAGGATGTTCGAAGAAGTCTTTTAGGATTGCCTTCGGCAAGAAATACGCAGTATTCAACGCAGTTAAATCTATCAAAAATCTGTTGTTAAAAATCAATAATAATCCTTTTTGGAGGATTTTGAATGTGATTTTTGAACGATTTCTTCGCGAAGCGAATCCCCATACATCACCGCGTCATCAAGGCGTCAATTGCTGGCAGGATCTCACCCGACTTGCCTTCGAGGTAGATATCCGTGATGTAGTTCGTATAGGTCGAAGGCTCCATGTTGATTTCGATGATCTTGGCGCCGTTGCGCTTGGCGATGCCAGGAATCATATTGGCTGGACTGACCTGTCCCGAAGTGCCGATAATGACAAAAGCGTCGCAGTTTTCGGCAGCGCGCACCGAGCCGTAATAGGCGTCTTCGGGGATGCCTTCGCCGAAGAAGATGAAGTCGGGCTTCATCAGTCCGCCGCATTGGGTGCAACGAGGCGGTTCCTCGGTTAGTGTCAGGCTCTTGGCGTCGACCTTGTGACCGCATTTGGTGCAGACGAAGCGCGACATGTTGCCGTGGAACTCATACACCACGCTGTTGCCTGCCACGGTGTGCAGGTCGTCGATGTTCTGGGTGATGACACTGCTCAGGCGGCCTTCCTTCTCCCATTTGGCCAGGACAAGGTGCCCAGGATTGGGTTTGATGTCCTTGTTGCTGAAAAAGTTATAGAACACCTCGCGGATGATTTTCCACGACTCCTTGGTGTGGCGGTAGTAGAAGTCGATGTCGAGTGAGTTGGGGTCGTACTGGTTCCAGATGCCGCCCTCGCCACGGAAAGGCGGGATGCCGCTCTCAGCCGAAGTGCCGGCGCCGGTGAAGCCCACGATGTTCTTCGCCTTGGAGAGGATTTCGGCGGCTTGCTTGATTTTTTCTTCGTTATTCATAACAGTGGTGTTTTGTGTTTTTTCAGATGCAAAGTTATACAAAAATATTGCAAGATAAGCTGAAAATTCGTTTATTTGCAAAGTAAATGAAAGCATCACGGAATATGCAAACACAAAACCAAAGAGTCTATAAAGGCATTGAGCGACCATTATATACGCCAGATGCCATTTCTTCATTGAAGCCGGATGAAGTGTTTGTTTTTGGCAGCAACCTTCAAGGGCATCACGGCGGTGGTGCGGCACGCGTCGCACAGATGAGATTTGGTGCCATCTATGGACAGGGCGTCGGCTTGCAAGGACAAAGCTATGCCATCCCAACCATGCAAGGCGGTCCCGATACCATCCAGCCCTATGTCGACCAGTTCATTGCCTTTGCCATGGATCATACGGAGCTGTTTTTCTATGTCACACGCATAGGATGTGGCATCGCTGGCTTCAAAGACCAAGACATCGCCCCTTTGTTCGTTGACGCACTGACCTTAGAGAATGTTTGTTTGCCTGAATCTTTCACAAAAATCATCGAGCAACTATCGCCAAGGAGACCTAACGATCCTTTCCCTGGAATCACACGCACCACTAGCATCAGATTATACCAACAAGGCCAAGCCCGCACCTTGGCTGACATAGCCATGACGCTTAACAATCAGCATCATTATTCCGATTTGGAAAGCTTTATGCGGGATTTTGACGATGTGATCAAATCGTATAGGGAAAGGGGTACCGTTAGTTTTGAGATTTGCAAGATGGTTAAAGAGCTAATACGGAATAATGAGTCAACATTGTTTTCAAATAACGGCTATCTGGATTTTGACAGGTTCATCGAAATGGTGGACAACCTCTCTACGTCAGATGAAAACAATCCATTGGAAATCATATACAGCCGAAGGGAGAAGACCAAAATGTTGAGACTTGCGGCTTTGCTCAACGACATTAGGCATTACACCACCGCTTATGATTTAATGAATGATTTGAGTTCAATTGCATACGGTAGGTTTAATTGTGGTGACAATCGTTTTATGAACGACCCATTCCGTTATCCGCTTTCCTATTTCAAGCAAGGGCTGGAACTGTTATGGGATGAGATTCAAGATAACGGTTACATGAGCAATGAGCTTTTGGAGAAAAAGATGTTCACCGAACACGAAGAAAGCGTAGATGAGTACGGGCTGAAACATGTCATCAGAAACGATTACAAGCAAGACGGCCCCGACCATCCGGAAGTGTATTATCCGAAAAGGACAGGTACGGCTCCCGTGTATCTGCTTGACGATAACTATCTGGATCATTGTTCGGGAAGGCCATTGCTTGTCAAGTCATGTGGCGACGGCAAAGGCCCTTATGCACATCATACTTTGTATGAGATGGAGCTTGTTGAAGGCATTATTAGGGGCGAATGCAGAAAAGGCAATTACGAAGAGATAGGAGAATATTATATTCCGGTTGGTGATGATTCAAAGCCCATCTTCAAGCAAGGGCATGGTATCATGGAGTTTGATATCCTTCCCGACAGAAGTCGTTTTCTGCAAAAGATACGCAAGAACATGGGACAATGCTAATGGAAGCATTTGGCAAAGAAATACAGATTAAACGTTTCGGTTGTAACTGCTTGGATGAACCAGGGCAACCCATCGACCCATCGGTCAACCTATTCGTCAAAGTCACCAAAAGCTGTAATGCCCATTGTTTGTTTTGTAGCAATGCCGAGACCTCGATGCCAAGCGCGCCTTTTAATGTGCCCAAGTTGCTTGAAATCATAAGGGAGTTGAAAGCAGCAGAAATCAGGGTGAATCGAGTGAACATCACGGGTGGAGAGCCTTCGGTGGCCTCTGTATTGGTGGAGGAAATTCTTCAAAAAATGGGGGATTCGGACTTTTCTGATGTGCACTTGCATTTGAACACAAATGGGTTGCTCCCGCGGTCGCAGATGCTTATGCGTCATCCGCGTTGGGACAGCATTTCCATGTCGCTTCATCACTATGACTTATCCAAACTCTCTGAACTATATGGATGTGAAATCCCAAACAGGGCGTTCGATTTTGAAGGAATTGACAGGCAACGTCTTAATGCCAGCTGCAACTTGATCAAAGGATACATCGACTCGCCCGAGGGAGCCTCCAAAATGCTTGATTTCGCTTTGGAGCTTGGCCTTCCCAGAGTCGGGTTTGTCGCCTTGATGAAAGTGAACGCCTTTTGTCAAGACCATTTTGTGGATTTGGAGGACATCCATCTTGACATCCTCCCACATGTCTATTTCACTAAGTCCATGGATAGAGGTAGCGACTGCAAATGCTCCAACTATCTTTACAACAAAAACTTGAAGATATTGGAAATTTATATGCGAAACTATGCCAATCCCCGGTATTGTGAATCGTCGTTGGTCTATGATGGGGAATATTTGCGTCAGGGCTTTCATCAAAACAACATCATCTATTGAAGTATGACGGTAGCTGAACTATATGAGTCAAGGAAGGACGATCCGCGGTTGAACACTTCGTATCCTTTGCATCCAGAGGATTGGGCAAAGTATCGTGTGGAGGGGCCGCTTCCTTTCAACGATGAAAAAAGGCTCTCGTTTTATATCCATATTCCTTTTTGCAGGCAACTATGCTCGTTTTGCGAATACACCAGGATGCTGTGCCCTGATGAAGGCATACAGGAAAGCTATCTTCGGACAGTGGCCAAGGACATCAGGCATTTCAAAGAGCAAAACCATGGCTTCACGCTTATGGGGTGTGATATAGGAGGCGGAACGCCCACCGCTTTGTCGGAAAAGAACTTTTTGTTGCTGATGGAGGTATATAGGAATGCCTTGGCGGGATTGGAGCTTTCTTCTGGATACGAGCCAAGCATTGAAGCCACTTTTGACACCCTTACGGAAGCGAAATTGAAGGGTATTGTAAATGCAGGCATACACAGGTTGTCTTTGGGAGTACAGTCTTCCTGCGATGCCATCATGAAGAGACATCGTCGGTTGGGCAGTGATGAGAGACAGATGTCGGATGGGCTTGCCATGGCTGAAAAAATCGGCATCAAAAAGGTAAACCTTGATTTCATGTACGGCTTTCAAGGACAAAACAAGGCTTCGATCGACCGGGACCTTGAACTTATCGGCCACCTGCATCCGCATCAGGTTACATTATATGAGTTGCGGACAAACATGCTTGCAGCGAATGCTTCTCTTTCGAAAGAAGCGTTGTATGACCAATATTCACAGTATTACGATGGTATTATAGATCTGGGCTATAAGGGACGGTTTGGCCAAAACACCTTCTCCCTGGATGCCGATGATTATGGCGTTTCCTCTTATCTCCGGGAAAGGATGATCAACGGCGCTTCCTACAAAGGATTTGGCTTGTCGGCGCAAAGCATGAGTCGTGCCGGTGTGTCGTATAATGTGGGGAAGCTGTCGAAGAATCCTCTGGAAGCCTTGAACGATAGTGGCTATCGAGAAGAATACACTTATTTGTTGCCTTCAAAAGAGCTGGTTGCAAAGTACATGGCCATATCCGCATACAATGGCTCTTTTTCTGTCAATAGGCTGTTGGAGTTGGGGATAGACAAGGACTTCTTGGATGAAAGACTTGGCTTCTGCTTCTCACAGGGCATTTTATCCAAGGGCGAAAACGACAGGATAGTCGTTACCAAGACAGGTTTTGCACATTATGGAGCAGTGTTTTCGCTATTCTTTGAGGATGGAAACTAGGGTTAATCGTACAATTCAATAAACTCATAACTATTCCCCATAGCCTCCAAAAACCTAATAAAGTCCTCCTGACTGATGATAATCGTCCCCGTGTTGTCATTGGGATGGAAGCTCAGGCGAGGGGCGTTCAACAGGTTCTTGTCGATGAAGAGGTGCACCTCGTGGTTCTCGTCGTTGATGAGGCCGAAGGGGGAGACGCTACCGGGCTTCAGGCCGAGGTATTTCTCCATTCGGGCTTCCGAGGCGAAGGTCAGCTTGCCTTGGTGCAGGCGCTGCTCGAGGTCGTGGATGTCCATCTGGTGCATGCACTCGAAGATGACGAGGTAGTGTTTGTTGCCCTTGTGGTTCCTGAAAAACAGGTTCTTGCAGTGCGTCGCCTCAAACTTGCCCCAGTAGGCCAACGACTCCTCGATGGAACCCAACGGCGGGTGGAACTTGATGTCGAAGTCGATGCCGAGGCCAAGCAAGGTGTCCACTACCTTCTGCTGCCGCTCACTCAAGGGTTGGTTTATTTCTGATGGTTTCATATTTTTCTTTATTGGGATTGCTTCGCAAGAAATCTTTCAAAATCGTTTTAAAATCTTATAAAAATCATTTTTCATTTTTTGAGAGATTTTATTATTGATTTTTGACAGATTTCTCGGCGCAGCCGATACCATTTACAACTTGCTTTTCAATGCTTTTCCAGTATAAGACTCTTTGCACTTCACCAAGTCCTCGGGCGTGCCTTCAAAGACAATCTCACCGCCCTTGTTGCCGCTCTCGGGACCCAAGTCGATGACCCAGTCCGCCGACTTGATGACATCCATGTTATGTTCGATGATGATGACGCTGTGGCCGTTGGCAATCAGGGCGTTGAACGACTCCAGCAGCTTGTTCACATCGTGGAAGTGCAGCCCCGTGGTCGGTTCGTCGAAGATGAACAGCGTGGGCTTCTCCACCTGTCCCTTGATGAGGAAATAGGCCAACTTCACGCGCTGCGCCTCGCCGCCCGAGAGCGAACTCGACGACTGCCCGAGTTTCAGATAACCCAAACCGACTTCCTGCAAGGGCTTCAGGCGGTTGACGATGCGCCCGACGATGGGGGTCTGCCGCTCGGAGGAGTGCTCAAAGAAGTCGATGGCCTCCTCGATGCTCATGTTGAGGATGTCGGAGATGTGCTTGCCGTCGTATTTGATCTCCAGCACCTCTTCCTTGAAGCGCGTGCCGTGGCAGGCCTCGCAAGGCAGGTAGACATCGGCCATGAACTGCATCTCGATCTTTTGCACGCCCTCGCCCTCACATTCCTCACAGCGACCGCCCGGCACGTTGAACGAGAAGAAGGCGGGTTTGATGCCACGCAGCTTGGCTAATTTCTGCTCGGAGAATAACGTTCGTATTTCGTCGTATGCTTTCAGGTAAGTGGCAGGGTTGGAGCGCGATGACTTGCCGATGGGGTTCTGGTCGATGAACTCGACGGCTTGGATGAGGCGCAGGTCGCCCTCCAAAGCACCATAGCTGCCACATTTCTCGGCGTTTTCGCCCAGCTGCCGTTTCATGGCAGGGTAAAGCACATCCTTCACCAAAGTCGACTTGCCCGAGCCGCTCACGCCCGTGATGACGGTCATCATGTTGAGCGGAAAACGCACGGTGAGGTTCTTGAGGTTGTTCTGTGTCGCGCCCTTGATGACGATGGCGTTGGCGCTCTTGCGTCGGCGGGTGGGCACAGGGATGCTCATCTTGCCCGTGAGGTATTGCGTGGTGAGGCTCTTCTCGCAATGGACGAGGTCCTTGATCTCGCCTTCGAACACGACTTCGCCGCCAAAGGCACCCGCCATCGGTCCAATGTCGATGATGTAGTCGGCGGCACGGATGATCTCCTCGTCGTGTTCCACCACGATGACGGTGTTGCCGATGTCGCGCAGGCGCTTCAGCACCTTGATGAGTTGTTCGGTGTCGCGGGAATGTAGGCCGATGCTGGGCTCGTCCAAGATATAGGTGGAGCCGACCAGACTGCTGCCCAACGAAGTCGCGAGGTTGATGCGCTGCGACTCGCCGCCCGAAAGCGTGTTGGAGAGGCGGTTCAGGGTCAGGTAACCCAAGCCCACCTCGATGATGAAATCCAGGCGGTTGTTGATCTCCACGAGTAGGCGAGAGGCGATTTTGCTGTCGGTCTCGTCGAGTTTGAGGTGGTCGAAGAAGGCCTTCAGTTCGTCCAAGGGCATCAGCACGAGGTCGGTGATGCTCTTGCCGCCCACCTTCACATATTGCGCTTGTCGGCGCAGGCGTGTGCCATGGCATTCGGGGCAAACCGTCTTGCCGCGGTAGCGCGACAGCATCACGCGGTATTGTATCTTATACGACTGTGTCTCAACATAGTTGAAGAAGTCCACGATGCCTTCGAAGTACTGGTTACCAGTCCAAAGGAGGCTCACTTGCTCGTCGGTGAGTTCGTAGAACGGCTTGAAGATGGGGATGCCCACCTTGTCGGCCACGCGGATGAGGGCGTCTTTCCACTCGCTCATCTTCTCGCCGCGCCAGCAGGCAATGGCGTTCTCGTAGATCGACAGGCTCTTGTTGGGCACCACTAGGTCGGGGTCGATGCCGATGACGCTGCCGAAGCCTTGACAGGTGGGGCAGGCGCCGTAGGGGTTGTTGAAGGCGAACATATTGGCTGTGGGCGGCTCGAAGGTGATGCCGTCGGCCTCGAAACGCGACGAGAAATCGGCTTCCTTGCGCTCACCGTCGAGTTCGCTGATCACTTGGCAGGTCTCCTTGCCTTCGTAGAAGGCAGTCTGCACCGAGTCGGAGATGCGCCCGATGGCGTCGTCCATACTCTCGTTGACCTTGATGCGGTCGATGAGTAGCTTCACCTTCTTCTCGCTGACCTTTTTCTTCTGGTCGAGGAAATCCTCGATTTTAATGATCTCGCCGTTATATAATATACGGTAGAAGCCCTGTTGCATGAGGATGTTGAGGTGCTCTTCGAGGCTGCGTCCTTCGGGCAGGTGAAGCGGCGCGACGATATAGGCCGTGCTACCCGTCGGCAGGCCGAGGATATGGTTCACCACATCCATCACCTGGTGCTTCTTGACCAGCTTGCCCGAGGCGGGGGAGTAGGTCTTGCCGATGCGGGCATAGAGGAGTTTCAGGTATTCGTATATTTCGGTGCTGGTGCCCACGGTGGAGCGTGGATTGTGCGAGTTCACCTTCTGTTCGATGGCGATGGCGGGTGAGAGGCCCGTGATGCTCTCTACGTCGGGCTTGTTGAGTCGGCCCATGAACTGACGCGCATACGAGCTCAGGCTCTCCACATAACGGCGCTGACCTTCAGCATACAAGGTGTCGAACGCCAAGGACGACTTACCCGATCCCGACAGGCCGGTGATGACCACTAATTTGTTCTTCGGAATCTGCAAACTGATGCTTTTCAGGTTGTTGACCTTCGCGTTGCGGATGGTGATATAGGAAGTTGTTTGCTCTTTCAAGGTTCGGAAAAATTGAATTTGCAAAGGTACGGAAAAGCGGGGAAATAGGAGAGGGGGAAGAAGAAAATCTTCATGAAACACTCACAATTATTTGCAAAATTTGTGAGTCTTTTTGCAATATTCTACTTGCAATCAAGAAGCAAAAGGAGACATTTTCTGTCTACTTTTGCATCGCGATTGACAAAATATTAAACGTGATTTATATTATTGGCGATTTACATTTATGATGCAAAAGCAATGTTTTTTTCATTCTCCGTAACAATTATGCTGTTTTTTTTCATTTTGAAATCAACACTCACAAATAATTGCAAAATTTGTGAGTCTTTACATATTTCAGAAGAAAACCCTCGAAAATGAAAAACCATGTAAATTTGATAGTTATCTTTGCGGAATCTAAAACTTAAGTACTATGCTAGACACAATCACTTTTGATCAGCTTCCGCAAGCTGTTGCCAAGATCTTGGATGAATTGGCAGAAATCAAATCCATTTGCGAGGGACTCCGAGAGGATGCTTCAGGCAAAGACACCTACATGACCATTGAGGAATTTTGCGCCTACCATCCTGACCATCCGTCGCAACAAACCGTCCGTCGTTGGAAACGTTTCGGTTACATTCCATTCTACAAAGACGATAAAACCCGTCGCATTAAGTTTAAGAAGTCTGAAGTTGACGAATGGATAGCATCGAGCCGTCACTTGTCGCGTGCAGAGCTCAACGCTATCCATGATGCTAAAATCCTAGCTCAACGCAATCAAACAAGACGAAGATACTTCGATGATGACTGCGAGGATTAGGATTTGAACAGACAACGGTCTTATTTATGGCTCAATAATGGCTTGCCGTTATGAGCCATTGTTTTGCAAAGAATCCTGCGCTATAAATATTTAGGCAAAAAAACACCCAAATTTACCAAATTTGTTATATCTAGGTCGGAAAAATCTGCAATTATTCCGACCAAAAATGAGCTAAATTTTAGTTATAGAACATTGTTTTTAAGCAACTTGGTTGATATGTAGTCCGCGGATAGTTAGTTGAGACGTGCATCATGCAATTTTTTTTACCAGATAGGGAACGACTCCGACTGTTTTCCAGTAGTTGTTCGATAGAAATTCGATGAAGAATCACCAAAGATTTGCGTTTTTTTGGAGAAATCGGACAGAAAAATTTCGGTGTTTTTCCATAAAACGTCTAAATAATCTTACATGCAAAGCCTATAAGCAAAACGTCATATAAGGCGGAATGCACACAATGTCGCCTTTCAAAGAAAGGTTCTTGGGATGAATGACATAACAACCTCCAATGCGCTCGTGGAATTTCTCCTTGAATCTTTCAAGCGAGGTGGTCGAGTAGTTTTCGGTTGACTTCACCTCAACAGGGAAAACCTTGTATTTCAATTTGCTATGGTTCGACAAGAGGAAGTCTATTTCAATGTCGTTGCGGTGCTTGGTTTCGTTGTAATGCGTATAAAAAAACAACTTGTGACCCGCTGCCACCAGCATCTGTGCGATGGCGTTTTCGTATAACATCCCCTCGTTGAGCGAGAGTTTCCCATGCAGGATTTCCCGATACAGTTCGCCATCGGAAACGTCGTTTTCGCTGAAAGCATGGCTGACTAAAAGTCCAGTGTCTCCCATATAGCACTTCACGTAAGTCCTGTCCTCGTTAATGGAAAGCCCAACGTTAGGATCGGCGCAGTTGAAGCACTCGTTGGCAATCATCGAATCGGCAAGCCAAAAGAAAGTGTCCTCATATTGCATGAAATCGGAGCCTTCCACTATCTTGTTGAGAACCACCCGTTTTTCGTGTTTGGAAAGCAGCCCGGGAATCTGGTCGTAAATGGCCAGCACCTTCGAGCGGTATTGATTGCCGATTTTCATAATATCCTCTCGATACAGCCGCAAGATGTCGCGCTTTTCCTCATCGCATAAGGCAAAATCACGCGAGTTTTCGAGAAACACATCCAAGGGCTTCGGCATACCCCCGACAAGCAGATATTGCCTAAACAGCATCATGGCTTTGCGGTGCAAATCATTGGTGAGCGGTCGTTCCTTCTCGAAGCACAGCTTAATGTAATCCAGAAGTTGCTCCTCTCCGAAAGCCCAACAAAATTCCTCGAAATCAAGTGGATACATCTTTATGCAACGCTCTTCTGAAGGGATAACGATGTCTGCGACATTCTCATGAATGGAAATGAGCGACCCCGTTTCGATATAATCATAGCGCCCATCTTGTACCAAATACTTCACGGCCTCGCGTGCTCGAGGAAATTTTTGGACTTCGTCAAAAATAATCAGTGACTGCCTTTCGTGCAACTTCACCTTAAACTCGCTGGAAATAAGCATAAAAAACGTGTCGAGATCATCGAGATTGTTCACAAAAGCCTCTTTCACCACATCCCTTGCCTTGGCAAAATCGATAAGGATATAGCTCTTGTATTCGTTTCGGGCAAACTCTTCCACTATGGTTGACTTTCCGATTCGTCTTGCTCCTTCGACAAGCAAAGCTTTCTGTCCGCCCATCCTTTTCCATTCAAGGAACTTTTTGTATATCTTTCTCTTGAAAATCATATAGTTATAATTTAATTTCCGATAGTACGCAGGTGCAAAGATATATAAAATTCAGATAATACGCACATTTTGATAATAATTTTTTTCCGATAGTGCGCATGTTATTAAGTGCCATAAATTCCGACAATGCGCAGGTGGAAAAAGGATTTAGGCCGTAAAACAATAGATGATACTTGTTGGCGGTCACCAAAGTTTTATTGTCTACACACCACAAAACCCATCAAATCACGAATTTTGTTGTCCATAGACAATAAAAATTGCTTGGAAGGGAGAATTTCTGCTACTCCTTTTCCCGAAAATTATTGTCCCAAAACGAAAAAAAAGTACATTTTTTGCTTGCAAATTCAAAAAATCCGTATCTTTGCGGTGTAAAAATTCACTAACTAATCAATAGGAGAGACGCTATCGAAAGATCTATACCCTTTATTAACAAGTACTTACATTGAGTGCACAAAGAAAGGGGGACCTAATGTCCAACATAGTGAAAAGCGACAAAGAGCTGATTGAACGCTACCAGGATGGTGATGTTCACAGTTTTGAATTATTGATTGGTAGATACCAGAAACAAGTTTATTCCTACATACTCACGCTCGTGAAAGACAAGCAGTTGGCTGATGATGTCTTTCAGGATACCTTTGTCAAGGTCATCCAGACCATCAAGTCGAAGGGCTACAAGGACGACGGACGTTTCGTGCAGTTTGCCATGCGCATCGCCCACAACCTTGTCATTGACCATTTCCGCAAGGAGAACCGCATTCCCACGGTGGAGTCGTCGAGCGAGGACTACAACTACATCGACAACGTGCCGATTACCGACCATTCCGTCGAACAGGGCATGATCGTCGACCAGGTCCACAGCGACTTGCACCGCATGATTGCCTTTCTGCCCGACGAGCAGCGCGAGGTGCTCCGCATGCGCATCTTCGACGACATGAGCTTCAAGGACATCGCCGACATCACCAACGTGAGCATCAACACGGCGCTGGGCCGCATGCGCTACGCCTTGATCAACTTGCGCAAGATGATGGTTGCCAACAATATGACGCTTACTTATTGACCCTGACCTTTGACCCTGACCCAGACCGCTTTGACGAGAATTAAGGCGGTCATGGTCATGGTCAGTGGTCATGGTTGGGAAAACAACTAAGAAAAAGAAAAAAATCTTCCCTCGCGTAAAATAATTCCAGAAAGGTGGCGTTAAAAGGTAAAGTCAAACCTAAAAAACGCCTATGAGAAATAGCTACACCTCTTACCTTTCATCCGTTGAAGACGACATATTAGTATCACAAATCAAAAGCGTTTTCGAGAGAGAGAGCGAGAATCAAAGACCTAGCCGCAATGTCATGCAGTTTCTTTTGGGTTATGCCGCTGCTTACGACACGGTGAACACCGGACTGATGGGGCAGGTCGCCTACATGAACAACTAAGTCATACGGATGATGAAGACAAAAAGCCGCTGAGTTCAGCGGCTTTTTTTTGTCCTGCCTGCTATGTCATTCCCACGCTGGCAAGTGTGCGAGAGGGAATCTATAGGAGGCAGGGCAAAAAACATTATTTTGACGGTTTTATAAGGCATAGATTCCTTGCCTTCCCACATTCCTCCGTTGGAATGACATGCCTTCTAAAACCTGCCTAATAGCTCATGTTAAGGAATGACATGCTTTTCAAAACCTGCGGGATAAAACCTTGAACCTAATAGGGTTACACACCTCTTTATAAAATAAATATTAATTTGTTTGGAAAGTGCTGGAAATCTCAGTAAATTTGCAGACTTTTATACGAGTTACAAATCTAAAATCTAAAACATAACACATTATGAACAAGCAGATTACATTAGAGCAGGCCGTCGAAAAGGTTCATGACGGCATGACGATCATGTTCGGCGGTTTCCTCGGTGTTGGAAGCGCCACGCAAATCATTGACGCTATTGTTGCAAAAGGCGTTAAAGACCTCACTATCATTGCCAACGACACGGCCTACGACGAAGTGGCCCACGGCAAACTGGTTAGCAACCACCAGGTGAAGAAGGCTATCGTGTCGCACACCGGCACCAACAAGCAGACTGCCATCCAGAAGAACGAAGGCACCCTCATCGTGGAATACGTCCCCCAAGGCACCCTCGCAGAGCGCATCCGCGCCTACGGTGCGGGTCTCGGTGGCGTGCTGACCCCCACGGGTCTTGGCACCATCATGGCCGACGGCAAGCAAGTGATCAACGTCGATGGCAAGGACTACCTGTTGGAGAAGCCCTTGAAGGCCGACATCGCTTTCCTGCGCGCCAACATCGTCGACGAGTTCGGCAACATGGTGTTCCTCGGCACGACCAATAACTTCAACCCGCTGATGGCCACCGCTGCCGACTATGTCGTCGTCGAAGCTGAAAAGCTGGTGAAGGTCGGCGAGATTAAGCCCGAGTGCGTGCATGCCTCTGGTATTTATGTCGATGCTATCTACGTGGAGAAATAGTCGGCCTCTGGCTTCTGGCCTATGGCTATTGGCAGCTTCCGAAGTAGGGAAAACCTTCACACTCGGTTAAAGCTGCCAGGAGCCAAAAGCCAAGAGCCAGCTGCCAAATAAATAAACGAATAAACAATTCAACAAAATGGAATACAGAACAAAGATTAGACTGCGCATGAGCGCAAAGGATGCCCACTACGGTGGCAATTTGGTTGACGGCGCCCACATGGTTCACCTCTTTGGTGACGTGGCTACCGAACTCTTGATTATGCGCGACGGCGACGAAGGCCTCTTCTGCGCATACGACATGATTGAATTCAAGGCCCCTGTGTATGCTGGCGACTTCATCGAAGCCGAAGGCTGGATCGACCGCGAAGGCAACACCTCACGCCACATGATGTTTGAGGCCCGCAAGGTTGCCGTCGCCCGCCCCGACATTTCACCCTCAGCCGCCGACGAACTGGATGAGCCCATCCTCGTTTGCCGCGCTTCAGGTACCTGCGTGACTCCCAAGGATTGCCAAAGAAAATAAAGCTGTCAGCAGTCAGCCATCAGCTATCAGCCTGGTTGGAACCAAGCTGAAGGCTGATAGCTGAAAGCTGAAAGCTCCTAATCTTGAAATAATAAATCTTGAAATCTGAAATCAATGGATAAACTGATCATCACTGCCGCCATCTGCGGCGCAGAAGTCACCAAGGAACAGAATCCCAACGTGCCTTATACCGTTGAAGAAATTGTGCGCGAGGCCAAGTCGGCCGTCGATGCCGGTGCCGCCATCGTGCACCTGCACGTCCGTTGGGACGACGGCACGCCCACCCAAGACCGTGGCCGTTTCCAAGAGTGCGAAGAGGCCATCCTGAAGGTGTGCCCCAACGTCATCCTCATCCCTTCGACTGGCGGTGCCGTCGGCATGACTCCCGACGAGCGTCTCCAATCGACCGACACCAACCCGTTGCCCGAGATGGCTACCCTCGACTGCGGTACCTGCAACTTCGGCGACGAGATCTTCGACAACACCATGCCGACCATGCGCGCCTTTGGCAAACGCATGATGGAACGCGGCATTAAGCCCGAATACGAATGCTTCGAGATGGGTCACCTCGACACCATCCTCAACATGGCCAAGAAGGGTCAGGCTCCTGGCGCTCCCATGCAGTTCAACTTCGTGTTGGGCGTGCCAGGCTGCACCCCCGCCACCGTCGCCAACCTCTGCTGGCTCGTGAACGGCATCCCCGCTGGCTCCACTTGGACTGTCACCGGCGTAGGCCGTCATGCCTTCCCGATGGCTGCCGCTGCCATCGCCATGGGCGGTAACGTGCGCGTGGGCTTCGAGGATAACCTCTACCTCTCGAAGGGCGTGCTGGCTCAATCGAATGGTGAACTGGTCGCCAAGGTCGTTCGCATCGCCAACGAACTCGGTCGCCCGATTGCCACCTCCGACGAGGCTCGCGAAATCCTTGGTTTGAAACCGCGTAACGCGTAATTAATAAAAGGATAATAGAATCATTAATTCGGCAACAATGAAAAAGACATTAGTATTAGCAATGGCACTAGCTGCGGTTTGCATTATGCCGTCGTGCGAAAAGAATCCGAAACCTAACGAAACTACAACAGGAACGCTTAACGGCCACGAATATGTTGACCTTGGTTTACCAAGCGGAACTCTTTGGGCCACTTGCAATGTTGGTGCAGATACTCCAGAAAGTTATGGCGATTACTTTGCTTGGGGCGAAACGGAGCCTAAAACAACTTACGAATGGAGTACATATAAATACTGTGTAGGTGAATATGATAGGTTGACAAAGTATTGCAGTGATACGACTTACGGTTACAATGGATTTACCGATAATTTGTATGTTTTACAACTTTCGGATGACGCGGCCTCGGTGAATTGGGGTGAAGGCTGGCGTATGCCCGATGGTGCGGAAGCCTTGGAACTGCTGGACGAATGCGATCATAGATGGGATTCGATTAATGGGGTAAGTGGGCTGCTTATTATCGGAAATAATGGCAACACGCTTTTCTTGCCTGCTACAGGGCTTAATGGAGTTTTCCCTTGGGAAGATGATTCCCAAACCGAATTCAACCAAGCAGGCCATAGTGGCCAGTATTGGCTGAGAGAAAGAGGTATGGCTTTCAATAATTATAGCACCCCAGAAGTTGAATATATGGCGAATGAGTTTTATTTTCCATACGGATATAACGGAGGAAGTCGTACGGAGCGGAGCCGTGGTCTGCCCATTCGGCCTGTATGTTCTGCAAAACTTGTAGATACAAACAAAACAATAAACAATTAAACATTTAATCAATAAACAATTAAACATTAAAATCAATGCAAAAACATGGTAACAAATACGGTACTCACCGTGTCATCGAACCCGTCGGCGTGCTGCCGCAACCCGCTAACAAACTGAACAACAACATGGATGAGATTTGGGACAACGAGATCCTCATCGACGTGCAGACCCTGAATATCGACTCCGCTTCGTTCACCGACATCCACAACTACGCCAAGCAACAGGCTGGCCCTGGCGCAAGCGAAGAGAAGATCATGGAAGAGGTGAAGAAGGAGATGTTCCTCAACGTGGAACTGCAAGGCAAGCACCGCAACCGTCGTACTGGCTCTGGCGGTATGCTCCTCGGCAAGGTCGAGAAGATCGGTGACGCCCTGAAAGGCAAGATCGACCTGAAGGAAGGCGACCGCATCGCCACTTTGGTCTCTCTGTCACTGACCCCGCTCCGCATCGACGAGATCCTCGCCATCCGGCCCGATGTTGACCAAGTCGACATCAAGGGTAAGGCCATCCTGTTCGAAAGCGGCATCTATGCCAAGATCCCGACCGACATGCCCGAGAAACTCGCTTTGAGCGCCCTCGACGTGGCTGGTGCTCCCGCCCAGACCGCCAAGTTGTGCCAATACGGCCAGACCGTCGTCATCCTCGGCGCCGGTGGTAAGAGCGGCATGCTCTGCTGCTACGAAGCCAAGAAGCGCGTCGGCGTCACGGGTAAAGTGATTGGTATCGCCAACAGCCCCAAGTCGACCCAGCGTATCAAGGACCTCGGCTTCTGCGACATCGTGGAAAGCGCTGCCGGCATGACTCCCGTGCAGGTTTACGAAATGGTTGAGAGACTGACCAACGGCAAGATGGCCGATGTGACCATCAACTGCGTCAACGTGCCCGACCAAGAAATGACCGCTGTGCTCTGCACGAAGGACGACGGTATCGTCTACTTCTTCTCGATGGCCACCAGTTTCACCAAGGCTTCCTTGGGTGCTGAAGGCATCGGCAGCGACGTGAACATGATCATGGGTAACGGCTACACCAAAGGCCACGCCGAATTCACCCTGCAGGAACTCCGCGAAAGCCCCGAGCTGAGGAAGATCTTTGAGGAATTGTATGCATAATTTGCTATTGGCTACTGGCTATTGGCTATTGGCAGCTTAATGGAAGCGTTGAGACTCAACCTTTATGTTAAAGCTGCCAAAGGCCAAAAGCCAAAGGCCAAAAGCCAAAAGCAAAAAAACATGGCAGAATCAAGAAGAAAACAATTGTTCCCGGAAGTCACCGACGAGCAGTGGAACGACTGGAAATGGCAGGTGAAGAACCGCATCGAGACCCTTGAGGACTTGAAGAAATATGTGAAGCTGACCGCCGAAGAGGAAGAAGGCGTGAGAAAGACCCTCTCGACCCTCCGCATGGCCATCACTCCTTATTATTTGAGCCTCATCGACCCGAATGACCCGCATGACCCCGTCCGTCGTCAGTGCATCCCTACCGCTTTGGAGACCCATCAGGCAGCCGCCGACTTGCTCGACCCGCTGCACGAGGACGAAGACTCGCCGACGCCCGGCTTGACCCACCGTTATCCGGACCGCGTGCTATTCCTCATCACCGACATGTGCTCCATGTACTGCCGTCACTGCACGCGCCGTCGTTTTGCCGGCCAAACCGACAACGAATGCGGTCCCGACCGTATCGAGAAAGCCCTCGAATACATCGAGAAGACCGAGAGCGTGCGCGACGTGCTGCTCTCTGGTGGCGACGCCTTGATGGTGAGCGACAAGAAGCTGGAATACATCATCTCGCGCCTGCGCCAGATCCCTCATGTAGAGATCGTCCGCTTGGGCACCCGCACCCCCGTGGTCTGCCCGCAGCGTATCACGCCTGAACTCTGCGACATGCTGAAGAAGTACCATCCCATTTGGATTAACACGCACTTCAACCACCCGAACGAGGTGACCGCCGAGTCGCGTCGTGCTTGCGAGATGCTGGCCAACGCCGGTATCCCGTTGGGCAACCAGAGCGTGCTGCTCCGTGGCGTCAACGACTGCGTCCATGTGATGAAGAACCTTGTCCATGAACTCGTCAAGATGCGCGTGCGCCCGTACTACATCTACCAGTGCGACCTCTCGATGGGTCTGGAGCATTTCCGCACGCCCGTCTCGAAAGGTATCGAAATCATCGAAGGTCTCCGCGGCCACACCAGCGGCTTCTGCATCCCGACCTTCGTCGTCGATGCTCCTGGTGGCGGTGGCAAGACCCCAGTCATGCCACAGTATGTCATCTCGCAAGCCCCTGGCAAGGTGGTGTTGCGCAACTTCGAAGGCGTCATCACGACCTACACCGAGCCGACCGAGTACCACAGCGAATGCAACTGCCCCGAGTGCCAGGCTGCACGCGCCAAGGAACAAGTGGCTGCCGACAAGGCCGTTGACGGTGTGATTTCACTGCTTGAAGGCGAGAGAATGAACATCGAGCCGAAGGCTTTGAAGAGACACGAGCGTAACGAGAACAGATAATTAAATAAGGTGAATGGTAGAGGCGCGAGCAATCGCGTCTCTACTATCCGCAGTTTTGTAGCAAAATAGTAGGCCTTATGAACGAAATGGTACCCAACCAGCAGAACCTCATCATCTACAACACCTTGGACGGCAAGGTGAGTGTTACGATGATGGCTCGTGACGGCAATGTCTGGATGAACCAGAAACAGATGGCCGAACTTTTTGCCACCTCGGTTCCCAATGTCAATATTCATATATCCAACATACTGAAAGAAAATGAGTTAGATAAAGACTCAGTTATTAAGGATTATTTAATAACTGCCACTGACGGAAAGCATTACAATGTCACTTTCTACTCTTTGGATATGGTGTTGGCGGTTGGTTTCCGTGTGAAGGGGAAACGCGGCACGCAATTCCGCATTTGGGCCAACCAACACTTGAAGGAATTCATCGTGAAAGGCTTTGTGCTTGACGATGAACGCCTCAAGAACCCCGATGGTCGCCCCGACTACTTTGATGAGTTGCTTGAACGCATTCGCGACATTCGAGCCTCGGAGAAACGCTTCTATCAAAAACTGCGTGATCTATTCGCCTTAAGCAGCGACTACGACTCTACCGACAAGGCTACCCAGATGTTCTTTGCCGAAACGCAAAACAAGTTGCTTTACGCTGTCACCCATCAAACCGCTGCCGAAATCATCGTCAGCCGTGCTGATGCCTCGCAACCTAACATGGCACTTACTTCGTGGAAAGGTTCGGTGGTACGCAAGCAAGACATCTATATCGCCAAGAACTATCTTCGTGCTGATGAGATAGACTTGCTTAACCGCTTGACGACACTGTTCCTTGAATCGGCGGAAATCCGAGTGAAAGAACGCCTCGACCTGACCATCAACTATTGGCGGCAGAATGTGGACCATCTGCTGCAATTCCAAAACAAGGATGTGCTACGCAATCCCGGAAGCATCTCCAACAAAGAAATGGAAGCCCATGTGTTGGCTGTTTACGAGCAGTTTGACCAACGCCGCAAACAAGCCGATGCACAACTTGCCGACCAAATGGATGACGAGGAACTGAAACAATTGGAACAGCAAATAGTGAACCGAAAATGAACAAAGGTAATACTCAAAATCAATTAGTTATGAAAATAACAATGAAATTATTGCTGATGCTGCTGGTAGTTGCTGGTACGGTTACCTTGACATCGTGCAAGAAACTTCCTGATCAAGTTACCATCAGTGGTATTGTAACTGACAAAGACGGGCAACCTTTTGAGGGTGTTCGTATTGGCGTATTTGACGAACATTGGTTTAGCGGCTTGGGATACGCAGGTTTGGATTGGTACACTGATGAGAGTGGCTATTATAGAGTCGAATTTGAACCATACCGATGTAACGGTCAATATTGGATGACTTTCGAAATCACCAAGGATGATGGCGAGTATTATTACCGTTGCGACATAGATAAGTATAATGCCGAACAAGAAATCAATGTCGTTTTATTGAAAAAAGAGGAATAGAAACCTATGACTTTCATAGATGACATATTGAACTACGACAGCCTATCCATCGTAGGCTTGCAGAAGAACACAGGGAAGACCGTCAGTCTGAACTATGTGCTCGACCGCCTGCCCGTCGAGAGGAAGCGCATTGCCGTGACTTCAATAGGCATTGATGGAGAGACCACCGACCAGGTGACGCGCACCCAGAAACCGGAAATCTACCTGCGCCAAGGCATGTATTTCGGCACCTCCGAGATGCACTACCGCCAAAAACGCATCGTCTCCGAACTCATCGATGTGAGCGACGAAAACACCTCATTAGGTCGTGTGGTGACGGCCAAAGCCTTGACAGGGGGTAAGATCCTCCTGTCAGGGCCTTCGTCGTCGAGCGGACTGAAGCGCTGGATGAAGGACATGCATCGTGTGGGCATCGAACTCGTCATCATCGACGGGGCCTTGTCGCGCATGA
>CADCJT010000013.1:0-72357 GCA_902801815.1 uncultured Bacteroidia bacterium
GGTTCTTCAAGAAAGCCACAGGCAAGACGTGTACACAATTCCAGCAAGAATACGAGAATGGAACGTTTGAATAACTCTTTTAGGTAAATTTCAATTTATCAGAGTGTTATATGACTTTAATAAAGCATGAGGAAATAATAGAAATGAAAATAGAGAAATTCACGAATGATGACTTTGCTAAAGCAGTACCACTGGCTGCTGGTGCATGGGGAGAGTTTTATGCCGACGAACGGCAGTGGTTTATCGATGCATTGGCAGAGTATATTCTCCGCTACAATTACAGCAATCCCTCGCTGGCCTTGAAGGCCGTGGGCGATGATGGCGTGATTCGTGGGGTGCTGTTTGCCAACTTCCATGACGACAAGGCAGATATCTATCAATGGCGCGAGAACATTGAAGCGCAGATGACCGACCATGAGCGTGAACGCTTCCGTCTTTTGGCCGACTATATGCTGGAGGTTGACAGGAAAACGGTGCAGTGCATGAATGACGGCGAGGTGAAACTATCGCTCTTCATCAGTAATCAGAAAGGCTGTGGAAAGCAGTTGCTGCAGACTATGATGGATGAGTTCCAGCGCAGAGACCTGCGAAATCTTTACCTTTGGACCGACACCAGTTGCACCCACGAATACTACCCTAAGCATGGTTTCACACTGGTAGGTCAGTTTCTCAGCGAGGTCTATGACTCGTACGCTCCTGGCTATACCACATATATCTATAGGAAGGAGTTTCGATTAAACGAGAACAAAACTTAATTGCTCGCTACAGTTTGAGACCTGATTTACGGATTTTTGTTTTTCACTGTAACATTTGTTACGCTTCAAGTCGTTCCTCGTATGTAGTTTTGCAGCAAATTTCACAACTTATTCAACACGCAATACTATGAACGAGAAAATGTTTTGTTTCCAATGTCAGGAAACTGCCGGATGCACCGGCTGCAAGATTTCTGGAGTGTGCGGAAAGACCCCGCAAGTGGCTCATGCACAAGACCTTTTGATCTATATCCTTAAAGGATTGGGCGTCATCGCCAACCATCACCAGCACGGGTGCGGACACGATTATTGCGATTTCCGCAAGAGTATCCACGCCTTCGTGAACGACGCACTGTTTTCGACCATCACCAACGCCAACTTCGACGCGGAGAGCATCTACGCCCGTATCGATAAAGGCTTGGAATTGCGCGAAATGTTCAAAGACCGAGTGACCAACAAGAAAGGCATCGTGCTCCCGAAACTTGATGTATTGGAATGGGATTGCCCCCGCAAGCAATATGACGAGAAAGCCCAAACCGTCGGCGTGCTTGCCGAAACCAACGAGGACATCCGCTCGCTGAAAGAGTTGACCATGTACGGCCTTAAAGGTATGGCCGCCTACTTGGAACATGCCGCCCGCCTTGGTCAAGTCGATGGCGACATCGACGAGTTCATCCTGCAAACCCTGGGACAATTGGCGACCTGCAACGATGCCAACGAACTCACCGCTCTTGTCCTGAAAACAGGCGAATGGGGCGTGAAAGCGATGGCCCTGCTCGACAAAGCCAATACTACAGCTTACGGCAACCCAGAAATCACCGAGGTGAATATTGGCGTAGGCAACCGTCCGGGCATCCTCATCAGCGGTCACGACCTCAACGACATTGAGCAACTTTTGGAACAAAGCAAGAACGCTGGCATCGACATCTACACCCATAGCGAGATGCTGCCTGCACATTATTACCCCAAACTGAAACAATACAGCCACTTGAAAGGCAACTACGGCAACGCCTGGTGGAAGCAACGCGAGGAGTTTGAGAGCTTCAACGGCCCGATTTTGTTCACCACCAACTGCATCGTGCCGCCTACGGCCAATGCAACCTACAAAGACCGCGTTTTCACCACCAACAGCACGGGTTTCCCGGGTTGGAAGCACATCCCCTCCGATGCCAACGGCAAAAAGGATTTCAGTGAAATTATCGCTTTGGCCAAGACCTGCCAAGCCCCTAAAGGGATTGAGACAGGCAAGATTATAGGTGGTTTTGCGCACGAGCAGGTGTTTGCCCTTGCCGACAAGGTAGTAGAGGCCGTGAAAAGCGGTGCCATCCGCAAGTTTGTGGTGATGGCGGGATGCGACGGTCGTATGAAGAGCCGCGAATACTACACCGAATTTGCCAAGGCCTTGCCCAAGGATTGCGTCATCCTCACGGCAGGTTGCGCCAAATACAAGTACAACAAACTTGGCTTGGGCGACGTCAATGGAATTCCGCGCGTGTTGGATGCGGGCCAGTGCAACGACAGTTACTCGCTGGCACTCATCGCATTGAAACTGAAGGAAGTGTTCGGCTTGGACGACGTAAACCAATTGCCCATCGCCTATAACATAGCCTGGTACGAACAGAAGGCCGTCATCGTGCTATTAGCCCTGCTCAGCCTCGGCGTGAAGAACATCCACCTTGGCCCGACCTTGCCTGCTTTCCTTTCACCCAATGTGGCCAAAGTCTTGGTCGAGAACTTCGGCATTGGCGGAATTACAACTGTTGAAGAGGATATGAAGAGGTTTGGGATTTAATAGATGTTTGGTTATATGAAATGGGACGCGGGACGATAGTTAGTTTCGCGTCCCGTAAGTTATAAATTGGATTAATGTTTGGAAAAACAGACAAGGTTTTATTCTACATAGAGAATTATTCAGGAGTTAACCGCTTGTAGAATTCTCTTGTATCCATTGTCAGCAAAAGCATTCTGATTTATGTATTGCAGTCGAGGACGGTGTCCATTTTTGTCTCGTTTTCGGAGAACAAATCGGCTTTTGTATTTGTCTTCTTGAAAACTAATTCCTAAAAGTTTTTCCCAATCAGGTTCACTGCGCATTACAACAAACAAAGGACCATTAGGCTGATTAAGCAAGTAAAGTATAAGTTGTTTGGTATATTGTTGTGTCGGTAGATTAGTGATTACTTTGTTGCACGAAGTTGACGAATAAGGCATTAGTTGAATTAAAGCCACTTTGTGAAAGAAATCTTTTTCTGGCATCTTTGCATCTTTACAAAGCAGGATTAGTTTATTGTACCAATACCAATCGCCTAACAATTGAAAGCCATGATATACATTGACATTTTCTTGGTTTGGAAACAAAGAATTGACATCGTGAATCCTATGCTTATTCCATTCTTCAGAGAGTTGAATGCGCAAATCCTTTACTTGTTCCAATAGCAACGCTGCATCTTTATTGATACGTTCAACAAAGCCAGGATTTTGGCTTAAAAATATCACTTTTGAAAGGAAAGGATTACCTTGAAACGGAAACGGTGGCATGTGAAGTTCAAAACAGAACTCTAAAGGTCTGTATAGATTGTAATCATCTACAATAACCCTGTCATCTGGATGAATCATGTTTGTCTTTTCATCATACAGCCGAGCAACATGAGGATATTGCAACCAAGGGTTTTTCGTTTGCAGTTTTATTTCTTTCATATTCAATCTTTTTTTATTTCAACTTCAAGTCTATATGGCTGGTTATCATAGAACCATGATTGCATATCAATTCTTTCATTGTGAATGAAATTCTTTATCTCATCAAACGAATCATCTTTCGCATCTCTAGCATCAAGAATTGCCTCTGTCAAACGATTAATGCTTTCAATTCCATAAACCTTTAATACTTGGTCAAAAGTTGCACCTGTCATATTTGCGACAACATTAATTAGTTCAACACGATCAGCCAATGCTTCAGATTGAAGCATGTCATCATGTCGATTCCTATTAGGATAATTTGGATTGTGTTTCATAATGTGTTTATTTTTAGACTATTGCTTACTCTTTTGCATATTTCCCACCGTCCGCCTTTGGCAGGGCCAACATGCCGGATGACTCCGTTATCCTTCAGCCACTTGATGTTTTTGTCCATTGCGGTCGTGCTCATACCTAACAATTCCGCCAATCTGTGCGTCGATATGGAAGGATTTTGGGCGAGACAGCGTAAAATGGTCTCTCGGTTTTCACCCAACTTTTCACCCAACCATTCATCGGGTTTTTCACCCAACTTTTCACCCAACCTGTCGTCTGAAATATCAATGGCGGATTCGTTGATCTCCCAATGGCCATTTTGGATAGAACCGATGCGACGGAGAACTCCTTGCTTTTGTAACTCGCTGATATTCCGCATAATATTTCTTCGATTAATCCCAATTAATTTTGCCATTTCCCGGGTTGAAATAGTATTATTCTCTCGGATTAACATCAAAATTTTCTGGGACGTTTTTGGTGACGTTTTTGGTGACGTTTTTGGTGACGTTTCTCCGTAGTTTTCACCCAACCCATTTTCGCCCTGCTCTTGCGTTTCTTCGAACAAAGCACTCTTCAACGCGGTGAAATGTACACGCAAACCCGTGCCTAACAACTCATATCTCGGCGTTGCGGCACCAAGATCTGTGCAGGCGTTGCAGATTTTCTGTATGCCGCGCCCCCAAGTCTCGATGTAGCCGGCATAATAGAAAGCGTTGGCAATGTTTTCGTTGTAAGGTATCGATTCGTGCGGCTCCATCAAGGTTTCCACCGTCCAGTTTTCGGGCAAGATGCAACGGTTGCTGATGATGATGGCCTCGTCCTCGATGCGGATTTGTATGGGCGTGCCAAACATATAGCAATTGTGGGCGATCGCGTTGTAAACCGCCTCGCGTATGGCATCGCGTGCAAAAGGATAGGTCTCAACCCGCCTGTCGTGTTCGTAGGTGATTTTTGCCTTCAAATACTTCAGGTAAATCAGGTCAATCACCTTGTCGGCAATCTTGATGAGCGAATCTTCCAAAACATCCTGATACAGCAAGTCGGCATTGCCGCTGAAACGGCCTATCTTCACATAACTGCCCACCTGAACGCGACTCGGGTCGCTGTGGAAAAGCAGCACCGCCGAGCGTTTCAGTTTGCCGTCGGCCATCAAGTGGAGCTTGTTCAGCAATTCTTCGTTCGAAATGTCCAAATCCTCTTGAGTCATCCGCTTGCTCCGCAAGGCCTCGCGGCGGAATATCTTGAAACTATCGCTGTCGAGGTCGTCAACGGTGACATCGTCAACGGTGACATCCTCCCAACGGAAACCCGTCCTGCGCATAATGAACGCCGAAAGGGCATTTCCTGTCAGCAATTGCTTGGTGCTGCCGCTGCGGTAATGGAACTCGCCGTGATAGCTGACGGGGAAGGCACTCGGCTCCACTTTTATCGCGATATAATCCTTTCCGTCCTTCTCCAAAAGACTGACATCGGGCATAATGCCCAATCCCGCTTGCACTTGGTTCGGGATATCTTCCATCAACTTTTTCGCATTGGGCAGACCGACCACCTCGCCCTTGTCGTTGACCCCGACATAGATTGTCCCGCCTTGCGCATTGGCAAAGCCGCAGAGCCACTTCAGGTACTCCGTCCGCCACGATTCCTTGTATTCTATGTTCTGGTTTTCAGCCATAAAGAGATTGAAAATATCGGCAAAGGTACAACTTTTTTTGGTTTTTCACAACCTACCGTTTCCCATACCCCTTCCCGTCTTTAACAATCACTCCCTCGCTCACCATTTCCGAAAGCACGCGGCTGAGTGAGGGTCTTGTCGCGCCAAGTTGTTCGGCAGCGGCGACCACGGAAGTGATGCTGCCATTGGCTTCGAGGTATTCGATGACGCGGTTGCGAAGGCTGTTGACGGCGAAAGTGCGCATCTTTCGACTTAGGAAATGGCCGCGTTCGGAGAGAATGCCAAGAAAGGCGCGCAACACGGTTGGCTCCTGTTGCATAAAATCGAAGAAAGCCTCACGGTTGATATGCCACACGGTGCAATTGGTGAGGGCGGTGACTTCCACAGGGACGACATTATTGTTGGCAAACAGAAACGCTGGTGCCAGCAACATTGGAGCTTTCAGATGGTCGACGAGCACCTCGCGGCCTTCCTCACCCATCATTCGTGCCTCGGCTTGACCTTCGACAAGCACCATCAGCGCACGACATGGGTCACCTGGGTTGAGCATCCGCCTTCCAGCGGGATAGTCCTGTCGGCGACAAGGGCTTTCGAGCAGACGCTCCAAAGATTCGTCGCTGCATCCTGCAAAGAGTTTGACACGTTTCAGTTCTTCCATAACAGTGTTTTTTTCAGCGCAAAAATACGGAAAAAAGTGCTTAAAACCAAAGTTTTTGATAATCTAACTGCCGCAAGGGTTTTCATGCCTTTGGTGGGTTCTTTCCCTATTCCTCAAACTTATCCTTGCCTCTCATCGTATGGCGCAAAGCACTAAGAAGTTCTTGCGATTCTTGAACAAGGTTGAGGAAGACAGTCATGCTCTCAATGTTGAGTTGTTTGGTTTGGATATCCTTAATGATTATTTTACGGTAATCAGATAGCTTGCTTTGGATTTTGGCGGCATCATCGCGAATTTGATTGCTGGTTTCATCGGAGAAAGCCCGATTGAAAATGCATACTATCTCATCGCGAAGGATGAGAAACTCTTTGGCATAACCAATGGGAATAGGACGGAAATTATTGCCGACATGCTCCAGGCATGGCTCGCCCATGCGTTTCAGACAGTAAACCATTTGCGAAAGGGAATTGATGATTAGGAAGTACCAAGTGCCTTTCTCTACACTTAACACTGGGTCTATACGGCGCAATGCGACAATCTGTTTACGGCGCTGACGCTTTATATCTTTGCGCTGACTATCAAACCGGGCAACCGTATGCTTAAGCATACGGTAATCTTCGTTAAAGAAAGCGGTAGTTAGGGCTTTGTAGTTCTCTACCACGAATTGAAGGTTATCTAAAGTAGTAATTTTCAAATGTTTACAAAGCATAACCCAACATGCAGTTTTATCACTACTATGCAAAATCTCCGTAAACAATTTATCGGTTTCTTCGTTTCTGTTGTTCTTCTCATGGCGCAAATTGCTGCGGATGAGCAGGATGATGGACATAGCAATGGCAATAATCATAGCCACAAACGATCCAAAGAATAATGCATTGGTGACGAGGAAACAAATGATAAAGGCCGCGCCCGCGGTAATAAACCAACCGCCAATGACACTCAAAACACCCGTGATGCGAAACACAGCACTTTCGCGATTCCAAGCACGGTCGGCAAGCGAAGTTCCCATGGCCACCATAAAAGTGACGTATGTGGTGGAAAGCGGAAGTTTCATGCTTGTGCCGAGAGCGACAAGAAGTCCTGCGAGAACAAGATTGACGGCTGCGCGAATCTGGTCGAATGCCGCGCCATTGGGCAACACTGCTTCGTCGGCATTAAAGCGCGAGTCAATCCATTTCTTAATGCGATTGGGTATCAATGCAGCAACAGCTGTCGCTATTTTTTTGTTTGTGCGCACCAAGGCACGGGCGACACCACTTGAGCCAAACATCTCGTCGCCCTCATTTTGACGGGATAGGTCAACTGAAGTTTTCACCACATTTTGTGCCTTCTTTGAGAGCACCAATGAGAGCACCATGATTATGCCTGCAATGACCAGATAGATTGTGGGAGTGTGCGCCGTGTCCATCAGCGATTTCATCATAAACGACGAAGCATCGCCCGAACCGTTGGCCACATAGTCATTGTAGGCGTCAAGACCAGTTAGGGGCACACCTACGAAGTTCACCAAGTCGTTGCCAGCAAATGCCATGGCTAACGCAAAGGTGCCCAGTAGCACCACAAATTTCAGAATAGGCAGTTTAAAGGCACTCAAAATCGTCAAGATGATGGAGAAGATAGCGAAACCACCTCCCAAGATCAGCCATGTGTTCTCATCGATGTACGATTTCACCACTGGTGTCATAATGTTTGAACCTTTCAACCCGTTGATGAGTAGGAACCAAACAATGCTCGTCACGGCAATGCCTCCGAAGATGCCGATTTTGAGCGAAGAACCCAGGCGGTTTCCCATATTGCCAGTGTGATTGGTGGTAACGCCATTCACACGGTAGGTGAAGGTGAACACCAGACGCGCCACCCACTGCACCAATGTACCGAGGACAAACGCGATGGCTACTGAAAGGAAGATGCCAAAGATAACCGAGATGGCCTTTTCCGTGTTGAGCAGGTCGCCCAACGAAAGCAAGGTGCCATCGATTGCTGTTGCGCCTTTGGCAATCTGTAGCAATGCGATGGCGAAGGCTCCACCCAACAATTCAAACACCATAGAAACGGTGGTTGATGTCGGCATGCCAAGCGTGTTGAATATGTCGAGCAACACTACATCTGTCACCATCACGGCCAGAAACACGCACATCACATCGTAGAACGAGAAGTATTGTGGAGTCATGATGCCATGCCTAGCTACGTCCATCATGCCGTTGCTCATGGCGGCACCAGCAAATACGCCAATAGCCGCAACGATTACAATCGTTTTGTGTCTCGCAACTTTGGCGCCGATGGCAGAGTTCAGGAAGTTCACAGCGTCGTTGCTCACGCCCACCACAAGGTCGAAAACGGCAAGGATAATAAGGAATACCACTATTCCGAAAAATAAAATGTTCATGTGTTTGGTGTTTTACAGTTTGTCCGTCGATGCAACAATAATCTCCAAGTACATAAGCACAAAGGTTAATGCGAGTAGTATTACAAATACCAGCCAATCGACAAACTTGCTTTTGTTATTATCTTTGTTCACAATGTCTGTTTTTCGAATACGTGGCAAAGGAACACACTTGTAGTTACAGGCGTGTTGCGGTTGTATTACAAAAGCATTGCAATGTTATCCTCGAAGCGTAAACTTAACAGTCAGTCCGCCGCCAGGCGTGGGTAGCGCCGTGATGGTTCCGCTGTGGGCGACAACGGTGTTTTTAACGATGGCCAGGCCGAGACCTGTGCCGCCGAGTTTGCGAGAGCGGCCTTTGTCGATGCGATAGAAACGTTCAAAAAGATAAGGGAGATGTTGTGGCGGAACCCCTACGCCGTTGTCGGCAACGGAAAACTCGCCGTTATCGTAGGTGATGAGAATTCGAGTGGCTCCTGTGGCGTAGGCAAGGGCATTGTCCACAAGGTTGCGAAATAGGCTGTAAATCAAACTCTCTGGTTCGGCAAAAGGTGAAGAAATGATGATGCTCGCAGGAAGTTCGACGACGGGCTCAATGCCTTTGTCTTTTAATTGCAAGGCATTGTCTTCCAATACATTGTAAATAATTGGCACAATATCAATGGCATTGTTGTTTTCTTTGTTTATTGAAAGACTTGTCGGCATTTCATCCAAACGTGTCAGTTGCGACATGTCCATGAGCAATTTGCTCATGCGCTCGCTTTGGGCATAGCAGCGTTCCAGAAAATGCTGACGTTTGTCCTGAGGCATATCGGGATGGTCAAGGATGCTCTCCAAATAGCCGTGTATGCTGGCGGCAGGGGTTTTCAGCTCGTGGGCAGCATTTTGGGTGAGCTGGCGTTTGAGGCGGAGCTTGTCCTCCTCGCTATGGCGCAGTTTCCAGTATAAGGTAATGATAGTGTGGGAAATCTCGCCCAATTCATCATCCGGCAACCGCCGTTCCAACTCGTGGTCAAGTTCCTTGCCTTCCTCTGCTTTTATCGCAAACTCCCGCAGATGACCGATGTGCCGGCTGATTCGGCGCGTGTTCAAATAGAGTGCAATGGCCAACAATAAGGTCAGCGCAATGGTGAAATAGATAAAGGTGTTGTCTGCTTTTAACGATTCCGTCAGTTCGGCGGAATAGGGAACGGCTGAACGGACAACCAAGTCACCAAACCGAGTGGCAGAATAGAAATAGGTTTCGTGGGTGGATTCGGAAGTCCGCTTGATGTCATACCCGTTGCCTTGAGCCAAAGCCTCCTGCACTTCAACGCGTTTCACATGGTTGGGCAGTGAGTCAATCCCTTGATAATTGTTGTCCTGAAGCACCAGTCCGTTGGTGTCAATAATGGTCACACGCATCTTGTCAATGCTATGGGATTGGGCGTAGACCTCAAAAAGGCTGTCACAAAGGATGCCTTGCTCACCCAAAGACCGCATCAGCTCATAATTGTACATCTGCAAGCGTGAGTGAAGAATGTCTATTTTGTATTCTTTTTCGCGTTGGTATTGATACACGCTGAAACAAACGGCAAACAGCAGAAAAATACCGCCAATGCTGAAGAACAGATTCTTCTGAAACGATTTACTTTTCCTCAAAGCAGTAGCCATAGCCGATTCGAGTTTTAATCTGTTTGCCATTGCGCCCAATCTTCTTTCTGAGACGCGTGATGTTGACATCCACGGTGCGGTCAAGCACATACACATCTTGCGGCCAACATTGTTTAAGCAACTCCTCGCGCGAAAACACCTTGTCGGGGTTACGGAGAAAGAACGACAGTAATTCAAACTCCAACTTAGTAAGCGCCAATTCCTCGCCGTCGAGTGTGGCCGTTTTGGTGTTTAAATCGATGATGATGGCTCCGTAACAAAGTTTATTGTCAGTGGTATTTTCTTGAAATGGTCGGGAATATGACCTCCTCAGCACCGCTTTTACCCTTGCCTTCACCTCTTTTATGCTCAGCGGCTTGGTAATATAGTCGTCGGCACCGATGTTAAGCCCCTTGACCGTGTTGTCTTCGTCGTCGAGAGCTGTGATGAAGATAATGGGGATCTGCGCCGTTGCTGGGTTTTCCTTAATCTTTCGCGCCATCTGGAATCCTGACATTTCGCCCATCATCACATCCAAGAGAATCAAAGCATATTCCTGCAAAGGAAGTTTGAATGCCTCTTCCGCAGAATTGGCTGTCACGACCTCATATCCCTCGGTTTCAAGGTTAAATTGCAGAATCTCGCAGAGATCCAACTCGTCATCGACAACAAGAATCTTCATAAATTCATTGGTTTAGTAAGCTTTAGAAAAAGTACCAATCGAGCACAAAGATACAGCTTTTCATTGAAGCCACAGGACGATGATGTTACAATGTTATTACAATTTCAACATCGGGTGTGGCAAGGCTGGTTCATCAGGCGCCCCAAAGATTCGTCACTGTATCCTGCAAAGAGTTTGATACGTTTCAGTTCTTCCATGACAGTATTTTTTTCAGCGCAAAAATACGGGAAAAAAGTGCCTGATGTGCCCTGTGGGTGCCATTGAAGAAGCGTAACATAAAGTTCTAACAACTAAACCGCCACAAGGTTTTCCTTGACCTTTGTGGCGGTTTTGTTTTTTCGGATTACCGAAAAAAACTTATTTCTCCACCGTCACCATCAGCCAGTGTTTGGCTTCGTCTTTCCGAATGTCGATGGCCTTGAAGCCTGCATTTGACAGATGCAACCTGATTTCCTCGGGTTTGTAGGTGTGCATTCCCTCGATGAGGCTTTCCCATTTGGCATCCATCGGACCCGAGCCGTCCGACTCGTTGACGATGACAAATTGTCCACCGGGTTTGAGTACCCTTTTCACCTCGCCAAAGCAATGCTCAATGTCGGGCCAGAAATAGATAGTCTCAAAGGCGGTGACTAAATCGAAGGTGCTCTCTCCGAAAGGCAGTTTGACCACACTGGCCTCCTGCACCTTGCAACGGCCTTCCGCGATGGCCTTGGCGTTCACTTTGGAAGACTTTGCCACCGAAACAGACGAATAATCGATGCCCTGCACCACGCCTTTCGGGACGCGTTGCAACAGCCGGGCGATGTTGGCGCCACCGCCACAGCCGATATCCAAGATTTGGCTGTCTTCCTTGATTTGCACCGACGACAAGGCCCAGTTGGCCATTTGGGCGTGACCGCCGCCGTTCATCCCGTTCACCATCATCTTGCCGAAGAAGCCTTCGGGCTTGCGCGTATTGCTGAAAATCTTGCTAAGTAATCCCATAATAATTGTGTTTGATTCAGCTGCAAAAATCCGACGCTTACACTATCGCTACAATCCCAAGAAATAGTGATTTTTTCGATGACAAATCATCATCGAAATCTCAAGGGGTTGGAAAAAAAACTTATATTTGCAGCATGAAAAACGAGAAACAACAGGCTGTTGCAGCAGCGGCTTTTGCCGAGCGATGGAAAGGTCGTGGATACGAACGCGGCGAGTCACAACTGTTTTGGGCCGACTTGCTGACCAATGTGTATGGCATCGAAGACTTGCCCTCTTTCATTCGCTATGAAGAGCGGGTGACCAGCATGGTGGATTCCACCAACTTCATCGACGGGCATATCCCGTCAACGAGGGTGCTCATCGAGCAGAAATCCATCGACAAGGATTTGCGGGCACCCGTGCCGCAAAGCGAGGGCGGCAAGCTGACGCCATTCCAACAGGCCAAGAAGTATGTGGCCAACATGCCTCTGTCGCAACATCCCAAATGGATTGTGACCTGCAACTTTGCGGAGTTTCTCGTTTACGATATGGAACAACCCAACGGCGAGCCAGAGCAAATCTTTCTGAAAGACTTAGGCAAGGAGTATTACCGTCTTCAATTCCTCGTCGATGCGAAGAGCGAGCATATCTCTAAAGAGATGCAGGTCTCGATGAAAGCAGGCGAGATTGTGGGCAAAATTTATGATGCCCTGCTAAAGCAGTACGACGACAACTCGCCTGAGGCCTTGCGCTGGCTTAATATCTTGTGTGTGCGCATCGTGTTTTGCCTCTATGCCGAGGATGCCGGAGTGTTCAGGCACGACCAGTTCCACGATTACCTCAATAGCTATAATCCCGAAGACCTCAGCGATGCGCTGTTGAAGCTTTTCAATGTGCTCAATACGCCTTTGGAGAAACGCAGCAAGTATATGAAAGACGACCTGAAGGCGTTTCCTTACACCAACGGCGGTCTGTTTGAGGAGGAGATAGAGATTCCACTGTTCACCGAGGAGCTGAAGCAAATCTTGTTGCAAAATGCGAGCCTCGACTTCGACTGGAGCGAGATTTCGCCCACTATTTTTGGAGCCGTGTTTGAAAGCACACTGAATCCCGAGACGAGACGCAGCGGTGGAATGCACTACACGAGCATCGAGAATATCCATAAGGTGATCGACCCGCTCTTCTTGAATGACCTACGCCATGAACTAAACATAATACTGGAAGAGAAGGTGGAAAAAACACGAATGCACCGTCTTGACGAGTACCAAAACAAGCTGGCCTCACTCACCTTCCTCGACCCTGCCTGTGGCAGCGGCAACTTCTTGACCGAGACCTACCTAAGCCTGCGAAGGTTGGAGAACGAGGTGCTTCGCGAGCGGCATCACGGGCAGATGATGATGGGCGAGTTCAACAATCCCGTCAAGGTAAGCATCCACCAGTTCTATGGCATCGAAATCAACGACTTTGCTGTTACCGTGGCGACGACAGCGTTATGGATTTCCGAGGCGCAGATGTTGAACGAAACCGAACGCATCGTCCAGCACGACATCGACTTCCTGCCGCTGAAGAGTTATGCGAATATCAAGGAAGGGAATGCATTGAGGTTGCCTTGGGACGAGTGGGAAACGGACGATAAAATGCCGACCATCTATGCCAAACGCACAGTGGCTTACACCGATTTACCTGATGATAAACCGTCAATGGCTGGGGAATCGATGTATTATAAAGAAGTGGAGATTCACACCAAAGAACTTGAAATCCGTTCCACAAAGAAACCGACAACATATCATGTTGATTTCGACTATATTATGGGTAATCCGCCATTTGTGGGTTATTCTTTCCAAAGCAAGGAGCAAAAGGAAGACCTGGCTGCCATCATGAAAGGCTTCGGAAGCAATATCGACTATGTGGCGGGCTGGTACCTGAAATCGGCGCAACTGATGAGGCAGAATCCAAGGATTTGCGCGGCACTCGTTTCCACTAATTCCATTACCCAAGGCGAACAAGTTGCCGCAATATGGAAACCTCTTTTCGAGCAATATGGCATCCACTTTGATTTTGCCTATCGAACTTTCCGTTGGGACAGCGAAGCTGACATTAAGGCACATGTGCATTGCGTGGTTTTAGGCTTTTCCGCTGCGCCCAATACAAAGCCAAAGACTATCTATCTTTCTAAAGGACAATCTATTCAAGCCGCCAATATCAATGGGTACTTGTTGGATGCGCCTAATGTGTTTATTGAAAATAGGAAGAAGCCTTTGTGTAGTGTTCCAGAAATGCTAAAAGGCAGCCAACCTACTGACGGTGGCCATCTTATTCTTTCGAAAGATGAAAAAGAGGAACTCCTCAGTAAATATCCGCAAATCGAGCCATATATCCATCGCTATGTTGGTTCAGACGAGTTCATCAACAACAAATTCCGCTATTGTTTGTGGCTGGTTAATGCCAATCCATCGGTTTTGCGCGCTTGTCCTCCTGTTTTGGAACGCATAGAGCAAGTCAAGCAAATGCGTCTTGCAAGTCCAAAAGCGGCAACGCAAAAATGGGCAGATTATCCGACACTGTTTACCGAGAATAGACAGCCCGACAGCGATTATCTGCTTGTGCCAAGCGTAAGTTCAGAGAATAGAAGATATGTTCCTATTGGGTATATGACAAAGGATGTAATTACAAGCAATCTCGCTTTTGTCGTCCCCCAAGCTTCTCAATATCATTTTGGCATTCTTACTAGTACACTTCACCTGGCATGGATGAGAGTCGTTTGCGGGCGTCTGAAGAGCGACTATCGCTACAGCAACACCATTGTTTACAACAATTTCCCCTGGCCGAATCCTACCGAAAAGCAGAAGGCAAAGATCGAACAAACCGCCCAAGCCATCCTTGATGCTCGCGCCAAGTTTCCCGATAGCAGTCTTGCCGACCTTTATGATGAAGCAGCTATGCCTCCCGAACTCCGCAAGGCGCAGCTAGAGAATGACCGTGCAGTGATGACTGCATACGGCTTCGACTTCACGCTGAGCGAAAACGAAATCGTGGCAGAGTTGTTTAAGATGTATCAGGAATTGCTGAAGCAGCAATAACAACCATTTTTTTTCTTTTGCTGTAACAAAATCCGCTCTTCTCCGTATTACTGCAAAAGTAACCTGATGAAAAACTACAAAACCCCTATCATCCTGTTTGCCGTTTTCGAGATCATCGCCATTTCACTTTGGCTGGCAACAGGCAGTTTGTTCTATTTGCTCAACTTCAGCTATATCGGCACCATCATCGGTGTTGGACTGGCCTTGTCAAAGGCGGGGTGGAAACATGCCCGAGAGTTCATCCAGTTTGGCGTGGGAGCTTACATGCTTGTCTTCCTCGGACTGATATGCAGGGAAAACATGCAGATTGAGGGCTTTTGGTATTACTTGTTCTCCGGCGTGGTGGGCGCGGGTGTGCTTCATTATCTCATCGCCAAAATCTTCGGGCCTCTCCTCTTCGGGCGCGGATGGTGTGGCTATGCCTGTTGGACCGCCATGATTCTAGACCTCCTTCCTTACAAACAACCACAAGGTCCGAGAAAGAAGATTGGTTTCATCCGTTACATCGTGTTCGCGTTGTCGCTAATCCTCGTCCTCCTTCTGTTCTATTTCGACAAAGCCAACAAGCACACCATGTTCATGCTGTTTCTCATCGGCAATTTGGTCTATTATGTGGTGGGCATCCTTCTTGCAGTTGTGTTCAAGGATAATCGCGCCTTCTGCAAATACATCTGTCCCGTCACGGTCTTCCTTAAGCCGATGAGCCACTTTTCCTTGCTGCGCATCCATTGCGACGAGAGCAAATGCATCCAGTGTGGCAAATGCCAGAAAGTGTGCCCGATGGAAGTGGAAGTGAACAACGACTCACGCAAACGAAAAAACGCCACCGAGTGCATCCTGTGCCATAAATGCACCAAGGAATGCCCTGTGAAAGCACTGAAATAACTAATACTAACTAATATGAAAACAAAACTACTCTTATCTATCGCATTAACGCTGATGATAGGCTTCTGCGCTTGCCATTCCAACCAAAAACAATCTGATTATTGCACCGTTAAAGGGACCGTGAAGGGACTCAATGACGGAACAAAACTCGAATTGCTGGATAAGTTCAATCATTGGGAGGTTGTAGGCACGAGATCGGTTAAACAAGGCGCTTTCGAGATTCACCCTGATGTTTCGTCGCCCACCCATGTGTATCTTTACGTACAAGAAGGCATGCAGTTGAAGGACTTCATTTTGGAGCCAGGGACGATTCTCGTCGAAGTGGATGCCAATGATGAGAAGGACCTCAGCACTGGTGCCAAAGGAACACCTTCCAACGAAATTGATTACAAATATTTGGCGTTTAGCCGTAGTGGGCATCAGGAAGCTGCCCAAGCCATAAAGGACTCTGTGCTTAATGCCGAGCAAACAGGAGCATTGGCTTTGGCAAATATCGAATACTGGTGCAAGTCATCCGTCCAAGCATTGGGTGTTCTGGATCGTTTGTCGCCCGAATTGGCGGCATTGCCCTATATTGAGGAATTGAGAAAAGAACTGACGCAACGCATAAAGACTGAACCTCGGACAGAAGGCAGTGACATCGTTCCTCTATTCATTGACATGGAATATCCCGATGTGAACGGCAAACCGGTCAGTCTGAGTTCGGTGGTGAACGCCCCTAGCAACCGCTATGTCCTTGTCGATTTTTGGGCTACTTGGTGTACCGGATGCGTGGAAGCCATGCCTCAATTGAAAGCGATTTGCTCCAAATACCACGAGAAAGGACTGGAAATCTACGGTCTCTCTGTGGATGCCAATCACAAGAATTGGGAGACTTTCCTCGCCAAAAACCAGCTTGCTTGGGTTAACGTATGCGATGGTACCGGAGGAAGTAAAGAGGACAGCAAAGTCAGGCAAGATTACGCCCTTCGAGGCTATCCGACCACGCTGTTAATCGACTGCCAAAACGGTGAAGTCATCGCCCGTGGCGAACTAAACGAAATAGATGCGATGCTTGCAGAGTTGCTTCAATAACTCTCTGATTAACCAATCTGTGACCAGAAATGAAAAAGTTTTGTCTTTTACTCATTTGCTTTATTGTTTTGGCATCGCTGTCGGTAGAGGCGCAGAAAAAGCCTTTCCGGGACATCCACTTTTCACAACATGACTTTGCCGATACCGTAAAAATCAAGATTTGGGATGGCGCCATCATCATCCCAGTGGAAATCAATGGGGAGACCAAGAACCTGATGTTTGATACCGGTGCGAATTGGGGCTTTTGGATAGGCGACGAAGAGGAATGGATGAAGCCGTCGGCAGAGACCCTCACGCTAACCGATTCACAAAATGCGAAGATGAAGAAAGCTATTTACAGGATGCCGCCGATAAAAATGGGCAATACGACTATTGAAAACTATCCTTTGATTGCTGACAATGGCATGAAAGCGTATGTCTGTGACCGGATTGATGGCGCTTTCGGCTTCGACCTTGTCACCTGCGGCCTCTCGTTCAAGTTCGACACCAAGGACAGCCTGATGGTTGTGACCGACCGTAAAGGTTTTTTCAAAAAAGAAGAAAAACGGCAACTCAAACTAAAATACATGCCGTACAACTCCTATTACATGACCTGTCCCTTGGTCTGGGTGGATTTTCCTTGGGGGCGTTACAAAATGCTCTTTGATTTAGGGTGGATTGGTGGCTGGATCGACATGCCGGAGCAAACACTGAACCGTTGGTCAAAGGACGATCGGAAGATGCTGAAGGAAATCGATGAACACACCGCTCTGATTGACACCACGGTATCTACAGAAGTAGGATTTTTCGGCCAGTCGTTGGATACGATGCTGTATAGGAGGCTCCATTTCCCAGAAGTCAAGGTGGGCGACCTTGCGCTTCATGATTTTTGGATTTCGACCAACTCCCTCTCTGTCAAGACAGGTTCGGCCATATTAGAACACGCCTCGCTGATTATCGACGGACCGAAAAAGTGCTTTTTCTTCCTTCCGCATGACGGCAACAGAGAAATTACCGTCGGAAACGAACAAAGAATAGGTTTAACGCACACTATGGCCGATAAGGGCGACACCTTAGGCGTGTTGAAAGCCTTGGTACGCAAAGACGGCGAGGCTTACCAAAAAGGCCTTCGTTCAGGTGACTATCTGATAAGCGTCAATGGAATTCCCATCACAGATTACTGCACTTATCTCAACCTTAAAATCGATACGGATGAAAGGCATTATGTCTATCGCACCGCGCAAGGAGAGATCAAAGAGGTTGATTGGTGAAAATCCAGTTTTATTTCTACCTTTTTCCTTATTTTTGCAGCCGCTTATCAGAAGGAGTCGCCGAGATAGTCTTGCAGCCCTCGTTTAAGCTTCAGGATATGAAATGAACAGCCTTCCTTCCAGAACCAAAGCCCTGATCGGTGTCAGTTTCCGTGAGTTTGCCAGATATGCCTTGCCGAGCATCATAGGGATGCTCATCGTGGGCTTGCAGACCATCATCGATGGGCTTTTCGTAGGTCGTGGCGTAGGTGCTCTGGGTCTTGCTGCCGTCAACATCGCCATGCCGCTCATCAGCTCGATGCTGAGTGTGTCCATCATGATCATCTCAGGCGGCATCGTCATCACAGGCATCGCCAAAGGGCAGGGCGACGAAGCGCGGGCGAAAGGCTACACTTCACTTACTTTCGTCACTCTGTTGGTCACCATCGTGGTGCTATCCATCTTAGTCGGCCTCTTCCTCAAGCCCTTGTGCTATTTCCTTGGCAGCAATGATGAGGTGTATCCTTTTGTCCGGCAATACCTTGGCATCATCGGTTGCGGCTTCATCTTCTACTGCATCCCCAACTTCACGGAGGCCTTCACCCGCCTCAACGGGAAACCCAACTGGGTGTTTGTCAGCGGCGTCATCTGCTGCGTGGTGAACATCGTCTTGGACTATTTCTTCGTGCTACGGTTTGGCTGGGGTGTGGCGGGAGCCGCCATTGCCACCTGTGTAGCCAACACCACGGCGGCTTTGGTGTTGTTTCGCTTTGTCCGCTTCGGCAAGATGATGGGCGGGCGCAAGGAAATCAAGAAGATGTTTTTCAACGGCTCCTCAGAGATGCTGACTTCGGTTTCGGCGGCGGTCACCACCTACATCTTCAACCTCGTGCTGATGCGTGAGATTGGCACGAAGGGCGTGGCGGCCTTCACCATCGTCTGTTACCTCAACTTCATCGTCAACATGTCTATTTTCGGGCTGTCGCAAGCCATGTATCCCTTGATGTCATACAGCGTCGGTGCCCAAAACCACAGAAGAGTCAAATCGTTGTTGGCCAATGCCTTGCTTCTTGGTGGAGGCATCGGTATTGGGGTATATCTGCTCGTTTTGGTTTTCAAGCACGGCATCGCAAGTGCCTTCAGCAATGGTGACCTGGAGTTGCAGACGCTGACCACTGTGGCGACCACCTACGTCACGCTGCATTATCTGGTGTCGTTCGTCAACATTGTGGCTTGCAGTTTCCATACCGCCATCGAGCGGCCCTTGGAGTCGGTGGTCATCGCCCTCTGCCGAAGCATCGTCTTCGTGCTGATTCCCATGTTTTTGCTCACCCCCATCATCGGTCAGAAAGGCATCTGGCTCAGCATGCCTATTGCAGAGGTAATGACATTGATGATTAGCATTCCGCTGGTGTTGGTGTCGCTGAAAAGATTGACACGAGCGAAATAAACCAGTATCTTTGCGCCAAATCAACAAATCATCTATTCTACACTATGAACAGTCAAATCATCATTTACGGTAGCGAGTACGGCTCGACCAAGCGTTATGCCGAACGGTTGTCGGAGATTACGGGGATTGAAGCCGTCAATTACAAAGAAGTGAAGGACATTGGCGATTACAAAAGGATTGTCTATCTCGGGGGACTCTTTGCCGGAGGTGTCATGGGGTTGAAGAAAACGGTCAGCAAGATGAATTCCCAGCCGGAACTGGTTTTGGCTACGGTGGGCATGACTGATCCCAATGAAACGACCTATTTCGAAGGCATCAGGAAAGCGCTCAAGGCTCAGCTTCCAGCGTCTTTGTATGACGAAACAAATATCTTTCATTTGAGAGGAGCTATCGACTATGGTCAGTTGGGCTTCAAACATCGCATCATGATGAAGATGTTCCACTCCATGATGCTCAAGAAGCCCGAATCGGAGCTTACTGCTGACGCAAAGGCCATGTTGGAAACCTACGGCAAGCAGGTGGACTTCGTGGATTATGACGGGCTCAAACCTATCATTGAGATTATTGAAAAAACGAAATAGGGAAAAATGGAAAACAATACAGACTACTTAAATACAATTGAAAAGCTTCAGTTGGAGCCGCATCCTGAAGGTGGCTACTACCGTCAGCTGTATGGCAACGATGCCATGGGCAAAAAGGACATCTCCACGATTTATTACATGCTCACCGGTAGCGACATTTCAGCTTTCCATCGTCTGCACGGCGTGACGGAAATTTGGTATTATCATGCAGGTGAGCCGCTAAACCTCTATGTTATCGACACTGAAGGGCATTTAACCGTTCACGAGCTGTCGCCCAAGGGTGAAATGCAGGTGGTCATCCATCCAGAGGAATGGTTCGCCGCCGAAATCCCTTCGAAAAAAGGATTCTGTTTGGTGGGCTGTGCCGTGGCTCCGGCCTTCAGTTTCGAGAACTTCGAGCTTGGGCACAAAGACGCTCTTTTACAACAATTTCCGCAATATGCTGAAATCATAGGAAGACTCTCATGATGACCGTCGACTTCACCAATATGTGCTCGCATTTGCAGAAGAAGCTGTTCGATAAGAATGGCGAGTACCATCATCTTTGGCTGGCCCTGCAAGATGACGAGGAACTGACTGCCGTGGTCCGCTCACGGCAGCTCCATATCTATCGTAATGGAAAGAAAGTGTTGGTGCTGGCTGGAAAGTCAGGTCCGAAGGTTATTCGGGAAGATCCGATTTGTGAGATGATATCTAATAACGTCTAGAAACAAGCCCAATAATGCACTTTTTTTAGTGCATAAAACTAAAAATATTGCACTTTTTTAGTGCACATAGACGACATCGGGTACGGCTATGGAACTACAATTCCTTTGTGAACATTTGGACTATGCGAAACTCCTAATGCTCTTGCCCACGTTGATGAAATGGTCGGCCACACGCTCGGCATTTTGCGCCAGTGAGCATAGACGTTAATTTGGGAAAGCGGCCAACGATGGCTCGCTGACCGCTTTCGTTATAAAGAAAAAGATTGACTTCTTATTTGTGGTCGATATGGGTTACGTTGAAGTCGCTGTCAAATTCAATTTCAACTCCATTGCTTAACTCAATTTCCCAACCGTTTGCTTTCTTTTCGATTTTGTCAATATGCTGGTTGGGATAATTCGTGGCAATGTAGGCAGCAATCTGTTCGGGGACGAGTTCGGCAGGAACAACGCCATAAACACTCGATTCATCGCAGTCGATGCTCTTCCATTCGAAAGCGAGGTTGAAAGTGATTTCAGTGCCGTCGGTCAGTTTCACCTCATATTCATGCTCATCCATCTCAACCTTGAGGATGCCAACTTGAGGGAAATAGGTCTCCACAAAAGAGTTGATTTCTGCATAGTCAGAAGGAGTTCCGCCACCATTCCCACCGCCATTTCCGATGACATTGAAGTTGGTGTCGAACTTGATTTCCTGTCCATTCTTGAGTTCAATCTCCCAACCATAATGCTCTTTCTCGATTTGTACGATCTGTTGGTTTGGGAAGTTCGTGCTCACATAGGCAGTAATCTGATCGGGAACGAGTCCTGTGGGTACGGCATTGTAAATGGAGGACTCTTCACAGTCGACATGGGTCCATTCGAAGTTGAGATTGAAAGAAATCTCGGTGCCATCGGCAAGTTCCACTTCGTATTCATCGTCTTCCGCTTTGATGCTAAGGATTTCAGTTTGAGAAAAATAGGTGCTTACAAAAGTGTTGATGTTAGGGTATTCAGTGTTGCTTCCTCCACCATTTCCTCCCCCGTTTCCGCCATTATTGACGACATTGTAGTTGGCATCAAACTTAAGTTCAACATCATTGCTGAGTTCAATCTCCCAGCCGTTGTTTTCCCTTTCGATCTCATCAATGTGTTGATTGGGATAGTTGGCGCTAACATAGGCTGCAATCTGTTCGGGGACAAGCGTCGCAGGCACAGCATCATAGATGGATGAATGTTCGCAGTTCACCTCAACCCATTCAAACGCTTGAGTAAAATACACCTTGGTGTTGTCGCTTAGAATCACTCGGTAATAGTGTACAGTTTGGTTACAGCTGAGGATGCTTGCTTCTGGGAAATGTGTGTTGACAAACGTGACGATGTCCGTGGCAATGTCCGTGGCATTGATAGGAGCGCCGTTCCCTTCGGCCTCCCATTGGTTGTTGTTGCTGTTGTTGTTGCCTCCTGTGGGCGTTTCTTTTGTGCATGATGACACTGCGAAAGCCAGTGCGATGCATGCTGCAAACAATGCTAATTTCTTCATTTTAGTTAGATTTTAGTTGATAAATAATTGAATTATGGGATAAAAAAAGACGGTCCGAACCGAAGTCCGCACCATCTTTTATGTTTTTCGTGATGATATAGTTATGGCTGTCAGCCAAGTTTTTCCTTGGGGCATAACGCCTTACCTGTCCAAGACGCAAAGCCGCCGAGCACATATTTTCATTTTGCTCCTCTCCTATTGTCGTAACTGGGAAGAGGTCGCATCGGCATTGCAAACCATCCGATGGACCATTGAGCACGAAATCCGAATCCTCGTCGTCGTCAAACTCATCACCATCGAACGACATACTAGACAGGATTTCAGTTTGTTCCATGACAAATATGTCCTCTTGGGCCGTGCAAGTAAGGTCAAGAAGGAACAACCCCATCAGGATGAGGGCGACAACAGAGACGTATTTTCGAAAAAAGTCAATCATGGCGATGCCGATGTTCCTAAGTATAACGGACAAGAGGTAAAATTATTGTTTTTTTCTCGAACAAATTTCCGGGACATGGAAAAAAGCAATACCTTTGCAAAAATAACCTTCGAACATGCGCGATCACAACATAACGTATCATGCCCTCGCCACCGTCAGACACATTAACGAAGACAACACCATGGAAGTGGTGTGAAGAATTTGAAAAAATGCAGTTTAGACAATGTGCTTCTGCCTCTATGTGTCTAATTTTGCATTACATAATCAGTAAAAAAGAGCCATGAAAGTAGGACTTTTCATCGATACATGGTACCCTATGGTGGACGGGGTGATCAAAGTGGTGGACAATTACGCCCGCCGATTGGTGCAATATTGCGAGGTGATGGTATTCTGTCCAGAGACCAAAGGTTTTGATCGTGAGGAGGATGCGAAACTGCCGTATAAGGTTGTGCGGTGTTCATCGCTACCGCTCATCATGAGCGATTATGACCTTCCCACACCCATTCTGGACCCACGATTTGAAGCGCAGCTTATCAAGAGTGGTATTGACATTGTCCATATTCATTCCCCTTTTGCAGTTGGTATGGCTGGAGTCCTGTATGCAAAAATTCACAAGCTTCCCGTGGTTGCAACACTTCATTCGCAGTACAAGCAAGATTTCGAGAAATCGCTCAAACTCAAGCTGACCATGGATATAGCGATGGACACCATCATGCGTGTGTTCAACGCCTGCGATGAATGCTGGGCTGTGAATGGGGGCATCAAAGACCTCTATATCAATGAATACGGCCTAACCGCCCCCTGCAAGGTACGCCTCAACGCCACCGATCACCATCCTGTGTCAGATGCCGTTGCCGCTGCCCGGATTGTCAACGAGACCTATGGCATCTCAGCCGACACCACGGTCTTCCTTTTTGTAGGAAGGATCAATTTCATCAAGAACATCGACTTCATCGTTCGCGCTTTAGCGAAAGCCAAGGTGATGGGCCTGAAAAACTTCAAGATGTTGTTTGCCGGCAAAGGACAGGATGAGGAGAAACTCGCCGCTCTTGTGCGAGAACAGGGTCTGACCGAAGAAGTGGTTCTATGCGGCCTGACGGGCAAAGAGATGCTGGAGAACCTCTATTCTCGTGCCAAGCTTTTCCTGTTCCCGTCGCTCTACGATGCCAACTCATTAGTACAGATTGAAGCTGCTTGCCAGGGTACGCCCACCGTATTCTTGAAAGGTGCACGTACGGCTTCCACCGTCACGCCTGACGTCAATGGTTATGTTTGCCCTCCTGATGAGGACAGTTATGCAAGGATGATCATGGACATCCTGGCCGACCCTGAAGCTTACGAACGGGTCTCCGCCGCCGCCCGCCGCGACCTTTACCTCAACTGGGACGATGTTGTGCGGGACGTTTACGATGACTACAACACTTTCGTGGAGGCGATGCGCCGAGGGTCCGTTTCGCATTACTAATGCTAGTATTCAATGCGCTTACAAATAGAGTCGATGGACCGCGACACACGGACACCCTCAAATAACAATGCCTTTGAAGTTTGCAAAGGTATGAAATTATTATCGTCATCATAGCGTCAGCACATGGTTTATGGCAAACAAAAAAAGATTATTTTTGCACGTTGAAAAGCCCATAAAAAGAAATATGAAAACCAACCTATTGAAGAGAAATTGTTCAAGATATACGGCTCCCCAAGAGGCACAATCAAAAGGGATTTACCCTTATTATAAACCCATTGAGTCGGAACAAAGCACGGTGGTCAGAATCAATGGCAAAGACGTGCTGATGTTCGGATCCAACAGCTATCTCGGCTTGGCCAACGACCCTCGGTTGAAGGAGGCCGCTATCGAAGCCATCAAGAAATACGGCACCAGCTGTTCGGGGTCACGCTTCCTCAATGGTACACTCGATATCCACGTCGCTTTGGAGGAAAAGTTGGCCAAACTGGTCGGCAAAGAGGCGGCTGTCTGTTTTAGCACGGGCTTTCAAGTGAATCTGGGCGTGGTTTCGGCACTTTGCGGTCGCAATGATTATCTGCTCTTGGATAGCCTCGACCATGCCTCTATCATCGAAGGTAGCCGGCTTTCGTTTGGCAAGGTCTGGAAGTATAACCATAATGACATGGACAGTTTGGAGGCCAAGCTGAAGCTGTGCAATCCCGACTCCGTCAAATTGATTGTCGCCGATGGTATCTTCTCAATGGAAGGCGACATCGTTCATTTGCCTAAAATGGTGGCCTTGGCAGAACAATACGATGCCGACATTATGATTGACGATGCGCATGCTTTGGGTGTCCTAGGCCATCAAGGGAGAGGCACGGCCGACCATTTCGGCCTAACCGACAAGGTTGATCTAATCATGGGGACATTCTCCAAATCGTTTGGGTCGTTGGGCGGTTTCATCGCTTCCGATTTCGAAACCATTAATTACCTGAAACACAATGCCCGCTCGCTGATTTTCAGTGCCAGCATGCCGCCCGCCAACGTGGCATCGGTCAGCAAAGCCATCGACATCATGTTGGAAGAGCCGGAGCGCATACAGCATCTTTGGGATTTGAGCAACTATGCCCGAAAGCAGTTCAAGGAGCGAGGCTTTGACACCGGTAAAAGCGAGACGCCCATCATTCCATTGTTTGTAAGAAGCTCAGAGAAGGCTTTCTGGCTCTGCAACAGGTTGTTGGATGATGGTGTTTTTGTCACTCCCGTCATAGCTCCCGCTGTACCCGAAAACGACACATTGATTCGTTTTGCCCTGATGGCCACGCATACTTTCGAGCAAGTGGATGAGGCATTGGATAAAATCACCAAAGCGTTTAAAGAAGCTCAAATCATCGAATAATGGTCATATTCATCACAGGGATATCCTCTGGTTTTGGTTTGGAGACCGCACGCCTGCTGTCGCAAGAAGGTCATGTCGTTTACGGGACAGTACGTCGTGAGGTCACACCGTTGCCAAAAGTGAAATACCTTCGATTGGACGTCCGCGATGCCAAGGTTGTGCAACAGGCCGTGGAACAAGTCATCGAGACGGAAGGCCGTATCGATGTGTTGGTCAACAATGCCGGCATGGGCATCGGCGGACCGTCGGAGTTTGCCACAGAGGAAGAGATCAGGGAACAGATGGATGCCAACTTCATGGGTTTGGTGCATTGCGTTGACGCTGTGCTGCCCCACATGAGGAAACAAGGCTCGGGCAAAATCATCGCTCTCAGCTCCATCGGTGGCTTGATGGGACTGCCGTTTCAAGGCTTCTATTCGGCCAGCAAGTTCGCCATCGAAGGCTATTGCGAGGCCCTGCGTTTGGAAGCAAAACCGTTTGGCATCACCGTAACAGTGATCCGCCCTGGCGACTTCTCGACGGGTTTCACAGGCAGCCGAAAGAAAGCATCAAATGACGAAGCGTTTCATGCCTATCCTGCCTATCAAAAAGCCATTGACAAGGTGGAACATGACGAGACGGGCGGGCTGAAGCCTCAGGTTGTCGCCCATAAAATCAGCAAAGTCATCCGGATTAAACATCCACGGTATGGCTATGTGGTGTCCTCATTCGAACAACGACTCTCTGTGTTCCTGAAACAAATCTTGCCAGCAAAATGGTTTGCTGCAATTTTGGGAAAATACTACTATTTGTAGGTTTGTTTAGTAATTTGTTTCGATATGTATAGCCTAAACTATAAAGTAACCACCAGCACCTGCGACAGCGAGGGCAAACTCAAGCTGTTTTCCGCCCTACAGATGATGCAGGACTGCTCGGAGATGTGGATCGACAGCGAGCCACAGGTAAAGGAATACTTCGCCCGCGAGAACATGGCGCAGCTGCTGGCCTCAAGGCAAGTGGAGATTATTCGCGTGCCCGATTTCAAGGAAGAACTTACCGTGACCACCTCGGTGTATGGCATGAAGCCCATGTTCGGCTTCCGCAACACCTTTATCTATGATGCAGAAGGCAAGCCTTGCTACCGCACATGGAGCATGGGTGCTTTTGTCGACAAGGCCAACGGCAAGTTGAAGCGCGTGGACGATGCCGTGGCCAACTCGCTACTCATCGAGCCGCAGCTGGAGATGAACTACAAAGACCGCCGCATCATACTGCCCAATGAAGGAGGCAAGGCCTTCGCGCCCATCCAGGTGATGCGCGCCGATATCGACTACAACCGCCACGTCAACAACGCCAACTACATCCGCATGGCGATGGAACTGCTGCCCGAGGACTTCGTGGTGAAAGGCCTTCGCGTGGAATACCGAGTGGCCGCCAAAATGGGCGACAGCCTCACTCCTACCCTTTTCGAAATCGAAAACGGCTTCATCATCGAGCTTGCCATCGGGAACGAGGCGAGTGCAATTGTGGAGTTTACGAAATGATCCGAATCCTACGAATGGGATGATAAAAGTCGAGGCTGAAAACATGAAAAACATCAACATTTTCAATATGCTTGGAGAAAGAGTGTTTGAAGGCTCCGCCTATGGCGACACCTTCGAATATGATTTTAGCCATCAAAGTGCCGGTGTATATTTGATTATGGTGGAGACTATGAAGGGCATCGAGACCATGAGGGTTACGGTTAGGTAATCAACAACCTCTTTAAGAAAAAAAAGAGAGTCGTTGCCCCTTCGAGCAACGACTCTCTTTTTCAAGAATATAGAGCAGTTATTACGGCTTAACAGCCCTCTTGTATGCGCGCCTCCGCATGAAAGGCGTCGTCTTGTAGTCGCCGAAGAGCGACTGCACCTTGTAGTTTTCCTCCAGCTGAGGATTCATGATGATGGTGTCGATGCCCCGCTTGATACAGTTCTCGTGCAGGTACTTGAATAACAGTACTGGGATGCCGCATTGCTGATACTCGGGCATCACACCCATAATCAATGCCTCGAGGGTGTCGTTCTTCTTCAAGGCCTTCATGATATTAATGAAGCCAAACGGGAACAGACGTCCATTGGATTTCTTCACCGCTTTGGATAGCGAAGGCACGCAGAAGATGAAACCTATAGGCTTGTCGTTAGCATCGACGGCCAAGGCGACAAAGTCTTTGTCGAGGATGGGGACATAAGTCTTCAAGTAGGCATCAATCTGTTTGTCGGTCAAAGGTGAGAAACCATTCAGAGGCGCAAATGCCTCGTTATACATGTGGAAGATTTCCCTTCCATAACGGTTTCCCATCTCTTTCATGCTGTGCGGCTGCACCACATGCACCTTGAAACGTTCTTCTATCAGGTTGGCGAACTGGAACATCGAAGGCAGCTCCTTGCTTACCTCAAGCGTCCGTTGGGTCCAATCGACGTCTTTCGTGAAGCCGAGGCGTTCCAGCATCTCGCCGTAATAAGGATAGTTATAAAGGCAGGTGAACGGGCTGAGGTGTTCATAGCCTTCCACCAGAAGACCTTCCTTGTCCATGTCGGTGAATCCCCAGGGACCACGCATCTCGGTGCGTCCGCGTTGTTGACCCCAGTCGGCAACGGTATCGATCAAGGCGCGTAACACTTCCTCGTCCTCGATGAAATCGAGCCAGCCGAAACGGACGATATTCTCTGTATCGTCGGCCTTGTGGTTGACGATGGCGGCCACGCGTCCCACGATTTCATTATCTCGGTAGGCCAAGAAGCAGTCAGCCTCGCAAAAGTCGTAAGCTCCGTTTTTCTCGGTGTTGAAGGTGTCGTATTCGTCGCCTTCCAAGGCAGGTACCCAATTTGGGCAGTCTTTATATAAATGGAGTGGAAAAGCCACAAACTTCTTTAATTGTTTGTGACTTTCCACCTTTTCGATTCGGATGCTCATAGGCTTAAAGGGTTGAATTCGCGCTGATAAAGTCAATGACCTCCCCCACCGTGGTGAACTTGGGATTGCCTTCAAACTTGAAAGCGAACTTGTTCTCGATAGCAAGGCTCAGCAACAAGATGGTCAATGAATCCAAGCCCACATCGCGGACAAGCTGTGAGTCTTCATTGATCGTGCTGAAATCAGCGGAAGGCTTGATGAGCTTCAGGATTTCCTTCAGCTCATTGAAAATCTGTTCTCTTTCCATGGCTTATTGGTTTCTTGAGACTTTCATGGCGCCAGTACGCTTGAAGTCCTCCTTACGCACTGTGACTTTACTAACACGATGGGTTGAGGGTAACTCAGCATTGACTTTGCCAACCAAATCCTTGAAATAGGCTTCCACTTCTTCCCATGGACCATTGCCAAACTCCTCCATACGGGGCAAGATCTCGATGGCAATCACCTGACGACCATCCAGTTCGTCTTCCTTGACGAGGCAGTCGCGGAGCTTCGGGTCCTTGTAGAAAGGCTCTTCGATGCTCTCGGGGCTGACGTTCTCGCCGTTGGAGAGGATGATGAGGTTCTTGATACGGCCAACGATGTACATGTAGCCTTCTTCATCAAAACGCACGAGGTCGCCAGTCTTGATCCAGCCGTCCTCGGTAAGGGTCTCGGCCGTCTTTTCAGGGTCGCCATAGTAACCGAGGAATACGTTGTCGCCACGGAACCACAACTCACCATCGACCACTTTCGCCTCTTGTTCAGGATAGAGCTTGCCGACTGAGGTGGGACGCGACTTCACGTCGATATTGCCTGTGGTGAGGTTGGCGCCTTCGGTCATGCCATAGCCTGCAAAGAGGTGGATGCCCAATTCATCGAACTCACCAATGAGTTTCGGGGGCACATTGGCCGCACCCGAGATGATGAATCCCAGTTGTCCACCCAGGAAAGGCTTCCCGTACATCTTGACCAGACCCAACAGAATCTCGCAGATGCCAGGGACGGCAACGAGGCAAGTAGGACGAATGACGGGGAATTTCGTGACCGTCTCTTTGGTGTTGCCTGCAGAGAACCATGCACCGCCTTCCATCAAGACGGACAAAGTGCTGCGAACGAGGCCGAACACATGGCTCAAGGGCAAAACACAGGCATAACGGTGATGACCAAGTTGGCTACCCGGAGCGTAGACGCCATTCAAGGCACCACGCATCAAGGCGCGATGAGGCAGCACGGCACCCTTAGGCGCACCCGTAGTGCCACCCGTGAAGAAGATGGCGGCAGGGTCGTCCTTGTCAACCGTAGCCACAGGAGCGGTATGGTCGGCGCAATCGGTGATGGCGATAGCCTTGCATGGCACGCCATTCACTGCCTCAGCGAAATCCTTGCCGTAAGCCAACACCTTTACGCCAAACTTCATGCAACAACCCACGATGGCTTGAGGAGGAAGCTGCGAAGGCAGGTTGATGGCCACATAACCAGCTGAAGTGACGGCAAGGAACATCTCAACCGCCTCAACGGTAATGTTATCTAAAATGGCGACCTTATCCCCTTTTTGCAAGCCTAACTCGTTCAGCAAAGCACGCTTACGGGCTATAATGTCACAAGTTTGCTTATAATTTAATGTGTTCACCGTATCGGATAAGCATGGCAGTTCTGCCCATTTTTGCTCAATCCATGTAACGAATTCGGGAAATGTTGGGATAAACCTCAATTGTGCAAGTTCCTCTGCGGGAAGCATGCTCGGAAAATACTCCTTGTTTGTAATAATTGATTGGTTATTAGACATATAACAAAATTTAACTGTTCGTTTTTTGAAACGATAAAAATACAAAAAACAGTTGAGATGAAACATTTGACTGACAAAAACTTCATTAAATTCCGCATAGTGCTATGATTGAAGCCTTTACGAAGGCATTACTTTGATGATGAGGTCGAGTATAAAGTATTATTTCGACGAAGAAACAGTCTTGGAATCTTTAGTTTTTCCTATCTTTGCAGAATCGAACGATGAACATAAAGCTATGCCCTATCCATCTAATAAACAAGAGCTGCTCACCGCCATGGCCGACGGCTATGCAAAACTGAATGAACAGATAGCCAAGATGAGTGAAGAGGCCATATCGGCCCCCTTTGACTTCGCCGCCGACCCGAAGAAATGCGGTGTGCGCTGGCAATACGACCGCTGCCTCCGCGACCTTTTGATTCACCTTCACGAATGGCAAGTCTTGATGCGCGAGTTTGTGAACAATATCCGCGAAGGTCACCCGCGAGACTACCTACCCGACGAGTACCGCAAGAACTACCATGAGATGGACAAGATGCTGGTAGAGAAGCACCAAAACACGCCTTTGGAGGAGGCTAAGCGGCTGCTGCAAGAGACCCATGAGGAGATGCTCCGCCTCGCCGAGAGCTTTACCGAGGAGGAACTCTTCACCAAAGGCTACTACAAAAACACCTACACCACCGACATGGCGGCCTACTTCGTGAGCGTCACCTCAAGTCCATACGGGCAAGCGGTGAAGCTATTGAAGACGCATCAGAAAAACCTCAAGAAATAACATGGGCACAGCAACGCCATACGAATTCGATGCCTTCATCATCCAAAACGAGGACATGGATGCCGCTTATGTCGAGGTGCCTTTCGACATCAAGGCAATCTTTGGCAAAGGTAGGTTGGCGGTTCACGCCACCTTTGATGGGGTGCCATACGACGGTCAGATTGTCAAGATGGGAACGCCTTGCTTCATCATCGGCCTGCGGAAGGACATCCGCAAACAGATGGGCAAGACTTTTGGCGACACGGTACATGTAACATTTTACGAAAGACAATAATACACAAACAATGCCTTCCTTGAATCGTTGGCATTTGAAATACGATATGAAAAAACTGAAAGAAGGGAACTGCTGGAAAGCCTGTTTTGATCAAAAACACAACAAGTATCTGGGCCGTATTGTTTGCACTAACCGAGAAGGACAGACGCGTGAACTCTATGAAATCACCGGAGAAGTCTTCAATCGTTTGGGATCGTTCCCCGATGACTACGACAACGAATGTCTGATCCGAACCGGGAAACTGTTGTTTCGTTTCGAAGACACCATGTATGGCACGCTAGGACCCGTTAATACGGTATATGACGACAGCTATACTGAAAGTGACTGGTATGAAGCGTACAAATCGCTGACTCAAAAATAATGCTATGACGAATCTGGAAAAATGCAATGCAGGCCTGGAGTATTCGTATGCCGACGAGGAGCTGATTGCCCTCAAGACCGAGGCCATTCGGCAGTGCGAGATCTTCAACGCCATCGATGGGCGCGACTACATGGCGCAGTACCGTCACCTGCAGCAGATGCTGGGCGCTGTGGGCGAGCGCGTGTGGATTGCCAAGACCTTCAACTGCGACCGTGGCAAAAACATCTTCATCGGCGACGACTTCACCGGCAACCACAACCTCACCATCCTCGACATCCGCGAAGTCTATATCGGCAACCATGTGATGATTGGGCCGAACACGCTGATTACCACCGTCGGGCATCCCCTATCGCCCAAAGGGCGCAGGGAGTATCACGCATTGGCCAAGCCCGTGCGCATCGGCAACGACGTGTGGATTGGTGGCAACGTCACCATCCTGCCCGGCGTGACCATCGGCAACAACGTGGTGGTGGCGGCCGGTGCCGTGATTAATAAAGATGTGCCTGATAACACTTTGGTTGGCGGCGTGCCGGCAAGAGTTATTAAGACGATTGAGGATGATATTTGAGATGCATTCACCTTTGGTGTAACGTGACCCCCTCCACCTGGCCTTTACTGTCGAGAGTATAATAGGCACAAAAGAAATCTGCAGGAATTGGCGGATTATAGACCACTGCAATAACGTAACGGTCGCCGACCTGTTCCACCCACTGGATGTAACCATACTTTCCGAAGTTGCGGCCTCGTGCCGACATATCCCGCTCTATGGCAGCCATCATCGTATCTATTCCGTCGATACGATTCAAGTAAATTGGATCAAGGCGACCTAAATACTTTACATTTCCAATATATACCAACCGTCCTTTGGCATCGAATCCATGACAGATAGTGTCGGAATATATTTTGTAATAATCGCCTTTTTTATACCTTTTTCGTTCTGAAACCCCGCTGCCATCCTTTTTCTCGCGATACGCCCAAATATACTTCGTGGAAAAATGCTGATATCCACTAATCCCAACCGGATCTATTTGTGACAGAACCGCTTTTTTCACGGCAGTCGGCAATTGTTCAAAACTATATGGCTCTTGTATAGGCCACCATATTTGAAACAACGTCTTCTGGTAAAGCCCACGAGGCTCGTTGTTACGCCCGTCCACTTCGTGGATGGTTGGACCATTGACATCATAAGTAAGCAATTTGCCTCTGGTGAGATTCAGATCGGCATTCCAAAAGTTGTCATCTCCGTCAAAAACTATCATATAGTGGAGATCAGGACGGGATCGGAATGGGAAAAATTCTTTATCTTCAGGCATCACTTCACTATTGTGTATGCAATTGATATGTACGCAGGTGTCGCCTTCCGGATTGAGATAAAAGACATACTGCCGAATATATTGATAAAAGTAAGGAGCGGTAAAAGCCCTTTGGATGATTTGCGCAGAATCGGCGCGCCTGTCCAAGACTTTGGCCAACATGGTTTCCGCACGTTGCACATCTTGAAGCCCAACCTCGCAGCAGTCCTCAAATTGATGCCCCAACAATATCCCAACTAAAAACACACAATCTTTCGCCTCAATCAAATAGCCGACCGTCCCTTCAGCGTTTCGGCATTCCGTGAATCTATAGTTCGTGTCAGATGGATGAAATCGGAAAACCGACTGTTGACTTTCCTTGTCGAAATCAATTTCAACTGGCACCATCTCCGTAATCGTCACAGGTTCCAAATGCGGAGGCTCTTGTGCACTAACATATTGCATAAGAAGCAAAAAGAACAAGAAAACAAGAATCCTTTTCATTGCATGGTTTAGTTTTTTGTCGATGCAAATATACCAATTTTGACGGAATTACCTATCTTTGCGTTTTCACAAATAACACATCATAAGTAGATGAGCAAATTTAGTTTACATAATAGACTGCGAGACTCCGAGACTGCGGGACTGCGAGTCGAACAAATACTCGAAGTCCCTTGTCCCGAAGTCAAAGAATAATGCAGTTTAATTTTGAACAGTTACTTAAATGAAAAAAATCATCATCATCGACGGAGGCCCGCGAGCGACATTCAACACGGCCTCAATGCTCAAGAAATTCGCTGAAGGAGCCGGTTCCGTCAGCAACGAAATCGAGGTGAAGACCATCCGCCTCTATGCCCTCGACTACAAAGGCTGCATGTCGTGCATGGCCTGCAAAATCAAAGGCAAGGCCTCACAGGTGTGTAAATACAAGGATGCTTTGACTCCTGTCTTGGAGGAGATCGCGCAAGCTGACGGTTTGGCATTAGGTTCGCCCAACTATTTCGGCGAGGTTACTGGCCAGATGCGGGCTTTCTTGGAGCGTTTGGCCTTCCCCTGGCTCTCCTACAACGACTACAGCATCACCGCCCCGAAGCGGATGCCCGTGGTGTTGGTGGAGACCCAAAACGGTGGCGTGGGCGGCAGCAACTGCAACGGCTACGGCACGATGGAGCCTTGCATCGCCAAAGCCCTCGGACAACCGGAGAAACTGTTTGCCAACAACACCTACCAAGTGAAGAACTACGCCAATTTCGAGTTGGGAGGATTCTCGGAGGAAGCCAAACGCAGGTATCGCGAAGAACACTGGGAAGAAGACCTACAAAAGGCCTTCGATGCTGGCAAGCGCATGGCGGAAACAATCATTAAGGCGTGATGAGAAAGATTTTACTGATATTAGCCATAGCCTGTTCCTTCAACCTTTTTGGCCAATCCATCGACACGGTAGCGATGCGCTCGGCCATCGAGAGGCAGTTGGCGACCTATCCCGAATCCACTTTGCAGGACATCTACAAGAGTTTCTACCAGGAGCATTTCGGCCCGGGCCATATCATCAGCGACATGGCCTCGGCGCGACGCTATCTGATGCGTGAACTCTCGGAAATGGGCAAAACCCAATCGCCATACTTTGAGCCTACGGGCAGCCAAGGCGATTATGTCCGTGTTTATCTCGCTGCTGTCTCCGACAGCCTGATAACTGCCGAACAACTCTTGGACGCCTTTGTCAGAAGTGCCAATTCGTGGCAAGAGCCGACCGTTAGTTGGCTGGAGAAATGGGAAGCCATCATTAGTATCATCCAAGCGAATAAAAAGGAATTAAAAGGCTTCGAGACCGACCTCCCCCTGCTGACCGAAGCCGCCCGAATCAACCAAGCCGTGCACCACAGCCGACGCTACAACGAGGCGTATCACCCTCATTACCGCATCGTGGAGCGCGGTATTTTTGAGCGGGAATTCTATCCTGCTCTGAAATAAACCTTGCTGCTTTTTTCATTATTGAAGTTGTCATTTAACTTTATCAATCTGAAACACAATAACATATAAACAATTTCAAAATTAGTGCATTTTTTTGGTACATTGTATCGGAAAATGCACTATTTTTGCGGCATCAAACAAATAGATAAATTTGTATCGAATGGCAACGCACCACAACATTTCCTTGGTAATCCCGAAATCGACCTTGAGTCGGTTGCCGCTCTACTATAGCCACATCCGCAAGATGCAGCAACAAGGCGAGAAATATGTTTCGGCTGCCGCCGTTGCCCAAAGCCTCAACCTCAACCCCGTCTTGGTTCGCAAAGACCTGTCGGGTGTGAGTAGCGTGGAAGGAAAGCCTCGCGCTGGTTTTGAAATCGATACCTTATTAAATGATTTAAGCGAGTTTTTGGGTTACAACAAAGTAGACGAAGCCATACTGGTTGGTGTGGGTAGCCTCGGTCGACTGATTCTGACCAACACGGAGTTTTCGAGCATGGGTTTAGACATCGCTGTAGGATTCGACAAGGATCCCGACCTGGTTGGTCTCCAAATTGGGAGTAAATATATCCTTCCCATGGAAAAGATGGAGAGCTACATCAAGCGCACTGGTGTCAAAATCGGCATCATCACCGTGCCTGCCGACCAAGCCCAAAGCGTGTGCGACCAAATGGTGGAATGCGGCATCCTTGCCATCTGGAACTTTGCCTTCACCCTACTCAACGTGCCAAAAGGCATCCTCGTGAAAAACGAGAACCTCCCCTCCTCTCTCGCTGTGCTGTCGCAACAGCTTGCCAATAAACTGAACAACATCAAATAATCCATACAATTTCCATTTACAAAAACTAATCAATTGATAGTAACCAAAGAGAAGAAACCTAATCATTAAAATCAATAAAAAAATATCGAAATAAGAAGAAATCAGCCTATTACGGAAAACAAAAGGATTTTCAACAACCAATAATCAAACCAAAATCAACCTTAACAACAAACAATTAAAACCAAAATAAAATGAATAGATTCACATTACCGAGAGACCTTTATCATGGTGAGAACGCTTTAGAAGCATTGAAGACCTTCACTGGAAAACGCGCTGTTATCTGCGTTGGCGGAGAAAGCATGAAACGCTTTGGATTTTTGGACAAGGCCATCGCCTACCTGCAAGAGGCTGGCATGGAAGTAAAAGTGATTGACGGCATCGAGCCCGACCCGTCGGTGGAGACCGTTATGAACGGTGCCGCCGTGATGCGCGAGTTCCAACCCGACTGGATTGTGGCCATTGGCGGTGGTTCACCCATCGATGCAGCCAAAGCCATGTGGATTAAATATGAATACCCTGAGACCACTTTCGAAGACATGTGCAAAGTGTTCGGTCTGCCCAAACTGAGAACCAAGGCCCACTTCTGCGCCGTTTCGTCCACCTCTGGTACAGCCACCGAAGTGACCGCCTTCTCCATCATCACCGACTATGCCAAGGGCATCAAATATCCCATCGCCGACTTTGAGATCACGCCCGACGTGGCTATCGTCGACCCGGCCTTGGCCCAGACCATGCCCAAGAAATTGGTGGCTCACACCGGTATGGACGCCATGACGCATGCCATCGAAGCTTACGTCTCGACCGCCCACTGCGACTACACCGACCCGTTGGCCATGCATGCCATCAAGATGATCCAAAGAGACTTGGTGAACTCGTACAACGGCGACGTGACCGCCCGCAACGAGATGCACAATGCCCAATGCCTCGCCGGTATGGCCTTCTCCAACGCCCTGTTAGGCATCGTCCACTCGATGGCCCACAAGACAGGTGCCGCGTTTGCCGACTATGGCGCACACATCATCCACGGTGCCGCCAACGCCATGTATCTGCCCAAGGTGATCGCCTTCAATGCCAAGAACCCCGAGGCCAAGCAACGCTACGGTGTCATCGCCGACATTATGAACCTTGGCGGCAACAACGATGACGAAAAGGTGGCCCTGCTCATCGCCGCATTGCGTAAGATGAACGACGACCTCAACATCCCGCACTGCATCAAGAACTACGGTGCCGACTCCTACCCTTGCGAACAAGGCTTTGTGCCTGAGAACGTGTTCCTTGAAAGGCTGCCCGAAATCGCCAAGAACGCCATCGGCGATGCCTGCACAGGCTCCAACCCGCGCATCCCGACGCAAAAGGAGATGGAAGAACTGCTGAAGTGCTGCTACTACGATACTGAAGTTAATTTTTGAGTTGATATAACATTAAAACTTACGGGTGACCACAAAAACAGTGGCCACCCGACCTAATTTTCAAACGGCACTACAACAAAAGCAAGAAATAATCGTTCAAAAAAAACAACCCTTTAAAACTAACCCAAAATGAATATTAAAGTATGCGTTGGCAGTTCATGCCACCTGAAAGGTTCCTACGATGTCATTCTAGCTATGAAAGACATCCTCAAGAAGTATGACGTTGAAGACCTGGTCGAACTGCAAGCCAGTTTCTGCCTCGGCCATTGCGCCCAAGGCGTGAACATAAAGACCGACGACATCCCGGAAAACATGATGAAAAAAGCCAGCATCAGCACCGAAGACGGCTTCTTGCTTTTGCACAATGTCACCAAAGACAACGCAGAAGAGCTTTTTGTAAAGGAAATCTATCCGTTGATTGAAATCTAAAAAAGAACGACATGTCGAAATATTTAGAGTTTCGCAATGCGAGATGCAAGGATTGCTACAAATGCCTTCGCGAATGTCCGGTGAAAGCCATCGACTTCAAGGGCCATCAGGCCGAAATCATTGAAGACCGCTGCATCTTATGTGGCCACTGCACGCTGGCTTGTCCCCAAAATGCGAAAATTGTTCATAGCGAACTGGAAGAAGTGAAACAAATGTTGGCAGGCACCGACAAGGTGATCGCCAGCGTTGCTCCATCGTTCATATCAAGCTTTGGCCTCACCGACTTTGGCGTAATGAAATTGGCCTTGGCCAAGTTAGGCTTTGCCGATGCGGAAGAAACTGCTGTTGGTGCACAAGCCGTCACCAAAGAATATGCGCGTCTGCTCAAGACGGGCGAGTTCACCAATTTCATCACTTCGGCCTGCCCTGCTGCATGCCGCATGATTCAGGAATATTATCCGAAGGCACTCAAATACCTTGCTCCTGTTGACTCGCCAATGGTGGCCCATGCAAAAATCATCAAGAAGCAGCACCCCGATGCCAGAATCGTCTTTATCGGCCCCTGCATCGCCAAGAAGCGCGAAGCCGATGAATGTCATCTGATTGACCATGTGCTGACCTTCGAGGATGTGGTGGCACTCTTCGACGAGAGGAACATCAAACTCGACGAAATCACTAACCTCAGCCTCAACAAGAAAAACGGCACGCCCAACCTCGCCAAGGAATACCCGATACCGCAAGGTATCATCAACTCCTTCCCCGTGCTACCCGAGGGCTACGAATACATCGCCGTCGACGGACCGAAGAAGTGCGTCGAGGCTTTGGAGCACATCGAGCATCTCGACCATGTGGTGATGGAAATCAACCTTTGCGTTGATGCCTGCGTGAATGGACCTTGCTCGTTAGTCAAGGAAGGTGGCTCCATCAAGGCCACTGCCGATGTGCGCAAATATGTCAGCCGCGAGAAACAAGCTCTGACCGGACCGCAAGACGACAGCCCGCTTGACTTCAGTCTGGCTGCCGCTCATCCGCGCCTCCGCAGCCACAGCATGGCTGCCAGCGAGCGCGATATTGAGGCCATCCTGCATAAGACCGGCAAGATGACACCCGAAGATGAACTGAATTGCGGTTCATGCGGCTATGCCACCTGCCGCGAGAAGGCTTGGGCGGTGTACAACGGCTATGCCGACATCGAAATCTGCCTGCCTTACATGCGCCAGCGTGCCGAGTCACTCTCCTTCGAGATTATCCAAAACAGTCCTGAAGGCATCATCGTCCTCGACTCGGAGCTCAACATTCAGGAAATCAACAATAAAGGCAGAGAACTCCTCGGCATCGACGACCCCAACGCCAAGGGAAGACCTGCCGCCGATTTCTTCAGCCCCATCGACTTCTATAACGCCTATACGCAAAAGAAACACATCAGTTGCAAACAGACGCACATACCCACCACTGGGAAATACGTCGACATATCCATCAATTACCTGGCTGGACAAAACGTCATCTTCGGCATCCTGAAAGATGTCACCGATTCTGTCGATTACGAAAACCGCATCATGAAGGTAAAGATGGAAACCCTGACCACCACAGATGAGGTCATCAAGAAACAAATGCGTGTGGCTCAAGAGATTGCATCGCTATTGGGCGAAACCACAGCCGAAACCAAGGTGGCTTTGCTGAAACTCAAGAAAACCCTAACCGAAGAAAACAAGAAGAACTGATGGAACTCTGCTTAGAAACGGGATGCACCTCGCTGAACCATGTCGGCGAGGAATTATGCGGCGACAATGTAGCTTGCACCGTTAAGGACAGCTTCACCACCCTCGTCTTGGCTGACGGTTTGGGTAGCGGCGTGAAGGCCAACATCCTTTCCACGCTTACCTCCAAGATCCTATGCACGATGGCCGCCAACGACATCGACATCTACGAATGCGTGGAGACCATCATCCAAACCCTTCCGGTGTGCTCGGAGCGTGGTGTGGCCTACTCCACCTTCTCCATCATCCATGTGAACACCGAGGGCAAAGGCATCATGTTCGAGTTCGACAACCCCGAGGCCATCTACTACCATCGTGGCCAATGCCAGAATTTCGAGCGTATCGAACTGGATGTGTGTGGCAAGAAGGTGTATCGCACCGAATTGAACCTTGAGGAAGACGACATCATCATCGTCATGTCCGACGGCACCATTCATGCTGGCATCGGACAAATCCTCAACTTCGGCTGGGAACGCGACCAAATCATGGAGCACCTCAATGCCAACATCACGCGCTCCATGTCGGCCCGTGCCGTGGCCTGCCTCTTGGCATCGGCCTGCAACGACCTCTACGCCGACAAGCCTGGCGACGATACCACCGTGGCCGCCGTCAAGATTCGCAAGCGTTTGGATGTCAACATTATGGTCGGTCCACCCGTCGACAAGGATAAGGATGACTTCTACATCGAGCAGTTCTTGTCCGGTCCTTCGAAGAAAATCGTTTGCGGTGGCACCAGCTCCACCATCGTGGCGCGCCACCTGAAAACCGAGTTGAAGACCAGCTTCGATTTCCCCGACAAGGAAGTACCTCCCATCGGCTACATCAAAGGCATCGACTTGACCACCGAGGGTGTGCTCACCTTGCGCCGACTGATGCAAATGTTGGAGAAATACATCTCCATCTCTGACCTCACCCCCAAGACCTTCACCAAGAAAGACGGTGCTTCGCTCCTCGCGGATTACCTCTTCGAGCGGGCTACCCACATCACCTTCTTCGTCGGGCAAAGCGTCAATGTGGCCCACCAGGGACTACCCATCGACACGACGATGAAGATGAAAATCGTGGAGAAAATTGCCGCCGACCTTCGCAAGATAGGCAAAGTCGTCGAACTGAATTATTATTGAACCCATCCCACAATATCCCAAACAAGATGAACTCACAAAGGATTTTTGACACCGACGTACAACTCGTCAAATACAAAGTGCTGAAAGAAATCATCCGACGCGCCTACGAAGGCGGATTGGAGGAAGCCTATATGGAAGTGCCCAAGTTGCTCAGCCCCGGTCCGAAAGCCGAAACGCGCTGCTGCATCTATAAGGAACGCGCCATCCTGCAAGACCGCATCCAAATGGCCATGGGTGGCGACAAAAGCAACCCCAATGTCATTGAGGTCATTGACAGTGCCTGCGACGAATGTCCCATTGACGGCATCTATGTCACACCCGCTTGTCGTGGCTGCATGGTGCACAGTTGTAAGGAAGTGTGCCCCAAGGACGCTATCACCATCGTGAACCATCGCGCCACCGTCGACAAGGACAAGTGCATCGAGTGCGGCAAATGCACCCAAGCCTGCCCCTACTCTGCCATCATCCTGCAACACCGTCCCTGCATGGTGAGCTGCAAGGTGAAGGCCATCTCCATCGACGAGAACAAGAAGGCTAAGATCGACAACGAGAAGTGCATCTCTTGCGGTGCCTGCGTCTATAAATGCCCCTTCGGTGCCATTTCCGACAAGTCGCTCATCCTCGACATCATCGACATCCTGAAGAAATCGGAGAACAACACCAAATATAAGGTGTATGCCGTCATTGCACCGGCCATCGTCAGCCAATGCCGCTTCGGTCGCGTCACGCAAGTGGTGACCGCCATCAAGAAGTTGGGGTTCCATCATGTTGTGGAAGCCGCCCTTGGTGCCGACATCACCCTCTATCGTGAGGCCCAGGAATGGAATGAGAAGAAACTGATGACCACCTCGTGCTGCCCTTCGTTTGTGAGTTTTGTCGAGAAAAACTTCCCCGAACTGAAGCAATACATTTCTTCCTCGGTATCGCCTATGGTGGAGACCGCCCGCCTCATCAAAAAATCCGATCCGACGGCCAAGGTCGTCTTCATCGGTCCATGCACCTCGAAAAAGTTGGAATACAGGCTCGAAAAGACTGGCGGCGCCATTGACAGTGTGATGTCGTTTGAGGAGTTGCAAGCCTTCGTAGATGCTCGTGGCATCGACACTACACAGATGGAAGACTCTGAGCTGAACAACGCTTCCTACTACGGTCGTATCTTCGCCAAGTCGGGCGGTATCGCCAAAGGTATTGCTGATGTGGCCAAGGAAATGGGCGTGGAAGGCGTGAAGCCCATCGCCATGAACGGCATCGCCGAGTGTAAGGCCGCCTTGACCAAGTTGAAATTCAACAAGGCCACCGAAAACTTCTTTGAAGGCATGGCTTGCGACGGAGGTTGCTTGAACGGTCCTGTGTGTATCACTCACAGCCCGCGCAACGTCGTCGATGTCGACAAATACGGCAACGAGGCTAAAGAAAAGACCATCTTCAATACCGTCAGGCTGATGGAAACTTTATAATTGAATTTGTTTTAAAGAGGTTGTTTGAGGGCACATCCAATGGGTGTGCCCTCTTTGTTTTATTGTTGACGAATGTGATTCGCGCTATTCTCTTATTTCCTGTCCCTTCCCAACAACGCTCCAATCCATTGTCGGTTGAGCCTTGAGATGTTCTGCCGCTTGATGAGTTTCGGGCACTCGGCCTCGCAAGCGTAAGTATTGGTGCAGCTACCAAAGCCCAATTCGTCCATTTTGCAAACCATTTTGTGTACGCGGTCGGAAGCCTCGATTTGCCCTTGCGGCAACAAGGCCAAATGGCTGACCTTAGCACCCACGAACAGCATCGCGCTGGCATTCTTACAGGCCGCTACGCAGGCACCGCAACCGATGCAGGATGCGGCATCCATGGCCATGTCGGCTTTGTGTTTTGGAATCGGAATCGTGTTGGCATCAGGCACGCCGCCCGTGGTGGTGCTGATGTAGCCTCCCGCCTGGATGATCTTATCGAAGGCGGAACGGTCCACCACGAGGTCGCGAATGACTGGGAACGGTTTGGCACGCCAGGGTTCAATCCAAATGTCGTCGCCATCTTTGAACTTGCGCAAGTGGAGCTGGCAGGTGGTAATGCCGTCGTCGTTGCCATGCGGACGGCCGTTGATATAGAGTCCGCACATGCCGCAGATGCCCTCGCGACAGTCGTTGTCGAAGCACACGGGATGTGCAATGCTGTCGTTGACGAGCTGCTCGTTCAAGATGTCGAGCATCTCAAGGAAAGAACAATCGGGCGAGATGCCTTCCAAAGGATAGGTCTCGAAATGGCCCTTGGCGCGGGCGTTCTCCTGACGCCAAATATGTAATGTGAACTTCATGGCTTACTTGTAATTACGTTTTGCGATTTGGATGTGTTCGTAGACCAGCGGCTCTTTCTCCATGGTCTCGGGCTGCCCGTGGCCTTGGTATTCCCATGCGGCGACATACATGAAACGTTCGTCGTCACGGAGGGTCTCTCCGTCTTGGGTCTGGTGCTCGGTGCGGAAGTGTCCGCCGCATGATTCCTCGCGGTGCATGGCATCGTCGATGACAAGCTGTGCCAGCTCGAAATAGTCCTCCAAACGGTAGGCTTTCTCCAACTCGGGATTCATCTCATTGGCGTTGCCCGGGATGAAGACAGATTTCCAGAACTCTTCTTCCAATCCTGTGACCAGCTTCTTTGCCTTGGTGAGGCTCTCGGTGTTACGGGCCATGCCGCAGTATTCCCACATGATCTTGCCTAACCGTTTGTGGAAATCATCGACGGTCTGTAGAGACGTGGCGCGCCGCGTCTCTACCTGTCCGATTTCTAACAAACGGTTGATGCGTTCCCGAACAGCCTCTTCCGCAGCATCAAATTCAGGCGTGGTAGATGAAATCTTCCCCACATAGATCTGGTCGGCGAGATAGTTCTGCATGGTGTAGGGCAAGACGAAATAGCCATCGGCCAGTCCCTGCATCAAGGCGGAGGCACCAAGGCGGTTGGCTCCATGGTCGCTGAAGTTGGCCTCGCCAGCAGCGAAGAGTCCAGGGATAGTGGTCTGCAGTTCGTAGTCGACCCAAAGTCCTCCCATCGTGTAGTGGATGGCGGGATAGATCATCATCGGGGTCTCGTAAGGGTTCTCGTCCGTGATTTTTTGGTACATCTGGAAGAGGTTGCCGTATTTCTGTTCCACGACATCCTTGCCTAGGCGTTGGATGGCGTCGGCAAAGTCGAGGTAGACGGCATAGCCTGTGCCTACGCCATAGCCGGCGTCGCAGCGCTCCTTGGCGGCACGACTGGCCACGTCACGGGGTACGAGGTTACCGAAGGCGGGATAACGACGCTCCAAGTAATAGTCGCGGTTTTCTTCAGGTATTTCGGTGGGTTTCAACTTCCCGGAACGTATGGCTTCGGCATCCTCCTTTTTCTTGGGTACCCAGATTCGGCCGTCATTGCGGAGACTCTCGCTCATCAGCGTGAGCTTGCTCTGGTAGTCGCCGTGGACGGGGATACAGGTCGGGTGGATCTGCACATAGCAGGGGTTGGCAAAGGCTGCTCCCTTGCGATGGCACACCCAGGCTGCGCTGCCGTTGCTGTTCATGGCGTTGGTGGAGAGGTAATAGAGGTTGCCGTATCCACCCGTGGCGAGTACCACGGCATGGGCGGCATAGCGTTCCAAGTCGCCGTTGACGAGGTTGCGGACGATGATGCCACGAGCGCGACCGTCGACCACGACGAGGTCCATCATTTCGCAGCGCGTATGCAGTTTCACCGTGCCACGGGCAATCTCACGGCTCAAGGCACCGTATGCGCCGAGCAGCAGTTGTTGACCCGTCTGCCCTTTGGCATAGAAGGTACGGCTCACTTGAGCGCCGCCGAATGAACGGTTGTCGAGCAGTCCGCCATAATCGCGGGCAAAAGGCACGCCTTGGGCCACACATTGGTCGATGATGGCACCGCTGACTTCTGCCAAGCGATACACATTGGCCTCACGGGCACGATAGTCGCCTCCTTTGATGGTGTCGCGGAAGAGGCGTTCCACACTGTCGCCGTCGTTTTGATAGTTCTTTGCCGCATTGATGCCGCCTTGGGCAGCGATGCTGTGGGCGCGGCGCGGTGAGTCTTGGATGCAGAAGATGTCTACATTGAAGCCCATGGCACCAAGCGAAGCAGCTGCCGAGGCACCAGCCAGGCCAGTGCCGACCACGATGATGTCAAGTTTGCGCTTGTTGGCTGGATTGACCAGCTTCTGCGAGGCTTTATAGTTGGTCCATTTTTCAGCGAGCGGACCAGCGGGTATTTTAGAGTCAAGTTTCATAGTCAGTCATTTAAAGTCCGAAATACACCCCGATGACCACGACAGCGAACATCAGGCACACTACCCAGGTATAGATTTGGCCAAGCACCTCAATGGCTTTGCCGTATTTGTAGTTATACAACCCGAAGGTCTGGAAAACGGCAGCGAAACCATGCCGCAGGTGGAACCATACGACGGTAAAGAACACCAAATAGGCAATGATGATGTGCAAGATCTTGAATTTCTCGCGGGCTTGGTGGTAGAAGTCAGGCTCGACTTCAAGCCCAGCAGCCTCAAGAACAGCCTTGTCCTCTTTGTCGAAGTTGGTGAGCCAGTTCTCCCTGGCGGAATAATCGCCGTGCTGTTCGGCATAGTTGAATGCGTCGGGTTGCGTGGTTTTCAAGGCTACGACATCCTCCGTTTTGGCCATGTATTTTCCTTTCACCCAGCCGATCTTCACGAAATAGAAGTCGGTGAAGTGCATGATGAGGCAGGCGAAGATGAGGATACCCGTCCACACTTGCAGTTTGGAACCGGTGTGCGTTTTGGAGCGTTGCGGCTTATGATAGCCTTTGGGTCTTGCCATCTTGTTGGTGACGGCCAACCAAATGGCCAAAACCACATGCAGCAGCAATGCGCCAAACAGGCCTATCTCCATCACCTTGACGATGACGTAGGTGCCCATGAAGTGGCAGAATGCGTTATACCATTCGCCGCCGTCATGCATTAGAATGAGCAGGTTGGCGCTGGCGTGAAACAGCAGGAAGAAACTCAAGAAAGCGCCCAAGGCGCCGACGAGGATCTTCTTGGAAATGGAATGTATCTTTGGTAAATTCATGATGATATATTATTTCAGTTGATTATTTCTTAGGTGCTCCTCCACCGAAGTCATCATACAAGATGTTCTCGGGCGCCACACCCAAATTGTCAAGCATGTTGACCACGGCAGCACTCATCGGGCCTGGACCGCACATGTAATATTCGATGTCCTCGGGAGCTTTGTGGTCTTTCAGGTAGGTGTCGTACATCACATTATGCACAAAACCGGCGGTATATTTCACACCCTGTGCATCGGCAGCGGGGTCGGGACGGTCCAAAGCCAAGTGGAAATGGAAGTTGGGGAAGTCTTTCTCGAGTTGCAGGAAGTCTTGCAGATAGAAGACCTCGTTCAAGGCGCGAGCGCCATAGAAGTAATGCATCTCGCGGTCCCTTACATTCAAGGTACGAGTCAAGTGCATGATTTGTGCACGAAGCGGAGCCATACCAGCGCCGCCGCCTACCCAAATCATCTCTGGCAGCGAGGTCCCTGAGCCCGTCGAAGGGCCGACTTCAACATTGGCATGCTCTTTCACATGGAACTCTCCATAAGGGCCAGACATGATGACCTTATCGCCCGGTTTCAACGAGAAGATATACGATGAAGCAATGCCAGGATTGACATTCATGAATCCCGAACGGTCAGGTTTGAAAGGAGGCGTTGCGATGCGCACCGTCAACATGAAGACATCGCCCTCGGCGGGATAGTTGGCCATCGAATAGGCACGGATGGTGGGTTCGGTGTTGACGCATCGCAGGTCAAACATCTTGAATTTCTCCCACGAAGGCAGGTATTCCTCCCCTATCAGTTCCTTGTCGAAGTCGGCATATTTGATGTCGAACTTCGGTATCTTGATTTGTGCATACGAGCCAGGCACGAAGTCCATGTGCTCACCGGCAGGCAGCTGCACCTTGAACTCCTTGATAAAAGTGGCCACGTTGCGGTTGCTGACCACCGTGCATTCGTATTCCTTCACGTTCAGAATCGACTGCGGCACCACGATTTTCAGGTTTTCCTTCACCTTCACTTGGCACCCCAAGCGCCAGTGGTCCTGAATCTGCTTGCGGGTAAAGAATCCTACTTCTGTAGGCAGAATTGTTCCGCCGCCTTCCACTACACGGCATTTGCACTGGCCGCACGAGCCTTTGCCGCCGCAGGCAGAAGGCAGATACACTTTCTGTTCGGCCAGCGTGGCAATCAGCGTGTTGCCCGTCGGGACGGTCAGCACTTTGTCGTCGTTGATGGTGATTTTGACCTCACCCTTGGGCATGAGTTTGTTGCGCACCCATAGCAACAGGGCAACAAGCAGCAAGACGATGCCTAAAAAAACAATAATGCTAAGTAATATATTGGTTGTAAAATCCATAATATCAAATTTTTATACCCATAAAGGCCATGAAAGCGATACCCATCAAGCCAGTGATAATAAATGAGATGCCTACACCCTGCAGACCTTTGGGAACTTTCGAATAGCGCAGTTTCTCTCGGATGGCGGCGATGGCCACAATGGCCAGCAGCCAGCCAATGCCTGAGCCGAGACCGAACATGGCGGCCTCACCCACGTTGCTGAAGTTGCGCTCCTGCATAAAGAGCGAGCAACCCAAGATGGCACAGTTCACCGCAATCAGCGGAAGGAAAATGCCCAAGGCGGAATAAAGCGACGGCGTGAAGGTCTCAATCACCATCTCCAGAATCTGCACGATGGCTGCGATGATGGCGATGAAGAGGATATAGGTCAGGAAGCTCAAATCGACAGAAGCCAACTTGGGGCTGATCCATGACAAGGCACCAGGCAAAAGTAGATATTTGTTAATTAGATAGTTGACTGGAACGGTAACGACCAACACGAAAGTCACAGCAAGCCCTAAACCAGCGCTTGTTTTCACTGTCTTCGAAACGGCAAGATACGAACACATACCAAGGAAGTACGCGAAGATCATGTTGTCGACGAAAACCGATTTTATGAACAGGTTAAAGTATTCCATGGCCTATTAGTTTTGGTTGTTCTCTTGCATTTCAGGGTTACGGGTGCGCTGAATCCAAATGATGACACCTACCACAATAAGTGCCATCGGAGGCAAAATCATAAGTCCGTTGTTTTGATAACCAGCATCGTAGAATGACTGCGGAATGACCTGGTAGCCAAGCAATGTACCTGAGCCCAACAATTCACGGAAGAAGGCTACGATAACAAGTATCAAGCTGTAACCCAGACCGTTGCCCAAGCCGTCTAAGAACGATTCTCCAGGCCCATGCGACAAGGCAAAAGCCTCCAAACGGCCCATGATGATGCAGTTGGTAATGATAAGTCCCACATAAACAGACAGTTGCTTGCTTACATCGTAGGCAAAGGCCTTCAGGAATTGGTCGATCAAGATGACCAAGGTGGCCACAACAACAAGTTGCACGATGATACGGATGCGGTTGGGGATGCCCTTTCGCAGCAGCGAGATGATGAAATTCGACAAGGCTGTCACAATCGTCACTGAGAGGCCCATTACCAAGGCAGGCTTGAGTTGGGCGGTCACGGCAAGGCAAGAGCAGATACCCAGCACCAATACGGTGACAGGATTGGTCTTGCGCAGAGGTTCTATAATAAGTTTCTTCAAGTTTGCCATAGTTATTCTCCTCTCTCTGCTATTCTGCTTAAATATGCCGAATATTTCTCCAAAGTATTGTCAATCATTTCTTTAACTCCATTCGAAGTCTTGGTTGCTCCAGTGATGGCATCAAATGCTATAGGGACCACATTGCCGTTGTTCATGATTTGCTTGCCAGCAAATTGGCCTTGGAACTTTTCGGTCGTAATCTCTCCGCCCAAGCCTGGTGTTTCCGATTTGTGTCCAAAGGTTGTACCCACAATGGTTTTACCATCGGCGGCAATGGCAAGGTAGCCCCAAATGGGACCCCAAAGGCCGTTACCCTGCATGGGGATGACGCTGGTCTGACGGTCGATGACAAACACGGGCAAACCTGCATCGCTTTCAGTGGGATTTCCATTCTCGTCCAATAGGAATTCCGATGTGCAGTGTTTCTCAAACATTAACGCCGCGTTTTTGGCGTTGACGCCGGGAATGCCCGCCGCTGTAAGGATGCTGATGCGTTTCTCGTTCTTCTTGTTGCGGTCTTGGAAAGGCTGTAGCCACAAGGCCGTCACCGTGAGCAACACCGCCACAATGATGATTAAAATAGTGGCGTACAAGAAGATATATCGATTGCTATTGACATCTTTCTTCATGACTTAACGGTTTTTGAGAGTTTAAGTGCACGATGTTGGCGCATTTTGATGTTTCTGGCCACCACACAGTGGTCGATGAGCGGGGCGAAGCAGTTCATGAGCAGGATGCTGAGCATCATACCCTCGGGATAGGCCGGGTTGATGACACGGAGCATCACGGCGAAAATGCCAATGAGCAGGCCATAGATCCACTTGCCAATGTTGGTCTGGGCTGCCGTAACAGGGTCGGTGGCCATGAAGACCGCACCGAACATGAAACCGCCCATCAGGTAATGGTAGTAGAACGGCAGTTGCATGTATTCGTTGGCTCCAATAGCATTGAATAACAAGCCCATGAGACCACCACCAAGGACGACAGAGAGCATGACACGCCAACTGGCGATACCCGTGAACAACAACAGAATAGCGCCTAACAAAATGGCTATCACAGAGGTCTCACAGGTAGACCCGGGAATTGTTCCGATGAACATATCCAAGGCGGAAGCCGAAGGTTGCACGCCAGCGGCCAATTCAGCCAAAGGCGTGGCGCTCGTGATGGCGTCGGTGCCCCAGAGGTCGGCAGCAATCCATACGTTGTCGCCCGACATACGGGTGGGATAAGCGAAGAAGAGGAAGGCGCGCGCCACCAAGGCGGGATTGAGAAAATTCATGCCCGTGCCGCCGAAGACCTCCTTGCCGATGATGACGGCAAAGGCCGTGGCGAGGGCAAGTTGCCACAAAGGTGTGGTGACCGGCACAATCATCGGGATGATGAAACCTGTGACCAAAAAGCCTTCGTTCACCTCATGGTGACGTATCTGCGCGAAGGTGAATTCGATGCCCAAACCGACGATATACGACACTGCCAACATGGGCAGCATTCTCAAGAAGCCGAACCAAAGGCAATACCACCAACTGGCCACTGTGCCCAACTCGTAAGGCCAATCCGTGGCGTGGAGCGAAGTCTGGTAGCCGATGTTCCACATGCCGAAGAGCATTGCTGGAACGAGGGCGATGACAACCATGATCATGGCGCGTTTCAAATCGATGGCGTCACGAACATGGCTACCGCGCTTGGTGACCCGATTGGGTGTGAAGGCAAAAGTTTCGAAAGCCTCAAAAGTGCTTTGAAGCCATGCGAATTTACCGCCCTCCACAAAGTTCGGCTTGATTCTGTCAACAAAACGACGTAGGTTATTGAACATTATAATCCCTCCTTTCTCAGTTTTTCCAATGCCTCGCGGATGATGGCTTGGATGTCTGTTTTGGATGTGTCGATGAACTCGCAAAGGGCGAAGTCTTCAGGCTCGACCTCGTAAATGCCCAAGTTCTCCATCAGCTCGATGTCACCGATGATGCAGGCCTTGATGAGTTGAGTAGGATAAATGTCGAATGGGAAGACCCGCTCGAAATTGCCCGTGAAGACCAAGGGACGCAGGTCACCGTGGGTGTTGGTGTCGAATTTCCAAAGGTTTTCGAAACGCGGTAACTCGATGCCCATGGGCTTGAAGGTGCTTTTCGGCATGAAGCCGCTGAGGAAGGTGCGCGAGAAGCTGAACTTCCTGAGACCGGGCATCATCCAACCCATGAAGTCGTAATAGTCGCCTTCGGGCAAGATGCTCACCAGGTCGTCGTAGGCACTCAAAAAACCATCAGCGACGATTTGTGTGCCGCTCAGGATGTCGCCCGAAATGACGCGGTTTTCCTTCGTGGCATCGTTGGCATCCATCTTAGGATATTCGTTGTTAAGCAGTTGTGCTTTGGTAATCTCAGCCAAACAAGCCCCAAACCTTACTCGGTAATAATGTGGGTTCTTGATATTGGGTCCAGCTATAGCGACAACGCGCTCAGGCTTGTAAATGCCCGTGGCAACCAATTCACCCAACACGGCAACGTCCTGCAAGTTCATCGTCCAGATGATTTCTCCCTTATTAATAGGGTCAATGTGAGCGATTTGTGTGCCGATGTTTCCAGCAGGATGAGAACCTTTTATAAAGTGGATGTTGAACTGTTGATTGTTTAATTGTTGAATTGTTGAGGCAAGATGCTGATTGGGCCGGAAACAAACATGGACTTTTCCGTTTGTCAATTTTGCCAGCGCCTCAAGGCCTTTTTTGAGTGCCTCTTCCCTACCCCGCAAGACGAAATCATAATCAGGGGCCAGAGGTGCGCTGCTGAAGGCGCTGACGAAAATGGCCTTGGGTTTGTCGTCGGGGTTGGCGACGGTGCCAAAAGGTCGTTGACGCAGTTGGGTCCAAAGGCCGCATTGCAGCATGGCTGCTTTGATTGCATCTGCATCCATAGGAATCGGCGAGGATTTGCCATCCGAGGCTGCCGAACCAGTGGATTTGAAATCCGCTTCCACAACCACCTCCAAAAGCTTGCGTTTCTCGCCTCTCACAATTGCTTTCACCTGACCGCTCACGGGAGAAGTGAAGCGGATGCGTTCGTCGTTCTTGTCGCAAAACAAGGCGTCGCCGACATCCACCAAATCGCCTTCCTCGACCAGCAATCGCGGCGTGAGACCCACAAAGTCAGTGGGCTTCATGGCGTAGGTCGAGACGCTGCGCGCATCGGTGAGGCGTTTCTCAGCCGCTCCACTGATGGGCAGGTCAAGACCTTTCCGTATCGTTATGGTCTCAGACATTTTATTTGAGGTTAAGCAAGGGATAGATCTGCTTCACAAAAAGATCCTCGGCATTCTCCTTGGTGACATGATGCAGGAGAAAACCGTCGTCACATAGCGTCATATTCGGCATCTCCTGGTTCATCATGGATCCAGTCTCGCACTTAACATTCACGCCGTTGATGCACTCGTTGAAGCAAAAACTAGCTTTCAGTTCAATCAAGTCTTCGACATCGTATTTCTTCAGCAAACTCTTGAATTCCTGAATCACATCGTAAGAACCATTGAGGTGACACGAACTTCCAGTACAAATCTTTATGATCATATTTACCATATTTATAAATTATGCTTTGTCAAAATTGTCATTTCAATAGCATTTACCTACCTTTTTATAATCATGCTACCTGTCCGTCTATTCGATACGTTTTTATCGTATCTATATCTCGCTGCAAAATTACGACATTTATTTTGATTTCAACGAAAAAAAAGAAAAAAAATTCAAAATTGTGATTTTAGTCTTGTTTTAAACTCTTATACAATTTATAATCATTTATATTCCAATAGATTAAACAATATTTCGAAGAATAGTTTGCAAATATTTCATTTTTTTTGTTGGAGTATATGATTTCTTTGTACTTTTGCAAACGATAAAAATGTATCGAATACAAAATAGTAATTATTATAATTAATTGAAAATCAAAACACTTGAAGCCATGACAGCCAAGACAACAAGTAAATTCCGCACCGAGAGCGACCTTCTCGGAAGCAAAGAAGTACCAGAAGAAGCCCTCTACGGCGTACAGACAACACGCGCCATTGAAAACTTCCATATCAGTGGCAATCTGATGGTCAGTTACCCCAATTTCATCAAAGGTATGGCCATCACGAAGAAAGCCGCAGCACTTGCCAACTATGAAGTGGGCATGATCACCGTCCAACAAGCCAACGCCATCTGCCAGGCTTGCGACGAACTGATTGCAGGACAGCACCACGACCAGTTCCCGATCGACATGATCCAAGGGGGTGCCGGTACCTCAACCAATATGTGCGCCAACGAGGTGATTGCCAACCGCGCCCTTGAAATCATGGGGTACAAACGCGGACAATACGAGTTCTGCTCGCCCAACGATGTGGTGAACGCCTCGCAATCCACCAACGACGCTTATCCTTGCGCTATCCACATGGCCATGTTCCTTGAACACGAGGAGTTCCTCCCCCACCTGACCCAAATGATCGACGCCTTGGAGAAGAAAGCCAAAGAGTTTGCCGAAGTCATCAAGATGGGGCGTACCCAATTGCAGGATGCTGTCCCCATGACTTTGGGACAGACGTTCAGTGGCTTTGCCGCTTCGCTCCGTGGCGAACTGCGTACTTTGAACAGCGCCGCCCGCGAGTTCCTCACCGTCAACATGGGTGCCACGGCCATCGGTACGGGCATCTGTTCCAAGCCGGGCTATAGCATGGCTTGCATCAAGGCCTTGCGCGAGATTACGGGATGGAGCATCCATTTGGCCGACAACCTCATTGAAGCCACCAGTGCAACGAGTTGCATGATCCAATACAGCGCAGCCATGAAGCGCCTCTGCATCAAGATCAATAAGATGTGCAACGACCTCCGTCTGATGAGTTCCGGCCCTCGCTGCGGCTTCAACGAGATCCACCTGCCCGAACGCCAGCCTGGTTCTTCCATCATGCCCGGTAAGGTCAACCCCGTCATCCCCGAAGTGATGAACCAAGTGTGCTATAAGGTGATCGGCAACGACATGACCATCACCTTCGCATCCGACAACGGTCAGCTCGAACTGAACGTGATGGAACCCGTCATCGCTTACAGCCTCTTCGAGTCCATCCACCTGCTCGCCAACGGCCTTGACACCCTGCGCAAGTACTGCATCGAAGGCATCGTTGCCAACGTAGAGCGTTGCCGCCAACTGGTTGAAGGCAGCATCGGCATCGTCACCATGCTCAACCCCATCATTGGCTATAAGCAATCCACCAAGATTGCCAAGGAGGCCAGCGAAACCGGTCGCGGCGTCTACGAGCTGGTCCTCGAGCACAACCTGCTCACCAAGGAACAGCTCGACAAGATTCTCCGTCCCGAGAACATGCTTAAGCCCATCGACATTAAACTGTAGATAATAATAGAAGAATTGCTTCAAATAACGGTGTTGCTTTATGCGGTGCCGTTTTTTGCTTTTCGCTTTATAAAATAATTCATAAATTTGCAGTCCAATAGTAACGAGACATAAGCTTTTAAAAGATAAACAATGGAAGTATAGGAATTGATTCGAAAAATATCAAATTCTACTATCAACTGTCAATTATCAATTATCAATTTATTATGAAACAACCCATTAAAGTAACAGAAGCCATTTTCCCGATGCCCGTTTTGCTTGTGGCTACCTACAACGAAGACGGCACTATCGATGTGATGAACGCCGCTTGGGGCACCATGCTCGACCGCGACCGCGTGGCCCTCAACCTGACCGAGACCCACAAAACCGTAGAAAACATCAAACAGCGCAAGGGCTTTGTCGTCCATATCGCCGATGCCGCCCATGTGGTGGAGGCCGACTATTTCGGCGTCGTGTCAGGCAAGACCGAAAAGGACAAATTCGCCAAGAGCGGTCTCACCGCGACCAAATCCTCATTAGTGGATGCTCCCATCATCAACGAGTTGCCCATCGCTATGGAGTGTGAGTTTATTGAATACCAAAGCGATGACACAGGCCTTGGCGTCATCGGCAAGGTGCTGCAAACCTCCGTCGAGGCTGACAAGGTGAAGGACGGCAAAGTTGACGTGGAAGCCCTGCAAGCCATCACTTTCGACCCCTACACGCACGGCTATTACCAAGTTTCAAAGCGCGTTGGTGAGGCCTTCAAGGATGGTTTGAAACTGAAGTAATCATCTATCAGGAACCAGACCAAATAACACCATGCGCAAAACCCTTTTTGTTTTAGCCTTTATGATCCTTTCAGCATTGCCATCCTTGGCACAGATCGACCTCCACAGCCACGCCATCACGAAAGGTTACCTTGATTACATCAAGGCTAATGGCGCCGAGATGGACGAAGGTTTCCCTATTCCTGTTTGGGATGCGGAACAACATATTGCTTTTATGGACAAGGCTGGCATTCATACCGCTGTGCTGACCATGCCCGCGCCGCAACCTTGGTTTGGCGATGCAAAGGCTTCGGCGGCGGCATGTCGTAGCTACAATGAAGAGTGTGCTGCTCTCAAAGCACGCTATCCCGGACACTTCATGTTTTGTGCCGCTCTGCCTTTACCCGATGTGCCACATGCATTGGAAGAGGCTCGCTATGCCTTGGAGGTCTTGGGAGCCGATGGCATCAAGTTGGCCACCAACAGCTACGGACAATACCTCGGCGACCCTGCCTTGGACACGCTGATGGCCTATCTCGACCAACAGAACGCCGTCGTCATCCTGCATCCACACAAACCCTCGGCGGTCAATGCGCAACTGATTGCCGATGTGCCGTTGGCCAGTTATGAATACTTGGCCGAGACCACGCGCACGGTGCTCAACATGGTAGCACACGATGTATTGGTGCGCTATCCACATTTGAAAGTTGTGGTGCCACATTGCGGTTCGTTCCTGCCCAATGCTTTGCCCCGTTTCCGCTCCCTCCTGCCCGTGATGGTGAAACAAGGCATGGTGCAACTCGTTGATGTAGATGCCAACCTTTCACATCTCTATTACGACCTTGCTGGCGCACCGACCGACGAAGTCCTCGACGCCCTCCTGACCATCACAACGCCCGACCATATCCTCTACGGCAGCGACTATCCGTATGTGGCCGAGCCAGTACTTATCAGTGGAAAGCAAGCTTTGGAAAGCCGTCTCGCCTCGCACGGATTGAATCCCAAAGATGTCTTCACCGACAACGCCCGACATTTATTTGGGGAGAACCTGCCATTGCGACAATATGGAGAAAAGATCGTCCGACTCGCCGAAATCAAAGTGGTGCCCGAGTATTTGGAGGAATATATGGCCTTCGCTAAGGAAGTCGGCGAGACCTCTGTTAGGGTGGAGCCCGGGGTGCTAACCCTCTTCTCGATGCAAACCAAGGAAGACCCTTGCAAGATCTACATCCTTGAAATCTACGCCGACCAAGAGGCCTACCAAAGCCATATCCAGACCGCCCATTTCAAGAAATACAAGGAAGGCACGGCCCAAATGGTGAAGAGTCTGAAACTGATTGACGTCAACCCGCTGGCGGGGATGGTACGGTGATATGTAGATTTTTTTTATTTTTGCAACCATATAACAACCAAAACGATGAAGAAATTAGCAATAACCCTTTTGTGTGCTTTGGCCTTTGCCGCCTGCACCAATAACCAACCTGAAGACAACAAAAACAATCAAAATGACACGAATATGGAAAACACAGCAAAAGTCTATCTGACTCGTAACATCAGCCCCGAAGCTTTGGTGAACGTCTACAAGGCCTTGGGCGTGGAAGCCAAAGGCCGCGTGGCCGTGAAAATCTCGACCGGCGAAGGCAGCAACCCCAACTATCTGAAGCCCGAACTCATCAAAGACCTTGTGCATGAAGTGGACGGCACCATCGTGGAGTGCAACACCGCCTACGGCAACGGCCCTGGCGACGAGAAGGACGAGCGCAACAACTCGGCCGTCCACTGGGAGGTCATCCGCAGGCACGGTTTCACCGACTACTTCCCTGTCGATATCATGGACGAGTACGACGAAATCCGCATCCCTGTGAAGGACCAGAGGCACATCAAATACGACATTGTGGGCGGACATATCGCCAACTACGACTTCATGATTGCCCTCAATCACTTCAAGGGTCACCCGATGGGTGGTTACGGCGGCGCGCTGAAGAACCTCAGCATCGGCTGTGCCAGCAGCAACGGCAAGGCTTACATCCACTCTTCGGGAAAGATGGAGAAACTCGATATGGCCAAGCTTTGGACTCCTGAATACATCGGCGACCAGGACGGCTTCCTTGAAAGCATGGCAGCAGCAGCACAAGCTGTGACGAACTATTTTCAAAAGAGACAAGGCATCATCTACATCAGCGTGATGAACAACATGAGCATCGACTGCGACTGCGTCGACCATCCCGCCCCCGTGAAGCTTGAGGACTACGGCATCCTTGCCAGCACCGACCCCGTCGCCCTTGACCAAGCCTGCGTCGACATCATCAACAACCAGCAGGTGACCGCCACCAACGACCCCACCGACCTGCTCAGCCGCATCGACAAGCAACACGGCACCCACACCATCGAGCACGCTGAAGCCATCGGACTGGGAACCAGAAAATACACCATTGTCAGCATTGACAAATAAGTGAAGACATCATTCTAGTTCTGTACCCAAGTAAAGCGCTCCCAAACAAAACGGGGAATCATTTTCCATAACACTACGACGAGACGGAATCTCCAATCAAAGGTGTAAACGCGCTTATTTTTATGAAGCGCCTTCATCACATGGTCTGTCGCCTTCTCTTTTGACATCAGCATCGGATAATGTTTGTTGGGATTCAGGATATCCGTTGCGACAAAACCAGGCCGTATATCGGTGAAGCATACGGGAATCTTGTCCATACGGGAGAGTTGTGACAAAGCCGTAAGATAGGTGCTTTGCATCTTTTTGGTCGCGGAGTAAGCTGGAGAGGTCCCCATCCCATTGGTGCCGGCGACGGAGGTGATGACAGCTATATGAGCCTTGTGTCTTTTGCTGTAGTTGTGCGTCCTTACATAGTTGAAAAAATGGTCCACCATCCTGACCATCCCTTCGTTGTTGGTCTGAATGATGCGTATTTCCTTCTCTTCGTCAAGGTCACGGTTCTGAAAGCCAACGCCAGAAACATAGAAGAACAGGTCGGGGTCTCCGGTTTGGGAAAGTAAATCGTCCAGCGCTTCAACGGATTCAGGACGGGTTACATCCATTGTAGCAATACACACCTTGTCTTTGCCAAATTCATTTTGAAAAGCCTCCAGTGCTGCAGTGCGCCGGCCAGCGATTCCGACTTTCCAACCTTCCGCCACGAGTCTTGCGGCAGCTTCCCTGCCAAGGCCAGAGGTGGCTCCTATGATAATGGCTGTCTTCATCATCCGTTTGCATATAGGTCATTCATCACCAATCCGGCAAGCATGAAGCCGAAAATGGCCGTGATATGCGCCGAGGTGCCGTTGATTTGGGCTTTCGACGAGCACCATTCGTGATTGATGAGCTCGGGGTTTCCAGCGGCCATGATGGCCTTGGGACACATACAAGCGTTTGTGCCACAGACGCTTGCTGCGCCTTTGTTGGGTAGCACCTCGGGCGAGAACACACAGAGGAACTTTTTCTTCGGAAAGGTTTTAGCTTTCCTGAGACGCTTGCGCATCATGCTGGCCAAGGGACAGCCCTTCACCTCCCAAAACTCGGCCACCTGTATCTTGGTCGGATCCATTTTGAGTGCGGCACCCATGGCAGAGAACAACTTACCCGGACATTCGGTGGCGTGCAAGATAAGGTGTATTTTATCCTTGAGGCTGTCGATGGCGTCGATGATGTAGTCGTAGGTCTCGAGTTGGAACATCTCAGCATTCTCGGCCGAATAAATCTCCTGCACAGCGTTGATTTCGGCCTGTGGATTGATCTCCAAAAGACGTTCTTTCAGCACCTCCACCTTGACCAGTCCCACCGTCTTGGTGGTGGCTTGCAACTGTCGGTTGACATTGGTGATGCACACGCGGTCGCTGTCCACAATGGTAAGGTGACTGATGCCGCTTCGCACAAGACTCTCGGCGCACCAACTGCCCACGCCCCCCACGCCAAAGATGATGACGCGCTTATTCATGACACGCTCCATCGTCTCTTCTCCTAAAAGAAGGTTCAAACGGTTGAATATGGGGTTTTGTGCACTCATAGAATGGTTTTGAGGTGGCAAAGATAGTGGTTTTAGGCGAATTATATCTATTTGCGCTATGATTTGATGAGGATCAGTCATCTTTAACCCTTAGGTTGCAGACTCCGCCGATATTCGCTAGGCGACTGCCCAAGGTGCTTGGTGCAGTAGCGGCTGAAATAGCTCAGAGAGGTGAAGTTCATGCGGTCGGCGATTTGGGTGAGCGACAGGCGCTCGTCATCCAAAAGGCTTTTCATAATAGGCACGGTGGCACGGTTGATGTAATTGCTGACACTGTGGCCTGTCACGCGTTTGACTGTGGCGGAGAGGTACTTCGGCGAGACATTCAGCCGCTCGGCGTAATAGCTCACTTCGCGCTCGGTGCGACTGATGCCGGTGGCGAGCAGGTCGGTCAGCTGACGGACAATGTAGGCGGTACGGTCGCTATGGGTGTCGGTGGCCTCACGGCGAGCATGGAGCTCGAAGATGTCGTACATCATCGTTAGGCAGAGGCTCCCCATCAGTTCGTTGTAGAATAGCAGGTGGCGGTCGTCGAGGCGGTCACGGAGACGGTGGAAGTCGGCAAGCAAGATAGCAGCCTGCTCATCGGTGAGTTTGATGATGGGATCTTGGTTGAGTGAAATGCTTCCGCCGATGCTGTAGTTATTCGATGGCAACTGGTTTTGCAGAAACTTATAATCGGCAGCAAACCACTCCACCTTCATATCGGGATGAGCGGCAAGGCTCTTTGCGCGACTCGGATTTGGCATCACCACCAAATCGTTTTTCTCCAAATGATAACAATGTTGGTTAAAAACGAAACTCCCCTCCCCTCCTGTACACAACAGATGCATGCAGGTGTGGCTCAATCTGGGGTCATTCATCCCAAGGAGGTCCGTAGCGTACTGAAAATCAATCTTCATGGTGCAAAATTACAAATTATTCCTCTCGTCAGCGCAAAAAAACGGTGAAATTTATGAAAATAGTGGTGCTTTTTGTGAAACTTGTTTGTCGGGAAGTCGCTGTATTTTTGCATCTAATTAAAGAATGAAAACATTCAAACAATGAAAATCAAAAACATCATCACCGCAGCACTAGCACTCCTCATGGCCACTGGCTGCAACGGACAAGACGTAAAGACGCACGGCCGTGCGTCTCAAGCCAACAACTTAAAATCACAGAATATGAGCAAATCCATCGTCATTTTCTTCTCCCATGCGGGCGACAACTACAGCGTGGGCAACATCGAGGTCGGCAACACCAAGATCGTGGCCGACTACATCAGCGAAATCAAAGGTGCCGACCAGTTTGAGATCGTCACCCACAAGTACGACGGCATGGCTTATATGTCGCTCATCGAACTGGCCAAGGAAGAGGCCAACAAGGGCGAGTTGCCGCCATATGAAGGCACCGCCCCCGACCTCAGCCAGTACGACACCGTCTTCATCGGCGGCCCAGTCTGGTGGGGCACCTACCCGCAGGTGATGTTCACCCTCTTCAAAGACATCAACCTCGACGGCAAGACGGTCATCCCCTTTACTACTCACGAAGGCAGCGGCCTCGCCTCCTGCGCCAGCGACGTGAAGAAAGCTTTCCCGAAAGCCAAGATCACGGGCGAGTTCAGCATCTATGGACATGAAGTGCGCACGGGTAAGGCAAAGGTTGAAAAATGGCTGAAGGGCCTTTGAAATAATCATCCAATATACCCTCTCAGCCCAGCTATTTCCCCAAATACTCGCTAGGCGTGAGACCTGTCATCTTCTTGAAGAGGCGGGTGAAATGATGGGGAAAATCGAAGCCGAGGAGGCGCGAGGTCTCGCTGATGTTGTGGCCGTTCATGAGCAGGCTCTTGGATTGGCTGATGACGTAGTTGTGGATGTAGCCGATGGCCGTTCCTCCTGTCGCCTTGTGGACGATGTCGCCGAAATAACGTGGTGAATAGGCCAGCTCTGAGGCGCAATAGGCGACCGTGGGCAGGCCTTGTGACAACTGCCGATTCTCACGGAAATACTGTTGAAGCAGGTCGTGGAAGCGTTTCAAAAGGTCACTGCCGCCGTTATTTTCTTCAGAGAGTTGCCGCAAATAGATGCGGTTGCAGTATTCCAGTATCAGGTGCAGATAGCCCAACAAGATGCTTCTGAGCGAGGGCGAGTCATCGTGAGTTATTAACTCATGCCGCATCTGGGCGAGCAGTTGTGTGATGCAAAGCCATTCGTCAGGCTCCATCCGTAGCGAGTCGGTGAAGAAATAAGAGAAATACTGGTAGCAGTCTATTTGGCGTTCCAGTTCAGAGCCGTGCAGCAGTTCGGGCGACCACAATAGCACCCATCCGCTCAGCGAGATGCGCTCCCCGTTGTCCTCCAAGCCGCCAATCTGTCCTGGCTCAACGGCAATAATCGAGGCGTCGCTCACCTGCAGGGTCTTCATGCCATACGAGAGATCTTTGGGAAACTGACGTTGGATAAAGAGTCCATAGACACCGTAGTTGTTCAGGCTATGGCGGAAGGGAGCCAGTTCGTCATAGTGAATAATACTGACTAATGGGTGTAGCTCGGGAGCATCCACAAATCGGGCATAATCGTTGGGGGTATCTATTTTCAGGATCTTCTTCATTGCGAGACAAAGGTACAAAGAATATGAATAATGAGATAAAAATGGTACTTTTTTACATGATAATTATACATTTTCTGCGAAATTGGTAATTATTTAGCCAATTTGTGTAATACCTCTTTTAAGTAACAAGTGTACTTTTGCAAGCGAAATTAGAATTAGGCCAAATGAAAAAGATGCTTTGGTTAATTGCAGCACTACTGATTATGGGTTGCTCTAAAAACACCGAAACTTTTGCACAGACAATGGCAGAGACCATGTATATCACTATCGGAGAGGAGACTCATACCGTCACGATGGAAGACAATGTGGGCACACGTGCCTTGGTCGCTGCATTGCAAACGGGCAACATCACCTACTTGGCGCATGACTACGGCAACTTTGAGAAGGTGGGCTATGTTGGGCAGTCGTTCCCCACGGCAGACCATCAAACCACCACTTCTGCGGGCGATCTTGTCTTATACAACAGCGATAACATCTGCATCTTCTATGGTAGCAACTCTTGGTCGTATACGCGCATTGGCAAACTCGACAATTTGTCGGCTGACGAGGTGCGTCGGTTCGTCAAGGCAGGTGAAGGTGAAGTGGCTATTACGCTTTCATTGCAGCCCATCTATACAGGGATCCAAGAACTATCACCTGACGAAAACAGCGAAGGAACAACCTATACCATTACTGGGCAGATTGCACCCAAAGGCTATAAAGGCATTGTGATTCAAAACGGAAAAAAGAAAATAAGTATTGATAATTAAACGTGCATGGTTTACTAAAAAGTCACAAGTTCGGCTGTCAGCTATCAGCAATCAGCTGTCAGCCTTGATGCTAGCAAGCTGATAGCTGACGGCTGACTGCTTACAGCCAATATAAATATTGAAAAGTTACTTATTATGAAAAAGATTCTCATCTACGCAGCAGTGGTAGCACTCATGACCGCCTGCAACAACCAACCGCAAACAACAGAATCAACAAAAACAAAAGAAGAAATGAAACAAGAACTAAACCTCACACAGGAGTGGGACAAGGTGTTCCCATTGAGCGACAAAGTGAATCACCGCAAGGTGACATTTGAAACCCAATACGGTCTGACATTGGCAGCAGACCTTTATATACCAAAGGATACCGAAGGCAAATTGGCGGCAATTGCCGTGAGTGGGCCCTTCGGTGCCGTCAAGGAGCAGTCGAGCGGCCTATACGCCATGAAGATGGCAGAGCGAGGCTTCGTGGCACTGGCTTTCGACCCGTCCTATACCGGTGAGAGCAGCGGTGAGCCTCGCCGTACAGCCTCGCCCGACATCAACACAGAAGACTTCATGGCCGCTGTTGATTTCCTGTCGAAACAAGACAACGTAGATGCCGAACGCATCGGCATCATCGGTATCTGTGGCTGGGGTGGCATTGCCCTCAACGCTGCCGCTGCCGACACCCGCATCAAGGCCACCGTGGCCAGCACAATGTACGACATGACCCGCATCAGCGGCAATGGCTATTACGAGTCCAACGACAACGAGTCCGACCGCCATGCTGCCCGTGAAGCCTTCGTCAAACAGCGTCTTGCCGACCCTCTGGCGATGGCAGGCGGTGTCGTCGATCCCCTTCCTGAGGATGCCCCGCAGTTTGTCAAGGATTACCATGCTTATTACAAGACCTCACGCGGTTATCATGCTCGCTCGGGCAACTCGAACGACGGCTGGCGCGTCATCGGCACGCAGGCCTACGCCAACAGCCGTTTCCTTTACTATATCAACGAGATCCGCTCTGCCGTCCTCGTGATGCATGGCTCGGAAGCCCACTCGCGTTATTTCGGTGAGGCCGCTTACAAATACATGGTAGAGGGCCAGGCCGAAGGCTACAACTTCATCGGCAAACCCAATCCCAACCCTGAAAACAAGCAACTGCTCATCATCCCCGGTGCCACCCACTGCGACCTTTACGACGGTGGCGAGGGCAATTACATCCCGTGGGATAAGTTGGCGGAGTTTTTCACTGAAAACCTGAAATAATACAAAATGAACGAACAACCCACAGGGAAGACCTACGTCGGCAGTGATGAGCTTTATGCCGATGTGCAGCGTTGCATGAAACTGGTTGCCGAGATGAACACCGGCTACCACACCGAGGCCGAGGTGCGCACGTACCTGCGACAAATCACAGGCTCCGACATCGACGACACCGTGCGTGTGTTTCCGCCGTTCAACATCAACTATGGCAAGAAGACCACTTTTGGCAAGGACAGTTTCGTCAACTTCGGCTGCACCTTCTTGGCACTTGGGGGCATCACGATTGAGGAGGGCGTTTTCATTGCGCCTCATGTGGTTTTGGCTTCAGAATACCACCCCGAAGACCCAGAGACAAGACATTCCTTGCTCACCAAGCCCATCGTCATCAAGAAGAACGCTTGGATTGGTGCCAACGCCACGATATTGGCGGGTGTCACCATCGGTGAGAACGCCATTGTGGCCGCCGGAGCCGTGGTGGGAAAGGATGTCCCCGACAACACCATCGTGGGCGGCGTCCCTGCCAAGGTAATCAGAATGATCAAATAAGAGATGAAATGAAACGATGAAATCCGCAATCCAGGCAATAAACTAATGACTATGAAAAAGACAATAATGATATTCGCCATCGCATTGGCAATGGCTGCCTGTGGAACGCAATCCACTAAAGAACCCACAAAAGAAATGAACACACTCACCTTTACTACCGAGCAGGCAGCCTTCATGTCGGCCATCGCCTGCAACGAGGCCAAAGCCGACTATACCGCCTTGGCCGAGGCCATCAACGGCGGCTTGGATGCCGGCTTGACGGTCAGCCAAATCAAGGAAGCCCTATCGCAACTCTATGCCTACACGGGATTCCCGCGTTCTTTGAATGCCCTTGGCACTTTGCAGAAAGTGCTGGAGCAACGCAAGGCCGAGGGCAAAACCACTGAAGATGGTATGGATGCTTCTCCCCTGCCTGCCAGCTACGACGCCTTGAAACAAGGCACCGAGGTGCAGACCCAACTCAGCGGTCGCCCTTTCAACTACGACTTCTGCCCTGCCGAGGACTACTATCTGAAAGCCCATCTCTTCGGCGACATCTTCGCCCGCGACAACCTCACCCACGCCGACCGCGAACTCATCACCGTGAGTGCGTTGAGCGGCTTGGAGAACGTGATGCCGCAGTTGCAGGCACACGTGCGTGGTGCCTTGAATATGGGTGTCACAGAGGAGCAGTTGCGCAACATCCCAGCGGCATTGAAAGCCGAAGGGTTGCAAGCCGAAGCTTTGCGTTGCGAGGCTGCCATCGCTGCCGCTGTGGAAGGCAAGAACGATGTGGTGTGTGCGCAGTCACCCTGGCCTATCGGTGAGCCTAATACGGCATACGCCCAGTATTTCATTGGCAACAGCTACCTCGCTGTCCTCGATCCCGCAAGCGGCCTCTGCAACGTCAGTTTCGAGCCTAGCTGCCGCAACAACTGGCATGTTCATCACGGTGCCGTGCAGATGTTGATCTGCGTGAGCGGTCGCGGCTGGTATCAGGAATGGGGCAAGGAAGCCATTCCGTTGGTGCCTGGCACCGTCATCGCCGTTCCCGAAGGCGTGAAGCACTGGCACGGCGCAGCCAAAGACAGCTGGATGCAGCACCTCACCTACCATGCCAACGCCCAACCCGGCAACAGCAACGAACTGATGGAGCAGCGAGAGCAGAGTGATGCTCGCATCAACTCTGCCGAGTCGCGACAGAAGTCGAGTGAAACTCAATGGCTGGAGCCTGTCACCGATGAACAATATGACACGTTGAAATAATTGGACAAGGCTCCATGAAAAATCCGCAATCTGGGCGAAGGCTTGGGTTGCGGATTTTTTGTACCTTTGCGGCAAAACAACAGAAATGAAGAAAGAGATTGACCCTAAAGAATCACCGCGCGGACGGGCGTTTGAGCTGTGGAAAACGGCTGGCATGCCGAAAGTGACGATAGTCAAAACCTTTGATGTCGGCAGATTGATCAGGGTTGCCAAACGAAGCGGGATGAAGACGAACATGCTGATGTGTTGGTGTATCGGTCAAGCGGCCAGCGGCATTCAGGAGTTCTATACACTACCTGCCGGAGAGCGCTTATGGCAGTACGACCGCCTGGCAGTGATGACCGTCGTGAAGACCACGAGCGGTGACGCCCGCCTTTGTGACATCCCGTTTTCAGCGGATCTTCGCCAGTTCAATGAAGACTATTTGCGCTTGACGCGCCAAGTGCACGAAACAAACGAAGACCACCTTCTTGGCGACGACTATATGGCCATCGACACCTCGGCCTTGGCAGAATGCGAGATTGACGGTGTGGTGAGTGTCTATTCCGAGCTATTCACCAATCCCTTCTTAGCATGGGGCAAATACCATCAAGGGCTGTTCAAAACGACATTGCCCATCTCGTTCCAGTTTCATCATGCCCAGATGGACGGCTTCGAAGCCGCCCGTTTCCTGAATGGCCTTCAGGAGGTAATTGACAAGCTGAATGTTTGATTGTTTGTTGACGGTTTTCTGCAAACAAAAGTAGAAACTTTCGTAAGGACGCGTTTCTTTAATTCAACTCTGTGTCAAGTAGGTGGCAAGTTCGGACCTTATCCAATATTTCCTTGTTTTTGTTCAATATTTGTCCATTAATTAATCGGACAACGAACGGACAAGAGCAAGAGTTGGCCACTTTCTGTCACCTTCTCATGCCGAAGTTTGCAGGTGCAAAAGTATATGTTTTTGAAACCGCAGTGGGTTTAGAAGGAGCAATAAGGTGCAATTTGGATTTTTTGATTGCTTTATTGCTTTTTTTCGTATTTTTGCGAAGTAAAAATAGCATCGGCCACATTATGAATAAATTAACCATCAAGAATATAGGCCCGTTGAAGAGTGTATTTGTCGATTTTGCCAAATACAATCTTTTTATCGGTCCACAAAGTTCTGGCAAAAGCTGTATTTTGAAAATAGCCTCGTTTTGTAATTGGATAGAGAAACGCATCGAACTCAGCCAGTCGTCGGATGATTATTTGAATAAGGTCGTCTTTTGGGAAAGACTTGTGGATTATCACAGGTTGAATGGCTTCATCAAAAAAGGATTCTTGATAAAATACGAATCCTCCTACATGGTCTTTTCCATTTCTGGTTCTCCGGAGAATATTCAATTCAGCTTTAAATGGAAACCTCGTAACCGTTGGCAATACCGTCGTCCCCAAATAGCCTACATTCCTGCCGAACGTAATATTGTGGCTGTCATTCCCAATTGGTTTGACATTTCTTTCAGCAATGACAACAACATTCAGGGATATTTGTCAGATTGGGAGAACGCCCGTAATAACTTTTCACAACAAAACAAGCTTGGCATTCTGAATCTTGGGCTTTCATATTATTATGACAACAAGCAACACAGAGAAAGCATTTATATTGACAAGAACACTGAGATCTCATTCCTGAACGCATCGAGTGGTCTTCAGTCGGTAGTTCCGCTATGTGGATTGGTTAACTATCTGACTTTTCACGAACTGCATCGGCCACGAAAGCTCAGCGTGGCACAAGAACGCGAACTGAACCATCTACAAGATGTATTATATGAAGAAAGATTCACTCAATCGAAAGGCGCTACAATTGTTGGCAGAGTTGACGATATAACAAACACCTATCCAGAGCCTCGAATAAAGTCTTTCGGTTCTTTTAAGGACGAATCCCAGTTTAGTGAAATAGTTGACAATTACTCACTTACGCAATATGCGTCTTTCTATCTCGAAGAGCCTGAGGAAAACCTGTTCCCGGCCACCCAATATGAGTTGGTAAAATGGATAGCTAAACAAATAAATACTACCAAAGAAAACAGTCTTTGCATCGCCACACACAGCCCATATATACTCTCTTCGTTCAACAACCTAATCCAAGCTGCCGATAATCCAAAAGTTGCCGAATCTATCGTAGGTGAATCCACTGCAATTCCATTTGAAGACATTAATGTCTATGCCGTAGACAAAGGAATCGCCAAAGATATTAAAGACTATGATCTGCGCCTTATCTCACAAACCGAGTTAGACACTGCATCAGATACCATATCTTCAGATTTCTCCAAACTACTTGAACCATGAGTGAAATACCTGCACGTTGCGTCCAAAAGACATCCGACCCACTCATTGTTTTCAGAGAGATGAAATCAAAGATAACATTTGAGAATCCCAACCATAATTCGTATTTTGCCATTCAGGTAGATGGTTGTGTCTTTAATGCTGCTGATGGCCCAAAGTGTGATAAACTGTTGGAAAGCGAGGAATTCGCTGACCAGTATTTCGTTGAATTAAAAGGAAACGACACTGCGAAAGCTGTAGAACAATTGGAAGCATCCATAGGCAAGTTGCCTCCTCGCATAAACGAGGCGAAACGCATGGCTTTTGCCGTGTTCTCAAACACCTGTCCAAAGAATGACACCAAACGTCAAGCAATTGTCAAAAGCTTTAATAAGAAAGGAATAGAAATAAGGTTCTGTAGGACAGGCGAAACTTTTCGATTGGAAAGGTAACAAGGTTTCAAGCTATTGGACAAAAAACAGCCAAGAACTACCCCAAAATGCAAGGCGAAACAATGGTGAAAAAGGAGTTGGGAAACGATGATTAAACATTTCTAAAATTGGTGACAGCTCACTCCGAGTTCCAAAATATGTCAAGATGTTCATGAAGCACTATCTGCGATAACAAAAAAGCCTCTTGCGAGGCTTTAATTTTAATGGGTAGTGTCGATATATGCTTGCCCTATCGGGATTCTGCCCGGATAGCCAATCCTCAGATTGACTTTACAAAGATATGAACTTTTTTGTTTACGCCGCAAGTGTTTTGGTGAAAAAAAGTAAAAATTGTCGTAACGGCAGTCGAATTTTTCCGTTTTTCACATGGCAAATGTGGAAGAACTGCGGACCTTGCAATAGCCTATTGGAAAAAGCAGATTGTGCTTTGTCCTAATATCAATGACAACAACAAGGAATGTTGTAAAGAGTTTGTTGAAACAACGGTGAAGAAGGAGTTGGGAAAACTGAAAATGAAATGTAAGGTGCTAGAATGCTAAACACAACAAACACGAATTGCCGTAAATGAACCACGAATTTCCCCATAATCATACGGCTGTCACAACCTTCAACAAGCTTGCAACCTTGTGACAGCCATACATCGCCTGGGCTGTTGGGCTGTCGTATTACGGCAGCCGCAATTGTCTGTTTTCGCATTGCAAATGCTCATATTCACTACTTCCGTATTGCAAATGCGGAAGAACGGGGAGACTTTTCTGTTGAAGAATGATTTTTCAAAAAACAAGGAATTATAGTCCAAGGTCATACATATAACCATGGTATTGCAGAAAACCGTCGAGGATGGGAAAAAAGATTTCATTGTCATGTTCGATGTTTTTCAGCTTGAGATTCTCCAAGATGATGGTTTTGGTATCGTCATTGTTGGTAGTGACTTTCAAGGTACCGCTCTTAGCTATATAACCCGTTTGAGGAGTCATGGTCAAGAAGTCTGAATCTATAGCTACATGTAAGCAAGGCATGACGGGCAGATAAGGTGTGACGAGATAGCCGAGGCTATACTCGCCATCGGCGACCTGTCCGCCAAAGTAACTAACAACAAACGAACGCTTGCGATCGCCAGATGAGAAAAGCATTGATTTGACATCATTCCCCAAAGAACTCATGCCGTTTAGAACTGTGACACCTGCTATGTCGATAGTATTCTCGATGTTATTGATTATAAATTTATTTTCCGTATCGTTTCCGCCACCATTATTGCCACCGCCATTATTACCTCCACCACCGTTTCCACCTCCATTGTCGCTGTTTCCATAATCGTTAAGCAATTTTACAAACTCGACGGCTGCCTCTTTCATGTTATTGAAGTCGCTACCCAAGGAACTGCTGCAGTCCAACACAAGGACAGCCACCGCACTCTTGCGGTTCACATTGATATCGCTATAGGCTTCGGGCGTGAATTCCGATTCGGGTTGCCAATCGGAATTGGCAAGGTTATACCACATGTTCATGTTGCTCGTATTGGCAAATGGATTGCCGTTGGGCAGTTTCAACTCGGCAAAACTGTACCAATAGAAGATGCCGTCCTGCCTGATTGCTCACGTTGTCAAATGTGATGCGAATAACGGTACCGTCAGCCTTACCCCCAGGTATCTTCACCTCTGCATTAATCGTGGTCGTCTCGTTGTAGAGCTGGATGGCAATCTGACGGAACCGCTGCTTGGCTTCTTCCCAGTTCGCCACCTCAAAATAGTTGGACGGACTGCTCGACAACTTTTGGAGGTTTTGCTGGAAACTTGTATTGTCGGTCACATCGTTGCCCCTCAATCCAATAGAATACGCGGTGATAGACTTGCCTCCCACTCGGTCGTTCCTGATACGGTCACTTACCGCGTTAAGGTAATCCGATGGAGAGTTATAGCTGTTGTTCAACATTGTAGATCCATTGTCAAGTCCATCAGTGAAAGTGACCAACGATACATTGAACAGTTGTGACGGCAAAGTGGCGTCTTGAAGCCAATCAAGTGCCTCGTTGTCGGCATGGTACAATACCGTGCCGTCACGCATGGACAATGTGTTGATGAAGTCGGTGTAGGCAGGCTCGCTGCTTGCATCAAGCAAACCGATGGTCTTTGTTTTCAGGTCGTCGTTGAAGCCGATGATGCCCAAATACACGCCTTCGGTTGTCCCACCACCGCTGTTTCCACCTCCATTGTTGCCACTACCATTTCCGCCTCCGTTTCCACCATTGTTGTTCCCCCCATTCTCAGGGTCTTTGGTGCAAGCGGCACAAACCACCGCCACCGTTAGCATTATGGCCGCTATGGCCTTCATGAATTTACTCATATCTAATGTTATTAAGGGGACTTCTAATTATAGGGGACTTCTAATTATACTTGATTTACTTGTTTGTGGGTTGTCAGGATGCCGAAGTCCCGTTGGGGCAATCCCTTCAACCCGCTGCAAAGGTATGCATTTGAGTTTTATATGACAAACCTTTTGTTCATTTTTTTGAGGGTTTGTTCGTATGTATGTATCAGAGAGTTGTTTTTTTTGTTAGTCTTTCAGCAGGTTGAGCCTGACGATTTGCTGGTAGCGCGACATGTTGTAGGTTAGGTTGATCAGCCCTATCACCGCCGTCGCCCTCGCCAAGCCCACCGTCCTGATATACAGCCTGTGCATCGTGTTCTCCATGAACCCGAAGATGTGCTCCACGCGGCTTCGCGTCCGCGATTCCTCCTGTTGGCGCATATTGAGAATGGCATTTCTCAAACCTATGTCAGAAAAATAATATTTTGAAAGCGTGTTGATATACTTTTTGCCTTTGATATCATAGCGAATGGCCTTGTTTACAAGGAATGATTCCAACAGATAGCCAAGAGATACGATTTGCCACACCTGCGGATTCCCGTAACCACTTTGACGAGGCCGTTCTGACGGCTTTCTATCAGCTGTTGAAGATATCTGTCTCTTTTAATTTCCGCCATCTCATTCCTAAATTATGCCATTATTGGCAATTATTGGTAATGCAAAAGTAATAAATAATTTCAATCGACCAACTTCTTATGACTAAAAAGTACCAATAATGGCAATTTTTGGTTCAAAAAATTAAAACCAGGTTACGACAACGCTCCCAGTATAAGGGTGTAAAAGGAGTTGGGAAAACTGAAAATGGAGTTGGAAGAGGTGGGGATGGGGCGATATTGGTTTAGAAAAAGGTTATACTCAGTATTACTTACTTCCACAATGCTTCTTGCTGCCATCCTTGTGAAAAGGAACTCGGTTAGCCATAGGTATAAAAATAAAACGACCCACACATTTGAGCATCGTTGAGAGGCTTGGCAGGTTCTAGTGGTGCAAAAATACGAACTATTTTTCATTCCGTAAGTGTTTTGGTGAAAAAAAGTAAAAACCGTCGTAACGGCAGCCGAATTATTCCGTTTTCCCATGGCAAATGCGGAAGAACAGCAGACCTTGCGATAGCCTTTTGGAAAAACAGATTGTGCTTTGTCCCTATATCAATGACAACAACAAGGAATTGTGTAAAGAGTATGCTGAAACAACGGTGAAGAAGGAGTTGGAAAAACTGAAAATGAAATGGGAGGAGTTGGAATGCCAAACACAACAAAAACGAATTACCATAAATGTCCCAAGAATTGGCCATTAATACTGCTGCTGAAATTTAAAAGTTTTGATCATATATCGACAAAAAAGTTGCCGGACGGGGGCTGGGTAGCCCGCTCCCGCGTGCGCCCCGCCCGACAACTTTTTCGCCCTGCCCGTTACGCCCGTAACGGAACAAAGGTTAGTTCTTCGAAGCGGGGAGCACTGCCCGGACAGAAGAACCACAGTCGCGGTAGCGGTCGCTCACGTAGCAATAGTCCGAATCGAAGTAGATGCGCCACGCTTCGTCCGGGCCGCCCGTGTCGAGCGAACTCGACCAGTAGTACCCGCCGCTACCTGCGTAGTAGAGACTGCCACCGTAGCGGTAGCCAGCGGCAGGCAGGAAGAGACTGTTGCCGTTAGAAGCGGTGAATTTTCTCCCGTAAACGCCGTTCTGAGTCGTCCATGTCACCGTGGTATTGTTCTTCAGCTCCTCCCATTCAGCCTTGGTGGGCATGCGCCAGTCACCACCCCAGTTAGCTCTTGCAGCATCGTCGCTAAGCTGAAGAGTGGTCAGATTGTCGGTGAATCCGTTGTTGCCGCAGCTCGAACTGTTGCAATACTTGGTCAGCGTGGTGGAACTGCCGTTGCAGTATCTATAGGTGCTCCACTCGTATGTCGATTTCGTGGTTGTCTCACCCCATGCATAGTAGTTGCCATAGCCCTCGGGCGTGGTGGCGCCCACATTGCAGGTGGCCCACAGCGTGCCGCTCGGCAGGCCGAGGTCAACGTAGGCGTGGCCGTTGGCGTTGCCGTTGCCCGCCCCGCCTCCGCCGTAGGTGAAATAGGCGGTATAGGTCGCGCTGGCCGTCACTGTGATGGTACGCGGATTGGAAGTGCTGCCGTCCTGCCAATGGTCGAAGGTGTAGTTGGTATTTGCATCGGCCCTGAGGGTTACGGACACACCCTCATTGTAGGTGCCACCGCCAGTGACCGTGCCACCGTCGGCGGGATTGGCTGATGTAGTGATAGTGTAGGTTTGCGTATCCACGCCTCCGCCGTTTCCACCTCCGTTATCGCTGTTTCCGTAATCATTCAGCAATTGGACAAACTCTATGGCGGCCTCTTTCATGTTGTTGAAGTCGCTACCCAAGGAACTACTGCAGTCCAACACAAGGACAGCCACCGCACTCTTGCGGTTCACGTTGATATCGCTATAGGCTTCGGGCGTGAATTCCGATTCGGGTTGCCAATCGGAATTGGCAAGATTATACCACATGTTCATGTTGCTCGTATTGGCAAATGGATTGCCGTTGGGCAGTTTCAACTCGGCAAAACTGTACCAATAGAAGATGCCGTCCTGCCTG
>CADCJT010000014.1:0-66192 GCA_902801815.1 uncultured Bacteroidia bacterium
TCCCGCTGACGGAGGAGGCCAACCTACAACTGCTGATGCCCATCGAGAAAGGCGTGTGGTATATCGACGACGAAGGCGCGTTGCATGAGTTGAGCCACATCTCTTCGCTGTCGCAAGACTTCCGTTTCGAGGGCATGGAACGCTGCAAGACCCTTTATGTGGCGGGTGCCTTGGTGGACGGTTTCCTCGAGAAGGTGAGGAAGAACCCGAAACTGAAGACCTGCGAACTGGTGGTGCGCGACTTCACCAAGATCTTTGTCAGTCCGCAGCAGTACAGGCTGTTCTTGAAGGCAGGCGGCATAATCCGCGTGCTGCAAAAGAGCAAACTCATCGCCGTGACGGTGAACCCAACCTCGCCCTTGGGCGTGACTTTGGACTCCGACACGCTTTGTGGAAGACTTTCGGAAGCGATACAACTTCCGGTGTATGATTTAATGAAAAAGGAATGCAATTGAGAGACCACATAGAATCGCCCTGCGGCCTGCGTTATGTGTTCGAGCAACTCGAACTGCAAGCGGGATATACGCGCCGTTGGATGCTCGACATGCCGATGATGCGGACAGGGGAGGAGATTGCCCGTTCGTATGAGGTGCTGCGGCAGTTCGTGCGTTTCGTGGAGGAGGTCGATACACCTTATATTAATACGCTCCAATTCCGCCTGCAAGGGCTGAAGGACATCCGCACGACCATCAAGAACCTCGGGCAGCAGGCTGTCTTGGACGACATCGAACTCTTCGAGGTGAAGCATCTGGCCATCTTGGCCGTTGATGTGGCGGAGCGTATGAAAGCCCACGGCTTGGACAAGGCCATTGCCGTGCCCGACCTAAACGAGGTCATTACCATCCTCGACCCCGACGGGCTGAAGATGGCGACCTTCTATGTCTATGACTCCTACTGCCAGGAACTGCGTGACCTGCGTGCCCAGATGCGTCAGAATCCCAGTCGGCAGGAGGAACTTTTGGCCGAGTGTGCCGAGATTGAAGAAGGCGTGCGGAGGGATTTGAGCAAGCAGTTGGTTCCTTTCGCAAAGGCTTTGGAGGAAGCCCAAATCGCGATGGCGAAGATTGACATGAATCTCGCCAAAGCCTTGCAGATAAAGCAGTTGGGACTTTGCTTCCCGACGATTTCGAAGGATGACATCAGCCGTTACGAGGCGATGTTCCATCCGCAGGTGAAGGACGCCTTGGCGCAGCGCAAACGCGCCTTCCAGCCGGTGAGCCTCACCTTTGGGCAGAAGCCCACCTTGATTACGGGTGCCAACATGGGAGGCAAGACCGTGGTGTTGAAAACCTTGACGCTGTGCCAGTACTTGTTCCAATACGGGTTCGGCATTCCGGCCCAATCGGCCGACATCGCCGTCAAGGATGAGGTTTTCTTCTGCATCGGCGACGAGCAGTCCATCGAGAAGGGGCTGTCGTCGTTTGCCGCAGAGATGAAGAACATCGATGCCGTCATCAAGGCATCGCGCGAAAACAGAAAGTTAGTGGCGTTGATTGACGAGCCGGCCCGCACCACCAATCCCACCGAGGGAACGGCCCTGGTGTCGGCCTTGGTGAAAGTGTTGAAGGGCGACAATGTGAGCCTCGTCATGACCACGCATTACGATATAGAGCCGACCGATGCCCGTTGCCTCCGCGTGAAGGGCTTCGAGAACGGCACGATGAACTACGAACTCGTCGAGGTGCAAGACGGCGAAGTGCCGCACGAGGCGCTGAATATCGCCGAGAGTTTGGGGATTGATTCGGAGTGGATTTCCGAGGCGAGGGAGATTTTAATTAGGGCGAATTCGCCACAATTAAACCTATCGAATTCGATAGGTTTAGACCCAAAGGGGTCTAATTCGACCCCTTTGAATGAGGATGGTGAGAATAAAACCCCCTCGAATTCGAGGGGGTTTAGGAACCTCGTTGAAAAGGAAGGAGGGAAATAATATGGCAAAGATTCTGGTTCAAGATACAAGCATAACGATACTTTCAATTGACAGCAAAGATTATATCTCTTTGACTGACATTGCAAAGTATAAAACTGACGACCCGCCAGCGGTTATTGCCAATTGGATGCGCAATCGTAACACAATTGAATATCTGGGAATTTGGGAATCGTTATATAATCCCAATTTTAACCCCCTCGAATTCGAGGGGTTTAGAAAGCAGGCTGGATTAAATGCTTTCACTATGTCGCCAACAAAATGGATTGATGCAACTAGTGCAGTTGGTATTTTAGTAAAAACTGGGCGTAATGGCGGTACATACGCCCATAAAGACATTGCCTTCAAGTTTGCCAGTTGGATTTCGGTTGAGTTTGAGTTGTATGTTGCGAAGGAATTCCAACGCCTAAAAGAAGAAGAACAAAAGCAACTAGGATGGTCTGTAAAGCGCGAGTTGGCGAAGATAAACTACCATATCCACACGGATGCCATAAAAGAGAATCTTGTTCCAGAAGAGATTGACCGTTATCATGCCTCTTTGATTTACGCCAACGAAGCCGATGTGCTGAATGTGGCCTTGTTTGGTGTGACGGCGAAAGAATGGCGTGATGCCAACCCCGACTTGAAGGGCAACATCCGTGACTATGCCAACATCAACCAACTGATTTGCCTCTCGAATATGGAAAACCTCAACGCGGTCTTTATTAATAAAGGTATGCCGCAGCGGGATAGACTGATTGAACTAAACAAAATTGCCATTCAGCAGATGAAGGTGCTGGAGGGCGTGGAAGAAAGGAGAATGCTGAAATAACAAATTGAAAATGAACTAAAAACGATAAAAAAATGAAGAACATTAGATTTTATACTTTGCTTGCGCTCCTGTTGATGGCGGGAAGTGGGACTTCATTTGGCCAATCTGCCGAACAGATTTTTATCGGCACAGAACCAGGTGAGATTATTATTCAAAAACAGTGGTACGAGTATACTTTTATGGGATATAAATATAATCTTTGTAGATTCACCGATCATGGTGCCCATGTTGACATTATCGCCACTTACGACGACTTAACTTGGTTGATTGATACAGCAACAATGTCTGGAATGGGAGAATTACTATATGATAGAGCACCTGGACATTTCTATAACTTGGATTATTCTGTTGCGGAGAAAGTCCTTGTAACTGAAGATTATGGACAATCATGGAGAGCGATTGACGATTATATGATTCCTTCTCCACCATCGTATTGGTGTTTCGCAAACGAGTCTGGTGAGATTGTCAAATTAGAACCTGACGAGGAGTATAATTATTCTTTTATTGCAAGTTATGATTACGGCACACACTTCGATGATACAATCATAACTTTTACGACACCTGTTTACATAAAACAGGTCGCTGGATGGAATCACGGAGAGTTCTTTTACAAAGAAATAGGTACTGACAGATGGTTCTACACGACAGATTTTTCCCAAACCGTAGATACACTGACATTTCCTCACGAATTGAGTAATTATCATATTGGAATTGGGCCAATGGAAGGCGAATTATACGGCCAAAGATATTCATCTAAATTCACCAAGTTGTATTACAGCGACGATTATGGTGCCAATTTCCGGACCTTGATTGATTCCAAATCGAACCCGATTGACATTATAGTTGATGACAGTATATTTTGCCTTTTTGACATAAGGAATGGAGGAACTGTGTATTTGGATAGGGAACCAGGAGTGTTTTATGTTTGCCTTGATACGCTGTCATACAATTTTACCGAGTGGGGTACGCCAGTTGAAGAACCACAAGGTGACAGATGTTATATTGCTTATTACCGTGCCTACGGCGATACTTTGGTAACTACCTATTACCACGATTTTAAACCTGATTGGTTTGAACACCATACGCCAGTAATGGACTGCGAAATCGTAAGTTGTGGCGAAAGCAGTGTGACATTGCATTGGAATGAGCCAGAACTGAAGCCCGATGAAGTGTTGGTCGGTTATCGAGTTTATAGAGGTGTCACAATGGTCAGAGAAGACTTGATTACCGAAATGGAATACACCGACAATATTTCGGGAGGTGGCAGGTTGAATTACCATGTATTGGCGGTTTACAGCGACGGCGAGACTTCCAAATCTTACAACATTGTTTATTGCGAGCAGACGGAAGGTGTGGATGAAAATGGAGGTGAAACTGCTGTTATCATATATCCTAATCCTACAAATGGAACGGTAACGATAGACGGTTTGGAAGTTGCCGAAGTGAAGGTTTACAATGTCCTTGGTCAGTTGGTGAAAGAATCAAAAGAGAATGTGATTGACCTGTCAGAACAGCAAGCAGGCATTTATATAATAAAGGTGATTACCCCTTCGGGAGTTATTACGAAACAGATTATTAAGAATTAACGAACAATAAATCAATTATTTAAACAACATAAACGAAAAATATGGAAAGTAAATTAGGACTTGATTTTAAGAAAGTGGAGTATGCCAGAGGGCTGGCGAAGAACATCGCTGACGATGTGCAGGCCTTCTGCGAGCAATACACCACGGTGGCCGTGGAGCGCACCCTCGCCCGACTGATGGGCATCGACGGGGTGGACGAAAGCGATGTGCCGCTGCCCAATGTGGTGGTGGACGCCATCAAGGACAAGGGCGTGCTCGGCGAGGGCATCCTGTTCTTCATCGCCAACGCCATGATCCAGACAGGCCTCAACCCGCAACAAATCGCCGAGAAGGTGGCCAAAGGCGAACTCGACATCACCAAGGTGGTGACGCGCGACCAGAAACAGATTGCCGCCACGCTGCAACCCGTCATCGACGAGAGCCTGACGCGCATCCGCACCCGCCGCGCCCGCCGCGAGCATTACCTCGAAACCATCGGCGAAGGCCCCAAGCCATACCTTTATATTATTGTGGCCACGGGTAACATCTACGAGGATGTGGTGCAAGCCCAGGCCGGTGCCCGTCAGGGAGCCGACATCATCGCCGTGATCCGCACCACGGGCCAAAGCCTCTTGGACTATGTGCCTTACGGTGCCACCACCGAAGGCTTCGGCGGCACCTTCGCCACGCAGGAGAACTTCCGCATCATGCGTAAGGCCCTGGACGAAGTGGGCGAGGAGGTAGGCCGTTACATCCGCCTCTGCAACTATTGCTCGGGTCTCTGCATGCCCGAAATCGCCATCATGGGCGCTTTCGAGGGCCTCGATGTCATGCTGAACGACGCCCTCTACGGCATTCTGTTCCGCGACATCAACATGCAGCGCACCCTAATCGACCAATACATGAGCCGTATCATCAACGGCTTCGCGGGCGTCATCATCAACACGGGTGAGGACAACTACCTGACCACCGCCGACGCCGTGGAAGCCGCCCATACCGTGTTGGCCTCCGACCTCATCAACGAGCAGTTGGCCAAGATTGCCGGTCTGCCCGAAGAGCAGATGGGCTTGGGTCACGCCTTCGAGATGGACCCGATGCTCGAAAACGGCTTCCTCATGGAACTCGCGCAGGCACAGATGACCCGCGAGATCTTCCCCAACGCGCCGCTGAAATACATGCCGCCCACCAAGTTCATGACGGGCAACATCTTCCGCGGCCACATCCAAGACGCGCTGTTCAACATCATCGGCATCTGGACGCACCAAGGCCTGCAACTGTTGGGTATGCCCACCGAGGCCATCCACACGCCGTTCATGAGCGACCGTTACCTCTCCATCGAGAACGCCCGCTACATCTTCAACAACATGAAGGACATCGGCGAGGAGATGGAGTTCAAGGAGGGTGGCATCTGCCGTCAACGCGCCCACCTGGTGCTCGACAACACCATCAAACTGCTTGAGGAACTCGTCAAGGAAGGCCTGTTCACCGCTTTGGAGAAAGGTATCTTCGGCGATGTGAAACGCCCGAAGAACGGCGGTAAGGGTCTGGCTGGCGTGACGCTGAAGAGCGAGAATTATTTGAATCCGTTTGTTGAACTAATGAAAGGGAAAAAATGAATGCGGAGTGGCTGTTAGCATTTAGCCATTAGCTGTTAGCTAGTTAAAGCTGCTAAAAGCTAACGGCTAATAGCTAAAAGCCAAAAAGCCCGCATTCAGTGAAAGAGAGAAGTTAAACAATTAAACAGAGAAAAAATGAGCGAAGGATTATATTCAATGGAGGCCAAGGATTACGACAAAACCCTAGACCTCACCAAGATAAAGCCCTACGGCGACACCATGAACGACGGCAAGATGCAGTTGAGCTTCACCTTGCCCGTGCCTTGCGGCGCAGAAGCCATCGAAGCAGCCAAACTGCTGCTGAAGAAGATGGGATTGGAAAACCCCAGCGTGGTGTATTACAGGGAACTGACCCCTGGTTTCACCTTTGTCAACTGCTACGGTAGTTGCACGCACACCGTCGACTATTCGACCATCTATGTGCCGAAGGTGGAATCCACGACGATGGACATGTACGAGACCGACAAGTACATCAAGGAAAACATCGGCCGCAAGATCGTCATCGTCGGCGCCTCGACGGGTACCGACGCCCACACTGTGGGTATCGACGCCATCATGAACATGAAGGGCTATGCCGGCCACTACGGACTGGAACGCTACGAGATGATTGAGGCCTACAACCTCGGCTCGCAGGTGCCTAACGAGGAGTTCATTGCCAAAGGCATCGAACTTCATGCCGATGCGCTGCTTGTCTCGCAGACCGTGACGCAGAAGGATGTCCACATCCACAATATGACCAATTTCATCGAATTGATGGAGGCCGAAGGCCTGCGCGACAAGATGATCTGCTGCTGTGGCGGCGCCCGTATCACGCACGAACTGGCCAAGGAACTCGGTTTCGACGCTGGCTTCGGCATGAACACCTACGCTGACGATGTCGCCTCCTTCGTAGTTCAAGAAATGGTGAAAAGAGGCATGAAATAAAGACGGCCCTTCGACGAGCTCAGGGACCTTTGCTCTTACTGTAGTTAAGGGTGCCTGAGCCTGTCGAAGGCCCCGACTCAAAGCATAATCAACAATTAAACAATAATCAATCAACAATTAAACATTTCAACTATGGACAAAAATGAAATGAGAGAAGTGATCGCCAAGCGTGCTGCAAAAGAACTGCACGACGGCGATGTTGTCAATCTGGGTATTGGCATTCCGACTTTGATCCCCAACTACCTTCCTGAAGGTGTCACCGTGACCCTCCAGACCGAGAACGGTGCCATGGGCATGGGCCCGACCCCCGAAGAAGGCAAGGAAGACAAGAACCTCATCAACGCTGGCGGTGGCGCCATCACCCTGCTGCCCGGTGCTTGTACCTTCGACTCGGCCACTTCGTTCGCCATCATCCGTGGCGGCCATGTGAACGTGTCGTTCCTCGGCGCCCTGCAAGTGGATGAAAAGGGCAACCTCGCCAACTGGATCATCCCAGGCAAGATGGCTCCCGGTATGGGCGGCGCCATGGACCTCGTCGTGGGTGCCAAGCGCGTGATTCTCACCATGGAACACACCCAGAAGGGTGCTCCCAAGATCCTGAAGGAGTGCACGCTGCCTCTGACCGCTGCTGGACAGGTGAACATGATCATCACCGAGATGGGTGTCATGGACATCACGCCCGAAGGCATCGTGGTGCGCGAAATCCACCCCGAGTTCACCTTCGAGCAGATGCAAGCTGCCACCGAGGCCAAGCTCATCCTTGACCCCAACTGGAAACCCATGGACATCTAATCCCTGCGGACATGGACTACAGTTTCTTGAAGATTGAGCAGCACGACCAGATCACCGTCATGAAAGTGTCGGCACCCAAGTCGTTGAACGCGCTCAACTCGACAGTCCTGAAGGAAATCGACGACTTCGTGAGCAATCTCGACACGAAGCAGACGCGCGTCCTCATCATCACGGGCGACGGCGAGAAGGCCTTCGTGGCCGGTGCCGACATCTCGGAGATGGTGCACCTCTATGAGAAGGAAGGCTACGAGTTCAGCAAACTCGGTGCCATCGCGTTCCGCAAGATCGAGACGCTACCGATACCCGTCATCGCTGCCGTCAACGGCTTCTGCCTCGGCGGTGGCTGCGAGTTGGCCATGGCTTGCGACTTCCGTTATGCCTCGTCGAAGGCCAAGTTCGGTCAACCCGAAGTGGGACTGGGCATCACGCCCGGTTTCAGCGGCACCTACCGTCTGGCCAAACTCATCGGACAAGGCTACGCCAAGGAGATGATCTACACGGGCAAGGCCATCCGTGCCGACGAAGCCCTGCGCATCGGCTTGGTGAACGCCGTCTATGAGCCGGAGGAACTGATGGATAAGGTGATGGAGACCGCCCAAAAGATGGTCGCCAACGCACCTTTGGCCATCGCATACGCCAAGCAGTGCATCAACGAGAGTTACGATCTGATTGCCGCCGACGCCATCGAGCTGGAGAACACCAACTTCGGCAAGTGCTTCGCCACCGAGGACCAAAAGGAAGGCATGACGGCTTTCTTGGAGAAGAGGCCTGCGGTGTTTAGAGGGAAGTAAATGCCTCTGGCTGTTGGCTACTGGCCTCTGGCAATGGGCAGTTAGCTATTAGCAATTAGCTGTTAGCATAAAGATACCAAAGCTAATGGCTAACTGCTAAAAGCTAACGGCCAAACAAGCCAAAATCCAAAGGCCAGAAGCCAAAAGCAATAAATCTTGAATAATAAATCTTAAATCTTTAAATCATACAAATATGAAAATCTGTGTTATCGGAACCGGCACTATGGCTAAAGGTATCGTGAAGGCATTCGCCGCCAAGATGCCCGTCGTCATGAAGAGCCGCACGCAAGCCAGCCTTGATAAGGCCATGGCTTCCATCGCAAAAGGTTACGGTAAGCTGGTGGAAAAGGGTAAGATGACCCAAGAGGCCGTCGATGCCCTGCTGAAGAACATCACCACCACTACCGACTATGCCACCTTCGCCGATGCCGACCTCGTGATTGAGGCCGCCGTCGAGGAGATGCAACTGAAGAAAGATGTGTTCATGGAGCTTGACAAGATCTGCAAGCCTGAGACCGTCTTTGCCACCAACTCGTCCTCGCTGTCGATCACCGAGATCGCTGCCTGCACGAGCCGTCCCGCCCAATTCATCGGCATGCACTTCTTCAACCCCGCCGACCGTATGGCCCTCGTTGAAGTCATCAAAGGCCAGCTGACCAGCGACGAAGTGACCAAGTGCATCGTTGACCTCGCCACCTCCATCGGCAAACAACCTGTGGAAGTGAAGGAAGCCCCCGGCTTCGTCGTCAACCGCATCCTCATCCCGATGATCAACGAGGCTGTCGGCATCCTTGCCGACGGCATCGCCAGTGCTGAGGACATCGACAAGTGCATGATGCTGGGCGCCAACCACCCGATGGGTCCTTTGGCTTTGGCCGACCTTATCGGTAACGACGTCAACCTCGCCATCATGGAAGTGTTGTACAAAGAGTTCGGCGACCCGAAGTACCGTCCTCATCCCTTGCTCCGCAAGATGGTGAGAGCCGGCTTGCTCGGTCGTAAAACGGGTGAAGGTTTTTACAAGTATTAAAAAATGAATGAGTTGTTCAGTTGCTCAGTTGTTCAGTTGTTCAGTTAAGAATTGAAAGGCTGGATGAAATGAGAACTGAATAACTGAACAACTCCCAACTACAAACTGATAAAAAATGGATTTTAGTTATTCAAAGACAGAACAACTCTTCCTGCAGATGATCCGTTCGTTTGCGGAGAATGAAGTAAAGCCTTTGGCTGCCGAAGTCGATGAGCAGGAGCGCTTCCCGATGGAGACCGTCGAAAAGATGGGCAAACTCGGACTGATGGGCATCCCGATTCCGAAGCAATACGGTGGCGCAGGCGGCACGGTCCAGATGTACATCATGGCCGTCGAAGAACTGTCGAGAGTGTGCGCCACCACGGGCGTCGTCCTCTCGGCCCACACCTCCTTGTGCATGGCTCCCATCCTGGAGAACGGCACTGAGGAACAGAAGATGAAGTACCTGCCCAAACTCGCCTCGGGTGAATGGATCGGCGCTTTCGGCTTGACCGAACCCAACGCCGGCACCGACGCCGCCATGCAGCAGACGACCGCCGTCGACGCTGGCGACAAGTGGATCCTGAACGGCACGAAGATCTTCATTACCAACGCATCCTACGCCAATGTGTTCATCGTCATGGCCATGACGGACAAGTCGAAGGGCACGAAGGGCATCTCTGCCTTCATCGTCGAGAAGGGCATGCCTGGCTTCAGCATCGGCAAGAAAGAGCTGAAGATGGGTATCCGCGGCAGCGCGACCTGCGAGTTGATTTTCGAAAACTGCGAAGTGCCGAAGGAGAACCTCCTTGGCCAACTCGGCAAGGGCTTCACCATCGCCATGAAGACCTTGGACGGCGGCCGTATCGGTATCGCCTCGCAGGCTTTGGGTATCGCCCAAGGTGCTATGGATGAGACCGTTAAGTATACGAAGGAACGTAAGCAGTTTGGCAAAGCCATCGCCCAGTTCCAGAACACCCAATTCCAGATGGCCGACCTCAAGACGAAGGTCGAGGCTGCCCGTTTCCTCGTGCGCAGCGCTGCTTGGAAGAAAGACAATGGCATCCCGTATTCGGCCGATGCAGCCATGGCAAAGCTCTTTGCCGCTGAAACGGCTATGGAAGTCACGACCAAGGCCGTGCAGTTCCACGGCGGTTATGGCTACACCCGCGAGTATCCTGTGGAGCGCATGATGCGCGACGCCAAGATTACGGAGATTTACGAAGGTACATCGGAAGTCCAGCGCATGGTCATTGCCGGTCATTTGTTCAAATAATAGGAGGGAAGCAGTATGAATATTATCGTTTGTATCAAGCAAGTTCCAGATACCACCGAAATCAAGATTGATCCGGTAAAGGGTACGCTGATTCGTGAAGGCGTTCCGAGCATCATGAACCCCGACGACAAGGGCGGCCTCGAACTCGCCCTGCGTCTGAAAGACCAGTTCGGCGCCAAGGTCACCGTCATCTCGATGGGACCTCCGCAAGCCGATGTCATCATGCGCGAAGCCTTCGCCATGGGTGCCGACCGCGCCATCCTTCTCTCTGACCGTAAGTTCGCAGGCTCCGACACGCTGGCTACCTCGTATGCCATCGCCGGACTCTGCCGTTCGTTGGACTATGATTTGATCATCGCCGGCCGTCAGGCCATCGATGGTGACACAGCACAAGTGGGTCCCGAGATGGCTGAACATCTGGGTCTGCCCCAAGTCACCTATGTCTGCGACGCCAAGCTGCTGCCCAACGGCAACCTGCAAGTCCACAAGGAGAACGAAGACAGCGTCCAAGTCCTCGAAGTGGAAGGCAAGTGCCTGCTGACCGTCCTCGCTTCCGCCTTTGAGCCCCGTTACATGACCGTCAGCGGCATCGTCGAGGCCTACAACCGCGAGGTTGAGGTTTGGGGTGCCGACAAGATCGACTACGACGAAACGAAGCTGGGTCTCTCTGGCTCACCCACCAAGGTGTTCCAGTCGTTCCCGAAGGCCATGAAGGCTCCGGGCGAGGTGCACGAAGTGAGCGAAGAAGAGGCTGTCGAGCTGATTGTCAACAAACTGAAAGAAAAACACATCATCTAAAAGTTACAGCCATGGAATTGAAAGATTATAAGAACGTATTCGTTTTCGCAGAACAGCGTGAAGGTAACATCCAATCCGTTGCTTTCGAACTTTTAGGAAAGGCCCGCGACCTTGCCGATGCTCTCGGCGAGAAAGTCGTCGCCATGTTGCTGGGTTACAATGTGAAAGACCAGGCCCAGAAGTTGATTGAATTCGGTGCTGACGAAGTCATCGTCGCCGACTGCCCCGAACTGAAAGACTACTTGAGTGAGCAATACTCGCAGGTCGTCGACCAGATCGTCAAGGAGCGCTGCCCCAACATCGTGCTCTATGGTGCCACCACCATTGGCCGCGACATGGCTCCGCGCATCGCCTCCCGTCTAAAGACCGGTCTGACGGCAGACTGCACCAAGCTCGAAGTCGTCAGCGACGAGAAGAGCAACGGTGAACCGCAGTTCCGCATGACCCGTCCCGCTTTCGGCGGCAACCTAATGGCCACCATCATCTGCCCGAATACGCGTCCGCAGATGTCGACCGTGCGTCCTGGTGTGATGCAGAAGCGTCAGCGTCAAGAAGGCCGTCAAGGTGTTGTCACCGTCTTCGTGCCGAAGTTCGACACGAGCAAGTTCAAGGTGAAACTCGTCCAAACCATCAAGGAAGACAAGGCAATGGTCGACATCGCCGATGCCAAGATCTTGGTCTCTGGCGGTCGTGGCGTCCACAACAAGGAAGGCTTCGACAAGTTGCAGGCTTTGGCCGACGTGCTTGGCGGACAAGTTTCGTCGAGCCGTGCCATGGTCGACAACGGCGTGATGCCTCACGAGCGTCAGGTGGGTCAGACGGGTAAGACCGTCCGCCCGAACCTTTATATGGCTTGTGGTATCAGCGGTGCCATCCAGCACTTGGCCGGTATGGAAGAGTCCGACTTCATCATCGCCATCAACAAGGACAAGTTCGCACCCATCTTCAGCGTCGCCGACCTCGGCATCGTTGGAGACCTGCACAAGATTGTCCCCATGCTGACGGAGAGGTTGAAGAAGGAAGTGGAGAAGTGATTCTCCGAAATGAATTGCCGTTCTTTGTAGAGGCGCCAAACACGCGCCTCTACAGGAGCGGCATTTTTTATAATGATGTTTTTGTTTGTCATGTGCTTGTTGAAAACATAAAGATTATAGAGCAATTTGAAAACTTGATTCCATGATAGAGTTATTAAAAAGATATTGTTTAGATAATACAAAGGATACGGGCTTGTTACTATTGGATATGCCAACGGGCACTGGGAAAACATACAATGTCCTTCAGTTTATTAAGAGTTACCTTAAACAGAATCAAGAGAAAAAGATATTCTTTGTCACTACGTTAAAAAAGAACTTAGACGATCCATATAACGAGTTGATAAAAGAATTAGATAATGATCCTGATTTAAAAGATTCTGTCTTTAGAGTTCTTTCTAACACCGAACATGCAATCAAGAATTTTAATAGAATAAAGAAAGACATAAAGAATAGTGAGATACGATCTTCGGAAGAGTTTAGGAGTTTTGATGCTTTAATAACAGCTGGGGTAAACAAGCCCGATGCTTTTGGAGATATAGAAAGAAATTTCAGATACTTAATTAGCAAAACTCTTTCTCGAAAATTCAAGAAAAAATCAGAAAAACTCAACGCCATCAAGAATGACAAAGATTGGCAATGGGTAGGAGAATTGTATCCGGTTGTCTTTTCGGAAGAAAAAAGGGTTTTCTTCATTACGATGAAGAAATTGATAAACAAATACGACACAATCATCGAGAAAAGTGTAAGGCTTTACGAGACTTCCTTTTTTAGAAACTCTCTTGTCTTTATAGATGAGTTTGATGCTACTAAGAAGGATATTCAAGATATGATTGTCCAAAATGGACTAAATAAGAGCATTGATTACATAGACCTATTTCGAAATATAAAGATTTGCCTTGACAATCAAGCATCCATACCATCTAATATTTGGGAAAATATTGAGAATAGACCAAGCCATAGGCATGCTTTAGAAAAAAACATAAGAATCTTTGATGACATTTCAAAAGAACATCATCTCTTACAGCATCATAAGTCTCTTGGATTTGAAGAGAAGCGAGTTGTTTTGTTCTCTGACTTTACCCATAACAATTACACAACAGGAAAAGAAGATGTCGTGGTTGAGTATGACAAGAAAAAGAATTTAAACACATTATCGCTCGTACCAAAAGGCCAATTAGACGATTCTTTATACAATGCATTAAACAAAATCAAAGGAGCCATTTCGCACTTTGCGCGATTTGTTGCCATCTTGGCATATAGTTACCGTAAAAACAAAATACAAAACGAGGAAGATGGTATGTCGTATGGAGAATTTACAGAGTATCATGCCATTGACACGGTACTTGATTCGTTTCATTTGCAGGGAGACAGCAATAGGATTATCCGTGAAATGGCATTGACATATAGCAATCGATTTAGGACAAAAACGAGCAATACTGTTGATATAATTGATGACTTTTCCTTTTATGCAACAGGATTTAGTCATTATGACTTTTGCGATGATTATTCTCATGATAATACAACCATCATAAGAAAATTTGTCTTCGAAGATACGCCTGAGAGTATTTTATTTACGATTTGTACACTTTCAAAAGTAGTAGGAATATCTGCAACTGCGACATTTAAAACTGTATTAGGCAATTATGATATTGACTATTTAGAATGGAAGCTGGGAGAGAACTATTTCAAACCTACCGCTGAAGACAAAGAAAGACTTAAGAAAGACTTTGAAAACCAAACATCAGGATTCGAAAAGGTTGAAATCGTTGTAGATTTAACAGAAACTTCTTCTAAAGATTTGCCAAATTGGTCAAGCATTTATGCGGATAAAGATGTTATTAACCATGCTCATAATAGAACATCTTACAATAATGATATTTATAAAGAAGTTAGATACTTCAAAGCGGTTTTGGCCTTTAAGCAGTTTTTAGATAACAACCTGCAATCATATTTGGCGTTGTTTTCAAAAGCCTTGAAAAAGAACGATGGCGATTTTGATCAAAATACTTTGTTTGAACTATATATGTTATTATACGCTGAAAAGGGCGTTCCTTTTGATGAAAGTATTTGTGCCGTTCTTGATTCAAATAATTTTGATGAGCAGAAAAAAGAATTGATAGATGCTTTAAGCGAAGGGAAAAGAAGATTCATCATTTCTACCTATGCCACAATTGGCGCTGGACAAAATTTACAATATAGTATACCGGCAAATAGGCAAAACGAAGTGATAAAAATCAACAATACAAGGGAAAATAAATCCGAAATGGATATTGAGGGCATTTATCTAGACAAACCGACTTTACTTGTTTATCAGTGCGATGGGGAAGAAGAAACAGCCATTAATAGAGTGTTTCAAATGGAATACTTGTTTCAAAAAAAGGCTATATCATATAATGATAAGATGAAAGAGATTGTCTTGTCCTACAATAGTTTAAACAAGAGCAATGAAAGAGTTAAATTTTGGAATAAATCGTTTTCAAATCTTCGAGATGTAAAAATCTTCGCCACTAAAACTATTGTTCAAGCGATGGGGAGAAAATGCCGAACTAGCTATAGGGGAAAGAGGGTTTATATACTTGCAGATTCTGAACTTGGAGATGCGCTGGACAAGTCAACCCTGTTTTCAGAGGACAGAATGTTTAACCAAGAAATGGTTGCGTTGGCAAATAAGTTTGAGTTAAATGAAGATGCTGTGTCAAATGATTATATGGGGGATGCTATTAATATGTCCATTTCATCAAACAAAAGGATACTGCAGCTGCTTACCAGATGTTTTGAAAACAGATGGAGTGACGAAGAAATTCGAAAGTGGAAAACAATGCGAGAATATACATTGCAACATCCGACGTTGACAGAAGAAGAATGGTCGAAAAGTCCATTCAAGTTGCATTATATCTCATTTGGTGAACCAATTAGAAAATACTATTATCAGCATAATAGCGATTATTATTCAATCAATCAAATCGCAAAAGATAGATTCGAGAATGCGTATGAAGTTTCATCTGAAGATGCAAATCTTAAGAATCTGTTTGAAACATGGCCTCGTTTAAAAGAATTGTTTATTAAAAACAATTATGCGATAGATTTCAAGGAAGGTGATTATATTCTTTCACCTCCTCTTTATAATAATATATACAAAGGCGCACTTGGGGAGGTGTGTGGAAAAGAAATCTTTGAGTTTTTTGATATTTCTCTTGAGGAATTGAATGCTGAAGAACATGAACTATTTGACTTTAAGGTGAAAGGAAAGCCAATTTATGTAGATTTCAAGTATTGGAAAGATACAACGCAATTTGACGCCAAAGAATATCACAATAAAGTGGCTGAAAAAGCAAATGGATGTAAAGATGTTAGGACAATATTAATCGCAAATGTCAGAGATACAGGATTTGAAGAACCCATAATAACAAAAATTTGCAATATCAATATAATAGAATTGTCGCTAATTTGTAATGCAAAATTGTCACAAAAGGCTGCTAAAAAAATACAAGAGTTGAAGAATGAGTAGAATACAAACAAATAAACTAGTTGCTGACCTTAACACGGGCATTCTTTCTGAAAAATACGAAATCTTTAATGTCAGAACCTCTGATATGTATTTCGGGAAAGGAAACAATGCGGCAAAACTTGTAGACGATTTTACAAATGAAAAATTTGTGTTGTCAGTGGTATACGAACGTGGCAATTCATTTTATATGTTGCTCAAAAAATCAGTTGAGAACCAAAATAACATAAACGAAGCAGTACAAAAACTACATGGAACAGAGAATATTACAGTAGATAAAATGTATGTAGAATCGGTACCTCAAAACATTATTGTGCAATTATTGCTTAATTCTATGGGAACTTATGAAGGCGCGATTCTTGGCTACCATAATGTTACTGGTCACTTCTATATACATCATCCTTCATGGGTTAAGCCGAAAAGAAAGCAGATTGTTTCTTTGGAATTAAGAGTGACTAAGGAAATGCTTTTAGATTGGAATGTTAGGACATTCACTTCCATTACACAACAAAGGTATATCAGATTTGGCAAAAAGAAGTTTAATGAATATCCGGAATATGTTCTTGGAAAGGACAATATTTTGAAACGAATTGAAAAAGGATCTTCGTCTGAAGCCTATATCCTAAGGCAAATGGGGGATGATAAAACCAATATCAAGTTTCTTGAAATCGATTCATTGGAGAAGTTTCAGAAAACCAAAATGGGCGTCATTTGTGATTGTATAGATAAATTCAACACCAAGTTTTCTGGCGTGGCTCATCTTGAATTCGATTCGTTCAATGACTATCAGGAAGAACAAATTTCATCCAAATTCTTGAAAGGAAGTGAGCAAAGAATTAAAGAGAGTGCTTCATCGCATAAAATCGTGTTGGTTGACGGGGTTTTAGACCCAACTTCTCCACTTTGTATTGAAAGGCTTAAACAAAAAATAAAGGAACAATTTGGTTGTGATATCTCTGTATATAAACGACCTAAAGTCGATGCCATCAATATTGTTCTTATTCATGAGGATGATTTCTATAAAGATAATGATGATCCGCATGATAAAGTCTATAAAGATTGTGCAATCCAACATGTGACCATAGAAACAATAGCTCACTTGATGAGTAGTGAAAAAGACAATGAAACTGGTTGGAAATCAATATTGGATTGTATAATGCAAGAGGTCTTGATAAAAGAAGATATTGTGTGTAATCATATTTCAATGGTGAACTGGTCTGACTATGGTTTTATTGGAAATATAGTTTTTGGGATTTGCTATAAAGGCGGGGATGATTGTAGGCACTTTTATTTTATGACGATTTCGCCCAATGGTGATTTTACAATTGCAGAAAGAGAAAATACTATATTTGAACATGACGAATACCAAGAATGTATTGATATTTTCGATAACGAGGATGTCGTCGGAGTCGTGAAATACGGAGATGATGTTAATGTCATTCGAAATACTAGATTAAAAACAATCCCGGAGATTGAACATATAAAAGAAAGGTTACAAAATAATGATAATAAAATACGCGATAAAATAAGCCGAGAGGAATTGTTTCCTGCAATAACTGATATAAAGTGCTTTGCCAACAACAATAACTCAATGTTCTATTTTTCAGGAATAATTGGAACTGGAATGCGAAGAGTAATACCGACAGCTGCCAATATTAGATTGGTTGATACATGGCAAAAAAGCAACTTGTTTTTCGAAAAATTGTTAAAGTTAATGGCTGTAACTTTTGTAAGAAACGGACAATTAACAGTTGTCCCGTTCCCTTTTAAATACTTATTAGAATTTGCTAGGACTAATGCATAAAGAATAACAGGATTATTATCTTTGAAAAGTAATTAAGCCTAATACAATAATCTTATTATTATTCCATAAACCAAAAGAATTCATTATCTTTGCACTATATAAACAGCAAGATAAATGCCCGACAAAGAAAACAATATCATCCTTTACACCGACACCGATGGCAATGTGAACGTAAACGTCCGCTTTGCAGAAGAAGACGTTTGGTTGACACAAAACCAACTGGCGGAGGTTTATTGCACCACACAACAAAACATTGCTCAGCATATCGCAAACATTTATAACGATTTAGAACTTGATGAGGCAACTCACAAGAAATTCTTGTTAGTTCGTCAAGAAGGGAACAGAGAAGTTCAGAGAGCTATTGATCATTACAATTTGGATATGATTATCGCCCTCGGCTATCGTGTCCAGTCGCCCGTTGCTGTTCGTTTCCGTCGTTGGGCCACACAACGCTTGCACGAATACATCCAAAAAGGCTTTGCCTTGGATGACGAGCGGCTGAAACAAGGTGGCAATCGCTATTTCAGGGAACTCTTGCAGCGTATCCGCGACATTCGTTCGTCGGAACGCAATTTCTATCAACAAGTTACGGATATTTATGCAACAGCTGTCGATTACGACCCACGCAGCGAAATGACCAGAATGTTCTTTGCTACCGTACAGAACAAACTCCATTACGCCGTGCACGAACAAACCGCCGCTGAAGTGATTTACAATCGTGTAGACAACGAAAAGCCTTTTGTGGGAATGACCAACTTCAAAGGCAATTATGTCACCAAAGACGACGTAAAGATTACCAAGAACTATCTTTCGGAATTAGAGTTACAACGCCTTAACTTGCTGGTTTCTGGCTTTTTGGATTTTGCCGAGTTTCAAGCCCTTGAAATGAAGCCCATGACCATGCGGGATTGGATAGAATCGCTTGACAACCAAATCCTTGCCAACAGAAGAAAAGTTTTGGAAGGTAAGGGGAGTGTTTCGCACGAAGAAGCCATTAAAAAGGCAGAACAAGAGTTTGAAATCTACCGCAAACGCGAGATGGAACAACTTGAAAGCGATTTTGACCGTGCCATAAAACAATTACCAAAACAATGAACGATCCCACAAAACCTCTTGACCTAGCCTACGAAGCCGGTTCCATCCTTTTGGAAAACGGTGCGGAGATTTCGCGCGTAGAGGAGACTATGAAGCGCATCGCCTGCCACTATGGTGTGGAGGATGAGAGCTTCTTCGTGCTCAGCAACGGCATCATGGCCACAGGTAAGGACTACGCCCGCTCCAAATTTATCCCCATCAAGGGGGCGAGTTTGGATAAAGTAGTGGCCGTCAACCAACTTTCGCGCGAGGTGGAGCAGGGGCAATGCTCTTTGGATCAATTGGAGCAAAGACTCAAAGCCATCCGCGCCATGAAAGCCAAACCTGCTTGGGAGCAGATTCTTGCTTCCGCTGTGGGTAGTGCGGCTTTCTGCATCATCTTCGGTGGCGGCTTCATGGATTGTCTGGCCTCTTTTGTGGCAGGGTTGGTGCTATGGATCTATATGCTGTTTGTTGCCTCCAAGCGGCTCTCACGCATCGTAGGGACGGCCTCAGGAGGATTGTTGGCCACCTTGATTTGTTTCGGCATGTACCGCCTTGGTCTTGGTGAACATCTGAGCAACATGATTATCGGTGCCATCATCCCGTTGATTCCTGGTGTGGCTTTCACCAACGGCATCAGCGACATGGCCAATGAGGACTACATCGCAGGCACCACGCGCCTCCTTGATGCCATGTTGACCTTCTTTTGCATCGCACTTGGCGTGGCTTTGGCGTTCATGCTCGACAAGAATATCTTCGGCCAAATGCATAAACTGGAAGGTCTTGTCGCCGACCCGCCGACCTCGAATTTTGTCGTGCAACTCATCGCTGCCTTTTTGGGCACTGTGTCGTTTGCCGCGCTCTTTGGTGTACCCCGCAAGTATTATTTCGATGCCGGTTTCTGTGGAACGATTGGTTGGCTGCTTTATCTCATTCTGAGTCGGTATACAGCCATGTCACCCGTAGAAGCCATCTTCTGTGCCACGGCCTTGGTTACGCTCACTGCCTTATTGCAGTCGATAGGAAGGAAATGCCCTATCACGGTGTTCCTTATCAGCGGCATCTTTCCCTTAGTGCCTGGCGCAGGCATCTTTTGGACGAGCTACAATATCGTCTCCAACCAACTCCCCGATGCCATCCACACAGGTTTTGCCGCACTCAAGGCCACCGTTGCCATCGCTTTCGGCATTCTTGCCGTGATGGAACTCCACGGCAAGGGTAGGATAGGGAAGTGGATTAAGAGAGGTAATCCGGTTAAATAATTAATTAATAGTAGATATCGTACTCGTACTCGTCGGTGTAGGAGTCTTCCAAATCAGGGACGGCTCCGAAATCTCCCTTTTTATAGATGATGTTTTCAACTCTTGCGTGGCACACGTTGCCCTCGTAAGTGTAAGTGGTGGAATATGCGTCCATCGCACCTTCGATGTGGCTTTCAGAAATCAAACGCCCAAATTTGTCCCTTTCCTCAAATTGGTTAAGATAGTTGCCTTCAATTTGGACATGCAGGATTTCACCTTCGTTTAAATAGGAATAGTCGTATGTGATCTCATTGTTGCCAAAAATGATTTTTGAAAGGCGACCTTCCTCGTCATATTCATAAACCTGTCCGCTGTTTTCGAGGACCTTGGTGCAACTCTCATCGGTATAGGTGATGTCCTCCTCGTAGCCAGGCTCACAGCCAAAGACAACATGAGCCTTGTTGCCTGTGTAAGTGTACACTGTGATGCAACCAGGTACGCCTTCATCATAGTCGGTGAGGATTTGTGACAGGCGACCGCGTTCGTCATAGATCCATCGCGTGATGGTGTCGCCATGGTCGTCGAGGCTGTATTGGGGCTTGTCCCAATCCACCTCGTGGGTTTTCTCGACGACTTCAGATTGTGGGGCGGTGGTGGTGTCCTTGGCGGTATCTGTCCCATTGTTGTTTGCGCAAGCGGCAAACAAAGCCGCTGCAATCAGAAGTAATGCTTTTTTCATGATATGATGATTATGTGTTTTGCTAAAAAGATTGTCAAGAAGCGACAGCTATCAATAATAGATAAGGTATTCGTATTCGTCGGTGAAAACATCCTCCAAACCGGGAACGCCACCGAAGTCGTTTTTCACATGGAGTTTGTTTTCGACACGGGCATGGCACACATTGCCTTCGTAGGTATAGGTGGTGGTATAAATGTCCTCGTCGTTGACACGGCTTTCGTACAACAAACGACCATATTCATCCCTGTCTTCGTCCTGCTGTAACATATAGTTGTCTGAGATCTCGGTATGTACAATACCTGTCGCTTCGTCGACGGTATACGTGTATTTGATTACCCTATTGCCAATGGTGATCTTCGAGATACGGCCTTGGTCGTCATATTCGTATTTCTGTCCGGTGTCCTCTAAAATCTTGGTGCAGCTTTCATCTTCAAAAACGATCACTTCTTCATAGCCAGGCTCGCAACTGAAGGTGACATGGGCAATGTTGCCGTCATAGGTATAGGTAGTGATGCAGCCGGGAATGCCTTTGTTGTCGTATTCACTCAATATCTTTGACAGTCGGCCCTGCTCGTCGTATAAGCAACGTGTGATGGTGTCGCCCTCGTCGTCAATGCTAAACAGGGGTTTTTCCCAATCTATCATCGCTGCGGCAGGAAGCATCATGCAGTCCATGACAGTTTCTTCTTCATTGTGACCGTTGTTGTTTGCACAGGCGGCCAACAAAGCCGCTGCAATAAAGATTAACGCTTTTTTCATGCTTCGATCGTATTGGTTTCTGGCTGACAAAGATAGACAATTCCCTTGCAATACGCATCATTTTTTGAAAAACAGCGGAAATTACAGACTTTTTTATACTTTTGCAGTATATAGACCGCTTAACATATGACCATAAACGTATACGAACGCTATTATGCCGCCGAGGCTGAGTTCAACGACGTGCCGCGACATGGCGCCTTGGTGATACTCATGGCCGACTCCGAGGCGGGCAATATCCGTTATGAGGCCGCTGTGTCTTTCTTCCCACACAACGACGAGGAGGACTATGCCGTGTCCTATGATGCCTATTTCAGCAAGGTGCTATATGAAGCCAAAGGTCGTCGTTCGAAGAAAAGGGAGCAAACATTGATGGAGACATTTGAACAGGAAATCGACCAACTGGCCGAAACGATAGGAGGGAAGGTGCTTTGGGAACAGCCCCTTCGGGAGGCAAGATTGGGTTAATATCCTTTTATAACATTGATAATCAATAACTAAATACAAAATGATATGAAAAAGCATTACTTTTTTCTAGTCGTCGCCCTGGCCCTCGGCATGATGGCTTGCGACCAAAAACCGGCCAATCCTGTGGACGATAACAACAAACCAACCGACCAAAACAAACGCGAGTTAGGCTTCGTTGAGGACGGCCAACTCAAATTCTACGACATCCAAAAGGGTGAAGCAGAGGCCTATACCCAAGAGACGGACAGCGTCGTCGATGCGGTTTGCACTACTGATGGGAAGGTGTACTATAACGTGAAGGCAAACGACCGCCTTTTGCTCAAATGCCTTGACATGAAAGCCGCTGATCCCCAACCGGAGTCTTTGGCCGATTGGAATCTGGACCTTGGATCACGTGAAGGCAATCCTTTCTCTGCCTTCGGCAAGATGTATCTCAGCATGGACCAAACCCAGATTGCCCTTGAAGTGGATAACATGTGGTTTGCAGGACCTTGCTATAATCTCGCCGTCTACGATTGTCCTTCAAAAACAATCAACAAAATCACATTGTACAAATACGACGAAGAGCATGGTGATGTGGAGTTTATAGACGATGAAGACACATTCAGGGCCTATGCGCCTGAGGCCAATTTCGACTTTGCCCGCTTTGAGGATGCCGATGGCCTTTACTATCTCGGTGACGATGAACGGGTTTGCCTGAACGACCAGCTCAAGGATATGGAGGACATGGGGGATTTCGAAGTGGAATTTGACCACGATCCCATAGCACTTGACCCGTCAGGAAAGAGACTGCTGTTTGCTACCGATGTATACTTGGGCGACGGACTTTTGGGCTTTTTCGCTGTGTCGAGCCTCGATGGCAAGACCCAGATCGCTTTGCCCAACTCGGATGTTATGGAGGATTGTCCCCAATGGTTGAGCAATGGCTCCTTGGTATATATAGGCTATGAAAGCGATAAGGACGCCCTTTTCTTAATGGACACCAGTGGCAATATTCGTACCATTGCCCACACCAACAAGTTCTTCGTTTTGCCATAATTCCAGATGAAATGAAAGAAATGAGACGCCCGGAATGCGGAAGCGTGTTCATCGTTCTCTGTCTTGTACTGCTTCTTGCTGTCCCTGTAAGCCATGCTGTCGCACAGAATGTGTCCATCTATGCAGGTGAAAGCAAGACGCTCTATGACAGCCGGTATTATCCAGCCTTGTTTGGTGAAGGCGTGGCTCCGACCTTTCCCACTTTTGATGTCAAACTAGGATGGACCGATTACGGTTCATCCCCCTATGCGACGATATGCAAGCATCCTGAACGAGGGATCGGTTTTCAGATTGATGGGTTGTCGGGCATAAAGGCAGCTAATGGGCCAGGGATGGGCAATATCTACAGCATCTATGGTTATTTCGACCGGCCGTTGATTGTCATTGACGATTTCAGCTTCGGTTATAGCGGGGAATTGGGGCTCGGGTTCATGTTCAGCCATCGCTACGACCCGGTCGAAAATCCATGGAATGTTGTCATCTCCACGCCCGTCAATGCCCATATCTCCCTAGGCTTTCAAGCGCAATACGCCATTTCGCCGCGTTTTGATGCTGGTATCGGATTCTTCTTCAACCATCATTCAAATGGCGCCGTTTCATTCCCAAACTATGGATTGAATGCCTTTGAATTGGCGGTACGCCTTGGGATGAAAGCTCCCCGAAGCGAAGAGGAGATGCATCGCGAAACGGTAGATGACGGCTTTAAACGCGGGTTCTTTTACGGCATTCAAGCTTCCGGCGGTATCATGAGTAATGAGGCCAGTTATGAGCGACATCTCGAAGAGGAAGGCATCTGGGTCAACGAGCGCTATTTCAAGTATGCGTTCGAGGCCAATGCTTTCTACAGATATTGCCGCACCCATGCCACCGGTCTGGGCTTTGACTTTTTTGTCACGCCATTCTGCGACAAGATTGCCGAAAACGACGGCAGAGGAGAGACCTACGACCCCTGCTCCTACGGCTTCTCTCTCCAACATGAGCTCCGTTACTATAACTTCTCTACCGTGGTCGGTGTCGGTCGTTATCTGCATCATCATGATGGCTTAGCCCGAAACAAGACTTTCTATCAGTTGGTTACCGTGAAATACCGTTTTCCGCAGCTGGGGAACATGTACACGGGCATCATCCTGAAGGCACACAAGTTCAAGGCTGCCGAGTGCATTCAGATCTGCGTTGGGAAGGAATTCTAAGAAAACGCAACGACGGTAATCGGATTATTTTCCGATGCAGAATCTACCGACCCCGCAAAACTCAGTTGATTTCCAATGTATTGTGACAATCATTCCTATTTCAAGTAACAAACCGACAACAAAACACAAGAAAACCCGCCCTGAAGCTGACGCATCGAGCGGGTTTTTCAACGCAACCGATGAAGTAATCATCAGCGGTGCAAAGGTAGTTATTTCCCGACAATCCGCAAGAAAATTTTTATCAGGGGCTTTCGGCATATCCAAATCACGGCCAAAACCAACGCCGCCAGCATATACCAAAATCCCTGAAGCCTGAACTTCTGCCATCGGGTCAATTCCCTTTCCACGGGGTAAGGTTCTCGCACCTTCACCTCCTTTTCCCTATATATAACGCTGTCCCTGACCTTTTCCGTGGTAGTCACGGGTACGGGAAATTGCTGGGGCTTCGTTTCAAGGGTGTGGTACAGCATCCCCATCGCCGTGATTTCGGCTCGGGAAATGCAATACTTGTTTTCAAGGGTCGAGGTGGTGTCTGCCAAAACCTGCTGAAACCACTTTTCAATGGTGATGTAGGCCGTGTCGATACGCTCTCGGTACTCCGTCCGAATGATGACCGAATCCAGCTTACGCTCACTCTCCGACCTTACCAGCCTCCAACCACGGCACCCCGTGAGGAGAGCCGTGGCGAAGGCCAACAAGAGGAAAATATATGGTTTGGGTAAATTAGTCCTCATAACGGAAGTCATTCAGGCGGTTAAGCCAGCCCTTCAAAAAGCGTTTCTTGGTATATTTCAGCAGTTCGCGCTCCGTGGCCTTGCGGCCAATCTTGCGCTCATAGGCTCTCACGCTGGAGGCCACAATGTCCTCAAAGAACTTCTTACGCCGCGCCCAAAGGCGGTCAAACAAGTCCTTTTGAGGCATCCAGCCGTTAATCTTGGCCAGCGTCACGGGTCCGACAACGCCATCCTGACGAACACCCAACACACCCTGAATAGTCTTGACATAGCCCTTGCCTGACCCCCAAAGGGTGTTGACGCAAAGGTTGGCGATGGATTGGCTATTGATTTGGTCGGCCTGCATCTTATCCCAAAAGAACTCTTTGAGAATGGCCATCACCTCCGCGTCAGTAATCCGTTTCAGGTCTTCAACGGTCGGGGTCTTCATCTTGTGAGCCTTGCGGTATGCCTTATAGGTCGCAAGGGTCACGCCCTTGTTGGTCGCGCCGCCGCTATCTGCGGGGTCGTTCACGAAGCCGCCTTCCCATTTCAGGATTTTCGGCAGCAATAACTCTACTTTTGCCATAGTCATTCAATTGTTGGTTCGTACTCATCATTCACCGACTCCGCTGGCGGCTGGCTCTGCGCCTGCTGTACCTCAATGGCCTTCATAAACGCATCCTTGAAGGTCTTACTCTCCAGCAGCCTTGTAATGATTTCCCCAGCCTCCGAAAAGTCCTTCTTTGTCTTTTTGTCGGACTTCTCGCGTATGCTCAAAAACTCCACCACCAAAAGGAAAATGCCCACCAAACACGACACCACGGGAATCCCCACGATGGGCGCAAGGTGGAACAACTCAAACAGCCTGCTGAAATAGATTAGCATATCCACCCCGTAGGCTATCATCATGCCGCCCTCATAGGTGATGAACTTGGTCAGGGTTCGTTTCAGCCCCCATGAGCTGCGGAACTCATGCCGTTGCTTCGCCTTGTAAAGTCCGCTTGCCAAGTCTATCATCATGGCGAAGAATACGATGATGCAAGCGATGACAGCCACGATGGTCATGTCTCTCAAAATGGTAATGTTCATTTCAAATCCTCCTTTGTTGATGGTTAAATTTCAGGCGCAAAGGTATAAAAAAGTATCTAATAAGTACCTATTTTCAAATAACATATTTTTATAGCTGGTAATATGCGTATATCAAAAAGTTGAAACTTGCATCAAAGGCAGAACCTTTTTGTGATACTGCTATACTGAAATCCATAGTGTCGTTGGTTGAATTGTAGGCCATTCCCGTACATATCGCAAGGCATTCAGCGGCCAACGCATTCACTATTATGTTTTGTGGGAATGTATCAGTATGGGCAAACCAATCACCTGAAACGGATATGGTATAATCACCAACTCCATTCCTTGTAACATTGGCAGTTGATTGGTCAAAGGTTCTTACATGGGGACGAACAACGGCACCGCCGCCACTATTTATTAAATAGGAGCCAATGGCCATCACCCTGAACGGACTTCCGTAATACTCATTTGTACCAACTACATCAATGCCAAACGGCGTGTAATTCTCGACAATCCATCCATAGAAGTTTTGTTCAGTACCATATCCTCGCAATGTAACGGTGCCAAACGAAAATCCGCTCGTCTTATTGATTCCGTCCTTGAAGTAGTACATTCCACTCGGAGGGGTCATCAAATTACCACCGCCTACAATCGTAACCCTACGCCCTGATTGTGTTGCATCCCACGTCAGCCGAACATTGTAGCTAATTCTATCAGCCGCAATCAAATTATCATATTTTTGATAGGCGGTCAACTCGCCGTTTACTTCATGGAACGGGCTTCTGAATGTCCCACGGATATATGCGCTATTGGCCTGAATATGACCTTGAACGAGGTCAAAGTAATTCAACCCGTCACTGCTTATAATCAGGTCGGTAGTCACACGACCAGGCAGCAACTCCGTGAAACCGAACAGCGTCACAAAGCTCCGTTCCCCGTCATATTCCTTGCCAAGGATGCCAACGAGGAAATGGTAATAACCCGTCACCGATTCCATCGCTATTGCCGTGTCCGATAAAACAAACTCACCCGTGCCAACGCCATCAACAATACTACATTTCGCATATAAATAATATCCTTGGTCAGGATAACCGGCCACATTGAAGCTATTTGTGGTCATCACCCATTTCATGTATTGTGGCGGGTCAGGGTGAATGATACTTGCCAACTCCGAATGCTTCAACAGCAAGGGCGATTGCGGTTCGCTTTGGCTTGGGTTTATGACATTCAAACGCTTCGTGGAGTTGTTCATAACGAACACCGAATAAGGAGGCCATATATCATCATTATCATCCGTGAAAACGAACTGAAGGCTGGCATCACCAATCAACGCTTGCATGGTCTGCACCGTTATTGGGTTAATGCCCTCCGAGAACTCCAAAAGCGACTCCTGAAGCATTTGCATTGTATCAATCACATCGCGGAAACGCCGCTTGGTGAAGTTGATTGAATCGGTATGCACCTCCCCAATCGTCACATCCTGACACCCAACCTGAACAAGCGTGGTGGTCACGCTTTGGCCGACAATGCCGTTTGAAATGTCGATTGTCGGGGCGTAGGGGTCGGTCAGGTAGTCCTTGATTCCGATGATGCGAATGTCCGTTCCATTGGGCGCAAACTGCGTGTCCGAAAAATGGATGTAGCCGCCCACCTTCAGCTTGGGGCTAATCGTGTCCCAATTCTCGCGGGCATACTTGCCTTGCAGCTTGCCCGTGAAGGTGAACTTTTGGTCTTCATTGGCATAAAGGTATCGAGCCGCCATCCTGAACATTTCCCACGATGCACCCTCCTTGCTGTTATTGTCGCAAATGTAGGCGGCTGGCAACATACAGCCGAAAATGGCGTAGGTGTCGCCCACCTGCGGACTCCAAGCCGCTCCATTGGGCATCTTGATTCCGTCATACTCAAACGGCACAATCTCAAAGCGTTTGTCATTGTAGTGGAACTTCACATCGAACTCCTTGCCAGCCAGCATCCCCGTTTGGAAAATCACAGTCAGGGTTTCGCCTTTAATTTGGCAACTTGGCGGGTTTGGATGAACGGTATCATCACCATAGTTAATATCATTTGGAATCGTGTCATCAATAAAATCATACCAATTCCGACTGGCATCCACCTCAATAACTTGTTTTACAATTCCCACCCTCGAAGGGTAGCGGTCGGAGCAATCAATGGAATCCTCCTTTGAGGAATCGGTTTCCATGTCGTAACGCTCGATGTAATAGCCCTCCTTATCGGATTTGTAAGTCCGTGCCTTCGTGGAATCGTACCCCGTTTCATCCTCGAATTTCTCACCGTCAAATGAAAGGAGCTGGTCGTAGGGCAGCATCAGGTCAGAATGGCCATAGGTCGAGCGGTCGATGTTGCGGTTGCCGCCTTGCACATACAGCCGCTTGATGGGCATTTCCCCAACGGGTGTGGCACGACCAACACCAGGCACGAATCCGTTACCCTTGCCGTATGACAGCGGCAACGGCGCATCCTCGAAGTACTTCACCGTGTGGAGGTGGATGGTGTGGTTCTCGATTTCCCACTCCGTTTCAAACTCATCCGCAACCATCGACAACGCCGCGTCACAATAGGTGTGGTTGAACTCAATCGTCTTTGGTGCCGTGTCGATGCAATCCCCAACGCTCCAAACATTAGCCCCGTCACGGGCATTCAGGTTGGCCACTATCTCCGTCACAAACTCAGTCGGTGTGCTGCACATCGAGTATTTCAGCCGCCCGTCCACGGTGTTGCGCATCTTGTATAGGCTCATATTGTCCTGATATGTCCCCATCGTCAGGGTGTACTCGATATTGCGCGTCCCCTGCTTTTTGATGTTCTGCGGCGACATCAGCACAAACCTCTCGCCCTGATAGTTGCAGTATGCACCAACGGGGATTTCGACATAGCGGGGCAGCGCGAACTTCAACACCAATTGCGGCCTCTGCATCAGGCCACGGCTCCGATAGCTGCTATCGTTTTCCTGAACCTGAAGGGACACAATCGCCCTTTCCGTGTTATCCCAATACAATGTAATCATGGCTCCGAAACTTGGTAAAGTGAATAATCGATTGAATCCTTTTCCGTCCAACCCGCCTTGATGGTGCCTTGGATATGAACGAAGATGCTTGACACGAAGTCAGCCAGCGTCTCCGTCTTGGTGAATGTGTGGTAAACGGGGTCGCCGTTCTCATCCTCACCCAGCTTGAACTTGATGGGAAGAATGGCACCGCCCGTCTCATCGGCCAAGTCGTGAGCCGCCTTGAAGTTGAATTGGTTTTCGCTGGAGAGGTACACGGGTTTCCCGTTCCATTTCAGCCCCGTCAAGATCACTTCATCGGTCTTGGCGTTCACCAATGCCTCGATGTCAGCCCTCACCTCGGCCACGGTCGGGATATGGTCGTAGTCCTTGCGCCAATTCCAGCCGCCAAGTTCGTCCGTGCCATACCCGTAGAATATCACGCAGTTCTTTTCGCTCAACACGATGATGCCGTCCTGCGCTGCCTCGGCACCATACACCTTTACGAATCCGTTTGTCATGGCTCATCTGATTTTCAGGGTTTGATACAATCTTTCAAGCTCCGCCTCGGTCGGCATGGTGTAGCCCAAGGCCGTTGCCGAACAAAACGAGTATTTCGGGTATTGCCCCGTGTAGTCGGTCTCCATCGAGCAAAAGAACGGCAATCCATCGGGTTCCTCGCGGCGGCGGTCAAGCTCATCCCAATTCTCCTTGTCGCCCGTCCATAGTTTCCGCAATTGGCCGTTGTAGATGATACTCACCACATATTTAGGCCGTGGCTTCTTAACCAGCTTGGTGTCGCCACCCTTGGCCAGCGTGTCATCCATTTCTCGCTTGTATCTATCTTGCTCGATTTTGGGTATCACGCCCGTCTCAAAATCGACCACGATAAATGCCTTGTGTTCAAGTTCCTTGCCACTGATTTTCGAGCCTCTGAAGCTCTTTTTGCCGTCAATGGTCTTTGGTTCGCTTTTCGCGCTTCCGAAATCCTTCATAACTCTTTTCTTTAGTTTGACAAATTCTTTTCTAAACAACAATTTTTCAAGCAGATGCCAGCAACTCCCGTGCTTGGCCATACCCCAAAGGGAGCCGACCACCTTTTCACGCCGTTTGCGGCTCTTTACCTTTTTCAGGCGGCGGGCAAAGTTCTTTTTCACCCGCTTGCGCATGACGGAATAGCGGGGATAAATCACGAAGCCAAGGAAATCCAGCCCTTCATCGGCTGGGAAAACCCTATCGTTGCGCTTCACCTCCTGACCCATCGCCTCAATCCGTTCATGCACCAATTTCCTTTGTTCCCATAGCACCAGCTTCATCCCGCTGCCAATCACTCCGTCATCGCAATAGCGGTAGAAATGCTTTACACGGTAGCGGTCTTTCAGGTAGTGGTCGAGGTAAACGGAAAGGAGCAGGTTGCCCAATCCCTGCGATGACCTCATACCCATCGAAATGCCATCGTCCAAGGTGGAAACAAAGCAATCCAATATCCCAATCAGCCGTTTGTCCTTGAACACACGGCGAATGCAATACTTGATGAAATCTATCTTCACGGTGTCATAGAATTTCCTCACATCGAACTTGTATAGGTACTTCATCCCGTTGGGGTCAGTCCTCATGTCACGCTCGATGTAGGCTTTCAGGTCGTGCAGGCCGCGCCTCTTGATGCTTGCGGCCGTGGTTCGGATGAAACGCTTGCGCAAGTGCCTATCCACAACCTGCATCACGGCGGCAACCTTGATTCGGGTCTTCATGTCGAAGACCTGCAAATGCCGAGCCTTGCCAGCCTCGACAATATCCTTCGGGTGCCACCTGCCCAGCTTCACCTCTCCGGCCTCAATCTCGGCGGCGACACCTTTCAGGAATTCGTCCTTGTGAGCCAACAGCCATCGGCCTTCGCAAAGGCTTTTCCTCATATTGCCGCGAAGCACCGTCTTGAAGGCATCTTCAAGGTTGCTTTGCTGGATGATTTCCTCTATGACATAACCGTCTCTTTTCATGGTGTTTTTGTTTGTAAGCCTTCAGTCCATCGGGTCCAAGGCGTTCGAGAATCAACCTACCAGCCTCTACCCAAAATCGTGATTTTTCAGCTTTCCGGCCATTGGCCGCTTTTGCTTGAGGCTCGGGTCTCTCGCTCTCTGCTATCCTCCAGCCCGTGAAGGTATGCCGTAGAAGCGATGTTTTTCAAGGAATCAGGCTTTTCAATCCCTTGTGTATTTCATTGTCTGTTTGCAAGACGGGAACCGTTATTCGTATTCGAGTTCGACCACGCATTGTTCGCATTCGCATAAACGACACCGCCGTTCACGTTGGCGTTGTTATTCGCACGACCGACAACACGGCACCGCATGAGACCCTCTACCTTTTTTGTTCTATATCCTTGGCACGGTGGGAGGTCGGGCGGTCTTATCCGACCGCCACGCCTCGCGCACATTCGCATTTTCGCATTTCGCTTTCATACTCAATCAACTATTTGTATTTGACCCCTGAAGGCAAGACGGGAACCGCTATTCGTATTCGAGTACGACCACGCATTGTTCGCAACCGCAAAAACGACACCGCCGTACACGAAGGCGACGTTACCCGCACGACCGACAACACGGCACGTAGAAGCGGAATACCAATTGCCATCACAATAATTTGAAACATAGGCCGATGTGTCGGTGGTACACTTCGAAGCAATCACATCGCAGAAACGGCCATGCTTCACACGGGCGATGTTATTACCCGAACCACTAATGCCCTTCACCGTCCTTTCAGTCCCGTGAATCGGGTCATAGATATGCCAAACGGCATTGGTCGGGTACGAGCTGCTTGTAACCATCTTGGCCTTATATGCGGCCTCAAAGGTGGTCACGTTCACGGCCACCATATCCATCCATTCGTAGGTGCAGGCGAAGAACGATTCAAAGCCAAGACACTTGTTGCCGTTGCCGCTTGTGTTGGCAAGGTCGGTGCTGCTTGAATTGCCACGGCTATCCATATAGCCCGTGGTGCCGCCGGATGACTTGCCTCTGCCCAAAATCTTCGATGAATCCCTATTGCCGTGGAATGAGAAGTATAGGTTGGCAATCAGCTTGCTCATTTCGTAGTCGAATAGCTGGTACCCAGTACCACGGCGGCGGGAAAGGTTTTGGAAATCCTTGGCCGTCCAATTCATCGTGCCGGTAGGGGTGTTGGTCGGGTTGCCGTCATCATCGTAGTTCCATTCTGATGAAGTGGTATTCGTACCCGTTCCGACCCTGACACTCACGCCCGAAATGGAACGCAACTGCCTCAAGCTGTCAATCGATGCCTCATAGATGCCGCCCAAACATTCCTCACTTTCCACCCAATCGGGTTCGATGGCCTCGATGTTGTCGCTGTCAACGGCGATTGCCTCCAGCGCATTGTTGCTGTTGTTTGTCGTGAAGGCAAACCACTTTGCGCCTTGAGGCACATCTATGAATATATATTCACCCGTCACAAAGTCAAACATCGAGCCAGCAATGGCCATATTGTAATGGCTTATGATTACATCCTCGGCATTCAGGAAACACGCCCCGATGGTCGCGCTGTTCAACCCAGGCCAACGAACCTGCTTCATTCCTTCGACATCAATACGATAGATGTTGTGGTTGGGTGTAGCCTGAACCACGCCCGCGCTTTCAAGGGTGCTGGCATTGTCGGTGATATTCTCGACCATGATTGCCGCATTGCTCTGAAGGATGATGTCGGAAAGGGTCTCGCGGTTGATTCGTGTGGCTGTACTCAGCGGCTCACTATCCAACGAACTCCAACAAATGTACTTTTTCTCGTTCTTGAAGTCGTTGATACCCTTGTACCAGCAATGCGGAATCCTCATAAAGGAATCGTTGCCCACACCCAGCACATCCGAATAATCGAACTCCGAGCCATCGGCATATTGCTTGTAATTGGCCTCGCTTATTTTCTTTGCCATGAACACCCCATCAATGACACGGCCGTTCACGGGGATAAGCCGCTGGCGAATCACGTTCACGTGGCCGCTCGGCTCATAGTCGCTGCCAAAGCTGTATCCCGTCCCGTTGTCAAGGTTGCTCACATTGGCGGGGTCGTTCACGGCATCGTTGAACTCAATCGTGGTGAACTGCGACTGATGGATGGTCAGGTCACTACCAAAGAAAGCCCTCCATGATTCCAGCAATCCATCATCCGTGTACTTGGTCAGCACATAGGTTCCCACGATGGCGGGCTTATCCTGAGCCGTAAGGTTGGCATCCAATCCCGTCAGCGGCAATCCAGCCAACACCTCCAAATCCGAGCCGTCATAGCTCACGTTGACGGGTGCAGCCCTCACCACGCGAAGCCCCGTCCCCGTGGTCTGCGAAATCACCCTCAACAAGTCAATCGAGCCTATCTTGGCGCAATTCTCAACTATCAGGGTGGTCACGCTTGCTGGATTGGCCAACTGCAACCCCGTCAGGGTCAGGTTTGGCAAATACCTCAATCGCAGGTAGTTGTATGTGGCTGGCAACTGCATCAAGGTAATCTTGGCACCGTCCGCGATGTCAGCACGGGTCAGTTGGCTACCAGCGGCGTAGAGGCTTTCCAACCTCGGACACGAAGTGCAAACCACATTCGTAATCACCGTGTCCCTGATGTCAAGCACCTTCAAGAAAGGCAGTTCGCCAAGGTTCACGCTGCTCAAAAGGGTGTAGGCTCCAATGGTCAGGTTCACCTTGCCCACCTTGCCGATGTAGATTTCCTCGGCAAGGGTCATCACGCTGAAATCGAAGTTGTTCGAAAGTGTGATTTCCGACAAGTCAATCATCGACATCCTATCGGCTTGGTAGATGTATAGCAACGCGCCTTCCTCATGGCTGAATTGGGTGAAGTTGTGGCTTTGACCAGCCTCCAAATACACGCTCTCGGTCAGGGAGCCGCTTGAATCGTTGCCAAGGCCGAAGTAGCCCGTCTTTGCCGCCGTGATTCGGATTTTCGCACCATTCGGGGCGTTCACACGGCCAGCCAGCACACCGCTGAAAAAGTCACCCGTACCATAGAATCCGTCACGGATGCGCCACCTTCTTTCGATGAAGGCTGGCAACGAGGTCAGGCCAAGCCCCTGAAGGGCGTAGAAATAGATATTGTCGGAGGTGGCCGTAAAATCGATGTATTTGCGTTCTCCATCGTAGGACGATACTTTCTTCTGCCAACGCTTAATCCTCGCCTCAACGAAGAAGTATTGCGCCCCTTCGGGCGAAAACGGCTTCAAGGTCTGACCGTCAACCGTGGTCGTGCACGATCTCATGGCCGAAGCCACAGTCCGCAACGAAAGCTCGGTATTGTTGACATCAATATAGACGGTTTGCTGCAGGTACATATTCCTGAACAATACGCTGTTGTAACCTGCATAGGGGTTGGTGTAGCCCGTGTTCGGGTCAGGCATCTTATTGGGGTCAACCTCGGCATCCACCGTCTGACCGCCATCGTTATCCTTGCCGTTGCAGGTATCGCAGTCGTACACCTTATTCAGGTACATCCTCATCGGCATCATCCCCGTGGTGGTGTCGTATGCCTCATTGTTGGCGTTCTTATACACACCATCCTCGACCTTGCAGCCGTCTTCAAGGAACCACATGGGCTGCATGTTCTTTGCCCGCTGGTCAACGGCAGCGTCATAGTCGGTGAAAACATCGTAGGCGAAGCACGAATAAGGGGAGGCATACTTGTAAAGGTCGGTTTTCCAAAGCTGGAGCCTCGATGCACCGCCATAGGTATCGTAGTCGCAAGCATCGCAGAACCTCATCCAGCGATAAAGGTTGTACGGCACCTTCTTTCCAAGGGCGTAGGCAACGGCCAAGTCGTCATCATCCAGCAGCGACTCAAAATAGTAAGTCCAAGCGGGAACGGTCTCAACGGAAATGTCGCCGTCATCTATAAGCTGCTGCACCCATTTTGAGAAAGAGGTCGATGGTGCCATCATGTCCGACACGGACGAAACACCCTTGAACCAGTCCATGCCCTGATAGTTCAGCAACTCGAAGCCGTCAACGGGATTCAGCACCTTGCCCGTCACCGTCCACTTGCCGTTTGAGCCTTGCACCATCGAGCCTGACTTCTCGACCCATTGGCCTTCTTCATACATCATAATCTTGTAGGAGCTGCCGCAGTATTGGGTCAGGGCATAGGTCGTACCCGTGTCGGGGTTGGAGGCAAGGAAACGGGTCTTGGTCTGCGCCAGCGTCTCGCCGCTGTTGCCGTAGAACTCCACGAAGTCGCCATAATTCAGGCATCCCTTGTTATAGCCAGGCACATCCTTGAAACCCAATGCGACCTGCTCCTTCTTATCCTCTTTCCAATTGCCCTTGGCATGGAAATACGGACTGCTGCCCGTGTCGCTCTTTGAGCGGTACATGGCCACGGGGAAGTTGGCCGTGGAATGGTTCATCACCAACCCATCCAACTCGATGCTGCCCTTTTTCCAAGTCCCGTCATACGCCCTTTGTGCTGGGGTCAGGTAATTGCTGCCCAACGCCCTGAAGGTGGCGTTCATTTGGTCGCAGATGCCGCAGTCATTGGCATTGGAGCTGTCGGAATAGTCAACCTTCACCGTAATGATGTCAACGGGTATTGAATCATCGTGAATCTGCACCTTATTGATGGCCGCAAGCTCGATTGCCCTTTGGCCTGCCGTGGTGGTCGGGTCGGGATTCAAAAGGGTGATGGTCGTGCCGCCCGTCTTATTCACCTTGTCATAGGTGCTGCCGTTCTTTGCCGCCAAGTAATAGCGGGGATTCTTCACGGGTCGCTTCGCCGATGTCGTACCCTGATTCCTACGCTGCACATCGTCAGCCCTGAAGTTAGTCCAAGGCCGTTTCGGGTCGATGTAGTATAGGGTCACATAGTTCTTTTGCTTGGTGCTGGTGGTGTTATCCAACGCCTCAATGTCCGAGCCGTTGTAGGGACATTCGATAATGTAGGCCATGTCCCTATCGGCCAAGTCAGCCGCTTGAGGGCGCAGCTTCGTGGTCGTAACGCCCTGCTCCGTCACCTGCTGGGAGGCCATCACATCCTCGAAATCGAATTCCCTCACCATGTCGGCCGTGTTGGTCAGCTTGACGAGGTAGTTTTGGAAGGCTTGGTCGAATTGGAAATAATCCTCCCATGCCAAGATATATCGCAGGTAGAAGTCGCCTTGCGTACCGCTGAACGAGATCTCATTGTTTTGTTTCAGGTTGCTTTGCCCGGCCACATAGCCGATGACCGCCACTTCCTCACCGTTCAAATACAACTTGATGAAATAATAGGTCGTACCCGAGCGGGTAACGCCCAATCCATCCACGGCAGGCTCAACCACCACTGCCACGGTGTTCATTTCGCCCTGCTTATAGGCGCGTTCCTCGGCATGGTTGGTCAAACCCGTTGAACAATATATGCCCACCACCTTGCCCGTCACATAGAATCCGGCACCAACGCCCTCGTTGTAGCACTCCATCAACACGGCGTTGTCATCAACGAGGTTCTTTGAGGCGAAGGCAAACTGAATGCCCAATCCGTTGGCCTCAAGGGAAGTGGGCTGGTAGGGGTGATGGTCAAGTGTGGCCGTCACATCCTCCGCAATCCTCAAGCACTTTTCGCCGTTGAACTCGATGAAGCCCGTGGTACTCCAATTCGACCCGTTCACGGTGATATGGTAGCCACCGCTGACGATTTCGTGGCTCGGTTCGTCATTGCTTCGGTTGGCGAAGTCAAATGAGTAGATGGCACCGCTTTTCAGGGCTGCATCAATCACCGTCCCGCTGACGAGGAACGAGGCCACCACGCCAAACGATGCACCGCAACCCACCTTCACCAAATGGCTGAATGTCCCATCTGAAGGGACACCCGAAACCTGATGGGTATAGGTGTAGGCCGCAGACCGATAGGCCGTGTGGCTCTGCACCGCCACGCCGTCAAGGTAAACGGTGGCGGTCGGTGCCGTGTTCTGCGGGTCGTAAACGGCATAATTCAGGGTGATGGTCTCATACAGCTTCACCACGGACGATGCCGTCTCACTCAACCAGCTTTCCACCACCAACGGCACGGTGCTGGTTTCGTCAATGCAAAACACGCCCGTATATAAGTAATTGCCGACCACACCCGAAGCCACATCAACGCCATGCACCCTGATTTGGTAAACACCATGCGCCAATGCCGAGCCAAGGCAGTTTCGCGGGTCGATGGTCACGCTGTGAGAATAGGTGTCCTGAACAACCGACTGACCCAGCACACGCCATGCCCCGTTCAGGTAGATTTCGGCGATGGCATTGATGCCTCGGTCGCTGGCATTGTTGGCGAACTTGTAAAGCGGGATGCTCTTTGGGGAACCGCCCACCACCAACGCCGTGCTTGGGGTATATTGCAGGGTCTGCACGCTTGTAACGGTCACATCCACCGCCGTGATGTTGATATTGCGGCTTCCCGTGTTGCCCGAATCGTCAGTGGCCACACAACGGAAACGCCGCGTCCCAGCCGTGGCGAAGTATTGGGTCACATCCATCAAAAAGTCATAGGTGGTCATCGAGGCCGATGAAGCCTGATTGAAGTTGAAGGTCTGCAATAGGGTGTTGGTGTCGCGGTCATACAGCTCAACGGTCATAATCGTGTTGGCCTGCTCCGTGCTGCCTACCATCGTCACCGAGCGCACCGCAGCCCTCAATATGAAGGTACCGCCCGCGCTGCCATACAGCGGGGAACTTTGGAAGGCCAGCGACACCACCGTACCTGTGCCGCCGCCACCGCCACCCGTACCGATAGGAAACTGCACTTGGTCGCCCACTGCCTGACCGCCAGCGTTCACCATCTGCAACTTCACCACGCCCTCCGTCTCGGTATCGACCTCCAATCCGGCGGGGATATGATAATATGCTCCGCCCGTTGAGAAGGCATCTTCGCCATCCTCGGCGGGCGTGTCGGAGGTCTCCACAACACCGCCACCGCCGCCAAAGTCCTGCCAAAGCCCCGCCTCGTTGAAATCCGAAACCGCGCCCTTGAACTGCTTCGTTTCCCATGTGTTTTCTGCGGTCATGTAGGTGATAACGAGGCCGCTCATCTTGTAATCCATACCCGTGGAGTTGCCCAGCGCGACAATGGCCGCAATGGCCGTCTGAAGGTTGTAGAAGCTCGCGCTTGTTGGCGACCCGCAAAGGTTATCCACATTGATAAGCGGCTGCTTCACATCGCTGCCAAGGGCTTTCCATGACGATTCCTCGCCCCAGGTGCCGCCGTTGTACTGCCAATTCTCAACCGTGCCGTTGGCATTCTTGAAAACCAGCACCAAACCAGCCTTTTGCAGCAACGAGGCATTGGAAAGGCCGGCCACATGGGTACGGGCGGCATTCAGGGTCTGAATGGAATTGCCGCCGCTCACATTCACATTGAAGAAAAGGAGGCTGGCGTACACATCATCCCCCAGCTTCGCCATTCCAACGGCCTGACTGCCAATCTTCGCGCCCGTCACGGCTCCGTCCGCAATCTTGGCCGTACCAACGGCACCGTCAGCCAATTTCGATGCACCCACGGCACCATCCTGAATCTTGGATTGCGACACCGCGCCGCTTCCGATTTTCCCCTCCGTAACAGCCCCGTCAGCGAGTTTCCCGCCCGTCACTGCATTGTCGGCTATCTTCTCGGTCGAAACCGCCCCTGAACCGAGTTTTTGGCTTGTAACGGCATTGTCGGCAATCTTGTTTGTGCCGACTGCATTGTCCAAAATCTTCGCCGCTCCAACGGAGTTGTCGGCAATCTTGCCCATCGTAACGGAGCTGTTGGCCAGCTTTTCGGTGGTAACGGCTCCATCGGCAAGTTTCGGGGTGGTCACGGAGCCATCGGCCAAGGTCGTGCTGCCAATGACACCCTCGCCCAGTTTCTCGGCGGTCACAGCCCCGTCCTGAATCTTGTCGGTCGATACGGATTCCTCGGCCAACTTATCCTCCGTCACCGCCTCATCCGCAATCTTGGACTCGGTCACGGCCTCATCCGCCAGCTTATCCTCATTCACGGCCTCATCGGCGATTTTGTCCCTATCCACGGAATCAGGGGCAATCTTGGAGGCGTTGATGGCATTGTCGGCTATCTTTTCACGGGTCACGCACCCATATTCAAGCATCGCCGTGGTCACTACCAAATTGGCGATTTGGTATAATGCCGTGTCAGCGGCCTGAGCCGCATCGTCAATGTCATGCGCCAGCGAATTGAGCATCTGCCCAATGGGAATCTTCACGCTCTCATTGTTATCGTCAACTCCGATGGTGTATAGGTTGGTCAACACCGAGGTCAACGGTAATTCGGAGATTTTCTTTGTAGGAGTATCTGCCATAATCAATTGAAATTAAATTGTTAAACACGAATCTTGATATTGTAGTTGATGTTGCTGCCGTCATTCTCGGTGATGACCAATTCCTCACCCTCGGTCTCCAACAACAGCCACGAACTGACGGGATGCCAATCGGTCAAGGTCAGGGTCACTGAAAACTCGCACCACACTTTCCCGCTGGTCAGTATCTCGAACCTCGACACCGCATTGCTCTTGTAGAAACAATGATAGTCGATGTCAATCGGCCTGAAATGGAAGGTATGTTCGCCATCGTCCATCAACACTTGGTAAAGCGCACCATAGCGTTCCCAAAACTCTTCGATGTCGGTAGCCCTCACGAATAGTTTCAGGGTGATGTCCTTCGATTTCCAATGCACATCGCCTTGGCTGTCATACTGAACGCCGGTCATGTTCCTTGCCGATATTTTCAGGTTTTCCCTCACATTCGGGGCTTTCCTGATTGAATCGTCAGTGCCGCGAAGCACATACATCCCGAACCGCGAAAAGTCGATGCCGTCCAGCTCGTAGCCGCGCTGCACCACCTCACTCTCGCCAAGCTCGTATGGGTCGCCCTTCAACGCCGCTGGCGCGTCATCGGCGAAGGTCAGTGTCATCTTGCCAAGGCGTATATATGAAGAAAAGGCTCCGTTCGAAACAAGCCTCAAATCCATCACCTTGCCAATCTCCCTGAAGTCGAATTCATGGTACACGCCATCCGAAAGGGCGATGAAGAGATCTTCCGCCCATCGCACGTTCTTGATGCAAAATTGGACTTGGAACTGCCTCGCGTCAAGCCTTGGGTTTGAAAGGTCGGCCTCCACGCCGTCATATTCAGGCCAATCCGTCTGCTCGATTTTCTTGAAAACGGGCATTTGCACGACCTGCCGATAGCCGTTGCGTTCAACGAAAACGCCATACTCGGTCATCGCATCAACGCCGTCTATGAATAGTTTGTTCTCGTACCTCATTGCATTATCTTTGCATGGTCATTCGTTTTCACCACCACCTCGCAACTGTCATCGGCCTCGATTCTCACGATAGCGTAGCCAGAAGCCTCAATGTAAGCCTTCGCCCCGTGCATCAACACGAGGCGGTTTCCTTGGGTCACGGTGTATTTCAGTCGGGCGGTGGTTTTCCCTACCAAAAACACCCTCTTTTCGTCCTGAAGGGAGATTTCCCCTCGGTCTATATGCACCCCCAGCCGTTCAGGGTCGTATTTCCTGAACCTCCTGAAGGTGGCCAAGTCGGGGAACTTGTACCTGGTCAGGAACTCCGCGCCTTGCGGGCTGAACATCAAGTCCACCATGCCCTCCAGCGTTTCGTCACCCTTGAACATCTTGCAGGCATCCAACTTGCGGGCAATGCCCGAATGCCCCTTGCGTTCCTCCGACCTTGCGGCCTTTTCCTTGGCATCCAGCCAATTCCTTTGCGCGTTCTCAATCTCTTTCATGGCTTTATCCCCTTATCCTGATTCCGTTCCTTTGTATGTCGTCAATCGTGTTCTCGATGTTCCTCACACGGTTGCCCATATTGTCAAGTTTATTGTTGGCCTCATCGGTGTTCCGCTCAATACCCGTCACCCTATCGAGAATGAGGGAGGCCGTCCCGTTCAGTTCATCCATCCCTTGAACGAGGCTGTAGGTATGACCCTGAATGGTGGTCAGGCGGGCGTTGTTCTCATCGACCGAATCCTGCGAGGCCGTGGCAATGCCGCGCTGGGAACCTTCGCGCTCATCCGTACCGAACCATTCTTTCAGGTCATCGGGAAGGTTTGCCCAAATGGACTGAAAATCGGTGCCAATTTGATTCAGGCCATTGGCAAAGTCTTGGGATGAATCAATTACGGCCTGAATGCCGTTGAAGTTGCCGCTATCGTCAAACCACTTCTTTTGCATTTGGTTGAAGAGGTTGCCAATGGGTTCCTCGAGGAACTTCTGAATCATCATCCGCTTCATCACATCGGCCACGATGTCGTTCACTTTCTTGTGCCACGCCTCCATAGCATCCTCGCCTTGGGCAGCGGCCTCAATGAAGGCATCACCGAGTTGGGAGGCGATGTCGGCGGCTGAACTGCCGATGATTTCCTCCATCATATCCTTCACCACATTGGCGGCTTCAAAGGCGGTTTCCTGAATCTGCTGCTGGTAGTCCTGAACGGCCTCGTCATCGGGGTTCTTTTTGTCCTGCTCGGCCTCAAGCTGCTCCTGAAGGAGGATGACCTGCTTGGTCAGGTTCTCAATCTTTTCCCTCGCGCTCTCGTAGCGAGCCTCACCCAATGCACGGGTGGTGTTGTAGTCCACATCAACCCACGCATCCGCCAATCTCTCAACGGCCTCATTCTCCGATTGAATCTGCAAAATATGTTCGGCAACGGCCTTCTTACGTATGTACTCCAAGTATAGCCACTCGGAGTTTTCTTGGTCTTGGTTCTCGATATACTTTCTCCAAGCGGCATCGGCCTCGGCTTGTGCGGCCTTGTATTCCTCATTGAATTGCCTCACATATTCCACGGAATCGCCAAGGGTGGTGTTCACCTGCTCCAAGATATCCAAATACTCACGGTTGAAGCGCAAAATATCCTGATTCTGCAATTCCCATTGGAGCTGGTCGATACGCTTCTGCAGGCTCTCAATCTGCTTGTTTTTGGCATCATCGCTATTGAATAGGCTGGCGATGGCAGTGGCCACCTGCAGGGCGGCTGAAATCACGGTCAGGATGACCGATGCCTTTTCAATGGTCGAGATTGCCGTGGCACCGGCGGCGGCAGCGGCGGTCGAGCCTTGAGCCGAAGCCTCAACAGCGGCCTCAATGCCCGTGGCCGCACCCTTGCCCACATCCGAAATGGCGTTTATCACATTGGAGGCGGCATCGATTATCTCATCCATGAAGTCGATGCCCTTTTCCATGCTATCGGCCAAATCCTTCGAGAACACGGCCGCAAGGTTCTTTGCCTTGGTGCCGACATCACCCACCACCGAGCCGCAATTCTTCAAGGCCGTGGCAAAGTTGCGGTATGAGGCGGTCAGGTTGTTTCGTCCCTTGATGACATTGTTCTCGGCCTTCACGCCCCTTTCCTCGGCTTGGTTCAGCTTGTTTTGGGCTTCGGCCATGAGGTTTTTGGCCCCAATCATTGCCTCGCTATCCTCCGCAAGGTCGCCGTTCATCACCTCGGCCTGAAGCTGGTTGTAGTATTCCTCCGCAAGGTTGTACTCGTTTTGTGCCTCGGTCAATGCCCGTTGGGCATCGGCAACCTCATTCAGGGCGTTCACCAGCTCCGCCTTTGCAGCCCCGATGTCCCTCAATGACTTGTGCATGGCCTCAAAGGGGTTGCGGTCGGCGATTTCATCCTCCATCCGCTTGATGGCCTCGGTGTAGTCCTTGATTTCGGTCGCGCTCATGGACTCCTTGTTTTGCTCGAAGTAAGCCCTAATCCTATCGAGATTAGCCCTCAACGACTGAATGGATTGGTTGTCGAGGTCGCCGAAAACGCTTTCCCAATCAATCAGGTTCTTGAAATTCTCGGATTTCAGGGTGGCAAACGCTTGGTCTCTCTGCTTGATGGCTTCGTCTTGAAACTCTTTTGGCAATGAAGCAATCGCCTCGTTCCATTCCCTTTCAAGTTTCTCCAATTTTTGTGTCGTAGAGCCGTAATTGTCAATCCAACTATCCAAGTATTTCTGCCTTATTGCCTCGTTTTCCTTTTCCCCATTCTCGATGATTTGTTTTTGAACGGCATAATATCTTTCGGCAATCTCGCCACCCTCATTCAGTATGTCATTCATATAGTCATCTTCCGACTTCTTTCCAGCCGAAGTCTTTTCCCATCCCTCTTCGGTTGCGCCTTCTTTGGTCATGTATTGGGCTTTCAGCATTTCCTTTCGCTGCCTTGCAAGGGTGCGAAGCTGGTTTTCCCAACCCTCAAGCCTTCTTTCGGTGGCACGCTCTGAAGCCGCCAATTCCTTTTCCAAACCATCCTCCTGCGATGCAATGATTAGGTCGGTAATTTCACCATCCGCATCCTTTATATAGCTCTTGATGGCTTCTTTGTAGTCATCTATCGCCTTCTTTACATTGTTGGCCGCTTTGGGCGTAATGGTTTCAGGGGTTGGGTGGAAGTTAAGGCCGTTTTCATCCTTGAAGCCCTCCAAATCATTATAGGCATCGGTAACAAGTTGCTCCCATTTTTGTTCCTCCTTTTTCGCCTCATTTATGGCCTCATTCCCCAACTGCTTAATCTTTTGGGTATTGTATTTGACCCTCTTATCCCACCAACTGAAATATGTACCATCGGCGACTTGTGCTTCAACTTCAAGCCTCTTTACATAGGCTTCTTTATACTTTTCGGCAAGTGCTTCGGTTTTCGCTTCAAGCAACAAGGACTGACAATAAGCCTCACCTTTTTCAATCAACACATCAAGCCACTCGGCGCGGGTCTTGTAATATCCTAATACTGAACCGTACTTGGTATTCAGGTCATCGATAAGTTTCTTTTCTTGTGCCTGCGTTCCATTGAATGTTTCCAATGCCCTGACATTGTTTTGAAGTGCCACCTTCGCATCGATATATGCCTTGTTGGCATCCTTCATCACCTCATGTTGTTCTTTCATGGCCTCTGCCGCCTCCTTTGACTTTTTAGCCAAATGGGAAACATAGCCAGCCAATGCGCCAATGGCCGCTGCAATCCATCCGAACACGGGGATTGACTTGATAGCCGCTCCAACCATCCTGAAAGCCCCAGCAAGGCCGATATTAGCCTTCGCTCCAGTGGTGGCCGCTACTGCATTTGCGGTGGTAGCTGTCGTATCGGTGACCTCTGCGGCGGCTGCACCCGTGGCGGCAGCGGCCTTGGCTTCTTTTGCGGTTGCATCGGCAGTCGTGGCCGTGGCGTTTGCACTTTGTGCCGAAGTATCAATGGCGGTCGCGGCGGCTTCTTTTGTGGCGTTTCCCGCTCCAATCGCAAGTAACTTGTTCCACCATTCTTTCAAGCCATTCAGGGTTACAAGCCTAAAGGCCGAATCCTTGTCAAGTGTGGCTTGCACTTGCTGCAATCCCATAGTGATAGCCATGAGGGATTGCACTTTCAACATAATTTTCTGCAAATCCTCGTTCTCTCCAGCAAAGAGGGAAACCGCGCCTTGTGCCGCCGTGAATGCACCTGAAACGCCGTTCAATCCTGAAATGATTCCCTGAAATCCCCTTTGGTCATGGGCAAGAACGGAGGCTTGTTTCGTGGCATCAGCCCACGCGTCCGTCAGTTTTGCAGCCTCGGCCTGAAGTTGCCTATATTTGTCGGTATCGCGTTGCCCAGCGGCCTCCATAGCCACCAATTCATCCTTCAATTCCCTTACCCTTTGTCGAAGTGAGGTATGGGCTGGCTCGGCTTTTTTCAATTCATCAGCCGACTTTTTCGTGGCATCGGAACTCTTTTTCAATTTGGCCTCATATTCCGAAAGTTCGCCAGCCACTTTGTCGGTCGTACTCATCAACTTCGTGCGTAAGGCAATCAGTTCCTTGATGGTCTTACGCTTACGGTCGAGCTGGCCGTATTCCTCATCCTTGCCGCTTTTGAAGGCTTCGTCCATTTCCTTGCCAAGGCGGTCGTACTCTTGCTCAAGTTGCTTGATTGCCGCCTTGCTCGATTCCATCACATAGTTGATGTTTTCAAAGGCATCCTTAACCTTATCCAAGGAATCAACATTGGCAAAACTTGCCAAATCGACCGCTGGAATGTTACTGATGAAGTCATGCAATTCCATTCCTTGTGCCTCGGCCTTTTCGCCAATCTGCTGTATTCTTGCAATGATTTCGTTTTGTGCCTCATCGAAGCCGCTCATATCCACGGCGGTTCCGAAACTCAGTGCGCCGTCAATGTTGCCGTCTGTGTTCATGCTCTTACTACCTCCTCATCTTCAAAATCGTTAAACTTGTTGAAATTGTCGGGATTGTTGGCATCGAGGCTGTCGTCATAAAGCGGCTGGTCATCCTCCGTCTCGTCATTCGGCATCGGCATTGCCCTCGAATACATGATGGCGTTCTTATAGCTTATGTCGTACAACGCCTCCTTATCCGTCATGCCGAACATCTTGGCCACTCCGAGCACGGTAGCCCAAATGCTGTCGTTCAGGGATTTGCCACTTCCCTTGTTGGCTTTAGGATGTTTGCCTCGCTTAGGGAAGTGATAATGGAGAAAAAATGCGCCACCTCCATATCCTGCAACCTCGTGATGATGCAGTTGAACACGGTAGATGGACGCACATTCAGGGCGATTTCACGCGCAAGGGCGGCTTTTCGGTCGATAACGACCTTACGCACAACCTTGCGCCTGAAAACGCCAAGGAAACGCTCATATTCGGTGATTTCCCGTTCCTCCGTCAAATGACCCGCGCCCAATATCAGGATGGCGCAAAGCTCGGCAACGGCATTGAAGTCCTTGGCATGGTGAAGCACCGAGTAAACAATCTGCTCCTTCGGCACTTTCTCAACCACGGGCATCGTTGAAATCAATTCGGAAACGAGAATCAAGGTGGCCATGCAAGGGTCGCCCAACGGATAAACCTCGCCGCCAATCTCTATGCTGTCGGTCGCCTTTTCAAGAATGGCAGATGCGACCCTCTGCTCAATGGTCATGCTTTCCATATCGAAAGGATTTTGTGTAGCGGGAGAGGGAATCGAACCCACGGCCTTTGGATTATGAGTCCAACGAGCTACCTACTGCTCCATCCCGCCGTTGTGCTGGTTTATCCTGCCTACCAGCAAAAGGGTGTCTAATTCCACACGCCAAATCAAATGTTTCAACTAAAAACAATGTGACTTCAATAGGTTAGCCGCCAGCTTGGGCGGTTGCCCAATCGGCAGCTTTTACCTTGAACTTCTTGTAGAGCTCTCCATCCTCGCAGGCAAGGATTTTGAAGGTCAAGTCCACGAACTGACCTTCCTCTTCCGAGCTGCCAGGACGGAACGACACATGGGTACGGCGGGCTTTGATTCCAACGGCACCAATGTTTTTCGGGGTCAGCTTCACGCTGAAGTCCTTCGACACCACGTTGGTCTTCACGGTCAGCTCGCCAGCGCTTTCACCCGTACCAGCCACGGCACCCGTGAACATCGATTCCACCTCGTAGGACATTTCCTTCACGCGGGTGGTCAGGGTGATGACCGGCTCGCCTTCTTCCTCGGCAACCACAACGCCACCCGTGGCGACTGCGGTAAGCGACTCGCCGTCTTCTGCGGCAAGTGCGGTCGATTTGTCGTTGATAACGCCGATGTCGGTCAGCGATGCGGCCATCGCATCGTTGGCTCCGGTCTCACCGACCTCAATCTTGCACTTCGACCAAGACATGATAATTTTACTCATAGTGTTATTGTGCTAATCGGTTAAACTTAATTCTTGCATAAATCAAATGTTGCTCTATGTTCTCAACCTCGGTTGAACGCGGGGTGCCGTCAGTCTGCATCCAATACTCGGTGTTGTCGTTGTCGTCAACGAACTGACGTATCATTTTCTCCAACTCATCCACGCGGGTCAAGTCCTCAACCTTGCGCCCGTCATTCCCGAATGGGATGTCAGGCACATAGATGTTGATGATGACCACTCCGCTTTGGATTTGTTCGTCAAGCCCAGCGAGGAACTTCACCACCAAATCCTCCGTGTCGGCATTGGCGGGTCTCATATTGGGACGGTACACCGTCCCCCTGATTCCACGACCGAGATCACTCTCACGGATGAAGGTGAAGAAATCACGCTCGACCTGCTTTTCCGTCTTGATTCCGCTGTTCATTTCACGATACCGCTTAATAGTTGCTTCAATAGGCTTTCCGCTTTCAACTCCGCCGTGGTAAGCACATCCTTGTGACGGACATTCTCCACATACGCGGCGTAATTCATTCCGGCACAAACTATCAGGACGATGCCCCAAGGGAACTTTGCCTGAAGCTGGGTCAAAAGGGCTTCAGCGGCGGCGGGTCCCGCTTCGCCGTTGCCCTTCGTACCGCTGTACTGCTTCGATGCACCGTTCACCACGGGTTTTCCGTCCTGAAGGACGACATATCCGATGGACGAGCGCAGGTTGCCCGTAATGTCGTTGTAGCTTCCGCTTTCACGGGCAATCCTCACGCATTCCTCACCTATGTAGGTGAATCGGCTTATGATGTGTTCGGCAAGCTCATTCGACTTCACCGCCAATGCCTTGCTCACCTTTTGGAAGTTGAACCTGCTGACGATAACGCCCTTGTACTTGCCGTGTGTAGTCTCAAACTTTGCCATAGTCACACCATTATTTGAATCCGTCCAACGGTGGCAAGAGGCTCAACGGAAAGCACCCGATACTCGCCCAAATCCTCGCCCAGCCGCTCCAGCTTCACGCGGTCGGCGGCGAAGCCAGCAACGCACTCAATTAGGACGGTGAACGAGGCCATGCGAAACTCGCCGTCCTCATACTTTCCTTTTCGGGTGTCGCTGTTGGTTTTGATTGAACAGGGCACGGGGTCGCTCCATGACACTTGCGCCGCCACGGGTTCCCCGTACTCGTTCACCTGCTCGTTTTCGGTCAGTGTCTGATATTTCAGTGTTCCGTTGTACCTCATGCCGCTTACCATCTTTGAGAACAATCCTCGACAACGCGCAAATAGTCACCCAACACCTCATCAGCATCGAGGCCGTAGATGTTACACCAATAGCGGATGCTTTCCTTCACGGCCTCATCCCTTACCGATGTGGAAACGCCGTTCTCGTTGCGGCTACCTTCCACATAGCCCATCACCAGCGACACGGCCACCTTGAAGATTTCGGGGTCTTTCGGGGTGGCCTCCGCCGCCGCGTCAATGCCCTCATTGAAAAGGGCAAGCTCGATGGTGCCTTGGTCAGGGTAGAACGTGTTCGCCATAGCGTTACACAAATTCCTTAATGCCAATGCGTTGTTCATGGTTTATTCGCGGGTTTTGAGGGTGTAGATACCGTTCATTTCGGTAATGACGGGCAACGCCAAGACCTCGGCCTTGGTGAACTCCACGCCATTGCTGCCTTGGGTCTCGCCGACACCCCACTGCGAAACGCGGATGCGGCCGTAGTTGGAATAGGCCACGCCCGGCTCGGGCTTCAGCTCGTTGTTCGCCCATGCGTTCTTCACGATACCCAACTTGCCGTCAGGGATGAAGACCATATTCTTGGCGTTCCACGGGCTGTAAGTGGTGCGCTGGGTGCCGTTCTGAATGCGAACCTGACGGCGGATAGGCTCAAACACGGGGAAGCCGTTGGCCGTCATGTAGGCGTTCAGGTCAGCCATCTGCACCATCCTTGCGGATTTGTCAGTACCCCAAACCATCTGCTTGATTTTCTTGGAACGGCAGATGTAGGAGATAATGGCGGGGGCGCAAAGGATGGTCTTGAAAACGACCTTATCCTGAGCCGCATCGATGATGCCCTGAATGTCATCGAAGCAATCGATGGTCTCGAGGTTGGCATCAGTCCACGGCACGGTGGCGGTGGCGATGTTGTCGGCGGGCTGGTTGTAGTCAATCAGGCCGCGTGCGCCGCCTTCGGGGTTGGTGGTCTCATCAAGGGTGAACTTGCCCTCGTTCGACATGGCACCAAGGAAAATCATGTCCAGCTTGCCCAGCACGCCGCCAGTCACGGTCGAGACATCGCCCCACATCAGTTTGATGAGTTGCTCCGACTTCGCCTTGTCAGGCAGCGACTTGGAATCGAGGATGGCCAGCACCTTACGATAGTCCTGAATGGTCATCGGCTTGGTCAGGGCATGGTTCAGCAAGGTCTCCTTGAGGGTCTGCAGGCCTTCAGTACCCAAAATGGCCTCCTTTGCATCGGTGCCGATGGTCGGGGCGGCGATGGTGATGTTGTACTGGCCAATCAGTTCCTCAAAGTTCAGGCCGACACTCGGCACGTCCCAATCAAGGAAACGCTCGAAGATGACATTGTCGAACAAACGCTTGTTCAGCTCGGTGGCCGTGTCAAAGCGAACCTGCACATTGCGGGTCAGTTCGCCGAAAAGTGAAGTGAGTTTTTCATTCATGGCTCATTACTGTTTGATGAACAAGATGTTCGGGTTAGACTTGAGGCAGCAGCCGTTCAGCCAATCATCCAGCAAGGGGAAGTTCAGGCTCGGATAAAGGACAACGGCTTCGTAGGCGGCATCAATGGTCGGCAGACCCTTGCCGTCAAAGGTTTTCACGGCTCCGACAATCATGTTGGGCGTGTAGAGGGGAGCGGCGTTCTGCAACTTCACGTAGTCGTTAGCTGCAAGCGTCTTTTCGCCAAGGTACGGGGTCACGGAAGCGAGGGCGATTTGGCCATCGCTCGGGTTGGAGGCGACAATCTTCAATGCGCCTTCGTCACCCGATTCGGCATCGATGTAGCCGTAAGGCAAGGCCTCACACAGCACATCGTTGGTGGTCAGGCCGGTGATGGCGGCTGAAAGTTCCAGCACATCGTAATCGGCATTGCTGGTGTCGATTTTCGAAATGGTCACGGACTTGTCGTTCTTACCGACCTTGAACACCACATCGCCAACGGCGAAAAGATGACCCTTGGCAACGCGGGCTTTGGAGGTGGTGCCGCCGGTCAGCACCTTGGCCACCTTGACCACAGCGGCCTCCATCGTGTCGAAGAACACCTGACACAGCAGGCCACGGTTCAGCACCGTACCCGTTGAAATGGTGTTTTTCGGCTTGAAGCCGCCAGGCAGCATCTTACATTCACCACGCCAAATTTCAGGGGTGTGGCCTTTGTAAGTGGTTTTCTTAAATTCAATAGCCATAATACTGCGAATTTTAAGGGTGAATAATTACGGATGCCTTACTTATCGGGCAGGGATTCAGCCCACGACTTTGCAGCCGCTTTCATTTGGTCGTCAGTCCCAGCCGTCACCGATGCCGCATCCTTTGGCATCAGGTTATTGTTGACCAAGTCCTGCTTGAACTCCGACAAAGCCTTTTCGTAATCCTCATCATCAGCGATGGCGATACGCTTCAAAAGGTAGTCGGGGATTCCCAGCTCTTTGGCCTTTGCGGCGATGAGGGCATTGCGCTCACCCTTGGCCTTCTCGGCTTTCAGGTTGGCGTTCTCGCCTTTCAGGGCATCAATCTCGTCTTTCAGGGGCTTCAGTTGCTCCCTAATCAACGCGGCGATTCCCTCATTGGCATCGTCATCATCGTCATCGTCACCCTCATCCGTCTTGCCCTTTTTCTTGGGCTTTCCGGCCTGATTGTGTTGCCTCGTCTTTCTTGTGATTTCGCCCTGCATCAGCTTGGCATAGGGTACAAGCAAATCCGCAGCATTCTTGATTTCCTCATCGGTGGAGGTGTCGGAAAGGCCTTGCGAACCCAATTCAGCGAGTTCGTCCAATGCCTTTTCAGTTAATCCCATATCCTTGCACAGCTCGGAAATGGTCTTACGTAATTTTGTGTTCATACTCAATTATTTTGAATCAATTCAGCGGCAAAAATACGTAAGTTTCCGAAAAGTCACCTAATAAGTACCAAAATTTTTTATTTTTCAATCCCGTAAGAATCAGTGTTTTCCAATTTTGCAACGAAAAATAATGGAAAAAATATCAAAAAAAGGTTGCCCATATTAAAAATAGTATATATTTTTGGCACGTCAAAACGATACTTAATAAGTACTAATCAATAAAAGTCAAACCTCAAAAACAAACGCAACCATGTTAATCTCAGAATTCATCGACCGCACGGGCTTCAGACCAACGGAAGACTACTATCACACCGTAATCGAACCCGAGTACAACCGTAGCAACCTCGACAAGGACGCTTGGTGCAAGCAATGGAAAAAGGACGGCGGCATCCAACAAGCCTACGATGCAATGTGCCATCAGGCCGGAAACGACTACTGCCAAGTCCTTACCCTCCAAGGGGATGTAAAAAAACTAACCGAGGAAAACAACAAACTAAAGGACGAGTGCAACCAACTCAATGTCACCAAGGAAAGGCTTGATGACCTTCTTGCTGAAAAGATTGAGCTGACCGTGTTCATCATCGAGCAGGCCGAAAAATACGGCTCCGCTGAATTACGCGAAAAGGCCATCGAGTTGATGGGTGAAAGGGAGTACATCGCCTTCAAAATCAATCACGACTTCAACCTTTGGCAGGCTGACAAAAACCTCATCGTTGAATTACTCAACCAATAATCAAGGCAACGGGGCGGCCAACCACCGCCCCACAAAACTCCATCACAATGAAACACTACCATCCAATAGGCGAGCGATTCAAACTCACGCAAGGCGGCAAGGAATATATATTGGTCGCCCGCGAATGTGAAACCGAGACCGACAAATTGGGCAACACCTATCGTAAGACCTGCACGGGTTGTTTCTTTGCCCACCTGAAAAACGCTGGCTGGTGCAGTGGCCACCCATATTTCGAGAATGAATGTCAGGTGACCGACCACCAACCTAAATGCAGTCCTGACCAGCGTGAGGACGGCAAATATATCCACTATAAAAAAATTGTTCCAACCAAAAAATAACACCAATGAAAACACGACACATCCCCACAATGCCAAAGGAAAGGGCAAAACAAATCATCCTAAACTCCGATTCATCGCTCACAAAGGAAATGGTCGACCGCTATTCCGACAGCGAAATAAAGGAGTACATCAAACACCTCGGTTTCAAAGTTAAATTCAGTTTCTAATCATCAAAACCCTATCACAATGAACAAGCAAAGAAGAAAAGACATCGAGGATGTCATCGCCAAGCTCGAAGACATCAAATCATCAATCGAAAGCATCCAAGAGGAGGAATATGACGCTTATTCAAGCCTTCCCGACAGCATCCAAGACTCCGAAAGGGGCGAGGCAATGAGCCAAAATTCGGAAGACCTCGACCAAGCCGCGCAAGATCTTGACGACATCATTTCAAACCTTCAGGACATCGTAGAACGCTAATCACCAACCATCACATCAACGCAACCATGAGTAATAATGTCTATCAAATGGTCACTGACCGAATCATCGACCAACTCCAAAACGGAATCATCCCGTGGCGCAAGCCTTGGTCAGGGGCTTGCCTCGCCGATGGCGGCGCAATCAACTATGTGTCACGCAAACCCTATTCGATGCTCAACCAATTACTGCTGGGCAAGGAGGGCGAATGGCTCACCTTCAAGCAAGTGAAGGACTTGGGCGGCTCAATCAAAAAGGGCGCAAAGGCGGGAATGGTAGTTTTCTTTGCCCGCGTCAAATACGACAAAAAGACCGTGGTCGATGACGAAGGCAACGAGGAAACCATCAACACGGCCAAGGAATACCTCGTACCTATACTCCGCTACTACAATGTTTTCCACATTGACGACACCACGGGCATCCAAACCAAAATCAAGGCCGAAGAACCAGCCGAACCCACCATCCAGCCCATCGAGGCGGCGGAGGTCGTCATAAACAGCTACCTCGCACGGGAAACCGCCATCACATTCCATAATGACCGCCCAACCGATAGGGCTTACTATTCACCGGCCACCGACACCGTCAATGTACCCATGCTCTCACAATACCAAATCCCTGAAGAATACTATTCAACCACATTCCACGAACTCGTTCACTCCACCAAGTCAAAGTCACGCTGTGACCGCGACAGCGAGCGTCAAGGCATTGCCGCCTTTGGCAACGAGGAGTATTCAAGGGAGGAATTGGTGGCCGAAATCGGGTCTGCGATGCTCTGCAACAATATAGGCATCGACTGCGAAAAGGCCTTCATCAACTCCGTGGCCTACATTCAGGGCTGGCTCTCACACCTCAAAAACGACAACCATGCAATAGTATGGGCATCGTCAAGGGCTGAAAAAGCAGCCCGCTACATCATCGGACAACCTATTTCAAAACAATAAAACAAGCAACCATGAACACCTATTCAAAGTATTGCCCTAACGTATGGGTCGCCAAGTGCAGCGAAAAGCACGAAAAAGGGGAAACCATCATCCTCACCACCAAACACGGCAAAGAAAACGAGTGCATCGTTTGGAATTTCCTCTACGAAAAAGAAGGTTTCTTCTACTACTCAATCACCCGCGCCGATGGCTACAACAGCCAGGAACGCGCCAAGGCCAAGGCCGAACGCTATGAGGAGTGGGCTGACAAAGCCCGCCAGCGTTCCGATGAAGCCTTTGAACGCTCCAACAATGCCGTGGCCGGCATACCCTTCGGCCAGCCCATCCTCGTTGGCCACCATTCAGAGGGGATGCACCGCGCCGCCATCAAAAAGTCATGGGCGGCTATGGACAAATCGGTCGAGGAAATGCACAAGGCCGAAGCCCACGAATCCAAGGCCGAGTATTGGGAACGCATGGCCGACAGAATCGACCTCTCAATGCCTGAATCCATCGAGTTCTATGAACACAAGATGGAAGTGGCCAAGGAATACCACGAAGGGGTCAAGTCGGGCAAGTACCCACGGCAACACGCCTACACGCTCACCTATGCCAAGAAGGCCGTCAACGAGGCGCAAAAGAACCTCGACATCGCCCGCAAGCTGTGGGGCGAAACCGCCTGAACCGAACAATCCGCGTCAGGGGTGAAAACAAAGCCCCTGACGCATTTATTGACAATGATATGAATAATCCACCAAAAACGCCTCGCAATCCAAAAATAAGGCGTAATTTTGCGTCCAAATTCTCATTATGAAAACCAAGGTAGTACATCTTCACCTCAATGAGCCTTACAACGGCAAAACCGACTTCTATTTCGGGTCGCTCAAGGCCATTTTCGACACAATCCCCCGTGAGGCCATCCATATCTCCTACAAGTACCTGACCAACGCGATAAGGGACAAAGACCTATTCCAAAACAAGCGATGCACCATCCGCATCGGCGAACTAATCAGGAAAAAGAACAATGAAGCAACTCAATGAAATAACCATCAACGGCCACCGATACCAGCGTCACGGCGGCAACCAGCTCTCATCTTGCGCCCAATGCGACATCGCGGCGCAATGCTGGGACTTGTACCACTACGACACGCCTTGCTTCGGCGGCTTCTATAAAAAAACAATGATATGATGACTGAACAACAATTACTGAAACACTGCCATTTCTACAAAGGGGAAGCCCTGCCACCATTTGAGCAAACCGATGGACGTAGGCTTTTATGGCTGGCCGAGAAATGGATTTGTGAAGAGGGGAATAATCTAATTACCCCGGCCAATCCAAAAAGAGACATGGCCTCATATATAGCCGCCTATGTCGGCAAGTGGGCACCGTTCAAATCGGAATCCATCATGGAACTTTATTTCCAAAAAGCACCTCAATTAAAGGCTGAGATTTCGGCCATTTACAACTGACAAAGTTTGCCATTGGCAACATAGTATATCTTTGCTCCAGCCGCTTTCCACTTTTTGGCGATTGCCAAATGTTTGGAATAGCGGCTTTCCGTTAGGTCGTATGGGTATGTCAGGGATTCCACACAATCAACCGTCAGATCTCCGTGGTACTGCAATTCAAGGTAGCTGCTAATATGGTCGCGTTTGAACTTCACCAAATCATCCGTCTGAATGTTGCCATTATCAGGGGTATTGTACAAATCATCAAACGAGCATGAACGCGGGTCGCTAACAAGTGAAGGCTGAAAGTCGCAGCCAAGCGAATCACCAGCAGTCCAAGTGGCAATGACCTTATCTTTCTTGAATCTCACTTCTACATTTCCGTAACCCGTTGCCGTATTATGGGTTATCGACCGCAAAATATCGTGGTCAAGCAAATTGCCGTATTTTTCATACTCACGCCTTGTGAGTTGGTCATTTGCGAGGTCTTTTCCTAATCCAAACAACCTATGCGCTGCCCGCAATCGGCCATTATTAACGCCTATCTTACCCGTAGTCTTTCCATGTTCATAAACAGCACCTCCACCAGTACCAACCTCAAATTGATTCTTGAACCATGAATTCAAAACCGCCTCCAGCGTATCGTCATCGATATTCATTCCAAGGTCATGCGTATCAAACAACCTCCGCATCAAATCCTCAATCTCTGCCTTGTGTTGCTTTGCAACAGCACCATAATCGGATGTTTTCTCAAACTTGGCAATTGCGGCCTCAAGATTTGGAAGGGTCTTTGGCATCTTTGCTCCAAGCCTCTTTTGTAGGTCTGCAACGGTCTCATATTTGATTGACTTCGACTTGTAAACCTTGCCTGACTTGTACTTGGATTTCAGTTGATTGTACTTATCATTCAATTCCGTAGCCTTGGCCTTGGCGGCTGCAAGGTCAATGTTCGGGGATGACAAAATGGCCTTCATTTCGTCAGCAATGGCCTTGAATGCCTTGCTGTGCGTTGTCACGGAATATGCCAGCGCATCCGCCACGCTATCGGTCACATCCCGAATATCAATCTTTCTTTGCACGAATGCAAGTTCCTTCTTATAGGCATCTTGGGAATACTTGTAGGTGCCAGGATAGCGTTTCTTGCCCTCTCTGCCAACCCAATCAATTTCAAACTCAAGTTTCGATTTGCGGGAATCAAGGTCGGTCGGCATCTTGGCCAGCGTCCTTGTGACTGCATCGTTGATGGTGATGGCCTCGGCCTTTGAGGTTGCACGGGCTACCATCATGGGATTATCGAGTTTGTCAAGGGCAAGAATCTCTTTGCCTATGGCCTTCAACTTTTGAGCCTCGACCATTATTGCGGACATATCGCCACCCTTCAGGGCGGTACGCAAGGCCGTGGTATCGACATCCGAAATGCCATCCATATAGCCCAAAATGCGTTCACCATATTTGCGGGTGGCTTTCCTCTCGTTGTACTCACGAATAATGGCCTCGCGTTGCTCGGGTGTACGGGCGGCATGGCGCAAGGCCGCTTTTTCGGCGATTGTAAGCTCTTTTGGCTTCGGGTTGAGTATTTCATCAATCACGCCCGCATTATTGCGAATGAAGTAGGGTTCCGTCCCTCTATCGCGGGCATCCGCAATATCCTCCGCGTGGCTTGTGACCCATTCCTTGAAGTTGTCGGGGTACTCGGTAATCTTTTTCCCCTTGGGAATGTACTTTTCGCCCTTCAAAAAGGCCTCGTTCACCTTGGCCATTTCCTCCGCATCCACCAAGATAGGGGTCACGAAGCAAAAGCATTGGGGGTGCCAGCCATCGAAAACGAACTCCTTTGGGTAGTCGCCTTGCAGCTTGTCGCAGATATCGGGTTTTGGATGGTTCTTTGAGAGCTGCACCCGCTGACCCAGCACAAAGTCCATCTGCTGCCACCGCTCATGGTCGGCACGGCGGTAGGCGATGTTGGTCTCGGTACGGGTCAGGCGCATGGCGTTCTTTGCTGACGACTTATAGACACCCGCGCCCGTCTTGTATGAATCGCGGTCGTAGTCAATCCACTTGTATTTGCCCGTGGCCTCATCCTTCACCCGCTTTTTCCACTTGCGGCCATAGATGGGGTTGCCCTCGGCATCCTCGCCCTTCTTATAGCGGAAACGCCTGAACATCAAATCAGGGTCGTTCAGGTACTGCCTCACCTCCCTCGACATCGCGCTGGCCGACTTGCCTTCACCCATCGAGACGGTCACGGCCACCTCCAGCTCATCCCGCAACTGCCTGACCGATTTCCACACCCTATCGGACAGGTTCAAGCCCTTTTCCGACCTCGCAAGGAAAGCGTCACGGGCTGCATAGTTGCGCTGTGTCCATGCCGTAAATTCAGGGCTGTCAAGCACGGCCTGACCGAACACCGACTTGATGAGTTTGTCGGCCTCGGCATTGGCCTCAGCCCATTCAAGGCTCACGCCCTCACGAATGGCTATCGTCACCGCCGAATGAAGGCGGCGAAGCAAGGCCTCGACCTCCTTTTGCTTTTTCATGCTTTCCCCGTCAAAGGAAAACATCACGCCGTCATCCATCTTGGGCATGGTCTTGTTAAGCGCAAGGATCTCGTTCACCGTCTGCGCGAACAACAGCCTCACTTTCTCGGCGTATGCCTCCGTCCGCCTAATCCTTGCGGCGGTGGAGGCTTTGGGGTCGATGCCTTGGTTCTTTGCCATGATTCACTTACTTTTTCTTGTTGTCGTCATCCTCATTGCCGCCGTCATCAAACGAGGCCGCGCCGCCATCCTCATTGCCGTTGCCGAAAATGGACTGCTGCTCTTTGGCTCGTTCCTCCTTTTCCTCGGCCAGCCTATCAAGCTCGCGTTGCGAATCCTTGACAAGCGGGTTCATTTCCACGCCCGTCTCGGTGGAGAGGATGCCAGCATCCACGGCACTGATGATGTTGTTAAGGTCATCGGCCACATCGTCACCGAAAGGCTCCTGGTACTCATGGCCAATGGTCAGTTCCTTGCATTGCCCGGCCAGCGACACATCCAGCACATTGCCGATGATGGCCGTAATCAGGGAGGCCGTCCTATCCAACAGCTCATCGTGGCTTTCCTTGCGCTTTGATGCCTTGATGTCGGCCAGCATCATCACGGTTTTCAAAGCCTTGGCCGAAAGCTGGGAAAGGGCTTTCAGGCTGTCGGTGGTGATGTTGGGGGTGAACGACTTTTGCAGGATGTTCAACTGCAGCCACTCCATTTCTTGTTTCTTGCTTTCGGGTGCGCTGTCCCATGTCAGGTACTTCGCCGCCTTATCCACGCCGTCCTTGTCGTTCGTCACCAACATCTTGCCCTTTTCCCTCTTTTCGGGCAGGTTCTTGATGATTTCAGCCGACATGATGGAAATCGGGTCGGCGAAGTAGTCGTTGGTGTCGGCGGTGCCTGAAGCGATGTTTTCCTCACGGTCAATCAAAGCCTCAACGCCATCCCATTCCTTTTCCTGACGGAAATAAATCACGGGGATTTTCCCCACGAAGTTGATTTCCTCCACCACATCCCAGCCAATCGACTTCTTTGTGCAATGGTAGATGACTTTCCTTGTGAACACATCGAAGTGGTACACGGCACCCTCTTTGTCATCCTTGAGGTAATAGCCCCATGCGAAGGCAATCAGGTTCTCGTATTGGTCAAACATGGTGTAAATCTCATCGCCCTTGCTGCGGGCAAGCACACGGATTTGGCAGGCCGAAGACCCGTCCTCATCCTGATAACACCTGAACAGCATGGCCGATTCCGTCTCTGCACCGGCCAGCCGCTTGCATTGGCGAATCTTGCTGTTGAAATGGGAATCCTTGATGAAGTCAAGGTAAGCCTTGAAGGCATCATCCGTCCCCTCCGAGAGCTGCGTCCACTTCACGGGTCGCCCGTAGATGAATACCAACGCAATCTCGTTGATGTAAACGGGATAGGGGATGGGCAGTTTCCAAGTGGGTTCATACCTCAAAAAGTTGCCCTTTTTGTCGGTAATCATCTTGTCAGGCCGCTTGGTGATTTTATGCTCCGTGGTGGTGTATTCCTTCAAAGCGTCAATCACATCGTTCACCCTTGAAGTCATTTTCTCTTTGACCGCCGTGATGTCCTTTGCGGCCAAAAGTTTCTCGAACTCCTGATTTCTGCCAATCAGGGCGTTCAGGTAATTGCGGAATAATTCAAATAATGGCATAGTATTAAGGTTTTAGATTACATTGATATTGTCGTAGTCTATATCATCATCATCCTCGTAGAGGTCGTTTATGGCGTACCCGAGAATGTCAACGAATTCGTCATGCTCCAAGGCTGGGAAGCCGCAAACCTCATCCAAGAAGTCATCGTTCCATGTCCCTTCGACCAGCACCACGCGCCCGCACTCGATACGGGGCGAAACCACCTTCAGGCGGGTTTCCTTGCTGTCGGTCGGCGGCTCGGTTTCCTTCACATTCAGGAACGAGATGGCCTTCAACATCTGCACCACGCTCTTGCCGTTGGCCTTCGGCTCCACATGGAGCTTGCTCTCACCATTGCCGCCCTGAGCCGCAATGTATTCAGGGAGGAATCGCAATAGGTCGGGCATTTCCTTGTAAACCTTCATCGCATGGGTCAGGTAAACCAGCGTCCCGATGCGGCAGGCCGCAAGGATACCCGATGGGTCGTTGTCGGTCTTCACCTTCTTTTCCTCGTATGCGGTGTCAAGGTAGAAGTGGATTGGCTCGTTGAACCGCAACGCCTTGAAGTCGGCGGGGCTAATCTTGCCGAACCAGTCACGCTTGACGATGTTGCCGCCCTCAACCACGGGACGCTGCTGGTACAATGCCGAGAACTCACGCGGGGAACGGTTCTTTTGTTTCTCCAGCTTCGCCAAGGAATGACGGTCAGGCCAAAGCGCATCCCCAACGTGGCGGTGGCTCAATCCGCCGTCATTCTCCTTTTCGCAAATGGCGGGAATCGAAAGCACCGTCCACTCGTCATGCTCCGTCTTCAATATGCGCCCAGCCAGGTCATCCTCATGCCAGCGGGTCATAATGAAGAGCTGCTTGGAATTGTTGTGCAAACGGGTGGTCAGTACGGTGTTGTACCAATTCCACACCCTTTCGCGGTACACGGGTGAATAGGCCTCCGTTGCATCCTTCACGGGGTCGTCAATGATGGCGATGTCAACGGGCGTTCCCGTCAATGGCCCGCCAACGCCAACGGCCTTGTAGAATCCCGAATGCCCCACCAGCTCGAAGAAGTCCAAATTCTTGATGTAGGTCGTGGGGTCATCCTTGGCCTTGCGGCTCGATGCAAGGTAGGTGTCAGGGAAGATGTCCTGATATTTGGGGCTTTCGATAATCCTCTGCACGCTCCGGCTGAATTGCTCCGAAAGGTCGCTGGCATACGAACACGAAGCGATTTTCAGGTCAGGGTCACGCCCCAACGCCCACGCGGGGAAGTTGCGGGAAATGATTTCGGACTTGCCGTGTTGGGGAGGCACGAAAACCATCAGGTTCTTAATCTTGCCCTCCAGCAACATCTGACAATGTTCCGCAATTACGCGGTGGAACCACTCAAGCTGGTACTTGGGATTGCTGTAGCCGAGAAAGCACGAAAAAGAGGTTGAAGCATTCAGCTTCAACTTCGCCTGCATCAATTTCATCAGCTTTTTCCGTCTTTCGGCTTCGGTCATCCTCATTCCTTTTTCTCCAGCTTTTCAAGTCGTTCAATCTCGGCGTTGATTTCATCCTCGGTCATGTCCTTTTCATCGGACGACTTCAAGGCAGCGGCGATGTTTTGGCGGTTTTGGTAGTGTTCGGGGTCGAGGTTGGTAATCAGGAATATCGCAGCCCCCACGTTAGGCTCGAATATCAGCCTTTTGCGCTTCATCTTGGTGATGATGGGCTTCGAATCGTCCTTTGGGTTGGGGCGGTACTCCGTCTCCGTCACCTCCTTTTCGTAACCCATCGCGGCCATCGCAAGCGTTTCGTGGAGGTTGTGGGTCAGGGTCTTCTTATAATCATCCTTCGCCCGCTCGATGGCGGTCTTGAAGTCCTCCTTTTCAATCATCCAGCGGCGATAGGTCTTGTCGTCAATCCCCAGCACCTTGATAAAGTCCTGAAGCTGACCGCCGCCGTAGTCGATAAGGCCGTGTTGCCTCACCCAATCCTCGGCCACCTTGACCAATGCAAGTGAGTATTTCATGTCTGCAAATCAATTAGTTTATAGAACTCATCGCGGCACTCCTTATCGGTCTTGAAAAGGCCTTCAAGGTGTGCCACGGTCATATTTCCGTCATTGCGCACCCCCCGCATCGTCTTGCAGAGGTGCTTTCCCTTCATCACCAAGGCCATCCCCAGCACCGTGCCGTCAAGGGCATCGGTCAGCATGGCCACGATGTCAGCGGCCAGCCGTTCCTGAAGCTGAAGGCGGGCAGCGCAGTACCCCACGACACGGGCAACCTTGGAAATGCCTAAAATGCGCCCGTCAGGGGCAGGGATGTAGGCGAAGTAGTACTTGCCGAAGAAGGGGAGGATATGATGCTCGCACATCGAATAATAGTCCCCAGCATCGAAAACGATGTCAGTCATCCCGTCCTCGTTGGCGAAGGTGGTAATCTTGGGCTTTTGTTTCGGGTCATAGCCTCGGAATATCTCCTGCCACATCCTTATAATGCGGTCAGGTGTACCCTTCAAACCCTCTCGGTCGGGGTCTTCGCCCATGAAGCGAATCAGCGTCCTCAACGCACATTCAGCATCTTTTGTGTTTGGAGTGAGATTTTCCATTTCGGGTGTCCTTTCACATATTCAATCAGTTGTTTCACGATTTCACGGTTCTTTTCCTCATTGCCCGTGTCGCAGGGCTGAAGGTAGTAATGCGGGGCGACAATGCCGAAGTCGTCAGGCTCATGCACCCCGTCAAATATCACCTTCACCTCCATAGCGAAGTCGATGACGGGCTTTCCCTTGTCGCCAACGAAAGCGGCCTTGGGACTGACCGTAATCCAATCCACGCCCCTCGGTATGGGCTGGGTGCCGTTGGTCTCGATGGCCACCGACTTGCCTATTTGGTGAATCTTTTGGATAAGTTCCTCGATGCCCTGAAGGGTCGGCTCTCCGCCGGTCAGCACCACCAAATCCGAAGGGTAATCCAATATCTCCCTGATGATTTCGTCATAGGTCATTCCCTTGCTGGGCTGGTGGTCGGTGTCGCAGAAGGGGCATTTCAGGTTGCAGCCCGACAAGCGGACGAATATGGCTGGCTTTCCCGTGTTGTAGCCCTCGCCCTGAATCGAGTAGAAGATCTCGTTCACCCTCATAGCAAATCCTCCCCGTTGTGGTTTTCGTCCACATAAATAGCCACATTGCCCTCGCTCTCCTGAACGGTGGCCTTGTAGCATTGTGGAATCTGCTCAACAATCCAGCGGGCGATGTTCTCGGCCGTGGGGTTGAAGGGCAGCACCTCGTTAAGGTTTTGGTGGTCAAGGCGACCGTGAACCTTGCGCTTTATCTCGGTGAAGTCCACGACCATCCCGTCCTTGTTCAGTTCCTTGGCCTTGCAATACACGGTGACAATCCAATTGTGTCCGTGAAGGTTTTGGCACTTGCTTTTGTAGGAGAGCTTCAGCTTGTGACTGCCTGCAATCTCCATTCTCTTGCTCACATAATACATGGCTCTTTGTTTTTTAATAGTGGTTGGTATTCTTGGAATTTCGGGTGAACCAATAGAAGAATGGCGTGTCAATCAGGGCGAGGATGAACTTCATCCCGTATTGCCCGACCATCAGGCCGAACAACTGTCCGATGCCGCCGTCTTTCCACAGCCAGCCCATACCCAGCCCGAATGAAATCAGGGCGTAAACGAATGTGTCGATGATTTGGGAGGTCATGGTGCTGCCGTTGTTGGGGATTATGATGCTGGCGGGAGCCTTGCAGGGGTATGAATAAGATTCCTGTCTATACGTCGGACATGCGCGGCCTTCGCGGACTGTCGGACAAGGATAAGCAGCGCGTGATTGATGAGAAGACCGACAGGCTGGCGACCTTTATGGCGAAATTTCCAAGCTATGCCAAGAATCTGGGCGTTGACATCAAGACAAGGCGCGGCGGCTACAGCAAGCGCATGGTCGAGCAGTTGAACTCAGACGGCTACGTCGTGGCCGTTTTTAACTCGCTGTCGGAGGTTGCGGAATGCTTTGGATGCAATCCGTGGGAGCCAAAAAGAGCATTGAAAAGAAAGAGAGCATTATCAGGAGTGAGGAGATACAGGATATTCTGTCTGCTCCCCCTCACACGCTGCTGAGTGCAGGCTCATCAGTGATTGGCGGTATTTTGTTGATACTGCTTATCGGCTGCTTTATCTTCAAATACCCCGACACTATCTCGTGTGCGGTGACCATCACGAAGACCGAACCTCCCGTCTGGGTTGTTGCAAAAGCATCAGGCAGATTGCAGGAGCTCTATGTCACAGATGGCCAAAGGGTCAAGACGAACGATGTGATCGCTGTCATAGAGAATCCGGCCAACACCCGGGATGTACTGACTCTTGACTCTCTTTTGTCCTCCATATCATGGGAGAAAGGGGATTGCATCAATATCAGTCTTGACGACGCACATCTTGGCAGTATCCAAAGCACATATACCACTCTTGCTAGAGCCATCACAGACTACAATAGTTTCGTGAACAATAACCTCTACGACCAGCGTATTGCCGCAGAAGAAGCTCAGCTACGCCCCTATGCCGACTACCTTGAGTCCGTATCCAAGCAGGTGGATTATAGTCAACGCATCAACTCGTTAAGCAAAGGGAATTACCAGCGTGAAAAAAGCTTGCACGACAAAGGACTGACCTCCGCCTCCGATCTGGAGTCAACAGAGCAAGGATTGCTCAGCAGTAGTATGTCGACGGAACAGATGCGCTCTCCGCGTTTGTCTGCTGACAGCTGACCTTGACATCCGTATGTATGACCGCTTTCGGCATACTGCTCCTGAACCAGAGCTTGCGGACGCGCTTTTCCAGCACCCTGCGATCCTCCTTTACCTCTCCGGTGTATTCGTCAACGAAGCAGGCGAGGTAATCGTCTGTGTTGATAGGCTGATTGGTATAGATACTTGTAAACTGCATTTTCAATCTCCTCTCCTTGATATTTCATTGATTCTTTCGATAATTCTTCTGCCAAGCTGCGTATTGCGTTTTGCGATCACATTCGTTCGGATCGCCTGCGCCAGCGCGCGTCTGTGCCCAACCAAAATCACCTTTTTCTTTGCCCTGGTGATACCGGTGTAGATCAGATTGCGCTTAAGCATGATAGAAAACGCCGTGATGATCGGAATAATGATTTGATTATACTCGCTCCCCTGCGCTTTATGGATGCTGATCGCGTAGGCTAAATCCAAATCCGAAAGCTGCGTCGTGTCGATTGTGACATTGTTTCCGTTAAAACTGATAACGATCTCATCCTCGGCGGTATCAATGCGCTTGATGTAGCCGACGTCGCCGTTGAAAATTCCGACGTCCTTGTTGTTCTTCGTCTGGATCACCTTGTCACCCAGTCGGAACACCTTGTCACCGCGCTTGATTTCGGGCTTTCCGTAGGACGGAGGATTGATCCGCTGCTGGATCTCCTTGTTCAGCTCGGTCGCGCCGGCAATAACGCCCTTCTTGCGAAACGGACAAAGCACCTGCACCTCGTCCAAGCCTTCCGACTGTACCGCCGACATGAACTGCTCGATGACGATATCACGCGCCTCACATTGGATCTTTGTGCCGCGCTCCTTGTCGCTTGCCGGAAAATCCTCGGTGGCGTGTACGTCAAAGAACTAAAAATCACCGTCGTAGGTCAGCTTGGTCACGCCCTGCCGGATCAGTCCCGAATTGGTGACGATCGGATTGGTTCCTGCCTGACGGTAGATCACGTCGAGCCGCACCGTTGGGATACGCTGACAATTCAGCAATTCAAACAGTACATTTCCCGCGCCGACGGACGGAAGCTGTTCAGGGTCGCCGATCAAAATCAGCTTTGCGTTTGCAGGGATAGCATTCAATAGAAACCAACAGATATGACTATCTACCATCGAGGCTTCATCTACAACAACGATTTTGGAATCAAGAGGTTCATACGACCGCATATCGTCGCCGCCGATTTTCAAAGCCGAATGGATAGTTGACGCGGTATAGTCTCCGCCGACGCTTTCCGCCATCCGCTGCGCGGCACGTCCCGTAGGAGCGAGCAGCGTGACGTCGGAAGGGCTCAGCTTGCCAAATTTCAGGCAGACGGAAAGCACAACCTTTAGCACCGTTGTCTTTCCGACGCCGGGGCCGCCCGTAATGATACAGGTGTTTTCCTTAACGCCCAATGCGACGGCTTGCTTCTGTTTATCCGCAAGCTGGATATGCATATCCTTTTCCTGTTCTCTGATCGCTTTGTCGATTTCTTCGTCCGAAATCGTCTGCCGATGGTTTTCTGTCAATCGCTTGGCAAGAATATCGGCGATATCGACCTCCTGTTCATACTCGAAGGGCAAATACACAAAACCGTTATCTCCCTTCAATTCATAGCCCAGCGCCATTGTCTTGAATTGTTCTATTACCAGTGTCATAGGCACCATGGCATTCGGCACATACTGCCGCAGACATAATGGATTGTTGGTATTGATGAACTCGTTTACAGCTTTAACAATATTTGCAGACTTGTAATCTACGTCATTTAAAAGCAGATATGCATAGCAAATACACTCTAATTGCCGATAACACAAGTGACCATCCGTTGCCGCCGCTTGCAGCACATAACGGATCGCGCCGCTGATACGCATAGGATCGGTTAGCGAAAACGTCGTCTTTCGCGCTATTTGATCGACGATCAGAAAACCGAAGCCCTCGATCTCACACAGACGAAAGGGTTCATTGAGCAGGATATTCATGGCTTCTCCGCCAAACGCCTTGGCGATCTTCGCACACTTGTTGGCGGTCACGCCGAGCGGCGCCAGATAGGAAACAAGCTCCTGAATCGCACGCGAATCCCTATAGCTGTCGATGATCTTCTGCAAGCGCTGTCTGCCGATACCCTTGACAGTCAAGAGCTGTTCGGGTGTTTTCTCAAACACCTCCAGCGTTTGCAGTCCGAACTGATTGACGATCTTCTTCGCCATCGACTCCTTGACACCGTACACTGTCGCGGAAAGATAAGCGATAATGCCGTCCTTCGTCGGCGGAATGATCTCCTTGAAATCGTTGACAACCAGCGCGTAGCCGTATTTGGATTTCTCCCACGACCCTTTCACGAGCAGATTGACGATCTTGTTGACGGGGAAAAAGCCCTTGATCACCAGCGTATCCAACGAATCGTGAAGCTGCTTGGGTACCATATCCTCCTGCGTTGTTTCCAGCACCGCTGCCTTACAAATATGAAAGCCAGTATCGGGGCTGTCATACAGCACTCTTTCTACTTG
>CADCJT010000015.1:0-57587 GCA_902801815.1 uncultured Bacteroidia bacterium
TTGACGACCACGACAATATTCCCGTTGCCTTATATCCTAATCCTTCGAGCGACAGGGCTTACATAGTGGCCGAAAGCATCAAGTGCGTCAAGGTCTACAATATGCAAGGACGACTCATCAGAGCGCAAGAAGGCTTTGCTTCCGACACCCTGGAGATCGACCTGCTGGACTTGCCGCAGAGCCTTTACACCATAGAGGTAATCACCGATCGGGGCAAGGCCCGACTGAAACTGAGCGTAACACACTAAAAGCCAAGCCACCACGCCTAAGCTCATCGCTTTAGCTTCACCATTTTCAATCCCTTATCGATCAGCCTGTTGACCGATTTGGAAATCTTCAGCTTGTAGACCGAGAACAAACCCAAGGTCAAGAAGAGCAATGACTTCAGCAGTGAATCTACGACCAAACCGTAAACAGGTTTGGAAAAACATCCAACGAACCAAGGCGTCAGCGTCTTCGACCACAGCCAATCGAGGCCAAACATGACGCCCACGACCAAAAGGACAAGCAATTGTTTTGCCGACAAAGGCAATGTGCCAATTTTCCAGCGAATCAAAGCCAAGAGAAGCGTATAATGCACCAAATAGGCCACCAAGGTGGCAAACGCCGCGCCATTGACGCCCCACTCGCCTACCCATCGCGCATTAAGCCACCAGGCCAAGACGGTCAGCAAGATGGTGAAAAACAGCGAGTAATAGTAGATTTTGGAATAGCTCAGCACGGTGACACCCACATTCAGCGTTGAGTTAATCAGGCGGCTGAGACCCAAAATGAGCACTGCCCATTTGCCTGCAGCAAACACCTTACCGTTGGGTAACAAAGCAAAGATTGTGTCGATATTGATCCAAATGAAGAAAAACACCAAAGCTCCTGCAAGGAACTGGTGCAAGGCGACGCTTTTGCAGATGCGATCGGCTTCCTTTATGTTGCCATCGGCCATAGCCTGAGAGATTTGAGGTTTGCTGATGGAGCCCAACGACCGATAGGGCATCTCGACTAATGTTGCAATATAGATGGCAATGGTCAAAATACCTCCCACGGCAAGACCCTGCTTTCCTGCGACGAAATAACGGTTAAGTAGTGGCGTGATATTGCCTGCCAAAGCGGAAGTGATGAGGAAAACCGTGTAAATGAGGAAGTCGCGTTTCAGCTTAGGGGTATTATATTTCTTCTCGATACGGAAAGAAACCCGGTGCAAAGTCAGTAAATAGACGATGTTGATTATAGTGGCCAAACCGTATGACACACAGAACGCGACGACCATACCCGTCAGCGAGAGGACATGGAAGCCATAGAGCAGATAGATGACCAGCGTCATCACACGCAAACCCACCTCACGGATGAAGCGGGGCACCACGATGCGCATCAGCAGGTTGGAGTTGGTCTCGAACACCGAGATGTAGAGCATGAAGAAGGCCAACGGGATCACATAGTAGATGTAATCGATGAACAAGGCCGACTTTTCGGAGAAAAACGATGCAATAGGACTGCGAAGGGCAAAGAAACAGCCAAGGAAAATGGCAAAACCAATCAAGGGAACAATGAGCGTCCAGCCAAAGAAGCCGTGGTCGCGGTGTTCCTCGTCCTTGAAATAGGGATAATAGCGCATCGCCGAGGTGTTGGTGCCCAACTGCGCCAACCCAGAAAAAAGCAGGGCGGACTGGAGAAGCACGTCGACGAGGCCGATCTCTTCCGTGGTCAGGTATTTGGTCTGCACGAAGAAGGTCGTAACAATGCCCACCGCCACCCCGATGTAGGTGGCAATGGTGCCTTTGATGCTTTGTCGTGCTACGATACCCATGACAGCAGTCTAATCTTGGTATACTGGCTCATTGGCCTCGTCCTCTTCGTCGAAGCCTATGTTATATTGTTCGTCGGAACTTTGGCGTTCGTGCTCAGCATAGTCTTGATACGCCTTGATAATCAGCTCGTAATCCTTATTCTTCTCCTCCATATCACGGATCAAGGCTTGTTTTTCTTCGACCGTCTTTTTCAGTTCCTCGATTCTGGCATTCCGACTCTCATTGGCGGCTTGATAAGCCACAATATGCTTCCTCAAGTCATCGATGACGATCTTCTTGCGGCGCGTCTCATCCTCGGCCGAGCTCAGCTTCAAGGCTTCGCGGCGGATGCCAGAGTTCAAGTCGTTGCCTGCCAAAATCAGGATAGCAACGACCCAAATCCAAAGCAAGAGAATGATGAGTGTGCCGATGGAGCCATACAACACGTTGTAGCGTGAAAAGTTGGAAATGTACGTGTTAAAAGCTACCGTGCCAAGGATGAAGAGCGTGGTAGCGAGGATAGTTCCTGGACTAAAAATGACAAACTCGCGGAATTTCTTGCCGCTGGCCCTCGGGCGCTTGAGTTCCTTACGGTAGTGCTCATTGAACCTCACATTGCCAAAATAATATAGCAAAGCGATACCGAAACTCAAGGCAAAGATACCGACCACCCACCGCAACACGATGAACAGGAAGAAGGTAAACGAGCCCCATTCAATGATATTGCTGTCCACCAAATATTTGATGGCCCTGCCGCCCAACGAAATCAACAGCACCGAAATGATGATAAGCAAACCAATAACGATGAGCATGACAAGAGCAAAAATGCGTTGGATAATCCATCCCTTAACGCCCAAGCCTCTCGAAGTGACATAGTCGGCATACACATTGCGGAAGCCATTGAAGAATGCTACGACACCACCTGAACCGAAGATCAAACACAAAACAATACTGATGGAGAGCAAGCCATCGTGCGGTTGTTTCATGATGCCGTCGATGGTTTCTTTCACGAAGTCGAGCGTTCCAGAAGGAATGAGGAAGTCGTTGAGGAGCATCATCACGCGCTCATAGAGGTGAGGAATGGGAATATAGGGTATCAGCGTAAAGAAGAACAGAACCAGCGGGAACAAGGCCACGAAGAAGTTGAATGCCACGCCAGCGGCACGGTCGATGGTACGGCCTTTGGTGAACAACTTGAAGAAGTTGATCAACACCGTCAAAAGAGGCAACCTGGTACCAGGGAAACGCACCCTCCTCAGGAAGTTGTCGTCCTTGTTGTACCAATCCGTCACCGCCTTCACCTTGGCCTGAAACCAGGTCTTCAGCTTACCGTCTTTCTTTTCTTTTTGAGGCATAATGCAATGATTATAACCTGCAAAAATAATGGTTTTTGGTTGAATGATGAAAAAAAAGTAATTTTGCGGCATGAAAAACACAGAAACCATCTCCCACGAGGGTGTCGTCACCAAAATCACCGACGACGAACTGGAAATCAAGATACTGGCACAGAGTGCCTGCGCTGCATGTCATGCGAAGAGTGCCTGCGGCATGGGCGAACAAGCCGAAAAGATCCTCACCGTGCCACGTCCAAAAGACAGGGCCTTTGACCTCAACCAAAGGGTCAATGTCAGGATGGCCATTGGGCAAGGCAACAAAGCGGCCATCTTGGCGTATCTGATTCCAATAGTTTTGCTTTTGGCCGTGCTCTTTGTCTGTCTCGGACTCGGCTTGAACGAAGGCCTAGCCGCCCTCATCAGCATCGTTGCGCTTGTACCTTATTATATTGTGCTTTACCTAAAGCGCGACCAACTCAAGAAACGGTTCGAATATACCATTGAATAAAAAACCGAAAAAAACCTTTGTCAAAAAAAGGAGTTTCCGTATTTTTGCAGGTTTGAAATCGAAAACAAACTCAAAATTCTATACAGATGAGTAATACTTTACTAATTTCCCTTGCGGTTCTCGGAATCCTGGGCGGCGTGCTTGCCGTGGTTCTGTACTTCGTGGCACAGAAGTTCAAGGTGGAAGAGAACCCTTTGATTGATGAGGCGGAGGCTTGTCTGCCCGGCGCCAACTGCGGTGGCTGCGGCTTTGCAGGCTGCCGCGCCTTGGCCGAGGCTTGCGTGAAGCAAGCCGCCGAGAAAGGCAACATCGACGGACTGGCCTGTCCTGGCACTGACATGGGCAAGGTGGCCGCCGTCCTTGGGCTGACCGCCGGCACCTTCGAGCCTAAGATCGCCGTGGTGCGCTGCAACGGCAGCTGCCAGAACTCACCCGCCAAGGTGCATTATGAAGGCGCCGACATCTGCGCTTTCGCCAACACGCTCTATGCTGGCGAAGGTGGCTGCTCGAAAGGCTGCCTCGGACTGGGCGACTGCGTGAAGAAGTGTAACTTCGGAGCGCTGCACATCGACAAGGAGACAGGATTGCCCGTTGTTGACCCCGACAAGTGCGTGGGTTGCGGCGTATGCGCCAAGACCTGCCCACGCGGCATCATCGAGATTCGCCCGCGTGGCAAGAAAGACCGCCGCGTCTATGTGTGCTGTTCCAACACCGACAAGGGTGCCTTGGTGGTCAAGAACTGTTCGGTGGGTTGCATCGGTTGTCAGAAGTGCTTGAAAGAATGCCCCTTCGAGGCCATCGAGATGCGTGGCAACCTGGCCTACATCGACCCAGCCAAGTGCAAGGCCTGCGGCAAGTGCGCCAAAGTATGTCCGCGTGGCAGCATCCACGCCGTCAACTTCCCGACACCCAAGGCCGAAGACCCGAAAGCCCTTCAAGGTGCCGAACCAGCCGTGAAACCTCAAACCGAGGCAAAGCCTGTGGAAGTGAAAACTGAAGTCAAACCCGAAAACACCGTCACAGCATGAACCCGATAAAGACCTTTAAGAAGGGCGGCGTCCATCCGGAAGAGAACAAGCTTTCGGCCGACAAGCCCATACAAGACTTCCCGATGCCCAAGCAGATCATCGTCCCGCTCGGACAATGCCTCGGCGCACCGGCTGAATGCATCGTCAACAAAGGCGACCGCGTGCTGACGGGTCAGCTCATCGGCACGGCCAAGGGCTTTGTCTCTGCCAACGTCCACTCCCCTGCCACCGGCACCGTCGCCAAAGTCGACGTGGTGATGGACCACACGGGCTACTACAAGCCCGCCGTCTTCATCGACCGTGAAGAGCAAGACGAATGGGCTGATGGCATCCTCGTCACCGACGAGTTGCTCACCGACATCAAACTGGACTCCAAACAAATCATCGATAAAGTAAAGGAATGCGGTATCGTCGGCATGGGCGGCGCCACCTTCCCCACCCATATCAAGATGATGGTTCCCGAAGGCAAGAAAGCCGAATATGTCATCATCAACGCGGCCGAATGCGAACCTTACCTGACTTGCGACTACCGCCTTCTTCTCGAAAAGACCCAAGAGTTCCTCATGGGTGTGAAGATCGTGATGAAAGGCGTAGGCACCGAGAAAGGCATCATCGGTATCGAGACCAACAAGATGAAAGCCATCGAGCTGCTCGACAAGACCATCAACGAACATAAGGACTTGTACGCTGGCATCGAGGTGCAGCCCTTGAAGACCAAATACCCACAAGGCGGCGAAAAACAGATCATCAAAGCCATCACTGGCCGCGAAGTGCCGTCGGGCAAGCTACCCATCGAGACGGGTTGCGTCGTAGTCAACGTGGCTTCGACCTACGCCATCTACGAAGCCGTGCAGAAAAACAAGCCCTTGATTGAGCGTATCGTCACCGTCACGGGCAAGTCGGTCAAAAACCCGGGCAACTTCCGCGTGCGCTTCGGCACCCCTGCCGACCTCCTCATCGAGGCCGCCGGAGGTTTGCCTGAAGACATCACAGATGTCATTAACGGCGGCCCCATGATGGGCAAGTCGGTGTCGGTCACCAACTTCCCCTGCATGAAAGGCACGTCGGGCATCCTATTGATGACCCTCAAGGAAGCACAAGACCGTCGTCAGACCAACTGTATCCGCTGTGGCCGCTGTGCCATAGCCTGCCCCATGGGTCTGCAACCTTTCCTGCTCCACAAGGTGGCCAAGCATAACGATTTCGACGAGACCGAGAAGAACCACATCATGGACTGCATCGAATGCGGATCCTGCGAGTTCACCTGCCCCGCCAATATCCCGCTGCTCGACTATATCCGTTACGGCAAGGCCAAGACCGGTGCCATTATCCGTGCGCGTAATCAGAAATGAATTTTGAATTTTAAATCTTAAATTTGAAATATGAATAAATACACAATATCAGGTTCGCCGCATGTGCATTCGACGGAAAACACGAGGAAGATCATGTATCGAGTGCTCCTCGCCTTGGTTCCCGCCTTGCTTGTGGCCATTTACTATTTCGGCTGGTATGCCCTTCGCCTGACTCTCATCACGATGGCCACCTGCATGCTGACTGAATGGCTCATTCAGAAATTTCTCATCAAAGGCCCATTGACCATCAACGACGGTTCGGCCGCACTGACGGGTCTCTTGTTGGCCTTCAACGTGCCCGCCAACCTTCCCATCTGGATGGCCATCGTGGGTAGCATTGTTGCCATAGGCATCGGTAAGATGGCTTTCGGTGGCTTGGGTAAGAATCCCTTCAACCCCGCCTTGGTAGGCCGTGTGTTCATGCTTGTGTCGTTCCCGACCGCCATGACCACCTGGCCGCAGGCCGCACCTATATTTGACAAAGGCTTCTTCGCTGACGCCGTCACGGGTCCCACCCCGCTCGGCATCTTGAAAGAAGCGGGCGTCGGTTCGTTGGCCGAAGCGGGCAACCTGCAGTTCCTCGACATGGTATTAGGTAACCGTGGAGGTGCCTTCGGCGAGGTCTGTGCCATCGCCTTGTTGCTCGGCGCCATCTACCTCATTTGCCGCAAGGTCATCGAAATCGTTACCCCATTGAGCATCTTGCTCACCGTGTTCGTCTTCACGGGCATCTGCTATCTCATTGACCCGACGCAGTACATAGCTCCTTGGTATCATCTGGTATACGGCGGTCTCATCCTCGGTGCCTTCTTCATGGCTACCGACATGGTGACCTCGCCGATGACGATACGAGGCAAACTTTTGTTTGGCTTTGGCATCGGTGTCATCACAGTCGTCATCCGACTGTGGGGTGCCTATCCCGAGGGTGTGTCGTTCGCCATTCTGATCATGAATGCCTTCACGCCGCTCATCAACAAGGCCTTCAAGCCCAAAGTGTTCGGTGTTGTCAAACCCTCTAAAAACTAATCGCCATGGCAAAGAAACCATCCACTTTAATTAATATGCTCGTGGCACTGCTCGTCATTGCAGCGGTGTCGGGCGGCGTACTCGGCTTGGTGTATGGCGTGACCAAAGACACTATCGCCCAAGTCGACCAGAAGAAGAATGAAGCAGCCATCCAAGCCGTGTTGCCTTTGGAGGGCGAAATCACCTACAAGACCGACACGATGCAATACAACTACGAAGGTGTCGACATGTCCTTCCCATGCAACCTCGCTTTTGATGCTAGCGGCAACTTTAAAGGTGCTGCCGTCAAGACCAGCGAAGGCGGCTTCGGTGGCAAGATCGACATGATGGTCGGCTTCCTCGCCGACGGCACCATCAAAGGCACGTCGGTGCTTTCACACGCCGAGACCCCTGGCCTCGGTGCCAACATGACCGGCAAGTTCAAGGACCAGTTCGTCGACAAGAACCCCAACAACTTCAAGCTGATCGTCAAGAAAGACGGCGGCGACGTCGACGCCATCACAGCGGCCACCATCACTTCGAGAGCCTTCTCGAAGGCGGTCGACAAGGCTTACCAAGCCTTCATGGCCAATAAGGCACAATTCATGAACAACGCTCCCGCCAAGGAAGCAGCTTCAGCTATGGAAGCGGCTCCAGCTGAGGAGAACAATGAAACGGAAGGAGGACAAAGCAATGAGTAAGAACCTGCAAACCTTTACCAAAGGCCTCATCAAAGAAAACCCCATCCTGGTGTTGCTGTTGGGCTGCTGCCCGACTTTGGCAACGACCACCAGTGCCATCAACGGCATGTCGATGGGTTTGGCCACCACCTTCGTGCTGGTGCTGTCCAACATCTTCATCTCCCTGCTGAAGGGCTTCATCCCCGACAAGGTACGTATCCCCTGCTTCATCGTGGTCATCGCCTCCTTTGTGACGGTGGTGCAACTCGTCATGCAGGCATACGTGCCCGACATCTATGAGACCCTCGGCCTCTTCATCCCCCTCATCGTGGTGAACTGCATCGTGCTGGGTCGTGCTGAGGCTTTCGCTTCCAAGAACCCCGTTTGGCCTTCGCTGTTGGACGGCCTTGGCATGGGCTTGGGCTTCACCTTCGCCCTGACCCTGTTGGGCTGCATCCGTGAGTTCCTCGGCAGCGGCTCCATCTTCGGTTTCGGCATCCTGCCTGAGACGGCCAACATCCTGGTGTTCATCCTGCCTCCTGGCGCCTTCATCTGCCTCGGCTTCGTTATCGCTATCGTCAACAAACTCAAAAAAGAAAGTCACTAAGCCATGAAATACCTTATCATTATCTTATCGACCATCTTGGTCAACAATGTGATCTTCTCCCAGTTCCTGGGTATCTGCCCTTTCTTGGGCACCTCTAAGAAGACCTCCACTGCATTGGGTATGGGCGCAGCCGTCATCTTCGTGTTGACCCTGGCCACCCTCGTGACATGGCTGACGAACCAGTACATCCTGATTCCCTTGAAGCTGACCTTCTTGCAGACCATCGCCTTCATCCTCATCATCGCCGCTTTGGTGCAGATGGTGGAGATTATCCTGAAGAAAATCAGTCCGTCATTGTACACCGCCCTCGGCGTGTTCCTGCCTCTGATTACGACCAACTGCGCCGTCCTCGGCGTGTCGCTGACCGTGGTCACCAAGGAGTTCAACTATGGCGGCGTGGCCCACATGCTGAGCCTCGGCGAGTCCATCGTCTATGCCGTCGGCATCGCCCTCGGCTTCGCTATGGCCTTGGTCATCTTTGCCGGCATCCGTGAGCACATCGACCTGATGGAGCCTCCCAAGGGCATGAAGGGTACTCCTATCGCCCTGATTACCGCCGGCATTTTGGCCTTGGCGTTTATGGGATTTACGGGGATTGTGTGATCTGTGATCTATATGGCCGCGCGGCCGTGTAGGCTATTCGCCCTGTACGGCCACGGGACATGCGTAAAAGCAGGGACTCACGTCGCCTGCTTACGGATATGGCGTCCCTACGGGACTAGTTTTAGCAAAAGAGCTGTCTGATGGCAGCTCTTTTTTATTTTTTTCTTGTTATTTACAAGAAATTTGTACTTTTACAGCCTCATTTTGTGGTTTTTACAAAAACGTCCTAATATGAAACACCCTATATTCGCTTTGTTCCTGCTTGTGGTCTTACCACTTTTTTCCATTGGCCAGACCTTTACCGTCACAGCTTCTGACGAAAATCACCTCAGCCTTCATTTCGGGCTGGACACATTCAGCATCGATACGGTAAGTATTGAAGGTGAACTGATGCATAGTATCTCCACACGAGGCATTGTGGCACCCAATGAATACGGGCAGCCCGATGTACCTACCTTCAGTCGCTTTGTGGCCATACCACAAGGTGCAAGAGCTGTTGTCGAGGTAAGGACAAGCCGTGACGAATGCCTTTCTGGCATCAACCTCAGGCCTGCCGTGGGTAGCCAGTGCGAAAACGACCCTTCGCTGCCTTTCTATAAAGACCCTGTGTGTTACAACACCAACGCCCTATTCCCCAACAAAACCTTCAGCGTAGCCGAACCGCAGCAGTTGCGCGGTGTCGATGTGATTCATCTCGGCCTCTGCCCCTTACAATACAACCCGGCCACCCGTGAATTGGTAGTCCACCATAATTTGGACATAGACATCCGTTTTGAGGGTGGCAACGGACACTTCGGTGACGACCGCTTACGTTCGCCCTATTGGGATCCCATCTTAAAGAACAACATCCTCAACTTCGACTGCTTGCCCTCCATTGACTATGAAGCGAGGATGCAACGTTGGTCACAGAGCCGACCGATGGGCTGCGAATACCTCATCGTCACGCCCGATGACGACGTTTACTACAACTCCGTCCAGGAGCTCGCCGACTACCGCCGACGTCAAGGCATTGTCACCCAAGTGATGCGCATCACCGAGATTGGCACCGACCAGAACTCCATCAGGCAAGGCTTCAGAAACATTTACCATAACTGGGACATCCCGCCCGTGGCGGTGTGCCTCGTTGGTGAGTGCAACGAAGACACGCAGACCAACGTACCCGGATATTGGACGCCACACCCCAAGGACAACTACATCTTTTCCGACAATCCCTACGCCGACGTCAACGATGACGAGTTGCCCGACATGTGCTTCACGCGCATCATTGCGCAATCCTACGAAGACCTTTCGCTCCTCATCGACAAGCAGATAGATTATGAATACACTAACCCCGTCATGGACGAGTATTACTATGGTCATCCGCTGACGGCAGCGGGATGGCAAAACGACAAGTGGTTCATGATCAGCATCGCCACAGTGAGCGGCTTCCTGACCCAACATGGCAAGATACCGTCGCGCATCAACGAGATTTATGCCGGCGACCTTGGTCACGACTGGTCGACTGCGCCAGGCACCGCCGCCTTGGTGTCCTATTTCGGTCCCGACGGCTTAGGTTACATCCCTGCCACGCCTGCCGAGTTGGGCGGATGGACAGGTGGCAACGCACAACAAGTGATCGATGCCATCAATAACGGATGCTACCTCATCCAGCACCGTGACCATGGGTGGAACAACAAATGGTACCAGCCCAACATCTTCGTCAGCGACTTCGACGGCATCCAAAATGCGGACAAAATGAGCTATCTCATCTCCGTCAACTGCCGTACTGGACAATACTATACTTCGGAAACCTGTTTCCTTGAAGGACTGCTCCGCATGACCCGCAACAGCCACAAGGCCGGCATCGTGGGCGCCATTGCACCAGCAGCCCAAACCTACTCCTACGCCAACGACATCTACCTTTATGGCCTTTGGGACCTTTTAGACTCCAGCTTCCTCCCCGACTATGGTCCCTTTGCCACTCATGCCGATACATGGATGCCTTCGTTCGCCAATGTGGCAGGCAAATACTTCTTGGAGATGCAGGTGTTTCCCAGTACCAACGAATCAATGCGCTCGTGCACCTACGTCACCTTCCACACCCACGGCGACCCCTTCTTACGCATCTTCACCGAGGTACCCCAACCCATTGTGGCGCAACACGATCCCTCCTTCTCATGCTTTGTACCTTTCCATGTGACCGCACCCGAAGGCTCACAGATTGCACTGACCACTGTTGAAGAAGGTCATGTGAAGATCCTTGCTACTGCTACAGGAACGGGCGAAGAGCAAACCATCGACATACCTGAATATGTCTTCGGCAACGCCATTCACCTCACCATCACCGGACTCAACCTGCTGCGTCTTGAAGAAGACATCCCCATCGACCCTTACGGTCAGCCCCTTGTGGTGGTCGACAGCCTCGCAGTAAACAATGGTGGCCTAACCTTACACTATGGCGAAACGGTCACGGCTGCCATCCATCTAACCAATGTGGGCCTCAACCCCAGTGAAGCCGGTTCGGTTGTCTTATCCTCGGATTCAGAATTCATAGACATTATTCAAGGCGAAATGCCCATAGGCGCCTTGGCTGGCGGTGCTTCCATGTTTCTCGAAGACGCCTTCCGTTTCGACATCAGCGATGCAGTTCCCGACATGACCCGCATCCCCATCACCATTACCACGCATTTCGGCTACGGCAGCCATGAGAGGAACTATGAATTCGCCATCGAGTCCCCTCACCTCGCAGTACAACTCATTAACATTGATGACGTCACAGGCAATGGGGACCATCATCTCGACCCTGGCGAATATGCCACACTCACCTTCCGCATCTCCAATGAGGGCCACTACATAGCCGAACACCCAACCATTGCCTTAAACAACGATGAAGGCTATGTGCGCATCATCACCCCAGAAGTCAGCTTAGACGACATCCCCGTTGGCACCTTTACCGAGGTTAGTTTCGACCTCTTTGTAGAATACATCGCTGGCGAATCGCCTTACATCCATCTCACCTTGCAAGCCTCCACCAAAGGGCTTATCGAGGACCTCGAATATGCCTGTCCTGTGGGTTTCGTGGAAGAAAGCTTTGAGAATGGCTATTTCGAGCCTGGCTTTTGGACCAACGACCCCGACCATCCATGGACGATCGACAACACGATAGCCTATCACGGCGACTATAGTGCCAAGTCGGGTGCCATCACACACGAAGAAACGACCCTATTGAGTTTCACATACACCTCTGACGATATCGGCTACTTCACCTTTTACTGTAAAGTGTCGACCGAAAACAGTTGGGACTGGTTTTCATTCTTCATAGACGGCATTGAAGAAGGCAGTTGGTCGGGCGAGCACACCTGGACCGAACACAGTTTCAGGGTCTTGCCCGGTCGCCACACCTACACATGGCGCTACACCAAGGACAACTCCGTCAACGGAGGCATGGATGCCGTATGGATTGACTACCTTATGCTACCCTATCATCTGGACGAGACCGCCGAACAGGCCGACCTGCCGCTCGACATCCACCCCAACCCCACCACCAACCAGGTCACCCTTGGCTTGGAGCAGGAGGGTGACTTCACTGTGCAGGTGTACGACGCAAACGGACGTCTCGTACTTACTGAGCATAACTCCAAGGTCGTTTCCTTTAAAAACCGTCCCGCTGGCATATACAACATCGTGGTGGAGCAAAACGGGTTACGTCGAAGCAGAAAGATCATAAAAATGTAGAAAAGCATTAAAAATCATCTATTTGAAGCAAAAAAATCTGCATTTCAGCGGAAAAAAGCTTCATTATTCCAAAAAAGTGCGTATCTTTACGCGCTTTTTTATTATAAATAAGTTGTCAAACAATCAAAACAACAATATCATGAAGTTCTCTTTCCGTATCTTAACCGTCGCCATCCTGCTGATTTCGGCCATGGCGTTGAATGCACAGACACGCGATTTCACCTTCAACAACTCAGCCGAAAAAGAAGGTCTTAGCGTTGTGCAAAACACCCGTTCCAACCTCTCGATGCGTCATGCCTTAAAGCAGATGAGCATCCTCAACATCACTGACAACGGCTATACCGGCGATGTCATCCAAGGTGGCACGGGCGTTGTCTTGCCCGCCAACCCTGGCGACCCCAACCTGCCCGCTTTCAGCCGTTTCGTGGCAGTCCCCAACGGTGCCACCGCCCACATTGAGATGGGCTACCGCAGCATGATCACCGTTGCCAACGTTGACCTGTTGCCCGCAGCACCTATCAAGTTCGACACCGACGACAGTGCCGATACATACGAAAAGAACCTCAACGTATACAATAAGAACGCCTTTTTCCCTGAACAGCCCATCACCATCTCGGAGCCCTTCAGTCTTCGTGGGGTGCAGACCGTGGCCGTCACCGTGATACCCTTCCAATACAACCCTGTGACGAAGGAACTTCGCGTTTTTGACGACCTCCAGTTCGATGTGCGCTTTGATGGAGGCAATGGTGAATTTGGCGACACCCGCCTGCGTTCACCTTATTGGGATCCCATCCTCATGCAGAACTTGGCCAACTACAACCAACTGCCCACCGTGGACTATGAAGCACGCATGCAGCATTGGGTGAACGACCGCCCCACGGGTTGCGAATACCTCATCGTCATCCCCAACAACGAGAGCTTCCGCACTTATGCCAACCAACTGCGTGACTACCGTATCCAACAAGGCATCCTCACCGAAGTGAAGAGCCTCAGCGACATGGGCTGTACCACTACCGACCAGATGAAGGCCTATTTCCATAATGCCTACAACACATGGGACATCCCACCCGTTGCTGTTTTGCTCCTTGGTGACCACAACAGCAACATGAGCGTGGGTATCCCCGCCGAATACACCTACCACTCGTCAAGTTATGGCAACTGCATCACTGACAACGCCTACTCCGACGTCGACGGCGATATGATGCCAGAGATGGCCTTCTCGCGTTTGGTTGCAGCCAACGCCAACGAAGCCCAGATGATGGTTAGCAAGCAACTCGAATACGAATTCACCAACCCCAACATGGAACCTTCCACCTACGACCAACCCATCACCGCTTTGGGTTGGCAGACCCAACGCTGGTTCCAAATCTGCTCCGAAGTGGTCGGTGGCTATTGGCGCAACCAAGGCAAGCACCCCGTGCGCATCAACGCCATTTACCAAGGCAACCCAGGCAACCAATGGTCGAGCAACCAGAACACCTATATGGTCGTCAACTATTTCGGACCTAACGGGATGGGCTACATCCCTGCCACACCAAGCGAACTCGGTGGATGGACGGGCGGCACCGCCGCACAAGTCGTGAACGCCGTCAATAGCGGCTCCATGCTGCTTCAACATCGCGACCACGGCTACTACCAAGGCTGGGGCGAACCCGACTTCAGCACAAGCAACGTGGCCCAGATGAACAATGTAGGCAAGATGACCTTCGTCAACACCATTAACTGCCAGACGGGTACCTTTGACCACACTCCCGAATGCCTCATCGAAGCCTTTATGCGCCGCACCTCCAACGGACAGAACGCTGGTGCCGTGGGCTGTATCGGACCCACCCAGACCTCCTACTCTTTTGTGAACGACGCCTACGCCTGGGGCATGTATGACCAATATGATCCTCAATTCATGCCCGACTACGGTCCCTACGCCAACTACGAAGGCAACTGGAGACCCGCTTTTGGTAATGTGGCAGGCAAATATTTCTTGCGTCAAAGTTCATGGCCTTACAACTACGACAACAAGGCTATCACCTATAAGATGTTCACTGCACACTGCGACGCCTTCTTGACGCTTTACACGCAAGTGCCTACCGCCTTGACGGTCAACCATCCGACGCAAATCACGGCAGCCACTACCAGCATCAACGTCACGGCCACTGCAGGTGCCGTCATCGCCCTTACCCGTGACAATAACATCCTCGCCGTGGCCACTGCCACCGGCAACCAACAAAGCATCACTTTCCAGGCACAACCTTCCAATACCAACATCACCATTGTTGCCACCAAGCAGGACAAGCTCCGCTATGTGGGCACCATTCACGTCATTAGCGAGCCTAACCTTGTCCTCAACGAAGTGTCGGTCAACGACGGCAACAACGGTCAACTCGAATACGGCGAACAGGCCGCCTTCGACATGACCATCAAAAACACGGGCAACATCGCTTCGACACTTGCCAACGCCACCCTCACTGTCAGACAACCGCTGTATGTGACCATCAATGAGAACACAACGACCATCCCGGCGCTGAACCCCAACCAAACCGTCGACTTAACCGAGGTGTTTGGCATCACCGTCTCTGACGCCATTCCCAACGACACCCGCATTGAGTTTGTATTGACCATGGTCAGTGGCAGCCACACATGGACGGACAACTTCACAATCAACGCCTATGCGCCCAACCTGAAAGTCTCCGACCACATGACCATCGACGACGGGATCATCAACAAAGGCAACGCCAATGGTCGCCTTGACCCTGGCGAGAACGCCGAACTTACCTTTAGCTACACCAACAACGGCGGCTCCATGGCCCACAACGTCGTGGCTACCTTGACCACCGCCACGCAAGAGTATATCACCATCAGCAATCCCGCAGTCACCACTGCCACCGTCGACGCTGGTGAAACCATCGAGCTGTCGTTCGTCGTCAGTGTGGCCGCCACCATGCCTAGAGGTGAGGCGGCCCAATTCACGCTCCAAGCCCAAGCAGGCAACTATGCTAACGAAGGCAACTTCTCGCACCGCGTAGGTCTCGAAAACGCCACCTTTGAAAATGGTATGGGCGACTTGGGCTGGGAAAACGACCCCGACCATCCATGGACCATCACTACCACCGACCCCTATTCCGGACAATACTGCCTGCAATCGGGTGTCATTGGCCTCAATGCCACCTCGACCTTGAGCCTACCTTTCGAAGTGGAGAACGAGACTGATGAGATCCGTTTCTACAGAAAGACTGACTGCGACAACAGCGACTACCTCAAATTCTACATCGACGGCACGGAAATGCAAGCATGGAACGGCAACCTCATCTGGCGCGAGGCGAGTTTCACCGTCACCCAAGGCGAGCACGTGTTCACATGGAAATATGTGAAAGACGGCAGCGGAACGGCAGGCAGCGACCATGTATTTATCGATGAAGTCGTCCTTCCCGTGCGCCACATCTCATTTGCCTGCAACGCCGGTGCCGACCAAGACATCTGCCAAGTGGCCGCACAGTTGGAAGCCAATGTAATTGGCTACGAGACCTTGAGTTGGTCTTCCAACGGCGACGGCAGCTTCAACGAAACCAACATCCTCAACCCCGTTTATTCACCTGGTGAGCAAGACTTAGCCAACAAGACCGTCACTTTGACCCTCACCGCCACCAACGAAGCTGGAGAGACCCTCAGCGATGACGTTATCATCAACTTCCACGAGGCTGCGAGTATCGAAATGGAAACCGAAGCCAGTATCTGTGAAGGAGAGACTTACGAAGTCAACGCCATAGTCGATGAGGCTGGCAATGTCAGTTGGACCACCTCGGGCGACGGCAGCTTCGACCGTCCCACTGACGTCAACGCCAACTACACCCCTGGCGAACAAGACAAAGCCAATGGCTACGTCACGCTGACCCTCACTGCCACCTCGCCTTACGGCTGCGGCGATGCTTCACAAGACATGGCTCTTACCATCCATCCTTTGCAAAACACCGAGTTTGAGATGAGTGCTTGCGGCTCATACACATGGAACGGCATCGAATACACCGAAGACGGTGACTACGAACAAGTGCTGCCAAGCGTCTATGGTTGCGACTCGACCGTGGTCATGCACCTCAGCTTCATCGACAGCTACAACGTGGAAACGGAAGAAACCGCCTGCGGCAGCTATGAATGGGACGGCGAGACCTTCACCATGAGCGGTATCTATGAGAAGACCTTCTCCTCCATCCATGGTTGCGACTCGACCGTGGTCATGCATTTGACCATCAACGACATTTCGACCGTCGAACTCATTGCAGAAGCCTGCGACAGCTACGACTGGAACGGCACAGTCTATACCCAAAGCGGAGTCTACGAGCAATCGTTCATCAACGCTATGGGTTGCGACAGTATCGTCAACCTGAACCTGAGCATGAATTACTCGCCCGCACTCGAATCCATCGATGGCGACAACGAAGTAGACGTGCGCCTGACACCTGTCAGCTCCTATTCCACCACAGACGAGAACCCATTATCTACAATGGTTTGCACTTGGAGCATCGAGCCTCAAGACGCGGGTAGCATCGAGGCCAACAATGGCCAGATCACTGTCACATGGAGCGAGACTTACAAAGGCGAGGCCAACATCAGCGTGAAGGGCGAAAACGAATGCGGCCTATCGGAGCAGTCGTTGACCGTCAACGTGAAGAATTCCACCGACCTTGAAGAGTTTGGCATCGAAGCCAAGATCTATCCCAACCCGACCAATGGCATCGTGAACATCGAGGTTGAAGGCTTGCAACGCCTGACCGTGATGAACATCCTCGGCCAGACCGTCTACGACCACGAAGTGGAAGGCGACAAAGCCCAAATTGAGATGGCACAATTCGGCGTAGGCAGCTACCTCATCCGCATCTACACGACAGAAGGCATCCTTGTCAAACGCGTGAACGTAATGCAATAATTCATCGAATATCAACAAACAAACCAAAGAAATATGAATAAGCTCATCAAATTATTTGTGGCAGCATTGCTTTTGGCGTTATTGCCCTTGAAGTCAATGGCCCAGCCGAACAGAACGACTGTGAACGAGCCAACGATTTCGTTCGACATCACCAACATCGCCAACTTCGACGAGCGCGTCTTCTTCCTTTACAATCTGATGACCGACGGTCGCTTCGACGTCATCCATGGCGAACAAGATGGCTTCTTTGTCATTAGTGCAAGCAACAGCTACGAAGGCATCAATTTAGCGGAAACCTTTGCTGACTTCCGTGAGCAAAACGCCAGCGACTTCTCTAGCATGAGCAAGGAGCAAGCCGCTGAAGTAGCTGCAGAATATAAGGGAGCACTTCCTTTTGAGTTTGTCTCTTCGCTGATGATGGATTATTACATCCGTTCGAGGCAGAACAACACCTGTGCCAATGCCGACCCATTCTGTACCGACAACGGCATGTATGAGTTCCCGGCTGGCGTAAATGCGGGTAGCGGCGAGTCTGGCCCTGATTACGACTGCCTCTACACCACACCTAACCCTGCCTGGTACTATATGCGTATATTGAATCCAGGCAACATCGACATCTACATGTACAGCACGCCAAGTGTCGACATCGACTTCTGTTGTTGGGGACCTTTCACGGACCCGTCTTCTCCTTGTCCCAATGGATTGACATCCAATAAGGTTGTCAGTTGCAGTTATGCCGCAGCCCATACCGAGCACTGCTTGATTCCTGCTACCGCTCAGACTGGAGAGTACTACATCCTTGTCATCACTAACTATTCGAACCAAACGACCAATATTTCGTTCAGTAAAGTTGCGGGTACTGGTACCACCGACTGCGGCATTCTGCCTCCGTTGGTCAGCGGCGGCGGTCCCTACTGCGTAGGCGAGACCATCTACCTGACCGCCCAAGGTCAGGCAGGTGCCACCTACAGCTGGACTGGTCCTGCCGGATTCACCAGCACCCAACAGAACCCCACGCGTCCAAACTGTACCTTGAATATGGCTGGTGCCTACACTTGCACCATTACTGTTGGTTCACAAAGCAACAGCGCCACCACCGAGGCTGTCGTCATCTATCCCCAACCAACAGCAAACTTCAATTACACCTCTGTTTGCCGCGGCACACCAACCCAATTCACCAGCACCTCCACCACCAACCCCAGCGGCCAGCAAATCCAAAGCTTCCAATGGAACTTTGGCGATGGACAGACAGGAAGCGGACAAAACGTCACGCACACCTACGCTAACGCAGGCAACTACACTGTGACGCTCACCACCTCTTGTGGCAACGGGCATTGCACAAGCACGAAGACGCAAACCGTCCCCGTCTATGCCGCTCCCGTGGCATCGGCTACGGCAACGCCCAATACTGTCATGTATGGTGGCACAGCTACTCTTACAGCTTCTGCGGGAACCACAGGATCGTTCAACTTCCATTGGGAGCCCGCCAATATGGTGGTCAATCCCAATGCACAAACCACGCAGACCGTGGCGTTGCAAGCCACTCAAACCTTCACCGTCACCGTAACCAACCCCCAAGGCGGCTGTAGCAGCACCGCTCAAGTCACGGTCAGCATGGAAGGTTCCAACATGACCGCCTTGGCCTCTGCCGATGCTTATGAGCTCTGCGAAGGCGAGTCGACCACACTGCACGTCCAGCCCTCTGGTGGAACAGGCAACTACACCTTCAACTGGACTCCTGCCAATACATTGAGCAATCCTACCTCACAGAATCCTGTCGCCACCCCTCCTGTTGGCACTACCACTTATACCTGCACCGTCAGCGACGGCATCACCAACCAAAATGTCAATGTGACCATCATGGTTCACCCCAACGAAGAATCCGACATCTACCAAACCATTTGTGAGAACGACATTTACAACTTCTTCGGCGAAGACCTGCAGACTCCAGGTGTGTATGACCATACCATCCAGACGCAGTACGGCTGCGACAGCACTATCCACTTGCATTTAAACAATTGGGACATCTATGAGACTCCCATCACCGACCATTTCTGTCAAGGCGAACACTATATGTTCTTCGACCAAGCCCTCAGCGCATCAGGTATCTATTACCACATGCTTGAATCGGTACACGGTTGCGACAGCATCATCAAGCTCAACCTCATCCAGGACCCGAGTTACGAAGTGGAGCTTTGGGAATCGACCTGCGAAGGTGGCCCCGGCTATTATTACCAAGGAGACTACCTGCAACCCAGCACCTATCCCTACACCTATCTCTTCGAGACCACCTTGGGCTGCGACAGCGTGGTAATGCTCCATGTCGACCAATCTGACTATAACTCCAAGACCTACAACGTGTCGTTATGTGCAACGGAATACACTTGGGCCTCCAATGGAGTCACCTATTACGAGACTGGAACCTATTACGACACCCTTTCATACGCTGGTTTATGCGACAGCACCTTGGTGCTCAACCTTGAGCTCCGACCCAGCTACAGCATTGAAGAGAGACAAACCAGCTGCGACTCCTACCGCTGGCAAAACGACACTTATAACGTGGATATAACCTTTGACCATAGTACGGTGTACACGCATCCTTACGTCAACAGCTATGGCTGCGACAGCGAGGTGACACTCTACCTCACCATCAACGACCACGATGAAGTGGATGCTCCTGACGTGGAAGCCTGCGACGAATATTTCTGGGATCCCGAAGGCCACGAAATCACTTACACTGACCACGAAGACCTCGTTTATACCATGTCGGGCACTTATCACCGTACCTACCAGAACCAATACGGTTGCGACAGCCTTGTAAGCCAGACAATCACTCTTGGGTATACACCTCATCCGACCCAAATCTACCCCATGGATGCTACCGACACCGTCCCCCACTGGGTGGTCACGGCCACGGAATTCCAAATCAACGCATACGACTTCAACCTATGGGACACCAACCCGAACTGCCATTGGGATACCGTCGCATGGTCATGCGATGAGGCTCCCGACTGGGTGCTTGAGCCCTTTGGCGACCATGGACAATGCTGTAAGGTGTATGTGCTGAACCGCGTCGACGATACTATCTGGCTGAAAGCCCATGCCTTCAACCGTTGCGCACCGCAAGAAGGCATCGAACAGAAGTATTGGTTGATATGCTCATTCTACGGCATTGAGGAATTTGGAAGCAATCTCTCCAACTTCGATGTCATCCCCAACCCCAACAACGGACAGATGCAACTCAAATTCGAGTATCTCACCGGCAAAGTCAACATCAAGGTCTATGATATGAAGGGGACGCTCATCGACAGCTTCGAGACTTACAATAATAATGGTCCAAGCTCGTTCCTATACAACATGAAGAACAAATCGGAAGGCATTTACTTCTTCGTTGCCACAAGCAAGGAAGGCACAGTATCAAAGAAAGTAGTCATCCAGAAATAGTATAACAACCATATTTTTCTTACCTTATTAATAACAATGCAAAGCAAACGTAAACTCATTGTGGCAGGACTTCTGTTCATGTTCCTTCCACTCATACTCAACGCACAACAGCCCAAGCTCATTAAGGTGTCTGAATTCAGCGTGTCGCACATCCACACTATCGAGGAGCGTGTGTTTTTGGTACGCTCCATTCTCGACCAAGGCTACTATTGCTACAAGAATGCCAATGTGCCTAACACCATCGATGTGTATGTGACAAACGACGCATCGGATGAACTTTCTGACTTCGATTTCTTTTATGACAACGTCCTTTACGAACAACTCAACGAATTCAGCTATCTCGGCAAGGAAGAACGTGGCGAACTCTTCGTTGAATGGCGTCAAGGTATCGACGATGAAGTGTTCAAGGTTTTGTATGAAGACTTCACACGAGGCGTGAGGACGGATAATGCCACCTGCGAGACCGCTGCCCCCTTCTGCACCGACATCGGACTTTATGAGTTCCCTGCCGGCGTCAACTCGGGTTCGCCTTGCGGCGACACCTATAACGCCTCCTGCTCAGAACCCTACAAATGTAGCGGCACTCCAGGACAATCCACCAACTGTCTCAGCACAGCCCCCAACCCCGCATTTTACTACTTGTTGATCGATGAGCCTGGCGACTTGAACATTTACATGTATAGCACTCCTCAAGTCGACATCGACTTTGACTGCTGGGGACCCTTCCATGACATCAACACCGCTTGCGACTTGTTGTCGTGCAGCAACATCGTGGATTGCAGCTACAGCACCGCTCCTACAGAGCATTGCCACATCAACAACGCAGAGCATGGACAGTTTTATATCCTGCTCATCACCAACTACTCAAACGACCCCTGCAACATCTCGTTCCAAAATGTCGGCACTGGCACCACCGACTGCAGCATCCTGCCTCCTTTGGTAAGCGGTGGAGGTCCCTACTGTGTAGGTGAGACCATCCAACTGACTGCCCAAAACCAAACAGGCGCCACCTTCAGTTGGACAGGACCGAATGGCTTCAACTCCAACCAACAGAACCCTGTCATTCCTAACTGCACCATGGAAAATGCTGGCATCTACACTTGCACCATCACCGTAGGCGGTGAGTCGAGCAGTGCCGAGACCGAATACATCCAAGTGAACGCCATGCCCTCAGCAAGTTTTACATTTACTGAGGTCTGTTTCGGCGAAACCACCGAATTCAGTAGTACAAGCACGACAAACCCATCGGGGCAAGATATCACCAGCTATGAATGGGATTTCGGCGATGGAGAAACGGGACGCGGACAGAGCATCACCCACACCTACGCCGAACCAGGCAGCTATGAGGTGACCCATCATGTGGCCACAGGTAGCAGCGTCTGCCATGATGAAATCGTTGAAGTTGTTAGGGTTTATGCCATCCCAGTAGGTACAACCACGGCCGAGCCCGCCTCTGTCATGTATGGTGGCACCTCAACCATCTCCGTCGAAGTGGAACCGCAAGGCAACTACAGCTTCCATTGGGAGCCTGCCAACATGGTTACCGACCCCAACAGCCCTACCACCCAGACTGTTACCATCGAAGAAACCACGGTGTTCACCGTCACCATCACCAGCCTAGAAGGAGGTTGCAGCAGCACCGCACAAGTCGCCGTTGCCATGGCCGGCTCCAATATGAGTGCCACGGTGTCGGCCGACAACACCACCCTCTGCGAAGGCGAATCAACCTCGCTCCATGCCCTACCCATAGCTGGCACAGGTGTATACGAATACAGCTGGAGCCCAACCAACACGCTGAGCAACCCCACCTCACAGAATCCTGTGGCCACACCTCCTGTGGGTACGACCACCTACACTTGCGTCATCAACGACGGACTCACCACTGAGGAAGTCAGCATCACCATCACCGTAAACCCCAACAAGGAGAAAGACATCTATGACGCCATTTGCGAGAATGGCACATACGACTTCTATGGTCAAACCCTGACCGCCGAAGGCGTATATAACCACACCTTGCAGACGGCACAAGGCTGCGACAGCATCCTGCATCTCCACCTAAGCATCTATGACTTAGACGAGACCTTCGCGCCCGACATCGTGACTTGCAACGAATATTTCTGGGATCCTGAAGGCCACGAAATCGTCTACACCGACCATGAAGATCTTATCTACACCGAGTCGGACACGTATCACCGCACCTATCTGAACCATCTAGGATGCGACAGCTTGGTGACCATTCGGATGCAATTCGAATATACCCCCACTCCCACCGAGATCTACCCATTGGATCCTGACAACACCGCCCCTCACTGGGTCGTTACGGCCACCGAGTTCCAAATCAACTCATACGACTTCCATCTTTGGGACTCCAACCCACATTGTTATTGGGACACGGTCACTTGGAGCTTTGCCGACCCCATCGATTGGGTGCTTGAGCCATTTGGCGACAGAGGTACCAACTGCAAAGTGTATGTGCTTGACCAAGTAGCAGACACCGTTTGGTTGGAAGCACATGCCCATAACCGCTGCGCTCCGCAAGAAGGCATCACGCAACGCTATTGGTTGGTCTGCTCCTTCTATGGCATAGAAGACAATAACCTTTCGTCAAACCCAGGAGCCTTCTCCGTCGTTCCCAACCCGAACAACGGTCAGATGCAGCTTTTGTTCGAACAACTTGACGGCAAGGCTGAGGTGAAAGTGTACAACATGAGAGGCATGTTAATCGACAGCTTTGAGACCTACAACAGCAATGGTCGCTTTGCCTGTCCTTACGACATCAAGACCTACGCCGACGGCATCTATTTCTTTGTCGTCACCACCAAAGAAGGCACCGCCAGCAGAAAGGTTGTCATACAAAGATAATCGTTGATTTTAGGTAGAGACGGTGCATGCACCGTCTCTACACAATGCAATAAACACCATGAAACGTTTCAGGTATTTTGTCATAGTAATCCTCATCAGTTGTCTCGGCTTGCCAACAGCCTCAGCCCAAAACACTTCAACCCAAGGCAAGGAGTTCTGGCTGTCTTTCATGCACAACGGGTTCAAGGATCATGACTTGGGTGGCTGGGTGATCAATCAGGTCCTCATCAGTGCCAAGCGCGACTGTTCAGGCTCCATCTCCAACCCTTTGACAGGATGGTCCACGGACTTCACCGTAAGAGCCAACAACATTACCACTGTAGAAATACCTGAAACACAGGGATACCACAATGGAACCCTCTATGAAACCATTGCTCAGAAAGGCCTCAAAGTGGAGTCAAGCGACACCATTTCGGTTTATTGCACCAACATCGCCCATGTTTCCTTCGATGCATCATTCGTGCTTCCCGTTGAGAGCTTAGGCGATGAATATTACATCCAGAGTTATGACCAATCACGCGATGGCAGCACGAATGCCTATGTCTACAACAACGAGACCAGCGCTTTGCTCATCGTGGCCACAGAAGACAACACAGAAATTGAAATCACACCGACCTGCTCCACCTTAGGTGGAAGGCCTGCCAACGAAACCTTCACCATCACCATGAATGCTGGCGAGACTTACCACCTCAGGTCTGTGCGGACAGGTGCACAACGCGATTTGAGTGGCACCCATATCCTAGCAGCCGACTGTAAGCGCATCGCCGTCTTCAATGGCAACACCGTCACTTGCATACCCATCAACCAGGGCAACGGCTATGACCATGTGTTTGAACAAGCCATGCCCATGCGTTCATGGGGCAAAAAGTTCGTCGTGACTAGCTCCAGAAATCGCAATCGCGACTTTATCAAAATCACTTCGAGCGCCAACAATAACATAATTACCATGAACGGTGAACCTCTCGTCACTTTGAGGGCACGAGAGTCTTACACTTTCGATATGGATGAAGCAGAAGGTTCCTGCTTCTTGGAAGCCACTCATCCCTGTGCTGTCTACCTCTACAACAATTCAAGCTACGACCAGAACTATCTCGGTGGCTTTGGTGACCCTTCGATGGTATGGATAGCCCCTGTGGAACAGCGCATCAATGATGTGACCTTCTCCACTTTCGACCATCCCAACATCAACATAGATACGCATAGCGTCAACATCATCGTCAATACGGAAGACATCGCCGATGTGTATCTTGACGGCCAACAGATTTCACCCCTGATCTTCCATCGCGTCAACGGCAACAACAACTACAGCTATGCAAGGATGGACATCAACCATGGCGTTCACCGCATCACATGCGACAACGGATTCAACGCCCATGTCTATGGTTTCGGTGACGCCAAGGGATATGCCTATCTGGTGGGATCTAATGCCAAAGACCTAAGCTCACATCTCACCATCAACAACGAGACCGTCTTGCCCAACGAGACTTTCGATTATTGTGTCGATCAGCAGATCACCTTCCATGCCGATGTCAACTTCACCGAATATAACCTCTTATGGGACTTCGGCGACGGCACCACCAGCACTGAGAACCCCGTGACACACACCTATCACGAGCGACGCATCTACAACGCATCCCTGTTCATCACCACCAATGAAGGCGGCTGCACTGGCACAACCAGCAACACCACCTATTTCTACATCGATGCCACACAACAATACATAACGGAAAGCGATGAAGTTTGCGAAGGCGAGTTTTACTCGGGCCATGGCTTCAACAACATTCGTATCAACAACGACACCATCCTGGCCAAGCTTGTAGACAACCCCATACACAGCGAATGTCAAGACTCGTTGTTGGTTTACATCACAGCCCACCCCAACTACCACATCCCCATCGACGACAGCCGTTGCTGGCAAGGTCAGCCTGGCGTTTACGATGGCTATGGATTCAGTTTTGTGTATGACCACCCTGGTGTGTACGACCGGCAGCTCAGCCTGCAAACCACCAACGGTTGCGACAGCATCCTCAACCTGCACCTTGTGGTAGACGAACAGATTACTCACGAATTCAGCCATCACGAATGTAGCAATAGCTATGTTTGGGACGGACGGGTCTATAATTCCCCAGGTGATTACGAATACACCTACACCACCTTGGGCGGCTGCGACAGCATCGTCACCATGCACCTCACCATGGGACTGCCGCAACACACCAGCTTCGACACCATCACCTGCGGCACCTTCCATTGGAATGGACAAGACTACACCGCCAGTGGAACCTATCATCAGCAATTCACCACCATCGACGGTTGCGACAGCATCGTCGATTGCCATCTGACACTCAGTGGCAACGTGGACGGCTCGATCACCGACATCACGGAATGCGACTCATTGCAATGGCTTGGCACCACCTACTACACCACAGGAAACTACGAGAAGACCCTATTGACCACTTTGGGGTGCGACAGCATTGTCCACCTCAACCTCGAATTGGGATACACCCCCACCCCAACCGAAATCTATCCCTTGGATCCTAACAACACAGCTCCTCACTGGGTCATCACTGCCACCGAGTTCCAAATCACGTCATACGACTTTCACCTATGGGATACCAATCCACATTGTTATTGGGACTCCGTTACTTGGGAATTTGCCGAACCCATCGACTGGGTACTTGAACCTTTTGGCAACAAAAACCAAAGTTGCAAGCTATATGTACTCAACCCAACTGAAGACACCGTTTGGTTGGAAGCCCATGTCCACAACCGCTGCGCACCGCAAGAAGGCGTGGTGCAACGTTATTGGTTGGTCTGCTCCTTCTATGGCATAGAAGAGAACGGCCTCTCGTCGGGAACTTTTGATGTCATTCCCAACCCCAACAATGGACAAATGATGCTCAACTTTGAACAAATGGATGGACGTGTCGAAGTCAAAGTGTACGACATGCGTGGCACCTTGATCGACCATATACAAACAGAAAACACAGCTAACAAACACTCTATAACTTATAACCTAAACGCCAGAGCTTCGGGCATCTATTGCTTTGTGGCCACTGGAAGAAACGGGACTGTCGCAAAGAAAGTCATCGTGACGCACTAATCAAACCACAACATGAAGCATATCTGTAAAGCACTACTACTCCTTCTGGCATTAGCCACGGCTACACAAAACTCTTACGCGCAAGACGCCACCACCCAAGGCAAGGAATTTTGGCTTTCCTTCATCGCCAATGGATTCAAGTACCACCCTGATGTCCCTTCCACGGGTTGGGTACGCGTCCAACTAATCGTCAGTGCCAAAAGAGATTGCGAAGGCACCATCACCAATCCTAACACAGGCTGGACTCGCGACTTCACCGTGGAAGCCAACGACGTCTTCTCCATTGACCTTGACGAAGAGCAAGTGTATATAGAAAACTCCGAGTATGAACGCGTCGTAAACAAAGGACTTAAAATCACTACCACCGACACCGTTTCGGTATATTGCGCCAACATCGCCACCTATTCTTTCGATGCCTCGTTTGTACTACCCACCCCTGGCTTGGCCGACGACTACATCATCCAAACCTACGACCAATCGACAGGCAGTTATGACCCTTCAAGTGCTTTCGTCATCATTGCCACCGAAGACGACACCGAAATCGACATCACACCTTCGGTGAACACCTTGGGCGGACACCAAGCCAACCAGACCTTTAGCATCACCTTGAACGCTGGCGAAGCCTATCAGGTGCGTTCCAACATGAGTCAAGGGCAGCGTGATTTGAGTGGCACACGTGTCACGGCTCACGACTGCAAAAAAATCGCCATCTTCAATGGTAACAACTTGACCTTAATTCCCACCACAGCGTTTAGTGACTCCGACTGCGTCTTTGAACAAGCTATGCCCGTGCGCTCATGGGGCAAGAAGTTCGTGGTCACATCCTCACTCGACCGCAACGAGGACTACGTCAAAATCACCTCGGCAGCCGATGGCAACGAGATACGGCGCAATGGCACCGTGATCCAAACCTTGAATGCCAACCAGTCCTACGTCTTCAAACTGAACAGCAACGCAAAGTCGTGTTATCTGGAGACCACTCAACGCAGTGCCGTGTATCTGTTCAACTCCAGTTCCAACGGCTCAGGCAATGGCGCTCCTTCTATGGTATGGATTGCACCCATCGAGCAGCGCATCGAAGAAATCACATTCTCCACTTTCAATTACAACCACAACAACGTCAACATCAGCAATCACTATGTCAACATCATTGTTGAGAGTCAGGATGTGGGGCAAGTGTATCTCGACAACAACCTATTGCCTTCCGGCCAATTTGAACCCGTGGAGGGCAACAACCGATACAGTTTCTACCGAAAAAGAATCGACCATGGGGTTCACCAGCTGAACTGTCCCAACGGCTTCAACGCCCACATCTATGGCTTTGGCGATGCCCGAGGCTATGCTTATATGGCCGGATCGAAAGCTGCAGACCTCACCACCTCCATCACCGTCAACGAGACACCCGTCAACCCATACGACACCATCACAGAATGCATATTGGAAGACCTCTCCTTCAGTGCCGATATCAACCTCATCGACTACAACTTGATATGGGATTTCGGCGATGGCACCACAAGCACTGACAACCCCGTCTCTCATTACTATGAAAACCATGGGTTTTTCGTGGCCTCCCTGACTGTCACCACCGAAGAACCCCCATGTGGAGGCTCATCAACCACCAACACTTCCTACTTCTACATCGACTTACGCCGCGACCCCGACCAAGAAATCAATGACGCGGTCTGTTTCAGAGGTCCTGACGACTACACCGAGAACGGTTTCAACCTGCATTACGACAGCCCAGGGACCTACCACGACACTTATACCGTAACCAATGAGAGTGGCTGCGAGAGCTATGTTACACTCAACCTCACTGTGAGCGACCTCGTTGACAGCGAACCCGTATCAGAGACCGGACATTGCGACACCTTCGAATGGTACGGCAACACCTACACCTCCTCTGGCTATTACACCGACACCGTGCCCGATACCACAGGCTGTTACACCATACGCCACCTCAACCTTGAACTGCAATATAGCCCCGACCCCACCGACATTTACCCCTCCGACACAGCCAACACGGCGCCCCACTGGGTCATCACCGCCACCGAATTCCAAATTAAGGCCTATGAGTTCGAATTATGGGACAACAATCCGTTATGTAAATGGGATTCCGTTTCTTGGAACTTTCCAGACAGCAAAGTCGATTGGGTGTTGGAACCAATTGGCGACCCTGCCAAACATTGCAAGGTATATGTCTTAAGCCAAATAGAAGACACCGTTTGGCTACAGGCCACAGTAAGCAACGACTGCTGCCCACAAGGGAAGAAAACACGCTATTGGCTGCTCAGTTCCTTCTATGGCGTTGAAGAAAACGATACACCGGACAATAACATTGACATCGCTCCCAACCCCAACAACGGAACAATGAACATCATGACGAGCTCAACCGCCACACCTATTGACGTCAAAGTCTACAACATGACAGGCCAACTTGTCGACCAATTTGTCATCCCTGCCGGTCCACAAGCCAACCATCCCTATCATTTGGGTGCTTGTCGGAGCGGAATGTATTGTTTTACATTCAGTTGTCGAGGGCAGAATATCACGAAAAAAGTCATCATAACAAAATAAAACCCAACCCATTACAATAATGTCACAAAAAATTCCGTTCGATTTTTGTAAAATGTAAACCCTAAAACCTTATATTTGCCAGATTATTTTTCAAACTATGAGACAATACAAACGCCATAGCGACAAAAAGATGAAAAGACATCTGATCAGCACAATGTTTATTATAGGCGGACTCGCGTTGTTCACCTCCTGTTTGAAAGACGACCCTGCCAACAACGGAACCGTCTTCTATGGGCATCAACAAATCCCGAATATCAACGAATTTATGCCACAGGAGCTTCTTGAGGCCATTGGTAACAACCGTCTGTATTTCGGTGACGAACCACCTAGAATTGAAGGATCGTATACGACCGACAATACCAACGTGACAAGGGTCATCCGTATTCCAGAGAGTAATTGGATGAGACCTGAAGGTGTCATCGATGGTTACAGATACTTCAAGTTTTTCGAACAACATTTGGGAATTGCCAAGTTGAACTATCTCTATTACAATTATCAAAGCGCCCAAGGCTCTTTGGAAATCTCTGAAATCGAAAGGTCAAGAAACGACAGCACCTTTGCCCTCATCAATGAGTATTATGATTTGTTTGCTGCCGACACTCTGGCTCCTGTCTATTTTGACGACGAACATGTGAATAAGGATGTTTTCAACACCGTCTATATCATGGGTAAGGATCCTTATTTCACCATCTACTATTACGACATCATCCACACGCATTTGTTCCATCCCTTGAAGGCCAACATCATATCCGGCAAGATTGACAAAGAATACATCGTTGAGACCGACACCGTAACCGGCATCACCGATACCATTGTCAAACCCGTCATCAAGAATTTCGTTTGGGGTATTGAAAACATGATCTATTTCAAGGGTGGCCATATCCTTGACATGTTGCTCAACCCCACTAACGGTCACCAAACGCTACCCAAACCTGGCGACATCGTCATCATTGAGAATCCGACGGATGTGCATCAAGGCGATTACACAGAATAACAAATAACAAATCCATGAAGATGAAAAGAACAATTGCCATATTATCCTTGCTATTCTTGTTTGCCCAAGGCGCCCAGGCCCAGTTCAAAAAGTCGTTGACGCCAGCCAGCAGCAAAGTGAACTCCTCAGAAGCACAATATAACATCGGGCTCTCTGGCGGGCTTACTTCTACCTATTGGCTTCACTTCGGTGGTACGAAGACCAAATACAATCAGCCATTCAACTTTGGTCTCATCGGTGGCCTTACCGTGGAGCGCATGCTCAACAGCAGTAACTCCATCAGTCTCGAAGGCTATTATGCCATGCGCAAGATGCAACTGAATTACGACATCGTGAATTTCCCCATTGCCGTCGGACAAACCTCTAACGAAAACAAAGACTATTATCGTCAATACGATGCTGAATATCAAGAAGTTGATGTTCAAGCCATACTCACACATTATTTCTCCAAAAGCAATTTCAGACCTTATGTCTTCATCGGTCCTCGCTTCATTCTACCCCTTGCTGGAAAGATGACTTGGCAAAAGAAAGCGTATGAAGGCTATGGCACACCAGAGCAACATTTCATTGAGAACGACGCCTCAACCGACACGGTTGAGATGACCGCCCAAAACACTAGACAGTTCAACGTGGGTCTGGTGGCAGGTGTGGGTGTACTCTACAAACTCAACGTGGGCAACTACTATTTGATCATCAAAGCTGACGTCTCGGGACATGCCGCAGCCATCAACTCATTCACACATGAAGAGATCACCGGCGAGTCGCAAAACGTCATCGGTGCCGGCTATATCGACCCCTACCTGTTAGGCATGCGCTTCAACACGGATGTGACAGCCAAAATCACCCTCATGTTCCCCTTGAAGAAGCAGTTGCAAGGCGCCTGCATGAAGTGGGGCGAGTATGATTGAGTTGAGAGTTTAGAGTTGAGAGTTTAGAGTTGAGAGATTGAGGAGAGGGGAAGAGATCATATAGAGACGCTAATTTTGCGTCTCTTTCAATTCAAAGAAAAGGAAACAAACAAATCAAATTAAAAACATAACATGATGAAAAAATCCCTACCAATTGTTTTAGCCATTGCCTTGATTGCATTCATCGGCAACACGGTTTTGGCACAAACTTTCAACTATCCCGTCAAAGGGAAGCAAGGATTCAACTTGACGGAGAAGACCCGTGACGGGCTGCACATCAGCTACAATGTGGGTCAAGTCACGCTCAACACAATCCAATACCGTGGAGAAGAGATGAGCGAAGTGAGCATCAACACCATCGCCATCCCAAGCGAAGCCGGCAAGCCCAACCTGCCCGCCGACAGCCGCATGATGGCCATCCCACAAGGTGCCACCGCGCATCTGCGCGTGGTCAGTTTTGAGAAAGAGACCCTGCACAACGTCAACATCGCCCCTGCCCTCCGCATCCAGTCGGAGAACGAGGAGCCCGACATGAACTATGTGAAGGACATGAGCGTTTACAGCAAGGACGCCTACTACCCTGCCGAGCCTTTCGTCATGGGTAGCTCCTACATCCGTGGCGTCGAGGCGGTCACCGTGGCCGTCACGCCCTTCCAGTACAACCCGGTCACAAAAGACTTGATTGTCTACACCAACGTCGAGCTTGCTGTTGAATTTGAAGGCGGCAACGGACATTTCGGTGAAGACCGTCTGCGTTCACCCTATTGGGACCCCATCCTCGCTGCCGAGCTGCTCAACTACGACCAGCTGCCCGTCATCGACTATGAAGCCCGTATGCAGCAATGGCTGCGCGACAACGACAAAGGTGCCGAGTACCTCATCATCACACCCAACAACGACGCCTGGGCTGAATACGCCAACCAACTGAAGGACTACCGCACCCGCCAAGGTATCATCACGGAGGTGTACCGCCTCGACGAGATGCCTGCCACCACCACCAACGACATGAAGGCTTGGTTCCACAGCGCTTACAATACCTGGGAGATTGCCCCTGTGGCCGTCTGCCTGTTGGGCGACCACGGCACCAACATGGGCCAATACATCCCAGCCGAGACCGTCAGCCACCCGTCCAACGGAAGTTGCATCACCGACAACCGTTACGCCGATGTGGTTGGCAACGACAACCTGCCCGACATGGTGTTTTCACGTCTGATTGCCGAGACACCGGCCCAACTGCCCGTCTTCGTTGGCAAGCAACTCGAATATGAATACACCAATCCCAATATGGATCCCAACTTCTATGCCCGCCCCATCACTGCATTAGGCTGGCAAACAGAGCGTTGGTTCCAGATTTGTTCCGAGGTGTTCGGTGGCTATATGCGTCAGCACGGCTACGACACCAACCGTATCAATTGCATCTATCAAGGTACGCCTGGAAGCATTTGGTCGAGCAACCAAAACACCTCGATGGTGGTCAACTATTTCGGCCCCAACGGCGTAGGTTATATCCCACAGACCCCGAGCGAGCTAGGAAACTGGAACAATGGCTCACCCGAGCTTGTGGTGCAAGCCGTCAACGAGGGCTCTTTCTGGCTGCAACACCGCGACCATGGCTTGGAGACAGGATGGGGTGAGCCCGCCGTGCGCAACAGCCATGTCAACCAGATGAACAACGTCGGCAAGTTGCCTTTCGTCATGTCCATCAACTGCCTCACGGGTAAATTCAACTACAACCAAGACTGTTTCTGCGAGGCTTGGATGCGCCGCACCTACAACGGTGAGAATGCCGGTGCCGTGGGTGTGCTCTGCCCCACCGAGACCTCCTATTCCTTCGTCAACGACGCCTATGTCTGGGGTGTCTACGACCTCTTTGACGGCGAATTCATGCCTACCTACGGACCATACGCCGACAACACGGGCAACTGGATGCCCGCTTTCGGCAATGTGGCTGGCAAATATTTCCTCGCCCAAAGCAACTGGCCTTACAACACGGAAAGCAAGGACATCACCTACACCATGTTCACTGCCCACTGCGACGCCTTCCTGCGCATTTACACGCAAGTGCCCCAGGTCATGGATGTGACACACCCCGAAGTGGTCATTGCCGGTTTGGGTGAGATCAACATCACCGCCCCTGAAGGCTGCATGATCAGTTTGGTGAAAGAAAACCCCGAAGGTGGCTGGGAAATCCTCGCCGTTGCCGAAGCCACAGGCGATCCGCAAACCATCGAGTTTTTGCCTCAATTGCCTCCGACCGAAATCCACCTCGTCGTGACCGGCCAAAACTACCTGCGCTATGAAGCCGTCATGGGCGTCATCCCTGCCGACGGTCCATATATCGTGTTTGACAACAAAGTTCTCCACGATGAAAACTTCAACCAACAACTCGACTTTGGTGAAACCATCAGCCTCGACATCACGATGAAGAATGTCGGCAGCGACCCGATGGAAGCCTTTGAGGCCGTGCTTGAGACCGAGTCGGAATACATCACCATCACCAACGGCACGGCACAGTATGAAGCCATGGCCCCCAACGCCACCCAAACTGTAGCCAACGCCTTCTCGTTTACCGTGGCCGACAACGTGCCCGACAACACCAGCAACCGCTTCACCATCACCGTGACCAACGGTACCGATGTCTATGTCAGCAATCTCGCCATGAAAGCATACGCCCCCGTCTTTAACCTCGGAAGCATGAGTATCACCGAGGTGAGCGGCAATGGCAACGGCCGCCTCGATGCCGGAGAAACTGCGAAACTCAGCTTCCCCATCGAAAACAAGGGCCATGCCGACGCTTCCGCCACTGTGGTCACTTTGCAGATGCTGTCGCCCTACATTACAGTTGCCGAAAGTGCCGTATCGTTCGACAATGTCAACGCTGGTGAGACACAGACCGCCGTATACGACATCACCATAAGTGAAGACACACCTATCGGCTACAGTTGCCCTCTCCTCCTCAACGTAGTTTCGGGACAATATGCGGCACAAAACGAATACGCCGCCAAGGTAGGCCTCATCGTTGAGGACTTTGAACTCGGTGAGCTTGGTAATGGCTGGACCAACGATGCCAGCCATCCGTGGCGCGTCGTCACCGAAAGCCCCTACGAAGGCCTCTACTGCGTGCGTTCGGGCGCCATCGGCAGCAACGGTACCACTACCCTCATCCTAAGCCATGAGGCTGGATCAAACGATTCCATCTCCTTCTATTATAAAGTATCGTCAGAGTCAGGCTATGACAAGCTGCACTTCTACATCGACAACCAGGAGAAAGAAAACTGGTCGGGCAGTATCAACTGGACCAAAGCCGCCTACCCCGTTAGCGAAGGCAGACACTCCTACAGATGGACCTACACCAAGGATGGCAGCGTCAACAACGGCAGCGACTGCGGCTGGATCGATCTCATCGGCCTGCCGGCCGCTCGCGTGATGGCTGGCACCGCTGGCAACGACGTGACCGTCTGCGAAGGCAACGATGCCCAAATCATCGGTTATGCCATCCACCACGACAACCTGCAATGGACGACCTCGGGCGATGGAACCTTCGATGATGCCACCATCGCCATGCCAATCTACACGCCTGGAACGCAAGACATTGAAAACGGACAGGCCACGTTGACCATCACCATCAATGGTGGCGGCGAGACCATCACAGACGAGATGACGGTTAACATTATCCAAAGTGTTTCCATCAACTCCCCGGTTGGCGTCACCATGTGTGCCGTCAGTGAGCCGCAACCTGTATGGGTGGAGGTGGAAGGCGATTATAACGACCTTACATGGAGTACCAATGGCGATGGCGTGTTTGAAAACCCGCACGAACCAACAACCAACTACATCCCTGGCCCGCAAGACATCGATGCCATGATGGTTGAATTAAATGTGACGGCAACCTCCGAGGCTTGCAGCTCAGCAGAGACTATGACGCTCACCTTCAGCGAACCTCCTCAATTAGCTTTGGCTGCCGAAAGCATTGAAATTTGCGAAAACGACCCTGCCTCCATTAACTTTACGCTATCAGGCACCAACATCTATCCCCCTGTTGATTTGTTCTTTGGAGTCACCCTCAACGGCGAAGAGCACATCTTTGAGGAAGCAGGCAACCACAGCATTGATCTGGGCAACCTTGAACCAGGAGAACATGTGTTCAACATCAATTCAGTGCGCAACAATTTCTGTCAAGTCGACTATGAGGATGGTGAACGCACCGTCACCGTCACAGTGAATGCCGCCCCGACGATGACCATCGGCGACATGCCTGCCAGCATCTGCGAAGGCGAAACCATCGATGTCGAATTCAACTTTACTGGCATGGCTCCCTTCACCGTGGAAGCCACGGGTATGGAAGGCTTCACGGCTGAAAGCGACAATTACACTTTGAATCTCACCCCTGATGCCAGCATAAACGCCACCCTCACCAAGGTGACCGACGCCAACGGCTGCGAGACCATACTTGAACAAGCCATCAACTTGGTGGTGAATCCCGTGGCCGCCCAGCCAGAGATCAGCGGCGATGCCGAATTGGATGTGCGCCTCACACCTACCACGACCTACACCGTCAGCAATGATGTGGAGGTCGGCTTCAGCATCGAGCCTGAAGAAGCCGGAACGATGGTACCCGCCAACGACGGCAAGTCGGTGGTGGTGACTTGGAGCGAGACCTACAAGGGTGATGTCGTGCTTACCGCCACTCCTGTTTCGGAATGCAACAACGGCGAGGGCACACTGAACATCCTAGTTAAGAACTCCACCGACGTGAACGAGTTTGGCGTAAAGGCCAACCTCTACCCCAACCCGACCAACGGCAATGTCACCATCGAGGCTGAAGGCATGCAACGCCTCACCGTGGTGAACGAGCTTGGCCAGGTGGTCTATGACGCCGAGGTGAGCAACGACACAGAGACGCTCAACATGAGCCAATTCGGTTCAGGTGTCTACATGATCCGCATCTACACGGAGAACGGCATGGGTGTCAAGCGCGTGAGCGTGATCCGATAATGGCTTGTAGGGCTGTCGTACCACGGCAGCCGCAGGTTGAATGTCCTGCGGCTGCCACAATGTGACAGCCCTACAGACCAAAACAGAAAACGGCTGGCCCAAAAGGTCAGCCGTTTCTCATTACAAGGTTATGAAAAAGAGATTTACTATTCGATGAAATCAGTCACCAAGACGACTCACCTTGCCACCCACTTTGTCGCCTTCCACGACAGGGTTGCCATAGTAGCCAATGTCGCCAGGCCCAAAGATGCCGTAGGTGAGTTTACCATTGACTCGCGCCTTGATGTCGCCTGAGCCTGCTATGTTGGCATCAAGGTTCTCAATGTCGCAAGTGAGAACGATGTCGCCCGATCCTGCCATGCCAGCCTCGGCCTCACGCACCTGACCACTAACGACTTTCAAGTCGCCCGAACCAGCAACATTGCTGTCCAACTCATCCGCAATCAGTTCATTGCAAACCAAATCGCCTGAACCTGCCACATTCAACTCGGTTTTCTGTGCGCTAACGCTTTTATGGAAAATGATGTCACCCGAACCAGCAAGGTTAACTTCCAACTTCTCACCCTTCAGCGGACTGAGCGCATTGAAAGTACCGCTTCCAGCAAGGTTGAGATACTCCAAACTCGGTGCCGTCACCTCAATGACGAACCGTGTAGCTTTCAAGTTGGTGTTTTTGTCTTCCTTACGTTTACCCATAAGCAACTCATTGTCTTTCACCTTTATATCAAGGTATTCGAAAAGGTTTTCATCCACACTGACAATGCAAGAGTAATTATCTGCTTTGGTGAAGTTTACAGTAGCCGACAACGAAGTCGAGATTCCATTGAAATCAGTCATATCGTAGTCGCGAGTGACAATGTTGCCATTGCCTTTAATGGTTTCTCCGCCCAGCGACTCACCGCTAATGGCTATGGTACACGATTGGACAAGCATAGCGACGATCAAGGCTGCGATAATCAAAAAATGTCTTTTCATAGTGCTGAAGTTTTAGTTGATTTCCTGTAAGACGGAGTTATGCCCAAAAAGTTACAGTTTGAGTTGTTTATTTACTTGCATTCTTATTCTTCCTGATAACAAAGCCAAGGATGAGGCCAATAATGCATCCTATTCCGGTGCACAAGACACTTATGGCAACATTTTTGCCCAGGGTCAGTGCCACTATGATGACCGTTATGGCCACGCATACAGTGAGCAGGATAATGTAATGATGGGGTTTTAGTTTCTTCATAGCGGTTAGTGATTTGTTGGGATTCCCGCTGCGCGGGAATCCCTAAAACTTGATTTCGTCCAAGCCGATACCCAGCAACTTCATCTTCTTGACCACCTCGGGCAGTTCCTTCTCAAGAAACTCCTCGCGCATTTGCTTGAGGACGATGTCCTTGGCGTCGGCGGAGATGAAATAGCCGATGCCGCGTTTGTTGTAGATAATGCCCGCATTTGTCATGGTCTCATAGGATCGCATGATGGTGTTGGGGTTCACACCGAGTTGGATGCCGTAGTCGCGCACCGAGAGGATGCGGTCGTCGGCCTTCAGCTCGCCGCGCAGGATCTGCTCATAGAGTTGGGAGCAAATCTGCAAGTATATGGGTTTATGTGCGTTAAATTCCATGGTTTAGTATTTTTGGGTTTTAAGTTTGAAGAATATACCGATATATAGTGCTATGGTCAGCACACAATTGATGGCAAAGCTCACCCACATCATGCTGCCAATCATGTCAGCGATGCTCTCAAGATTCGCATCTGAAATGAAATTGAAGATGTTGGAGGAAAACATTACCACCTGCATGATGGTAGACATAATGTAGGAAACACCCATCATGATGCCGAAGGTGGCACCTGTCTTATGGTGTTTGAACAACAGATTGCCCATCATGAAGAAACCTATGGTGAACAGGAAGCCCACGAGGTAATTCCAGACCTCTACAGTGCCAACTTTATTCATCATATTAAGTCCAAAATAATAGTCTTCTGTCAAATTAGAAGGGTCCAAAACAACTGAAGGATCGGGAAGTTGTTTAAAGAAATCCAACATTGTGTTCATCATGCCAAAGCTTTTGATATACCTGTCAAAGCCTCCTACAGGAAGCAAAGTCAGCAGTGAGTCGATGCCATACGACACTAGAATCACCACAACAGGGGTCATGATGCAATAGAGCACATAACTCAGGTATTTCTCCCAATTGGAGACAGGCAACATGGCGTAACGCACGCCTTCACGCGGTAGGTTGATATCACCAAAAGCCTTGGCCGGCACGAGGATGCATGACAAGAAAACGGCAACATAGATGACCATCCAGCGGACAAACGTCGGCATGGCGAAGCCAAACACTGCCGTCAACAGCCAAGTGGCCACATTGAGGCTGCACAAGATGGCCAAAGTAATGCCGAAATTGCGGAGATACTTCTTGCCGTCCATGGCAAGGAGTTTCCCAAACCGATTGAAATTAAAGGTATTATTCATGGTTAGTATTTTTGCGTTTTGATTTTACGATACGTACCGAAATAGAAGCCACAGGCGATGACCAACATGATGGCGATGTAGATCCACAGATTGACAAGGCTGTCACTGGTGAAGAGGTATTCGAACAGACGCCAGCCATTGGTCAGCTGGAACAGCATGACAAGGGCAAAAGAGATCAGCAAGATCCAACCGAAGGTCTTGCCCGACTTGCGGCGCTTGAAGACCATGTTACCAAACATGAAGACCGACGACTCGGCCCATGTCGTGACAATCAATGCAATAACGACAACGATAAACTCACCGAAAGAGTCGGTAGGGATCTCAAGTGGGATATAGTCAACAAAGCCGCCGAAAGGCAACGTGGTCATAAGACAGTCTACCAGCCAACTGCCTACCAAGGCGACAGTAGGCGTAAGCAAAGAGCAGTAGATGAACATGCTCAGGAATTGTTCCAAGCCTGAAGCAGGGAGCATGGCGAAGTCCACACCCTCGCGTGGCAGGTTGACCTTGCCATAGATGCGCGAAGGGGCCGACATGACCGTGATGGCGATGAGGCCGAAGATGACAAATATCCGCACGAAAGACCCTATTTCAAAGTCAAAGACCAGGCTTGTCACCCAAAACATGATGGGTATGCTAATCCACACCAGCAGCGTGATGCCGAAGTTGCGGATAAAACGCTGCCAGTCGTAGGCCAGCACCTTATTGAAACGGTTGAAATTGAATGTGTTATTCATAAGGCAAGCCCTTTCTTATCCGAAGATTTGCTTGATGGTTTCCTTGTTCTTCATCACTGTGTTGAACAACACCTCGATGCTGATTTTGCTGTCGTAATGGTTAGGATTGCGTGTCACGCTGACGTAGCCACCAGGAATCATCTCGCTGTAGAGTGCCTCGGGAGCTTCATCCATGCCATAGTCGAAATAGAGCTTGTCTGTAATCTCGCGGAACGAGGCCTTGAGCAGCACCTCGTCATGGTCAAGAATGATGATGGGGTCGATGAGGTTTTCCACATCCTTCACCTGGTGGGTGGAGATGATGATGGTGCGGTTTTCAGTAGCGTGCTTGGTGATGACCTGACGGAAGAGGGTCTTCGAGGGGATGTCAAGGCCGTTGGTAGGCTCGTCGAGGAGCAGATAGTCCGTATTGAGCGCCAAAGCCGTGGCAATCAAGCATTTCTTCTGTTGACCGAAGGAAAGTTCGCCGTACTTGCGTTTGGGATCCACCTCAAGTTCCTCGCAAAGCTCGAGGAAAAGCTTCTCGTCGTAGTTGGGATAGAACACGCCCAACTCGCGTACATTATTAATAGGTGTGTTGTCCGGGATGGCGAAATCCTCCGAGATGAAGAAAATCTTCTGGAGGGTTTCAGGGTAGCGGTTGAAGGGGGCGATACCGTCCACTTCGCAGGTACCTGCTGTAGGCTTCTGCAGACCACTGATGAGTTTCAGCAGGGAGGTCTTCCCCACTCCGTTTTCGCCCAGAAGGCCGTAGATGTTGCCTTTCTCAAAGCAAAGGCTGATGTTTTTGAAGACTGGCTGACTCTTGTAGCCGAAGTCTAAGTTCTTGATTTCAATCATGTTGTTATATTTTGTGTTAGTGTATTAGTCAAATAGAACACTGCAAAAGTACAACAATTTTCATTACTGTCAAGAAAAAAGTGGATTTTTTTTGTTTTTTTGTCACAAAACCATCAAAACTTTCAAAACACGATACCAAAAGCAAGCAATGGCACCCAACCAGGATGCCATTGCAACGCCGCCTTTCGGCGACTAGAAAACTCTTACATCGTTATAGTTCATCGGCATCCGTAAGGATGCGTAGGAAAGCATGCCTGTTGGCTGCTTTCCTTGCAAGAACAACAGTTTTGTTTGTTTTGTAGGTTTTGTGATTAATTACTCCCCACTAACTTATTATAATGGCAAACCATCATCTCCCCCTTGTCCTTCGCATGGAGATGCATGGCTCCACCGAGGCAGTTCTTGTACACCTTGCAATCGGCGCAAGGGCCTTGTTTCATCCATGCACGGTCGCGGAAAGTTTGGAAACGGTTTTCCCAAACATCAAGGAAGTCATCCTGGTAGATATTGCCCTGCACATAGCTGCGGTCAATGTTGGGACAGGCGGAGATGGAGCCATCAATTAGGACAGAACCAATGGTGATGCCTGCACGACAGAAATAATACCAGTCGCGGACCTTGCGTTCGTAGGAGCCAACGTAGGCCTCACAACTGAACATGCAATCGATTTTTCCCTCTTTGCGGGTCGCGACGATGAAATCCATCATCTGGCGGAGTTGCTCGTTACTGAGCTGCAAGCCATCGTCGGCAGCAGCACGGCCAATCGGAGCAATGGTGAACAGACGCCATGCCTTTACCTTATGCTCGATGAGCAGTTGCTTGATGGCCTCCAGTTCGCCGAAATTCATCGGACTGACGCAAGTGACGATGTCGTAAGTAGGCAGACGTTTCTCATTGGCAATCAAGTCGATGGCGCGGAGTGCATGGTCGAAACTGCCCTGGCGTTTGCGGAAGGCATCATGCGTGTCGCGCAACCCGTCGAGGCTGATGGTGATGCTGCACATTCCAGCCTTCATCAGTTTTTCGTGCATCGCCTCATCGTAGGCATAGCCGTTGCTGACGATGCCCCATGGAAAGCCGTGCTGCCGTAGTTGTCGACCACAATCGGCCAAGTCGGGGCGCACCAAAGGCTCGCCGCCAGTAATGACAACGAGAACAGAATTGCGTTTGTATTTGGTTTCCAAAGGTTTGACGGCGTTCAGGAAATCCTCGAAGGGCATGTCCTTGTAGCGCGACGAAGCCAAGCAATCGGAACCGCAATGCTGGCAGTTGAGGTTGCAGCGTTGCGTGCATTCCCAAAAGAGGTAGTTCAACTCATGAAGTTGGGTCTCTTTCTTGCGAAAATAGTTATGGAAGGCTTGAAGCATTATCGGCCAAACACTTTACTGGTTGCTTTCTAGTTTGATGTCCAAGGCACTGAGATCGGAATCAGAAAACAGTGTCGTGTCCAAAGGCATGAAATTACCCTCAGCATCATTGACCTTGAGGACAAAGCTTGCCCCATAACGGCAGTTACCCCACTGAAGTATCTCAAAATACCCATTGCTATCCGTCTCAGCAGTGATATAGTCATAGTTTGTGTCAAGATTTCGAGAACTCAACTTAATGCCTTCAAGCGGTTGCCCCGTCACCTTGTCGGTCACATACCCGCTCAAAACGATTTCACATTGATCTGTGCTTGGCACGCCATAGCAGGCCTGCATGATGAACATCACCGTAGTGAGCGCCGAGGCTTTCATCAGCCCCCTTAACCATTTGTAGATTTTCATAACGTCATAGTTTAGTTGCTACAAAAGTATACAGAACTGCAATAAAAACAACACATTTCTACTGCATTACAAACTATTTCAGAAAACCATCGCTGATTATCAGACGTTTATTAAAACCGATTACAAACTATTTCTGAACCAACGAGGGCTCTTTTCAGGAGATCTTTATATCTCCGCCTGAACTAAAGTATCAGCCACTGGCGTCTCGACCGGAGTCTCAGGGGCCATCGCCTCATCATTCATTTCCATCGGATCGGGCATATCCTGATCACGATAGGGAGCGCCATAGCAGGCTTGCATGACGAACATCACAGTCGTCAAGGCGGAGGCTCTCAAAAGCCACCTGAACCATTTGTAGGATTTCATAACGCGCGTTTTAATGGATTACGTTGCAAATTTATACAAAATACTTGAAATGCAAACAATTATCAAAAAAACTTTTCAATACTTCACAAAACGATGCGCATACGGGCCAATCTTTACGACATACACACCAGACCTCAACTCCGACCCCAACACAATTTCTTGGCAAGCAGACAGATAGCTCTTTCCACCCAAGATCACGCGACCCATGACATCGCAGAGCATGAATTTCGTCTCACGCGAGCGTCCATCCAACATTTTGATGTACACGACATCTTCCGACGGATTGGGATAGATGACAAAGTCATCCGTATTCGACTGGTAATCGTGAATTTTGCATGGCTCGTAAGCCTCGTACACGTTAAGATAGTCCTCTACCCTGTCTTGAAGAAAATCTCTGACGAGTGAAACGCCCCAATTCCAATAGTCGTATGTCAATGGATTACCAAAACGATGCACCTGATTGGGTATCTCAGGTTCCAAAGTAGATACAATGTTTTCGAGATAAGGCGAGATGGTTTCAAACAGCAAATTGCTGTCGCACAAATCATAAATGCGTTCGCGGAACTTTAGTTTGAAATCATTGTTCTCCAATAGACGCCTGAAAAGCAGCGTTGACTTGCCGCCCGTATGCCATCTGTCGTTCGGGCCATAACAAGCATTGCCAAAAACATCGTAGTCCTCTTTCAACAAAGCATCATCGCCATCGAAAAAAATGAAACGCCACTTGTTGTCACCAGCTTGCCAACAACGCATATTGTTCGCCGGCCAATCGGCATTGGCGATAAAGGTCTCAAGGATTTGATAGTCGATGTAGTTGTCGATGTCAATAATGGAACAGACATGGGCATAGTTGAGGCTGTCGGAAAGGTCGGCATCCTCAAGCCAATCCAGCAACTGCAAAAACTGTGAGCAGTCGCCCGACTCCTCTTCAAGGACCCATTTTTGGCCTTCAAAGCCGTTGCCACAAAGGATATTGCACTTCTCAGGCTCGATGGCGAAATGATCCTCGAGATAGTGGTCGTCGAGCTTCTCTTGAAGGAAATAAATTCCCCAGTATTCACCATTGAGATATACCACCACCGGCCTTGAGTTGGCCGCCTCCAATCCCAATTCCAGCGCCATACGGTTGGCAACATAATCCTGCACCCCAGTACCAGGCCAAAGGGTTGAGAAAGGTTTGAGTACCAAGTGTTTGAAACTCTTGATTTGGGTAGTCTCAAAGAAGCGTCCTTTAAAGCGTTTCTTACCGTATTCCTCGCGGGCATAGAGCTTCATCCCTTTAGCGTATGCCTTCCTCGCACGGTTGCCGTGTGTCCGCAGGCCACATTGCTGGTTGACACTCTCCCCATGGGGCAGATAAAACTCCACATTGGCCAAGCGTTCCCATTCGATGCCGTGTTCGTAATAGTTACCCGTCCAATCGGGATAGTCAGGGTTGAATAATGCCCCAGGTACAAAAATTCCCGTGTCGTAATCGAATAAGGAGAGTGAATCGCAACAAACCGACACCACAGCCAAACCATGATGGTCACAGCCCAAACTATGAATGAAATAAGTATGGGTCACCACATCGGTAATGCGCTGACCTTCATCGTCGAACGCTGCCGCGCGGATAACGATGGCATGCCGAACGGAATCCGGCTCGTAGGGCTCGAAAACCGGCGCTATAGGAAGCGTATAAATGTCGGAAATGGAATAAAGATGCTCGTCGAGGAACAAGGGTGCTTCGTAGAGGTTGGAATTCGCAGTGGGCGTATCGCCATTGGTAGTATAGCGGATTTGACGTTCCCAATCGTTGCAACTCAAAAAGAGCGCAAACGACTCATTGTAGAACCCGCCTGGCTGCGAGAAGAAGACCTCGGTCTGGGCAAAAAGCTCAACACGAAGAGCTGATAGCACGAACAGAAGCCATATCCCTCTCCTCCACGACATCTCCCCTACTTTTTAATGCTCAGAATCACGCCTAAAGCCACGCCGAGCAAGGCTGCAAACAGCACCTGAAGCGTAGGCGGCAGCAGGAAAGTGATGGTATGGGCAGGATACCAGAACAAAGGAATCGTCTTGGCAAAGACAAAACCATATTGGATGTCCCAGTTGATTTTCTTTGAAAGCGTCTCTCTGATTTTCAACTTGTTACCAAAGAAACCACCCAACGAGCCACCCGTCTCAGCAATATGGATATCTGTAATCTTGTGGAAGGTCATAAAGACCGGGGCAAACAGGGTGTTCATCAGTACGCTGACGCACAAAGCCACAAAAGCCTTGCCCCAGCTGAGGTCGCCTGCAAACCATTCGGCGGCCTTCCCGTTTAAGTGAAAGCCTCCATCCAACAAAGCCACTGTACCCGTCTTGAAGATGGTCATGGCAGAGGCAATGACCACACCCAACACACCCCAAACCAGCATCTTGGGCAAGAGGCCGAAGCCTTTTTTCATGTACATGCCTTCGCGGATACGCAAGGCCAGCATCTCACCAAAGGTGCCAAGGATGGCAAACTTGAAGAAACTCATCAACAAGCCATGGTTTTTGGTGGTCGTGTTGAACCATTCCCATGCTCCCGGGATGAAGGCGAAGCCGCACACCACAGCGGCAACGATAATCAATGTAATGACATCCGCTTTTTTCATGACCTCTTGTCTCTTTTGTCGGCCTCTTTGTTCTGCCAAAAACGGCCCAACAGGCACAGCAAGCACACACCGCAAAGGATGCCGCCCAGCACGAAGCCCGTCTGGTCCTCGCCCTTGACCTTATACAGCCAAATGCCAAAGCCGAACATGGCCAAATCGACGATGATGCTTAGGACATAGCCTATGGTGCGGCTGGTCTTGTCAGTCTTCTTCAACAGCATCATGTCGATTACGAAGGTGATGACGATCAAGACGGCATAGACTAGGTAATAGATGGCTTTTTCGGTAATCATAGTCTTTATTATGACTTCGGGACAGCGAGACTTCGGGACTTCGGGTTAACCCTTCTCGTCTCGCAGTCCCGCAGTCTCGCAGTCTCGTGTCAATTATTTCTCAATTCTAATACGTGCATCCACCGCGACAACATTCTTCGGGTTGCCCAGCAGCGGGTTAAGGTCCATCTCGGCAATCTCAGGGGCTGCCATCACCAAAGCGGCCACCCTTGCAATCTGCTCGGCATAGACATCCACATTGACGGGCTGTTGACCACGCACACCCTGCAGGATCTTATATCCACGGAGCTTGGTGAGCGCTTCCTTCGCTTCAGCGGCGCTGATCGGCACGAGTGAGCTCTGTACGTCTTTCAGCACCTCGATGAAGATGCCACCCAAACCGAAGAACACCTGATGACCGAACTTGGCGTCGCGGATGGCACCAATGTAAACCTCCGTGCCGTCGAGCATCGGGTACATTTCCACTGCGTAGGTGTCCTTGATCGCCATCAAGCGGTCGAACTCCTTGTCGACAGTCTCAATGTTGCGCACGTTTAAGGTCACGCCACCGACGTCGCTCTTATGCACAGGACCCACGACCTTCATCACGAGCGGATAACCCACCTCATTGGCAAAGTCCAAGGCCTGCTGCTTCTTGTCGACGACGCGGATTTGCTTTTGGGCGATGCCAGCAGCATCAAGCAGTTCGTATATCTTATCGGGACCGATGTAGCCGTTTTCGCAGCTGTCGATGCACTTGCGGATGCGGGCCGTGTCGATCTTCGGCATCTCCACGTTCTCGGGCTGTGGCTTCGGGGTGTTATAGACCTTGCAAATGGCATTGCCGAGCACACACTCTTCTGGGAAGTTGATGCGGCCCTTGGCAATAAAGTCCTCGATCTCTTCCTTCACGTTGATGATGGAAGGCAGCACAGGGAAGATAGGCTTCTTGCAGGTCTTCATCTTCTGGTCGAGCAGGTCATAGACCTCTTTGTTGCTGAACAAACCAGGCGAGCCGAAGATTACTACTGAGAAGTCGATGTCAGTGTATTCGTTCTCAACGGTGTCGATGATATAACCAAGCTGTTCAGCTGTTCCAGTGGCCAAGAAATCGATGGGGTTACCCACGCTTGATCCAGCGAAGAGCTTCTCCAACAAGGCAGGGCTGGCCGGATGTTCCTTGAGAGATGGCACTTCCATGCCGCCGTTTGAGAGCACGTCGGTGAGCATCACGGCTGGACCACCAGCGTGAGTGATGACGGCGCAGCGTTTGCCTTTGATTTCGGGGTGCATGAACACGCCACACACGGTGGTCAGCTCCTGACGGTTTTGGCAACGCACGATGCCTGCCTTACGGAACAAGGCGTCGACCACGGCGTCGTTGGTGGCTAAAGCGCCAGTATGTGACGAGGCAGCACGGCTACCAGCAGCCGAGCCACCCGACTTGATGGCTGCGATATGACATCCTTTGTTGATAAGGCTGCGTGAGTGTTTCAGCAGGCGTTGCGGATCGCCAATCTTTTCCATATAAAGCATGATGACGCGGCTGCTCTTCTCGGGGTCAAAGGTCTCATCCAAGTGTTCGAGCACATCCTCGATGCCGAGCTGGGCACTATTGCCTACAGCCCACACGCTATTGAACTTCAAGCCATTGCTCATGCCATATTCCTTGATAAACACGGCCGTTGCACCTGAACCGGTGATGAAATCGACGCCCTTGGGGTCAAGCGTCGGGATAGGCGTGTCGAAGCAGCCAGCATAGTTCACATTAAGGAAACCCGTGCAGTTGGGGCCAATCAAGCTGCCGCCAACGCTGTTGATGGTGTCGACGATATGCTTCTCGATGGCGGCACCTTCGGCATTCTCCTCCGAGAATCCAGCGCTGATGATGATGAAGCCTTTGCAGCCTTTTTCTTTGGCCAACACATCGACGGTCTGCGCGCAGAACTTGGCGGCAATGCAGATGATGGCGCAATCCACCTGCGGCAGGTCATCGACCTTGGCATAGCATTTCACGCCTTGCACCTCGGTCTCTTTCGGGTTCACAGCATAAACCGGACCACTGAAGGGACTCTCCAAAAGGTTTTTCAAAGCTTTTCCACCAGGTTTGTGAATGTCTGACGATGCACCGCATACAACGATGCTTTTCGGATTTAAAAGTTCTTTTGCTATCATAATAATAAGGTATAAATTGCTAAGTAAATATTTGGCGCAAATATAGCCAATTTTGGCAAACGAATAAAAATCAGTGCCTATTTTGCAACCTTTCTTCGCAATCGAGGAGCAATTGATAGTGTTTCAGGTTGAAAAGCCCCATCTTGCACAACAACTCAATATCATCGTGACTCATCCACGACACCGAATCCACTTCCTCTTTTTGCAGGCGCAACATCTCAGCAGGCACATTGCTTTTCAGCATGTAAAGCAATGTGAACTTATAGTCATAACGCCTGATTTTTACCAACTTCAACTCACTCTTGGTGGTAGAAAGGCCTATCTCCTCCCTCAACTCACGCAACATCGACAAAGCGAAATCCTTTTCACCACTCTGAACGTGACCCGCCGTTGTGGCATAATAGTTACCCTTCGACGGCGCCACTTTTTGGATCAGGTATTGTCCTTTGTCGTTGTAGACATACACCGCTACAATAGGAATCATCAGTCCAGGTGGCACTCGCTTCCCTCGCTCGATGGTAAGTCCTGTTGGCTTCAAGTCTTTATCGTACAAATCCAAAAGCTCCATAACGGAAGACATGTTTTATGCTGCAAATATACGGAAAACAAATATAAATAAATAAAAAAACCGCAGCATCAAATGAAGCTGCGGCAAAAAAAGATTTATTAACCAAATCAAATATGCATTTACAACTCTTCAAAGCAGTCTTTCAAGAAATTATGGTTGAGCACTTCCGAGATTTTCATCAGCTGGGCCATGTCGATGCTCTTTCGTTTGAACATCTTATAAACATTCGACTTCTCACAATAAATACCTTTGGCGAACCAATTGACTGTACGGCCCTGTCGTGTCAATTCCTCTTGGATGAGGTTGCCGATGTGCACATCTTTCATTTTAAATTCCATAATTCTACTGCTTTTGAAAAAAAACTGTGCAAATGTAAAATGATGGAAAAAAAAGCTAGAAAACGGCAAAAATAAAGTTAATCAAAATTTATCAAAATACTATTATATAAACTAATGGTTATCAGTATTTTAAATAATCAATCTATAATAATCAAATACCAAAGAGGAATTTTGATTAAAGCACTTTATCTGATATTATTCCTTTGATTGCCAGTCTTTTAAGAAACCATGAAGAACCAGCTGCAAACTCGACTTGTTTTCGAAGATTTCATGCAATTTTAGCGACCTCGTCCATACGGCTTGGTAGGTCTTGCCCGTCAATGCAGCGGCTTGCACCTCGGTGATGCCCAAAATGTAGAGGCAACAATAGACCACATCGGAACGCTTCAGACGCGGAAACATCTCGATGATGTCGACAGAGAACTTCGGAAACACAGCATCAACAGCATTGACCAACATGGTCTTATGGTTTTCCGACAATACCAATTCAGGATAGGACGAAAAAGCCTTCACATTGGCCTCCCTAACCTTGAAAACTCTTTGGCAGATGGGGGTTTCATACAAGGCTTCCAACTTCTTGTCGAATGGCAATTTATAGAAATCGGGGGCCGATATCACCTTGTCGAGTTTCGACTGCAGTTCCTTGATAGTCTCCTCCTTCTGCTCCGAGGCACTCTTCACGGTTGCGATCTCATCCTCAAGTGTTGCCTGTATCCGCTCGCGTGCTGCAATTTCCTCTTGGTGTCGACGCTTACGTCGCACAAAAACAAAACTAACACCAAATAGAAGGGCGACCCAAAACAAAATGGTGATGAGAATAAAAAGAAACGTATCCTTATTTTTTGAGTTAGCACAATCTTCCTTATAATTCTGATACAGAGCGCCCATCTTCGCCCTATCGCTGCTCCGTGCAAACTGTTTCAGATAGGCGTCAGCGAGTAGTTCACCATAATATCCTGCCTTTATTGTATCACCCAAAGCATTAGACAACTGCACGATACGACTATACGACTTCAGCGTTTGACGCGGCAGCAAAGGATAACTCCGCTCATAATTGTATAAAGCTGAATCGTATTTCTGTTCTTCATAATAACAATAACCTAACGAAAACCTCACTTGCTTCTGTAACCATGGGTTCTCCGATTCCTCCAAGGCATGATGCAACAAAGCCAAACATGCTGCTTTCTCGTTGGCGTTGTACAAGTCCAAGGCACGATGTATGACGCTACTATAGTTTTGATAGATATTCTTCGTCTTCAGACCTCCATATATGCTGTCCGCTTTCTTGTAATACTCAAATGAATTCACCTTATCACCTTGTGCCAACATCACATCGCCCATCAACTCAATATTGGCGGCAACGCCCTTGACATTATCTTCCACCTTGAAACACTCGCTCGATTTTTCCAAACACTCCATAGACATTTGCCAAGCATCATGGGTGTAAAGGAACCATGCCAAACGGCCGTATAGCAATGCCGTAAAATGCTCATATTCGTTATTATTATCGGAAAAAGCAAACACAGACCTCTCCCCCATCAAACCTTCCACAATCCATAATGCGTTAAGATAATCGGAAAAAGCCTGCAAATACTGGTTGGTCTCAAACTCTTCTACAGTTGCCTTGAAGTAATAGGCACGAGCCTTTTGAAAACTCAAATACTTTTCACGGCGAGAATACTCGCGTCCCGGCAGCAGTGAATCATAGTAACGGAATGCTTCCATTACCAAGGCACTATCAGGTTGGTTTTCAAGTTCGGCATAAACGTCATCAAACTCAGGCCAACGAGTCGAAAACGCATCGGTGTCCACAGTTTTCTTGCAACCCATAGCCAACAACGAGAGTAAAAAAAAGAAGAGTATCTTGTTTTTCATCGCATAATATCAGTTTGTTATCGGCAAAAATAGGAAAAGAAGGAATTATTTGACGTAAAGCGAAAAAATAACGCGAGATAGTGGATTATTATTCCACTACCTCGCGGCTCATAAAAATACTAATATTAGACTTATTTCGCTAATAATTCCTTAATTCCGCCAAGCGACCCCAGCAGGTTGGAGGCTTCGTATGGCAAATAGACCGTCTTGTTCTCTTGGCCACCAGCCACTTCCTTCAACGTTTCGATGTATTTCACGGCAAGGAGGTAGTTGACCGGATCGGCACCACGGTCGGCAACGGCTTCGGCAACATTGCGGATAGCAGTGGCTTCAGCCTCGGCTTGCAGCACCTTGGCACGAGCCTCACCTTCAGCCTTGAGGATATTGGCCTGTTTGTCGGCTTCGGCCGCATTAATCTCGGCTTGCTTCTCACCCTCAGAGTTCAAGATTTGGGCCTGCTTCTCACCTTCTGCCTTCAAGATCTCGGCACGACGGTTACGTTCAGCCTGCATCTGAAGTTCCATGGTGCGACGGATACTCTCAGGAGGCGTAATATCCTGCAATTCAACACGATTCACCTTTACTCCCCACTTGTTAGTGGCATCGTCAAGCACGTTGCGCAGCTTCGAGTTGATGGTGTCGCGCGAGGTGAGCGTTTCATCGAGTTCCATCTCACCCACCACGTTACGGAGCGTGGTTTGAGTGAGCTTCTCGATGGCAACAGGCAGGTTCTGGATCTCGTAAGTGGATTTCATCGGATCCACAATTTGGAAATAAAGCAAGGCATTGATTTCGGTCATTACGTTATCCTTGGTGATAACGCTCTGCTTGTCGAAGTCATACACCTGCTCACGCATGTCGATGCGGTTGGCGCGATAGAGCCGACCATTCTGTTGGCGAACAATGACTTCCTTGGCCTGCTCAATGATGGGCAGCACAATGTTGATGCCCGCATTCAAAGTGCGGTTGTACTTTCCGAGACGTTCCACAATCATGGTTTCCGACTGTGAAACAATCTTGATGCCTCGAAGGATGTAGATCACAACGAGGACTGCCAAGACGATAAGAACGATTTGAAGAGGTGTTGGCATAGCAATTATTGTTTTACTGTTAATATTATACTGTCAAGTTTAAGAATTTCGACCTCGGTACCTTTCTCGATGACCGAACCGTCGTCGGAAACGGCCTTCCAGTCATCGCCATCGATGGCGACACGGCCTGTATGCTGCGTCGCGTCAATCCGTTCCGATACGATGCCTTTGCGGCCAATCAAGGCCTCGGCATTCGTCTTGACGTTCTTAGATTTCTTGTCCAAGAATTTCACCACCACTGGGCGCAAGAATATGAAAGTCAACAACGAAACCACGACAAAGGCAACGATTTGCCATACAATGCCGCCTCCCAATCCAGAGGCTAAAGCTGCGAAGGCAGCGCCGATGGCAAAACAGAGGGCACCAAAGCCTGCGGTGCAGACCTCGATAATCACCAACACGATTGCGGCAATAAGCCAATAGTAATAATCCATAGCGAAGTGTATTTGATTCTGCAAACATACAAAAAAGGAAGGCAACCCGCAAGGGCTGCCTTCTTTTTTTTACCGGTCTTGTAGAGACGGTGTGAACACCGTCTCTACATCAACCGATTGTCATTTATTGCATGACAGTGACGCGCTTGATGGCCACACCATTCTCGGTGTAGACACGCACCATGTACATACCAGCGTTGAACTGGCTCATGTTCAAGGTGTAAGTATTGGCATCGAGTTCGGTGTCGAAGACCACCTGGCCGAGCATGCTCACCACAGTGATGCGGCTCATGCCAGCAGCCTCGATCGTCACATTGCCCTTAGTCGGGTTCGGGTAGAGAGCAACATTGTCGTTGTTCTCGACGATACCCGTCGTCTGGACGCTCACATAATCCACGCTCGGATTTTCACCCGAAACTGCAGGCAGTGAGAGGCAATCGCCATAGTCGGCGCGGACCTGGTAGTAATAGGTACCAGCGGCCTCAGGCGTGTCAATGTACTCGTAGTAGGTCTGACCAGCAACAGCGGGAACAACACCGATTAAGGCGTAGTCGCCAGTGGCGCTAGTAGCACGATACACGTTGTAGTTCTCGATACCGGCACGGTTCTTAGCACCATTGCTCAGCTCGATGTCGTCGACGTCGAGGTAGAACATGTCGGTGCAGTTGAAGTGACGGATAGCCACGAAACGGCCTTCACCAGCATAGCTGCCGAGGTCAACGGTATACTGATACCAGTTGCCTTGGTCGCGAGTGCCGCGAGGACCATCGTAACGCTGACCCTTAGCGGTCATCGTCCATTCTTGAACCATTTCGAATTCGCCATTGTCGTTGGAGACAGCCACACCGAAGTGTTCGGCAGCCCAGCTGGCATCCTGAGCGCAAGCCCAGAAGCTGAAGACAGAGCCTTCGCAGAGGGTCACCTCAGGCGAAACGAGATAGTTGTCCGGATGGAGAGCACCACTGTTGTTGTCGTAGCTCTTCGAGAGGATCAGGTCGCTTGAACCATTGTGGCCGTAGCCAGCGCCCATAGCAACCGAACCCAGAGTCCAGGTATTGCCGTCGCCATCAGCGTCGAGGGTCTGCCAGCCAGCAGGAATGCCGCTTTCGAAGTTGACGGAGAATTCGTCGCCTTCGCAGCCGCCAGGACCTGGGCCAGGATTCTGCTCGCCCCACCAAATCTTAACTTGGTCGGTAGCATTCAGAGCCTCACCGTAGATCGGATCACCAGGTTCGCAGCTGTCGCCACCACCGGCGCAGACCGGGCAGCCCATTGACCAACCGTAGTTGTGGTCGGGCAGCGTCATTTCGCCAGGATAGATCGGGCGGACGCAGTACTCGTGCTCACCAAACTCACCTTCGTGCAAGAAGTCGCGATCGGTAGGCTCGGCAAAGGCGAGGTATTCGCCATCCATCGTGATGAGGAAGCCGATGATATCGGTCGGAGGCAGGATACCGCAGTCGGTGCTGCCAGCGCCGGCAACAGCACTGAAGTTGATGTTGCAAGTCTGGTTCGAGTAGTTGGTAATGACAAGGATGTAGTACTCGCCAGTCTGAGCGGTAGCAGGAATCATGCAGTGCTCGGTGGGCTGAGCGGAGTAGCTGCAGCTGACAACCTTATCCTCGGTCAAGCCGTAGGGGCAAGGTGTGGTAGGATCTTCGAACGGACCCCAGCAGCAGAAGTCGATGTCAACAGCAGGCGTGCTGTACATGTAGATGTCGATCGCACCAGGATCGCCTATGCGCATGTAGTACCATGCCGGGTTAGGCGTGGTGTAGAGGCAGTCGTAGTCAGGACCAGTTTCACCGCTACCAGCGTTGACACCAGCCGGGAACTCGTACATACCATTGTCGGTGCAGAACGGATCGGCCAATTCGCAGAGGTTGTTCTCACGCGATTGGATGTAGAGATCCATCATCAAGTTGTTGATGAAGCTTGCAGGCAGCGTGCCCTTGAACTCGTTGGCATAGTCGGCAGCAGCATACTTGTCCATACGGGCGAAGTTGTTGGTGGTCTGCTCGGCGAAGTCAGCGAAGCTTTCTTCAAGGTTGAGGGCGCTGTTGGCGCTCACAATGAACATACCAGGTTGTTCACCGTTGATGACGCTGAAGCGGCTGTCGCTCATGAGCTTGTGCAGGAAGTAGACACGACCGTCGTAGTTGTTGACGTCGGCGATGTTGAACTGCAGGGCGCTCTCGCTGATCATCGAGAAGTGGACGCTTTCGCCTCTTCTGACGCGAGGACCGTTGCCAGAGATGGCGAAGGCACCATTGCTGCTGGACTTGCCGTTGTAGCTGATGGCATGAGGCTCACCCTTGGCGCCAGAGGCGACATAGGCGCGGAGCATCCAGGTGTAGTCGAGGCCATAGGTGGCCACGTCTTCCCAAGCGGCACCGTCGAGGCTGATCCAACGACCGTTGATGTTACCGGTGTTGTTGCAGCAAGAAGCCACATATTGACCATTGTCGTTATTCATCACAATCCAGAGGTTCTGGGTAGGATCGATAGCAACAGGAGCAGCGAACTCCCATTCAACGAAGTCTTCACTGCCAGTGCAGCTGTAGGCTTGCTGTCCAACCAGGGTACCAGGAGCGGTGGTGCCGCCTTGGTAGACCAGGATGTTACCCGTGTGGGCAGAGTAGTCATACATGCTGACCTTTGTCACCATGTTGCCTTCGTAGCTGCCAGCGGGGAACATGACACCCCAGTAGAAGGAACCACCAGCGGTCAAGCCGATAGCATCGACATTGACACCATTGTCATAGTAATACCAGTCACCAGCGCCGGGTTGCGGGCCAGGACCAGGAGTATCACCACCATAGGGGTTGAAGCCGTGTTCGAACACCCATTCGATATGGTTGCCTTGGTTGACGGTGTTCACAGCAACTTCGTCAACAGGTCCCCAGTGATCGCAAGGTTCGTAGACCCATTCAACAGGCTCACTCCAAGCACCGAGGCCAGTGGTGTACATGCAAGCAACCTTGCAGAGGTAGTGTTCACCTTCAACCAGCGGAGCGTTGTAAGGCTCGTTGGTCGACAGCTGGCAGAACGGATAAACCGTGTTGTGGTTGAAGATCGGCACACCGTCGATAGAGGTGCACATCACCTTATAATATTCAAGGTGACGGTCGCCGCTCTTGGCGCCACCAGTCAGCTCAACGTCGTCGATGTAGATTTCGTACTGGTCGTAGCTGTTGAAGTGACGGAAGGCGATGTAGACATCCTGGCCAGCGTAAGCGCTCAGGTCGACGCTGTGTGAACGCCAGTTCATGTAACGTTCGCCGTCGTGACGGATTTGAGACTTGCCTGCATTGCCGCTCTTGGCATTGCCTTCCCAAACGATGGTGAAGTCGGCAGGCGTCGGGTTGTCGACCGTAGCCACAGCCACGCCGAAGTGATCGGGATAGCTGTCGTTGCCGTAGTCGGCCCAGAAGTTCAGCACGGAGTTCGAAGTGATCGAATACTTCTGATTGGTGATCATGAAGTTGTTCGGGTCATAAGAATCATAGGTGCAGTCGGTGTAAGACGAAGAGACAGCGAAGCCGTTGGATTGGTTGTGACCCCAACCAGTGTAGTCATAGCAAGCATAAGTCATGCTCTGTGAGCTGTGATACCAGTTATGGCCATCACCGTCGGCATCAACAATATTCCAGTTGCCGAGGCCACCCTCGAAGTCGTCGCTGAACGAAGTGACGCCGCTTTGGCCGCCGCCACCGCCGCCACCACCAGGAATGTTGTGGCTGTCATCCCACATGGCCCAGCCAGTGCGAGAGACGTAGAGGTTCTCAATACCGTAGAAGATCTCGGTCATCACATAACGGAGGTCAGTGTTCTCCCAGATGCTGACAGTGTCGTTGATAGGCTCATAGCCCTCATGACGCACGTTGACAGCATATTCACCACGGCGGAAGCTTTCGAAGGCATAGAAGCCGCTTTCGTCGAGGACGAGCTGGCTGACAGGATAGAGCTCCTGTTCAGCAGGATTCAGGTTGGTGAAGTCGACCGTAGTGCCCTCCGGGCTGTCGGCGCTGTTGAGCAGCACGTTGACAGTCACGCCATTGAGCCACATATCCTTGTCGAGGCAGTTCGACCAAACGATCTCGCTCTCGCGAGGCAGTTGCAGGTCGTTGCTGCCCGGAGTCGGAGGAGTCGGAGGCGTAGGACCACCAGCACCTTCAACGATGGTGATGTCGTCCAAGCACATGATGTATTGGTCGTAGCAGTTGAAGTGACGGAAGGCAACATACTTCTGACCGTCAAAGGCGCTCAGGTCAACCGTGTAGTTGAACCAAGTGCCGAGTCTGAGGCCTTCGCCGTCACGTGATGCGGAACCACCCATCAAACCGCTCTTCGAGCCAGTCAATGTCCATTCCTGAACCGAAGTCCAGTTGCTGGTGCCGTTGTCGGAGACGAACACACCAAAGTGGTCAGCAGCATAGCTCGCGTCGGTGGCAGCCACCCAGAAGCTGATGGAAGAACCAGTGCCAAGGTTCACTTGAGGTGAAACAAGGTATTCATCAGGATTAATAGCACCCACACCGTTGATATAGCTGCCGCTGCAGATAGCGTTCGAACCACCGTGATACCAATCAAGAGTCAAGCTTGAATAGTAGGTCCAAGTGGTCGGGATGTCAGAGGTCAAAGTCCAGGTCCAACCATCGTTGTTGGCATCGATGACGGTCCAGCCAGCAGGCATGCCGCTTTCAAAGTCAACAGTCATGTCACGGTTATTGTTGACAGTGACAGGTTCGCTCCAGTTGATTTCGCCTTCGATCTCTTCGCCGCGGTTGCCGCTATACACGGAACCAACTCCCCACTTGTAGACGCCAGGCTCGAGGTCGGCCCATTCAACGTCGATGTAAACAGTGTCAGGCACCCAGACGGAAGCCAGCAACACAGTGTTTTCAAGCGTGTAAGGACCATCGTTGTAGCAGTTCGTACGATACACTCTGTAGTGGTCGAGGCTGCGCGTCTCAGCAATGCCCTTGCCAGGTTCGCCAATGGTGATGTCATCGACGTCGAGGTAGAACATGTCGCTGCAGTTGAAGTGACGGATGGCCACATAACCATTGCCACTGTAGGCGCTCAGATCAACGGTATATTCATACCAGTTGCCTTGCTCACGGCCGCTGCGTTGACCCTTGATGGGTTTGCCAGTGCCGTCGCCCATGCTCTTGGCACTCATCGTCCACTCTTGGACCATGGTGAAGGAGCTCGGGTTGGTGTTGGTCGTCGAAACAGCCACGCCAAAGTGCTCAGCAGCATAGCCGGCATCCTGGGCGCAGGCATAGAATCTGACGATACCACCGAGTTGCACCTGAGGCGAAACGAGGTAGTTGTCAGGATAGAGGACACCGAAGCTGTTGTCATAGCTCTGTGAGAACACGAAGTCTTCCGAGCTATTGTGACCAGCGACACCGGTCATCACTTCGCTACCAACTCTCCAACCGTAACCATCACCGTCGGCATCAACTGAAGTCCAGCCCTGCATGGTGTGGTCTTCGAAGTCGTAGGTCATGCCCGGAACAGGAGGAGCGGGTTGCTTGTAGAAGGTGATGTAGTCGACATAGAAGCAGTCGTCGTTGCTGTTGACGCTACCGTCCTTCGTATATCTCCACTGGAAGGTGTGG
>CADCJT010000016.1:0-42081 GCA_902801815.1 uncultured Bacteroidia bacterium
AAAGATAAATTCAAATCCGTTTCACTTCAGAATCTCTGCAATCAACTGGTTTTACTAGTATTTCAAAGAACTATATCGATTTTTTAGTGGACAGCTATGTTAAAAACTATCTAATAACAAACAATATGAAAAAACTATTCTTAATCATGTTCGCTCTGATTTGTTTCGGCGCGACGGCAAATGCCCAGTCATGCAAAATCAGTGGTGCTGGTGATGGCTCTACTGTTATGGTTACACAAGACTATCAAGAAGGAAACAAAATTGTTGTTAATTTAGAAAATGATAGTGAGACGACCTGTGCTAATGTTACTGTGGACGTAGAGGTTACTTATGGAGCTAATACAGTAAAAACATACACAGGCAGGGGTAAAAGCTGCCCTAATTCAACTTGCAGAATTGAAATATCATTTCCAGAAAAGTCAGGACAACTTAATATGAGGGAATACAAAGTCAAGAGTGTGTCTGGTACCAAATGCAGTAGTATTTAAAGAGAAATAGCTGATTCTTTGAAAAGGTCGTCCGTTGGTCGGCCTTTTTTCCTATTTTTGTGGCAAAATATGAATTGATTAAAAGAGACATATAATCGAGCTTTACGCTCTTATTCTTATACGGATAATCGGCAAGTTTGATGTAAAAGAAGAATAAGTAGCGAATGGTTCGCGTCTTAGGGCGTGAACTGTTTGTTGTTTATTTGCTTTTACAGGCTTTGCCGAGCCTTCCGTATCAAGTAAGCAAACAAAACGGTTCCGCCCATTTTGTTTGCCCACCGCGCAAGGCTCCCCGAAAGGCAAACGCAATGGAAGAAGAACCTCATATCGGCCATCTTATTAAGAAAGAACTTCATCGGCAAGGGCGCACCATCACTTGGCTGGCGGAGCAGTTGGGTTGCTCGCGGCAGAATGCCTACAAAATTTTCAACCGCAAATGGATTTACACGGATTTGCTGCTGAAAATCTGCGATATTTTGGATTATGATTTCTTCAAGTGCTTTTCGGAGTGGAGGGAACAACGTGGTAAATCCATTACCAAATAATCGATAACGAAGGGATGATTTTATGCACAATAACGTTTCTTGATGCCGTTTTTCAACAAAGCACTGAATTGTGAAACAGTCATGCTGCCTTCAGGTATGGTCTCGTCAATAGTGGCTAATCCCGAACTAATCAGATTACCGAGAGCATCAAGCACCATCTGATTGCTTTCATCGTATCTCAGAGTTATCGTTGTCATCTTTTTCTGAATTGTTTCAGCTGCAAAAGTAATAATTATTTCCTAAAACGATATTGTTTCCCAAATTATTCGTACTTTTGCCGCCCGTTTGTGAAGACGGACTGAAATTAATACATTAATACCTTATTAAATGACTGAAAACGAAAGATCTGGCAAGCGTCCGCGCACCAGAAAGCCTGCTGATGATGAATTCCAGCAGAGAAGGTCCTTCAAGTTCTATCACCGCGACGGTGACGAGGAAGGACGCGAAGAGAGAAGTTTTGGCGACAAGCCGAGAGGTGAGCGCCAATTTGATGACAACCGTGGCGACCGTAGGTTCGGTGAACGCAAGTTCGGTGATCGTCCTCGCCGCCGCTTTGATGACGAACACGGTGAAGGCCGTCGTGACGACCGTCCTCGCCGCAGATTTGACGATGACGAGCGTCCACGCCGTCGTTTTGACGACGACAAGCCGCGTGAACGCCGTTTCCATGATGACGACCGTCCACGTCGCAGATTTGATGACGATGAAAGACCGCGTCGCCGTTTCGATGATGACAAACCTCGTGGCGAACGCCGTTTCGACGACCGTCCGCGTCGCAGGTTTGACGATGATGAAAGACCGCGCCGCCGCTTCGACGACGACAAGCCGCGTGAGCGCCGTTTCCATGACGACGATAGACCGCGTCGTAGATTCGACGATGAGCGTCCCCGTCGTAGATTTGAGGATGACGACAGACCGCGCCGTCGCTTTGATGAAGACAGACCGCGTGGTGGTAACCGCCGTTTCGACGACCGTCCCCGCCGTCGTTTCGATGACGAGGAAGAGCCGCGTCGTGGCCGCAAGGGCTATGTCCGCGAGAAAGACCCGTTGTACGACCGCCCCAAAGCCACTGGCGAAATCCGCCTGAACAAATACCTGGCCGACTGTGGCATCTGCTCGCGCCGTGAAGCCGACGACCTCATCAAGGCCGGTTGCGTGATGGTGAACGACGAGGTGATCACCACCATGGGCTATAAAGTGAAGACGGAGGATAAGGTGGTATATGGTGGCCAGACACTCAACCGCGAAAAGCTCCGCTATATCCTGCTCAACAAGCCTAAAGGCTATATCACCACTTCTGACGATCCGTATGAACGCGATACCGTGATGGAACTCGTCAAAGATGCTTGCCCTGAGCGCATCTTCCCCGTGGGTCGTCTCGACAAGCAGACCACAGGCCTCTTGCTGTTCACCAACGATGGTGACCTGGCCAAGAAGCTGACCCACCCGAGCAGCGAGATCCCGAAGCTCTACCATGTCATCCTTGACAAGCCCTTGACCAAGAACGACATGCTCCGTATTTCGGAAGGCATTGAACTGGACGACGGTCCCATCGCTGCTGACAACATTGCTTACGACCAGGATGATGACAGCAAGAAGAGCATCGGCATCGAGCTCCATTCGGGCCGCAACCGCATCGTCCGCCGTATTTTCGAACATCTTGGCTACGAAGTGACCAAACTCGACCGCGTGATGTTTGCCGGTCTCGACAAGTACAAACTCCCTCGTGGTGAGTGGCGTTTCCTTACTGACCTCGAGGTGATGAATCTGAAGAAGATTTGAACTTGAACGATATAACCAAACAGTTTATCAGGGAAAACCTGAATGCCGACGTGCCGACGCTCGCCTTGAAAAAGGCGCCCGTCGGCACTGACGTTTCATTGGCCTTGCGTCAGATTGCCGCCCGACAGCTTCTACAAAAGAAGGTGCCTCAATGGGCCGAAAACGAGGACTTGCTCTTCCCAGTACATCTTTCCATTGAGCAATGCTCGTCGGAGGCTGCTGCGAAATACAAGGCGGGTTTGTTGGACGGTCATACCTTCGCTGACCTGACTGGCGGTTTGGGTATCGACACTTTTTACATTTCTCAGCATTTCCAACAAACCGACTACGTGGAGATGCAGACGGAACTCTGCGATTTGGCACGACACAATTTTGCGATCCTGAAGGCCGATGTCAAAGTATTGAACGAAACGGCAGAGGATTATCTGAAACGTTGCGAACCCAAGGATTGCATCTTTATCGATCCTGCCCGTCGGGATGAGCATGGCCGAAAGACCGTCTCCATTTGCGATTGTACGCCCGATGTGGCTTCCCTACAGGATTTGCTGCGGCAAAAAGCTAAACGAGTGCTTATAAAGCTATCTCCGATGCTAGACATCAGTAAGGCATTGGAGGAACTGTGTCACGTGAAAGAGGTGCATGTGGTGGCCGTTGCCAATGAGTGCAAGGAGTTGGACCTCATTATGGAACGAGATTATCAAGGGGAAGTTCACTTTGTTTGTGTCAATTTGATGACGAATCAACAAGAATTGTGCTTCACCATGGCGGAAGAACGCAGCTCAACCACTCGGCTCGCAGAAGGTGTGATGAAATATCTCTATGAACCCAATCCTGCTTTGATGAAGGCAGGTTGCTTCAAGTTGCTGACAGCGTGTTTTGATGTGTATAAACTGCATAGAAACAGCAACCTGTATACTTCTGACCGATTAATACTAGACTTTCCTGGGCGTGTCTTTGAGGTGCAAGATTGGGCACCATACAATAAAAAGGTAAAGTCGACCTTGTTGGCTAATGTTAAGAAAGCCAGTGTTGCAGTGCGCAATTTCCCCCTTTCTGTGGCTGAGTTACGGAAGAGCTTGAAGATTGCTGACGGTGACGAGAACTACGTTTTTGCCACCACTTTGAAAGGGGAGGAAAAGATCATTATCCTTACAAAAAAAGCCGCCTCTGACGAAGCGGCTCATTAAGGGTTACAATTAATGATGTTATCTTCTGTCGGGGATGCCAAACTTGGTCCACCAAGTTTGGTCGTAATTGCTTTTGATGGCTTTTTTCACAGTCTGCGTTCTGCTTTTCAAGGTGTTGAGAGCTGAATGAGCCTCTTCGCTCTTCTTGCGAAGTTCTTCATGCAGCTTATCAATTTCGGCAGAAATAGCTTCCAAGCGCTTGCAGTCTTCTTCCATCTTCTGCAAAACACTCTCTTCCACGCCTGCTTCCCGTCCTAGGCGTTGGTTCCTTTTTACTCCGGAAATGATGAGTTTTGACTTTTCGAGTTGGTCTTTAAAAATCTGGTACATAATCCGTTGGAATTATTGCTTTGGTTGGTTGTTCGTTTTTCAATTCGAACGCAAAGATAAGAAAAATTCTTAGAATTATTCATAAAATGTTGAAAATAAGATTATTACATTTTTAAAGCATTGATTTTCAAAGCGGTTTGCAGATTTTATTGATTTTTCAAATAAAGGGAAAGCTTATTTGCGTTCCAAAACCTTGTCTTTCCTCTCTCCTTCTGGCTCTGTTACTAGTAATTCCTCAATTTTTTGGTTGCTGACATCATCAAGGACAATGGCGGTGCGGTAGTCTTTCTTCAGGGCGGTCAGTTTGATGTTGTGCATCGTCAGGCCGTCGACATGGCGGACGAAGAAACCCCAGGCAGGAAGTTCCATGTGCTGTGAGAATTCGGGATAGGCCTTGGGCATCTCGGGCACTTTGTCCAACTCGTCAAGTCCGACATGGGCATAGTGAGGGTCACCGCCGCCAGGGAACACAATTTCTATGTTCTCCAATGTAACATTCTTTATCTTGCTGTCTTTCAGTCCGATAATACCACAAGGGGAGATGTTGCGCGGCAGGTCTTCGATGGGACCTTCGTACTCGTATCCTGCATCAGGCTTGGTGGCGGCCACCTCACAATAGAGGTTGCGTATGGTGATGCCGTCCATGAAGCTCTGCTTGTCGCGGCGCGCACCCACGTTGAGGTAGATGGCGTTGCCCACGTTCGTGGCATAGAGCGAGTCGACAAGGATGTCCTCGCAGATGCCGCCGTCGACACTTTGGATGGTGATAGCACTGCGGTAGGTGTCGTAAACGACGTTGTCGATGATCTTCACATTCTTGAATCCACCTGCCCCCATGGTGCCAAACTTGATGCCGCTCGCACTGCTGCGTGCAGTGCAGTGACGTACTTCAACATTTTGGCACAATTTCTTGGCACTGTGCGACTTGAGACAGATGGCATCGTCGCTGGCGTCGATATAGCTATTGGTTAGAAGGAAGCCGTCGCAGTCCACGATGTCGATGCCATCGTTGTTCCAGAAAGCTGTGCTTTGGATGCGTATGTTGTTGACCTTGACATTCTCGCATTGGTCGTACATGGTGACCCAGTTGGCGGCATTGCGGAAGGTGATATTGTCGACTTCCACATTTTTGCACTCCCTGAAAATCAGTAGCCTAGGACGGAATCCTTCGCCTACGCGGTCGTTGCTCAGTTTGTCTTTCATCAGGCCTTTGTGCACAAGGTCGGTGCAGTTGTTGCCCAACTCACGTCCTTGTCCCTCGACAACACCACCGCTGTTGTATACGCCAATGAGGCGGATGTTCTCGACGCCTTCGGCTAGGATGAGGCCATGGTCGTTGGTGGCGTTGAGGCGGTCGTAGTCGAAGGGGTTGGTACTCCCCACGAGTACGGCGCCTTCCATCAGCTCGATGGTGACGTTGGATTTGAGATGGATGCTGCCTGTCAGGTAACGGCCCACCCAGAAGCGCAAGGTGCCGCCGCCTTGCTCCGCAATCCAGTCGATGGCGAATTGGATGCTACGGGTGTTCATCGTCACGCCGTCGCTGCGGATGCCGAACTTCGAGGCGTTGTAAGTGGGTTTAGGTTCCTGGGCGATGGCTTGAAGGACCATCAAGAGGGTGAGGCAAAGGGTGAGAAAGTGCTTTTTCATTGTATGTCAGGTTTGTATAGTTTCACTGGTCCAATTATCCCCATGGGTTGCAATGGCTGTTCCCGTCGAGGGTGGTTGATGTAGACCCAAGTGGTCGGGTTTTCCTCGCGGCCGAAGGTTTTGAGGTAGTTGCCCATTGTGGTCGTTACATGGATTTCAATGTCGTTTTGGCCTTCTTGAAGGGCCTTGCTGAGGTCGTAAAGCCTGCGGCCATAATACCGTACACCCAATGATTCTCCGTTGACGAACACCTCGGAGACCCCCTCCACCAATCCTAAATCCAATATTGTAGAGACGGTGTGCACACCGTCTGTACCAAGAAGATCAATGGTTTTCCGATAAATGATAGTCCCGCTGAAATGTTGGTATTCCTCGCTGTCCTTCAGATCGAACAAAGTGTCGAAATGGGCGTTGGTGGTGTCGTGCAAGAGGCTGTGGCAAAGTGTGATGTCCCAGTCCTCTGAGAGGTCGGTAGGTGACATCGCATTAATTCTCGTGTGCAGTGGTTGCCAAATGGGCATAGTTTGGTCCTTTTTGGTCCTTTCGAACACGATAAGCACTGATTCGACAGGTCCAAGGTCAAAGGTGTAGCTGCCGTCTTCCTCCAACGGCAAGGCATAGCGTCTCCCGGTTTGCATGTCCCAAACTTGGGCTTGCCGCTTGTGTGTCAAGGCTTTTCCGAAGGTGATTTTGGTTTGATGCGCCTGGTAGCGATGACTGTTGCAAAGCAACACCATCTCGCTGCCATCGTCGGTGGTGTAGCGGTTCTGCATCACAAATGGATTAGGACTCTCAATGTCGAGATAGTGGGGCAGACTCTCGGCCTGCATCAGGCTATCGTACCATGGAATGAAGCCCTCTTTCGGAGGCTCTACGAAGACAAACTGTTCCTTGTGCTGCATCACCTTGTCCATAGTGGCTTTCACAAGTGAATCATGCTTTTGATGGTTATTTGGCCTGCCCAACGATTGGTATGGTATGGTGTCGATGCAAATCACCTTGCCGCCCGTTTCCACAAAATTCAATAGCTGCTCGGCGGTTTCGGGGTGTAGGCTTTCCACGTCAATTAGCATCAAAGTATTGTATTTCCGTTGGTTAAAGCAGAGGTTGCCCCGTTTGATGTCCGATTGGTTGATAATGTTCTCGCTCACGTAGTCCACGCCACCGCCGCATTTGTTGATAGCTTCCCAAATCATGGTCTTGTAGGGGGCACGAGTGGTATTTGGGAAGGGTTCGTTCTGCATCCCGATGGTGCTCCACATGTCGTTTTCGGGGTTGAGGATGGCGATGTCGGCATAGTAGGTACCGTGCTGCAATGCGTATGAGAGTCGGACCTTGTAGTCGTTGTAGAACTTAAAATACGGCCACCAGTTGTTGTTCTCACTGTAATAGGCGCCGTAGCGCACCCATCCAGGGAACGACGCTTCGAGGTTAGGTGAGTAGTTGAAGCCATGGAAGACGCTGTGGGTCACACCCGACATGGCCGATTGGTCGCCGCCGAGTTTGAGTTGGTCGAGGCTCATGTTGAACACGGTGTAGGTGTTGGTCATTTCTTCGCAGCTGACGGTGCGATTGCCGGCGAGATGGGCGCCTGACGACACGAACTTGTTGACCATGGTATAGGCGCGGCCGCGACGGTAGTCGGTCTCCGACATCTCCTCACCAGGCTTATGGCGCAGCCAGTTGGTGGTCCACGACTCGCCTTCGGGGATGTCGTAACCCATGGCGTTCTCCAAGGGGTAGAAGCCGCGGCCGTAGGCTTGGGCACGTGCCTTCACGCCGAGGTTGTGGCACCATGCGAGGTAGGTGTTGGTGAAACGCTCCTGCATCAACTGGGCCTTGAAGTCCTCGAAGTCGTAGCGGGCGCGTTGGATCTCTTTTTGGAAGGCTTCGGTCACGGGGACGATGGGGTCGTAGTTGAGCGCACTGCCCATCGAGCCGATTTTGAAAAGGATGAAGGGCAAGTACTCGGTGATGTCATAGCCGTAGCGTTTTTGGAATTCCTCGGCCATATCATTTGTCCAGTTGGCGCCTTCCAGTTCCATGCTGTCGGTGAAGAGGGCGCGGATATTGCCCTTCAGCGGTCCAATCTGCGCCTCGATTTTGTCCGACATATTGTATAGATAACGACTGACTGCCTCGGTATTGAAGTGATCGAGCACTGGCCCGGCCGCCCCAGGTGCACCGTTGATGACTTCCAGGAAGCCATTGATTTTCACCAAGGCGGCAAGGGTGTACTCTCCCTCGGGGACGTCGATAGTGATGATGCTATCTGTCGGGCCTTCGACGAGCTCAGGCACCTCGGTATTATCAGTAGAATCAGGTCCCTGAGCCTGTCGAAGGGCCGTCCATATCGTGATGCCATCATTAATGGAAGTAGCCGGATTCGGGTAAAGCCGCAGCATCATCAGTTCCTTGGTGTTGCCTTTGTATGGTGAACTCACCTTGGGCATGGCCTTTTCGCAGATGCTGTCGCAAATGATGGTCAATGTGGTGGGTCCTGTGACGGGTTCTGCGTAGTTGACCACAATCTGTGCTCTTTCGTCTTCGTTAAGGAACTCTGCGCCGAAAGGCCAGCCTGAGCCTACGAGAAGGTCGCAGGTCATGTCAAGTTGTCGGGCTTCGTCGAAACATACTTTAAGCATGTCGATCCACTCGGGACTCAACCATGGTAATGAGGCTTTTCCAAGGCTGTCGCAGTAGGTAGGGAAGGCGATGGGGTTGATCTCCACGCCGCCGATGCCAGCCTCTTTGAGGAGACGCAATTCACGCACGAGCTCATCTGCCTCCACCTTGTCGCCGTTCCACCACCAGCGGACAAAAGGACGGTATTCCGAGGCTGGTTGTTGGAATTCGGCATACAATTGCTCCGTGTCCAACCCTTCGTTTTTGGGTTGGCACTGGCTCAATAGTAGCCCCAAAGCCAAGAACAACAAAGACGGTCTAAAATGCTTCATGAATTGCGTTGCGGTTTGCCCATCAATGATTTGCAAAGATAACAATTAATTAAATCCGAGAAATTCTTGTTTTTATCAGCCGAACCCCATATTTTTGTAGGCAATTATCACGGAACATTCTAAATCAATGAGTTATGAAGAGATTGGCTGCTATTACTCTGCTTTCGCTTTTTGTTGTGTTCGGATATGCCCAAAACAATATGGTTTCAATAGGTGGGACCGTCTCGGAACGCATCGTTGACAAAGGGCAAACTGTACCGCTTGATGTCTCCATGATTGTAGTGTCGGTCGATCCTGATGGAAGTGGTATGGCCGAAGGGGGAGGAGTGTACGAAAACGGTAGCACGGCTGTATTGACGGCCACTGCCAACCATGGCTACATTTTCAAGAACTGGACCAAAGGAGAATCGTCCGAATCGTTTTTGAGTCCTTATAGCTTCACTGTCACTGAGGGCGCGTCATACGTTGCACACTTTGTGGAGGTGCCGGAAAACAGTATCATTATCGGCCAGCCCACGACGACAGAAGAACCGCTGCCCAGCAATTCCTATTACAACTATACCCTCTCGGAACAAATATTTACGGCGGAGGAACTCGGATTAACTGCCCCTACTGACTTCGCGAGCGTTACTTTCGTCAACACAGGCACTGCCAAAACCCGTAATTACACGATTTATATGGTGAACACAGAAAGGGTCTATTTCCGCGATGCTGTCGACTGGATTGTCCCAACAGAAGACGATATAGTGTTTACGGGCAGTGTGACTATGGCAGCTGGTGGATTGACGACGATCTATTTCAACTCGCCTTTTGCTTATGATGGTTCTTCCAATGTTGCACTCATCGTTGACGACAACACGGGTAGTTATTCGCGGGGCATGGAATGTCGCACTTTCACTGCTGATGACGACAAGACGCTCTTTATTTATAGCGATAACACCAATTATGACCCCTACAACCCCACAAGCTACAACGGCACACTCTCTCAGGAAAGAAACCATGTTATCTTTGGCTTGGCAAGTTACGAATACACTGTTGATGTTTCCACCAATTCGGATGAGGGTATGGTCAGTGTGGACGAGGGGCCTTTCTATTATGGACAGCAATGCACGGCCACGGCTACACCCATTGGCGACAATGTGTTTTACTATTGGGCTGAAAATGGCGTTCGAGTCTCTGTCGATGCCATCTATTCCTTTATGGTGACGGGTGACACACATTTGGTGGCGTATTTCGGTCCACCGGTCGATGTCATCGTGATGGCTGTCCCCGAAGAAGGTGGAACAGTGATCGGTGGCGGAGGTTTTGGCATTGGGCAGCCTTGTTCCGTTACCGCCACGGCCAACGGAGGCTATCTGTTCACCAATTGGACGGTTTATGACGAGGTGGTGAGTAATGTTTGCGATTATAGTTTCTCGGTGACTGGCGAGACGGTCTTGCTGGCCAACTTTGAGAAAATACCCTCCAATAGCATTGTTGTTGGACAAGCCACCACTGGGCGCACATTCCTGCCCACCTATTCCTATTACAATTATTCACTTACGCAACAAATCTATACGGCTGATGAAATCGGGCAGGCCTGTGACATCACGAGCATCGCCTTTTTCAACACCACCTACGAGAAAACCCGTGATTTGACTGTTTACCTGATGAACACCAGGAAGGATGCCTTTGAAAGCAACACCGATTGGCTTGTCCCGACAGAGGCCAACAAGGTGTTTTCAGGTGTCGTCACCTTCACCGTGGGCAGTTGGGTGGATCTTTTCTTCGACATTCCTTTCACCTATGATGGCCACTCCAACCTGGCCGTTATCATCGATGACAATACGGGGACTTGGGACAACAACCACATGGCTTGTCGTTCCTATGATGTCGATGACTATCAAGCTATTAAAATCAACAAGGATGACGTCGATTTCAATCCATTTGAGCCCCAAGAATACAGTGGGATCCGTCTAAACTACAAGAATCAGATCATTCTGGGCTTGGAAGGTTATACCCATACCTCGGTCGCCACATCCAAGCCAATCACGGTTTATCCCAACCCCACCGAAAACGATCTTTATCTCGAAGGGAATGGCCTCAAAAAGGTGGAAGTCTATAATACCCTGGGACAACTGATGGAAGCCATTGATGCTCATGGTTCAGATATGCTGCGACTCGATGTGAGTGAGTATGGGCCGGCGGTTTACATTCTGAAAATCCACTCGGACGAGGAAACGACTACGAGGCGTTTTGTTAAGAAGATGACGGAATAAGGTCTATTTCTCGTATTCTGCTTCAATCTCTTCGCGCTCCATCTGTTTCTCGCCCCAATCATCCATAAGGTTTTGGAGCTGCTCTTTCTTTTGGCCGTATGCCCAATACCAGTCGTTGTCGATCTTGGTGTCGGGATGTTGGTCAGGATTGGCCATGATGGCGTCTTGCTCGGCCAGCTCGGCTTCCAGTTTGCCGATGGCTTCCTCCAAGCGTTGGATCTCCTTGTCGACCTTGCGCAACTTGGCGTCAATCTGCTTCTTGCGCTCGTAGTTGATCTTGTTCTGCGACTGCGGTACGACTTCTTGGACTTTGGTCTGTTTGGCGGCGATTTCCAACTCCTTCAAGTGGCTGAGGTTTTTCTGTTCCAAGAAGTCGTAGATGTCGCCGATGTATTCCTTGATGGTGGGCTTGCGGAATTCGTAAACCTTGTTGGTCAGGCCTTGCAGGAAGTCGCGGTCGTGGGAGACGATGATAAGCGTGCCATCATATTGGATCAAAGCATTTTTCAGGATGTCCTTGGAGAGCATGTCCAAGTGGTTGGTCGGCTCGTCGAGGACCAACAAGTTGGTCGGGAAGAGTAGCATCTTGGCCAAGGAAAGACGGGCTTTCTCGCCACCCGAGAGCACTTTCACCTTCTTGTCGATGTCGTCGCCACGGAAGAGGAAGGAACCAAGCAAGGCCTTCACCTTCAGTCGCATGTCGCCGACGGCCACATCATCCAAGGTCTCGAAGACGGTCTTGTTCATGTCGAGCATGTCCTGCTGGTTTTGGGCGTAATACCCAATCTTTACCTCGTGACCGAGTTTCACTTCGCCCTCATGGTCGAGCACACCGCAGATGATTTTGGACAGCGTGGACTTGCCTTCGCCGTTGCGCCCCACAAAGGCAATCTTCTCGCCTCTGGGAATGAGCAGGTTGATGTCTTTGAGGATGACTTGGTCGCCGTAGGATTTGCCCACATGGTTGAGTTCCAAAGTCACTTTGCCGGAATGTGGCGCAGGCGGAAACTTGAAGTGGATGGCCGTGCTGTCGATGTCGTCCACCACAATCTCATCCATCTTCTCGAGCATCTTCACGCGGCTCTGCACCTGCTTTGCCTTGGTCGCCTTGTAGCGGAAACGTTCGATGAAAGCCTCGATGTTCTTGATCTCGCGCTGCTGGTTCTCATAGGCCGAGCGTTGCATGTCGACACGCTCCTCACGCAGACCGACATAATCGGAATACGGCACTTTGTAGTCGTAGATTTTGCCATTGCTGATTTCCACAGTGCGGATGGTGATGTTGTCCAAGAAAGCGCGATCATGCGAGACCATCAAAATGGCGCCATAATAGGCTTTCAGGAAGCCTTCGAGCCATTGGATGGACTCGATGTCGAGGTGGTTGGTAGGCTCGTCAAGAAGAAGCAAGTTGGGCTTTTTCAGCAGGATCTTGGCCAGTTCCACGCGCATCTGCCAGCCGTTGCTGAACTCTCGCATAGGACGCAACATATCCTCGTGGCTGAAGCCCAAACCGACCAGAATTCGTTCCGCCTCGCCTTCGATGCTGTTGCCGCCGAGCAGTGCCAGGCGGTCGTTCAGGTTGTTCAGCTTGACAATAAGCTTCTCATATTGTGGGCTTTCGTAATCGGTGCGGTCGGCCAGTTCCTGCTGCAACTTTTCCGCATCGCGTTCCAATTGATGGTATTCATCGAAAGCGGAAAGCGCTTCGTCCAAAACTGTCTTCGTGCTGTTGACATTCTTTTCCTGGGGTAAGTAGCCAATGGTAACGCCTTGTGGGATAATGACATCGCCCTTGGAAGGTTGTTCCAACCCACAGATGAGCTTCAGCAGCGTGGTCTTGCCTGCGCCGTTTTTGCCTACCAAGCCGATGCGGTCCTTCTCGCGAATCAAGAAGGAAATGTCGGTGAAGAGGTCCTCACCGGTGAAGTGCATGCTCAGGTTTTGGATTGAAATCATCGCTTACCATTTGGAGCGGCAAAGGTACAGTTTTTTATTGGTTTGGCGTGCTTTCGCATTGCAAATGCTGATATTCAAGAACGGGCGGATTCGGAAATCCGCCCGAACAGAGTAGTAATGTTTTTATGGTTTTATAATGCTATGACTACGATACTCTCTTTTAGGTTCATTATTAATAGGATCCAACCTACAATAGACGATTTCGATGCTGTCTCCCACACTAAAACTATCACTTTCTGGATAAAACCACCCGCTCCCCTCATACATTACAGTATCCACATAAAAAGTATAACTAAAGTAGTTCGTTTGTCTAATAGAGTAAAAACGATCTATTACAACAGCCCTTGCGCTTTCAAGGTTGTTGTCTAATTGCCGTTTTAGTAAGATTCCTCCTACCAATAAGTACGCAAGGAACCCAAAACCGATTACTGCTATTATCCAAGCGATTATGTTTTTTGTCTTATTACCCATAGTTGCTTCGCTTAATAATCACCAGTTCCCCAGTTCCAGCGGATTTGCAATCCGCTGGCATCGAAACTGGGATTTGCAATTCCCTGAATTAACCTAGTATTAGTTGGCATAAGCCATATTTTGCTCCTATCGTGAAATAACAAAAGGCCTAACGGCCGTCCCATTTTGCGCCATCACCTTAACCCAGTACAAACCATTCTCAAAGCTCGACAAATCGAGTTGTAGCATGTCGACGTTAGTCTCCTTGCTGAACACGACCTGCCCCAAGGCGTTGTACACCATCACCTTCTGCATGCCTTCCAACTCGATGGTGATGGAGCCGTTGGTGGGATTAGGATACAGCTGAAACGAAAATTCCAAGAGCTCTTCAGTTGACGTAAGGTCGATGGCCACATAATTCTGTTCGGGGTTGTTCAAGGTGGTGGCATAGTCAGACTCGCAGGTCTCGCCATTGTCGGCCAGATAGAAGGCGGTCAGGCGGTAATAGACATCCTCGTGGTCATCCTCTGCGAGGTTGTCGCGATATTCATAATACAATTGGCCCTCCACGGCAGGAATTGATGCCACCTGCTGATAGTCTGTGTTGTCGAACGAACGATACAGGTTGTATTGCTGCAAGATGTAGCCTTCCTTGTCGAGTGCCATGTCGCGTCCCGCTTGGTTGGTGACAAAAGCGCGCAGCATCCAGGTGTAGTTCATGTTGAAGGTGTGCATGTCGGTCCAGGTCGTGCCGTCCAACGACACCCATCGGCCGTTGGCATCACCCATGTCTTGGCAAGCGGCAGCCGGTCTTGAAAGGCCTTGCTGCCCCACGACAATCCAAATCGGCTCGTTTTCAGGGATTTCGTATGCGGGGCTGATGATTTCCTCGTGCCAGTCTTGTGCGTTGGTCAAGGCCATGTTTTGCGAACGGACCAAGGTGCGCGGAGCCGTTTCGCCACCCACATAGATCCACAGTTGATAGGTGCCTGCGCCTACATCATAGAGCGACACTTTCCTCAAGCTAGTTCCAATATAATCGGTCAAGTCCTCCGCTTCGAAACGGACTGCCCAGAAGATGCGTGGGTCGTTGTCGCCACCCAAGGAGCGCTTGAACTCGCCGTTGTCGAAATGTAGCCATTGGTTGATGGGCTCGGGACGCTCGCCCCACGACACCAAAGCGCCATGATCCTCGTCGTCCTCGTAATAGCGTATGCCGTCCAGCTTCACTGGCGGATCGCAATAGGCGGGGAAGACGGCTACCGCGCACTGCTCGCACGACATGGAATAATAAGTGCCGTCCGTCGGGCCGTCATACACCAAGCGCAGGCAGTATTCCACCTCGCCATGCAGTTCTACGGTCTCGTCCAAGAAGTCGTCACCTTCGGTGAAATCAAGGAATTCGCCGTTGCGGTATAGTAGGGTACCCTCAAAGTCACCCTCCGGATAAACCCAAGAAAGAAACAGGGCCTCTCCGTCCAATATCCAAGACAAGTTTGTTGGTCCTTCGAAATCCGTGCAAGGCCGATACACCCATTGGCAGGTCTTCCACGCACCAGTCTCTGACAGATATACAGGCCTCACTTGAGCCGTACAGGTGTCACCTGCTACCAAGTCACCAACCTCAAATTGGTATGAAGTGTTGGCGGTCTGTCCCACATTTTCTCCGTTTAAAACAATCTCAAAATATTGTAAATCACGGCTTTGTGATTCTTCTGAAGACCAGATTGCCCAGCCTGTGAAAGAGACATACAGGCTGTCGATGCCATTTGTGGCTTCGATCAACTCGATTTCGACTTGGGTCGGTTCAAAAATGGAGACCGCGGAATCCGAAACATAGTCCACAAAGCCGTCGAGTTGCACCCTGAGGTCGTAGGCATCGCGATAGACGTCTGGCACCAACACATGTCCATCGGCATCCAACGTGGCCTGATAGGAATGGTTTTGAGACGAAAGCATCACTGTGGCTCCTGCTGGCGAAAGCCCCACATTGGTGGTGGCATCGAGGGTGAAGGTGGTGGTCATTGCCTTGTCCAGATATGCCGACCAAATGGTATCGGAATAGCCTCGGTTGCCTTCATAATAGCAGCTCACACCCCATCGGTATTGTCCCCAAGGAAGGCTGCTCCAGTTCATGTCCATAAACACCGTGTCGGTCAGGTGCGAGGCCATCAGCACAGGTGTCTCCTCAAAGCGGCTACGGAACAGATCGTAGTATTGGAAGGAACGCGTCATTTTGGTGCTGTCCCCCTGGGGCAAGGAGTCGTTCATCGACCAACTGATGCGCACTAAGTCGTCAGTGAATAGTCTGGCTTCCACGTAACGCACGGGATGATAGATTTCATAAAGGGCAAAATAGAGCCCAAAGAAATACTCACCCTCCACGATTTCCAATGAATCCGTTTGGTATTCCGTTTGATAGCCTTCGGCCGAAGCCCAGACTCGATAAATGCCTGCGTTGATGCTGTCGGAAAAATAGCCAAGGGAATCGGTGGTAAGTTGATACATTACTGTGTCGCCAGCAATGTCAATGCCAGAGAAGGTCACTGTGGCGTTCTCAATCGGTGTCGAATAATCTTGCTCGTCCACTTCGCCATAAACCAGAACCTGCCCCATGGCTATCCGTGCCCCCATCAGCAACAAAGCGAGAACCGTTAAAAACCTCTTCATTTCTCTCATAATCTGCCCTTTCATCGTTTCATAAATTTCGCCATGATTGGACCAGTGCCGTCATTGACAAGGATGAAGTAAACACCAGCCGGCAACTCACCAACCCTCATTGGCAATTCGCCCAACACGTTGGTGTGGGTTGTGCTAGTCGGCATTACCGTCATGCCCAAGAGGTTCATCACTGTCACTTGGTAATCCGTGTTGCCCTTCAGTCCGTCGACAAACAGTTCCGTATCAACAGGATTGGGGTAGAGATTCAAATTGGAGGATGCATTCCCAATGACAGGCCTTAGGCAAACCCTACCTTCGTTGCCGATAAAGAGATGCAAACCGCTTACCGAGGCCTGTTCTGGGGAGAGTGTTATTTCTTCGCACATCCCACGTCCATAGCGTGGCAAGTCGGCCATCACATAGTAAGTGCCGAAAGGCAGGTTGGTGAAATTGAAATGCCCGTCAGGACCCGTCAAAGCGAAGCCAAGGATGCGTTGCTTGCCAGCGTTGAGCAGCAATATGCCGACATTCGACAATCCCTCTGAGCAATATGAGACATCACTGCCTTCGCGCAGCCACGGCTGGCAATAGAAATCACGAGCCTTGAACGGGTTCTCAGGATAGTCGAAAACACCGTTGATAACGCCCTCTCCTGTGCGGAACCCCTGTGCCATCAGGGGTAAGTCGATGTCCACGTCATAGACGTTGCCATCCACCTCGATTAGATTCGACTCGTTCCACTGTAGGTCTCCTAGGTAGTAGCAGCCACCAGCCTCCGCCTCCAAAGTGTCGGGGAAGGCGTAAAGGATATAGGTGTCGGGCAATAAGGCATCAAACTTGAAAAGGCCTTCGTCGTCAGAAACCGTACGGTAGAATCCTGAGACAAACGGGTTGTCGTCGCTCAATGCTGCAGCAAGCACTTGGGTGTGCGGTCGCAACGCGCCCCCCGCCCAAGTCCTACCTTCAAGGGCATAGTCCTTGAACAGGTCGAAGCGTACCATGTCGGAAGCGTGGCCGCAGAACGACCAGGCTTCGAGTTCCAATTCCACGTAACCTTGCTCTTTGTCGAGTTCGCCAGGATAATAGACCGCCTGCAAGGCCAATGAATCTTCAAAATGGCCGTCGCCCAAGGAATGCCAACGCAACGAGTCGTAGTTGATGGCTTCGGCTTGGTCAAGCAAGAGCGGGTGACTCATGCTGCTATAGCCATCCTCACCGGCATACACGCTCAACGCCTTGTAAAGCTCCAGTTGCAAGGCGTCGCTTTTGGTCACGCCGTTGTTGGTCACGCGCAAGGTGAGCGTCACTTCTCCAGCATCGTAATCCTCATCCGAAGGATAGTAAGTGGTGCGCAATGCTATCGAATCAGAGAATACGCCCGTACCCGAAGTCTGCCAAATGAAACTGCTGTATATGTATGGGATGTTGGCATCATTGATGGAATAGCCCGATTGCGAAGCGCAGAGCGTGCCATCGTGCCCCGCGTAGGGATAGTAGTTGGCGAAGGCATAGGCGCTTTGTCCAGTTGAAGCGTACACATCGGGATTGTAAGCACGGTCGCAAGCCATAATAGCTACATTCTCAGCTTGTTGTGGGGTGAGGATATAGGAGTTGTCGGCGATGTTGTCAATGCGGTTGGTGAATTTGTAGTAGTTGAAGTTACCGTAAAACAGCACGTAATGGTCGACATCCTGCTCTTGGTTCTCTTCCCATGAGATCAGCCAGCGGTTGTTCACCAATTGTTTCTTTACCATGAATGGCGGAGCGATAGGTGCAGTGGTGTCGCATTCGGGCAGGTAGTCCTCGTAGATGATTTCACCCAAGGATGGGGAGTCGTGCTTGTCGAGAATCACTGATTCAATGTCGGCCGTGGTTTCCGCATCCCAGTAGTTGCCGCGCATGTCGATGTCGTCGGTTGTGACGTTGGCAAAGAGGGTGGTGTTTTTCTTGTAGTGCAGGAAATTGTTGCCGTTCATGCGTGATTTGTCGGAGGGGAAACTCACGATTCTTTTCTTCGCCTCGCTGATGGTGTTGCCTTCAAATTGCAGCGATCCGGCTGCCAGCAAGTTGGAGATGGTCAACTCGTTTTCGAAGAAGGTGTTGTGCTCCACGACGAGATGGCAAACTTTCATCATTCTGATGGCCTCGTCGTTGCTCCAAAACACGTTGTTGCGGATGACGACAGAGTCCATGGCAGCCTTCAAGCCGTACGAGGAATAGCCTGTTCCTCCCTCCGGCAGGTCCGACGAGATGAGGTTGTTCTCAATGTAGTTGGTAGCGTCCTTGTCGGAGATGCCGCCCACCGTCTCAAAGTTGATGGCCGTGGCAGCCCCTTGGAAGCAGTTGTCCAAAATGTGGTTGCGGTTGCACTTGAAGCCATATCCTACATTGGAGATTTCAAGGTTGATCTGTCCTTGGTCGAAGATGTTGTGTGAAAAGACGTTGTCTTGGCTGTCGGTGGTACGTGCTTTCAGTTCGATGCCCGACACGCATTGGAAGAAGAAGCAGCTATCCACCAAGAAATGGTTGCAGTCGATGAGTTCGATGCCCTTGCCTGCATAGTAATTGTTGAACGTGCAATGGCTGACAACCACGTTGTTGCTGGTGGAAGCATTCAAGGCGGTCAAGGCGCCCACGACTTCGACGTGGGAGATCCTCACCGTGTCTTCTTCAGCGATGTTTTTCAATTGAATGCCGGCCCAGTCATGTGAAAACTCGTAGCAGAGCAAATAGATCGAGTCGTTTTGTTGTCCATCGAGCACGAGGTTGCCGTTGTCGACACGAAGATAGGCCGACTGTCCAAAATAGATCTTTACACCACCTTCCACGCGCAAGGTGCCTCCGTTTTGAACGGTCAGGGACTCATTCACCCAATACACTGAATCGCCGCTCAGCTTTGGCAGCACCAGCAACGAGTCAATCTCGCCGTTGATCGGGACGTAATGTTGCGCCTCGACCCACAGACCCTGCGCCAAAAGGAGTAGGAGCAAGAGATGCCTTATGTGCTTGAGCGGTTTCATGGTTTAGAAGTAATAGGTCAGACCCAAACGGAAGTCCCACATACGCATCCTCATGTCAAACGGGAAATCGGCGCGATACAACGATCCGTTGGTCACGCGATAATGTACTTCGGGAACGAATTCGATGCGGTTGGCCACCTTCCAGGCAACACCCAAACCGCCATAATAGGAGAGTCGGGTGGGTTCCACCTGCTCTTTGGCGATGGGGGCATGGAAAGGCGATTCGGCCGCGTTGAGCGATCCAGCTTGACTTACAAGGAAGTCTACCGACGCACCTGCCTTAACGAAAGACCTGAAATGTTCCATTTTGACAAAGTCGAAGGATGCAAAGAGTCCGAGGGTCAGGTAATCCAAACGGTTGACGTCACGGTAGGCATAGTTGGTCGTGGTCAACGGGATGTAGGTCGAATCCAGGATGTATTGGTAAGTGGTGTCGCCAGCGGGGTGTACCACATAATAGGTGTCCAAGGTGTCGTTCACATAATAATCGCCTGAATAGAGGGTTTGCTCCAATAGGAAACGATAGCGCACCGAGCGGTAGCCGAGGCTCATTCCTACGCTGAGGCGGTTGTGCTTGTAGCCACCATCAAGGCCGATGCCGTAAGCTAAGCTCGGGGTCACGTCGACTGAGCCGTTTTCAGGCTTGGGCATCTCCATTTCATGCTTGAAACTTGCTGAGCTCAAAGTCACCGAAGGCGTGATGAACCAGCCGTTGTTACGGAACTTGGGCCATGGGAACTGCCAGCCTTGGTATTTCACTTCATACACCGTGTCGGTATGTGTCTCGTGCTTCACCTGTACAACAGTGTCGTATCGCATCACGGTACGGATAATCTTCAAGGTGTCGTAAATGTGTACGATGTTGTCCGTCTTGCTGACCACGGTGTCGCGTTTCGGTTTGACGACTTCCGTGCGTGGTTCGGCAGGAGGTGTCACCGTGGCTCCGGGGTCGTTGGCGAGTTGTTGGTTCTTCTTGATGACATATTGTTTCCCGATTCTCTTGAAGCCGTAGTCGGTGCCTTTCAGCAAGTCGGTCAGCACCTCCTCAACGGATTTGTAGGAACAGGAATAGCTCTCAATACGTATCTTGCTCAACTCTGCCTTGCTGAAGGCTACGTTCAGTTCATAATCGGCAAATAGTTTCTCCAGGGCTTTGTCCAAGGTGCACGACTCGACCGAAAACGAAATCAATGGATTGAACGACTGTGCGAGTGAGCGTTGGGGGAGTGTTATGGTCAAAAACAGCAGGAACAACAAGGGTAGCCGTCGCAGCCAGAGTATATTGAGATGAGGATTTTCCATTTCCAAAACGATTCAAAATAGGCCGCTAAGATACGACAAAAAAATGAGAGTACTCTCATTTCCTTGAAAAATTGGTTTTGGAAAGTGGATTTGGATTAGCGGATGTGGTAGACCTCATCGGTCTTGGTGACCGTCACTTCCGATACCAAAGCGATGGTTTCGAGCACTTCGTCGATGGATTCGTCATCGGAGAAGCGGGCCGTGAGAGTCTTGGAGGCACATGACTCACCGAGGTCGATTTCAACCTTGTAGATGTATTCCAAGGCTTCGACGATCTTCGACAACTTCTCGTTGTTGAACACCAGCACATGCTCGGTGTGCAACTCGTCTTCCTTCACTTCGGAATAGGTCATCATCTTCAACTCGCTTTCGGTGACATTCCACACACCGCGCTCACCTGGGTTGACTTCCACCTGCGACAATGTGTTGCCTTTTTCGTCAAAAGCGGTCATCTTCACCTTGCCCGTGTAGAGGTCAACGGTGTAACGCTCAGCGGTCTTGTCGGCGTTAAGCAGGAAACTGGTACCCAGCACTTCCACGTCCATGTTGTTGCAATGGAGCACGAAAGGATGGGCTTCGTCTTTGGCGACATCGAAATAGGCGGTGCCTTCAAAGTCTACGGAACGCTCCGACTTGTTGAAATGCTTGGGATGGCTCAAGGTGCCTTCGCTGTTGAAGTTGACCGATGTCCCATCGGGCAGGACGTATGACGATTCATTTTGACCGTTGTAGGCGTAAGTGACGGTTGAGTTGAAGGGATTGCGTACCAGGAAGCCTATGAACAAGGCGATGAGGAAGGCAGCGGCCACGCCGGAAACGTATTTATAGTTGCGGCGGAGCCAAGGCATTTGTACCACCTTGGTCTCGGTCTCCTCGATGGCGTCAATCTTGGCGTTGACGGCATCGAGAGCGGCCTCCACATCGGCATCGTCAAGCTCGGGCATGGCGAAGTCGGTGAGGCTCCACACCTCGTACTGGTCCTTGAGCGACTTGAAATACAAACGATTCTCTTCCGACTCGGCCACCCACAAAAGCAGTTCATGGGCTTCCTCAGCCGAGCATTGCCCGTCTAAGTAGCTCATTATTAATGCTTCATATTTGTCGTTGACCGAGTACATTTTTTCGTCGTTTTTTCTCGTCGATTCACCTATATGACTAATAACTTTGGTTTTACCCTTAGTCAAAAATGAAAAAAAATGAAATTAATTTAATTAATGGATGATTAATAAATGCGACCCTTTCATGGCTTGATGGTCGCAATAGCGTTAGAGATATTCTTTCAGCCCTTCTCTTAGTTGCTTGATGGCGGCACTCATGTGGGCTTCGACAGTCTTCTGCGACAAGCCCATCTTCTCGGCGATCTCAGTGTATTTCAATCCGTCGAAACGGCTGGCCAAAAATACTTCGCGGCGTTTTTCGGGCATGGTGGCCAAGACCTTTTGGTAGGAGGCCTCCAAATTGTTCGACTGCAAGGTCTCCGAGGGGTCGGTGGCATCCGATTCATCGGTGTAGATCCGCTCGTTGACATCGGTGTGGGCACGCTCCTTATTAATAAAAGTGATGGCTGAGTTGCGCACTGAGCGCAGCATGTACGACTCGAACGAGGTGTTGAAAGACAGCTTCTCACGACAGGTCCAAAGTTTCACGAAGAGGTCTTGTACGATCTCTGCCGCTTGGTCGCCGTCGCCAACAAACCGGATACAAAAACGAGTCAAAGGCTTGTAAAAGCGACGGAAAATCTGGTCGAACGACTCTTTGTCGCCGCCTTTCATTTTGTCGATAAGAACCTTGAGCTCGTTTTCGTTCATTAATTAATAAAGGTATGATTGCCTTGGGCAAAACTGGCGGCAAAGGTACGTATTTTTACGAGACAAACCACATTTTAGAGATAAAGATAGTTGGTTTTGGCTTCAAAAGCCATCCAATTTATGCCCAGGCGAAGACCGAAATCGGAGTATTAATGGTCGTAAGAAACCTATTAATGCAATTCTTGCAAAAGTGTAATTATCAGTTTTTCAATGATATAAAAGGTGTTTTATGCCTTTTTGAAGAAAATTAATGCGAAAAATCGAAAAGAAAATCTTGACCGATTGAAAAAATGTGTATTTTTGCAGTCCGAAAAAAATGAGAGTTAGTATCTAATTAAAAGATATCTAGAAATGTACGCAATAGTAGAAATCGCAGGACAACAGTTCAAAGTTGAGAAGGGTCAGCAGATCTTCGTCAACAGGCTGCATGAAGAAGAAGGAAGCAAGGTTTCTTTCGACAAAGTGTTATTGATTGGAAACGACGGTTCGACCAAAGTAGGAGCCCCGACGGTAGCCGGCGCCAGTGTCGAAGCCACGGTGATGCAGCACCTCAAAGGCAACAAGATTATCGTTTTCAAGAAGAAGAGAAGAAAAGGATATCAGACTTCTAACGGTCACCGTCAGTATCTGAGCAAGATCCAGATTGAGAACATCACTGAGTAAAAACCCGAAAAACATAAAAAGCTATGGCACACAAAAAAGGCGTTGGTAGTTCCGAGAACGGTCGTGAGTCCGCTAGCAAGCGACTCGGAGTGAAACTTTTCGGTGGACAAGCCGCCATTGCTGGCAACATCATCGTTCGTCAGCGCGGCACGAAGCACTATCCTGGCAAGAATGTCGGTATGGGCAAGGATCACACTTTGTATGCATTGTGTGATGGCATCGTCGAATTCCAGAAGAAGAAAGAAGGCAAGTCCTTCGTCTCTGTCCTTCCCGTTGAAGGTCAAGTCACTGAATAATTGTTCATAACATACCGTTTGATCCCGACTGTCGTCCGATGGTCGGGATTTTTTATGCCTGTTTCCACCAAAATGCGTATCTTTGCCGTCCTAACCTCAATTGGTTTGTCATTCTATGAATAAAAAACAGATTCTCTTTGGTTGGCTCGCCCTGTTGCTGCTGCTTGCCAGTTGCCAGCCCAAGACCGACCTTGATAAAATTGATGCGTTGCGCAAGCAAGTCAATAAGGATGTCAGAGTATTGAACGATTTGAATGCCGATGCTTTCGTGCAACTCGAAAAGGATTTCATCGCCTGCGACTCTTCGCTGCAATTCTTGTCCGAGGAGCAATTGGATGTCGTTTTCCCAAAACTACAACTTGTGGATGCCTACATTCAACAATTCAAGGAGACACGGCCCGTCATGCAAGCCGAAATGGACTCCACCTTGGTGCGCCTCGACCTGCTCAGGAATGATGCTGCCACCCATTACCTTGCCGATTCATTGGTTTCCGCCTATATCGAAGACGAAACCCGTCAAGTGGAAAAGCTGAGCAGCCAAGTGGCGTATTTCAAAGACCGTTTGGGCAGCTGCCGCAATGAATTGGACGGTATAAAGGAAACAAAATGACCTATTGAATCCTATGAAAAGACACTGGTTTTTCTTTTTGCTTCTTCATCTTGCATTCTTCGTTCCGATGAATGCCCAGATTACCACAACCCCAAAAGGGAAGAAAGTGGATGCCAAGCAGAAGGAACAAATCCAGATCGACGATCAGCTGGCTTCGCAATACTATCGTGAGCAGGATTATGAAAAGGCTCGCGACTTGTATGAGAGGCTTTTCGAGAAGACCGATCAAACCGGTTTTTTCCAACAGTATATCGAATGCTTGTTCCATCTGAAGGATTACGACAAGGCTGAAAGAGAGCTTAAGTCGTACGCAAAGAAAAATCCGAGTTACTCTAAAGCCGTGACCGATCTCATCTATGCTTATAACATGCAGGGTAAGACGGACAAGGCCAAAAAGCAGTTCAACGAGTTGGTAAAAGACCTGCCTCCCCATGCCCCTACCCTCCGAAACCTGAGCTTTGGGTTTCAATCGAGGGGAATGAACGATATGGCTTTGGCTGTTTTGGAGAAAGGCAATACACTTTTCGAGGGGAAGGAAACCTTCTATCTGGACCAAGCTTACATCTATCAGTCGTCGGCCAACTATCAGGAGGCGTTCAGGTACTATTTCCTTGAGCTGGAGACCCATCCTGGACAATACAACACCATCCGCAACCGCTTGCAAACCATGATGTACTATGACGTGAACCATAGTATCTCCGATGATTTACGCGTGGCTCTGCTGAAGCAGACACAGGAGAAGCCTGACAATTTGGAGTTTGCCCAGCTGCTCGTCTGGTTTGCCCTTCAACAAGAGGATTACGACATTGCTTTGGCCCAAAGCCAAAGCATCGACCGCAAGACCCACGACCAAGACGGTCAAATCAACAATCTGGCTGGCATCTGCCTGAACAACAAGCAATATGACATCGCCAAGCAAGGCTATGCCTACATATTGGACAAAGGCAAAAGCAGCCCCTATTATGGTCAAGCGCTCACGGGTAGCCTCAAGGCCGACTACCTGAAACTGAAGGCGGCCAACGGTACCGATAAAAAGGCATACGAGAGACTCACAAAACGCATTGAGGAGGCCTATACAGAGGTCAACTCCAACGACTTGGCGAAGCTGACGCTGATACAAGCCGACATCATGACTTACCAACTCGACAAGTCGGAAGAGGCCATCGACATGCTCAAGGAGGCCATTGAAACTGTTGGCGGGTTACAGGATAAGGCCGAACTCAAGTTGAAACTTGGCGACGTCTATCTCTACAAGGATGAGGTGTGGGAAGCCACATTGCTCTATAGCCAAGTCGACAAGAGCCGTAAGGAAGAACCGTTGGGCCACGAGGCCCGTTTCAAAAATGCCCAGCTGCGTTATTTTATCGGCGAATACGAATGGGCTGAGAGTCAGTTGAAGGTGTTGAAAGCTGCCACGTCCAAGCTCATCGCGAATGATGCCATGACGCTCTCGTTGGTGATTAAAGACAATCTCGAAGTGGACACTACGGGTACCGAACTGAACCGCTTGGCTCGTGCCGACTATAGGATCTATCAGCAAAGGGAAGATGAAGCCGTCGTCCTGCTCGACGACATCATTGCCACGGGCAACGAAATTAGCAAACCGCATGCATTGTTCCGTAAAGGCGAGATTATGGAGAGAAGAAAAGATTTTGCCAATGCCGAGCAATTGTTTCTTCAGATTGTGGAGCAATACCCAGGCAGTTACATGGCCGACGCGGCCTTGATGCATGCCGCTCTTTTGGAGCAAAATGAACTGAAAGACAAGGAAACGGCCAAACAGCATTACGAGAAGTTGATTGACGAATACCCGACGAGCATTTATACCGCGCAAGCGAAGAAAAACTACAGAAAGTTGTAAGTTGTTCAGTTGTTCAGTTGTTCAGTTACTCAGTTAAGAGTTGACTGGACAACTGAATAACTGAACAACTACAAACTGAACAACTGAAAATGAACGAAGTACGACCCAAGAAAGCCTTAGGCCAGCATTTCCTGACTGACCAAAACATAGCCCAACGCATAGTTGAGCAGTTGTCACCCGATGTGGAGAGCGTCATCGAGGTAGGTGCAGGCACGGGTGTGTTGACCCAATACATGGTGCATGACATCTTGGACAAGTTCCATGTCATCGAGATCGACAAGGAGTCTATCGCCTACCTGCAAAAGCATTTCCCCATGCTCGGCGAGCGGCTTATTGAGGGTGATTTCCTTCGCACTGACCTCAGCCAATTTGGACAACAAAACATGGCCATCATCGGGAATTTTCCTTACAACATCAGTAGCCAGATCTTTTTTCAGGTGTTGAAATACAAGGAACAAGTCGTGGAGGTGGTGGGCATGGTGCAGAAGGAAATGGCCGAGCGAATGGCTGCCAAGGAAGGCAGCAAGACCTACGGCATCCTAAGCGTGCTGATGCAGGCTTGGTACGACATAGACTACCTCTTCACCGTGCACGAGAACGTGTTCAACCCGCCGCCCAAGGTGAAGTCGGCAGTCATTAAGATGCGGCGCAACGCCGTCACCGATTTGGGTTGCGACGAGAAGCTGTTTGTCAGCATCGTCAAGCAGGCCTTTAACCAGCGCCGCAAGACCATGCGCAACTCGCTGCGCCCGATGCTCTGTCCCGACATCATCGACAACGAGGTCTTCAACAAACGGCCTGAACAGCTTTCTGTACAGGAGTTTATTGACTTGACGAATTTAATAGGAGCAAGCAATTAAGGGCTAATAGAAAAAAAAGACCTCCTATATAATTCCCTTGAGAATCTATAGGAGGTCTTTTTCTTTACTCGTAAAACCGATTCTCTTTCATATACAGGAACGCCTTCTCTGGCATGAAATGCCTGACATCGCGCCCTTCCTTGACGCATTGACGGATGAAGGTGGACGAGATTTCCAGAATCGGGGTCTTCAGCACCGTGACCGAAGGATAATTAATCAGCTCGCCGCCGTCGTAGCCTTCGCGGGGAAAGACCAATAACTCATAATTGTCGAGGATTCTTTGGTATTCACGCCAGTTCTTGAAGTTTTGCAGGCTGTCCATGCCGCAAATGAAGACGAACTCGCAGTCGGGGTACTGCTCCGAGAGTGCGGTCAGGGTGTTGATGGTATAGGATGGGGTAGGGAGGTGCATCTCGATGTCGCTGACATGGAAACGAGGGTCGTCGCCGAGGGCAAGCTGAACCATCTTGAGGCGTTCGTCATCGTCCAGCAAATCCTCTTTCTTCTTCAAAGGATTCTGCGGCGTGACCACAAACCATAGTTCGTCCAAGTCGGAGAACTCGACCAAATAGTTGGCCAGCATGATGTGGCCGTGATGGATCGGGTTGAACGAACCGGAGTAAATGCCTACTTTTTTCATGGCCTTAAAAGTCCAAGTCAGGGCGGTGGGTCTCGGGGGTGTTCAAGAACGCGGTGACCACCTCAAGGATTTCGCGCTTGGCGGTCTCCAGATCGTCGTTGATGATAGTGCGGTCGAACTTGCCTTGGGCAAACTCGGTCTCCCATTCGGCTTTGGCGACACGGTTCTCGATCTCCTCCATCGAGTCGGTGCCACGATTAATGAGACGCTGGCGAAGCACTTCAACAGATGGTGCTTGGATGAAGACCGAAAGGGCTTGGTCGCCATAGTGCTTCTTGATGTTCACGCCTCCACAGACGTCGACGTCGAAGGCCACATGCTTGCCGTCTTCCTGCATCTGGGCGACTACAGCAAGCAAGGTGCCGTAGCAACGGCCAGGATAGACCTCTTCCCATTCGAGGAACTCGCCGTTCTCAACGCGCTGTTTGAACTCGTCCATCGACAAGAAATAATATTCACGGCCGTTCACCTCCTCGCCACGGGGCGGACGAGTGGTGGCCGAAACCGAGAAAGCCATCTCGGGGATGTTGGCCATGACATGATTGAGCAAGGTGGTCTTGCCTGAGCCCGACGGGGCACTGAAGATTAGAAGTTTTCCTTTTTTCATAGTTGTTTTTTATTGCTTCTGGCTTCTGGCCTTTGGCTTCAGGCGGTCTCATGATTGGAAAGAAGTCTTTACTTCTGTTGGGATTGCCAGCTGCCAATAGCCAGTAGCCAGTGGCCATTACAAAATATTACACACCTGTTCCTTGATCTTCTCCAACTCGTCCTTCATCTTGACGACAATCTTCTGGATGTTCACCTCGTTGGCTTTCGAGCCTAAGGTGTTGATTTCGCGCCCCATCTCCTGGGCGATGAAGCCGAGTTTCTTGCCCGCTTGGTCGTCGTCGCAACTCTCGTTGAAGTAGTTGCAATGTTGGCGCAGGCGCACCTTCTCCTCGGTGATATCGAGCTTTTCAAGATAATAGATGAGTTCTTGTTCGAAGCGGTTCTCGTCGTACTGTCCAGTGGTCGTCAGTTCGCTTAGGTTCTTCGTGATGCGTTGCTTGATGACTTCGTGGCGGCTCTTCTCGTAGGGCTCCACTTGTCCGAGCAGGTCGAGAATCAGTTCCACGCGGTGTAGCAGGTCTTTCTTAAGTGTCTGTCCTTCTTGGATGCGGAAACCGTCGACGATGTCTAGGGCTTGGTCGAGGGTCTCGGCCACTTTGGCTACAAAGGCTTCGTCATAGTTCTCTGCGGGCACATTGAAGATGCCGGGCATACGGAAGAGAATGGATGCCATGTCGGCGGCAGGAGCCACGTTCAAGGCAACCGAAATGGCCTCAATCTGCTCTTTGTAGGCCTTCACGATGTCCTGGTCGATGTGGTAGGTCTGGCTCAGGTCGGTGTCGGTGATGGTGATGACCACGTCCACCTTGCCGCGTTGCAGCTTGGCTCCAATGCTGTTGCGGAAGTCCAATTCAGCGAAACGCAACTCGTTGGGCAACTTGACTTGTAGGTCCAACTGCTTGCTGTTGAGTGTTTTGACTTCGACAGTTACCTTTTTGGCGTTGTAGGTTTGCTCGGCGATGCCGTAGCCAGTCATGGAACGAATCATAAATCTTGTTTTTGCTTATGGTATTAATGCTGGACGAATCCCCAGGACTCCTTGCCGTAGAGGTCTTTTTGTGCGGCTGCAGAGATGCCAGCTTGATGAACCAGATTAATTCTCGAGGAAAACACACCGTAGCCACCCGACACGTTGGTGTAGTCCGGTACGGCTTGTGAGAAGCCTGCCTGCGAATTCACTTGGATGTAGTTGTATAGTTCGTCACCACCTGCCGAGAGCTTGATTTGGATGGGTTTGGTGTCGAACGAACGCTCTACGTTGGGATGGTTGGCGTTATATACCGTGTCGGCGCCAATGGCAGTCTCCAAAAGGTTGAACAGGATATTCTCACTGTAGGTGAAGAAACATTGGTTGTTTTCGGTGACCAGCTCATCGATGCTTTTGGTGCCACACGAATAGGACACTTGCTTGTCGACCATGGGCCCTCCATCGTGGGATTCGTGGTAGGTGAATACAAACTCCATGTCGTAAAAGACGGCATTGTCGGCGGGAAGGAACGTGATTTTGCTCGAATTGTTGCTGGGCGCAGCCTTGAAGTGGAGGGAATAGGTGGTGATTTTGAAATTCTCTCCGCCTACGACTCTGGTTTTGGCAGTAATGGTGTCGCTACCTTTGTGGACAAGGAGTTTATATAAATACTTGGAATGAGCATTGTTGTTGGTGAACTTGTCCTTCTCGGTGGTGTAATATGCTTTTTGGTTGGGTGAGTAGAAGATGCCTTCCTCCTTGTCATGAATCGTTATCGTGTCAAGCATCAGCGTGTCGCCGGTGGGTTCGTAGGTGTTTCCGTAAGCTTGCTTGTATTCCACAATATAAGCTTTTAATTTGCCGGGATAATTGCACGAGTCGGCGATGAGCGCCACGTCAAGGGCGTTGATATGATTGTCGTTATTGCCCGAGAACGCCCTGTTGATCCTTACAAAGTTGGTGTCTTCAGTGATATTGAGCAAACCATAAACCACGGGGATGTCCTTGTAGTCGGCATAGAGGTCAACATCAGTGGTGCAAGCGTTGAAGCCAATAAGGCTTAACAACACTAAAAAGAGGAAAAAAGAATTCTTCATCGTAATGAGTCGATTGTTTAGAAACTGCAAAGGTAACAATTTTTCAGAAAGCATCGTATCTTTTTGAAATTATTGCTCCTTAAAGCCCCATGACGATATGCCAAATAACTCTTTTCGGGTGTTGGCTGAGATATACACCGATCTTTCGATCCTGGTACGTGATGAAAACAGGCCATAGCCGCCTTCGATGTTGGTGTAGTTTGAAATGAGCGACACCGGACTGTTGGCTTGGGCTTCATGGGCAAGGTAATAATTGGTCAGTTCATCCCCGGCAGCGCTGATGGTGATGACGAAGTCGTCGATGTAACGTGTCACATCGGGGTGATTGGCATCGTGTATGGTTGTCTCCACCAATGGCATCAGTGAGTGCAATGAACAACCAATTCACGGAGTATTCCAAGTAATAGCAGTTGTCTGACCCTACTAGTTGGATGTATTCAATGAGGGTTCTTGGGCCAAAGCTACGGCTGACCGTTTTTTGCTTCATCTCCTGTCCGGCCTTTTGTTCACGGTAGTTGAATTGCATGGTGACTTCGTAAAGGGATGCGTTACCGTCGGCCATAAACAAAATTTTTCCCGTCGCATACGTTGGGGCGTGACGAAAACTTACGCCTCCTGTCATGATGGCGAATTCCTCGTTGCCAACTATATCTGTCGTGGCGGTGAGGCTGTCACCATTGGGCTTCATCACTCGAAGTCTGTATTTGTATCTGTTCCTTCCCTCACCTGCGTGAATAGGTTCGGTGGTGTAATAGAAGCATTGGTCTGGGGCATAGAATGTGCCTTCCTCTTTGTTGTGGAGGGTTATCGTGTCCAACACGATCACCCGCCCCGTGGGCTCGTATGGTCCACCGTGGGTGCTGATCAGTTCGATGATGCGGGCGTCCAGTTTTCCCGGATAATTGCTCGAGTCGGCAATCAACGCCACTTCGTTGGCATTGATTTGGTTGTCGTTAGTGCCACAAAATGCACGGGTGATTTTGACATAATTGGTGTCGGCCCGAGGGTCCAACATGGCGTAGACTATACCCTCGTCCTTGTATTCGGCATAAAGGTCCACATCGGTAGTGCAAGAGAAGAAAAAGGATATGAATAGTATAAAAACTAGAATAAAAAGGCTGTATTTCATCTTAAGATGTTTTTTTTATTGCGACAAAAATAGTGTTTTTATTAGTGTGACCAAATGTTTTGTCAGTTTTTTTATATTTTTGTCCCATTAAATACTTAATTGTTATGAAAAAAGCCACTTTACTCACTTTGTTTTGTCTTTTTGCCTTCTCATTGACGGCTCAAGTAGAATATCTATACGACTTCAACAGTCTCAACGAAGGCTCACAGAACCTCAACGGCCAGGACGGCTGGGTGACGCATTACCAGACAGCTCCTTCATCGCAGGATTTTGACGTCAACTACGTCTGTGGCTCCGATATGGCGCCCGACGAAAGTCTCGCCGTTTGGTATCCCTATGGCGGCTCGGGCGTAGGACGTACGGCCACACGCAAAGCCTCGTCCAACTTCAACTTCAGCTTCCAGAACGGCGGTATCATGGACATTGAAATCGACATGAACCGCACCTGGTGGGGCAGTTTCTTCGGCGTGGGCTTTGATAGCGACGGCGACGGCCACATCCTGCCTGGCATGACCGACCCCGACGGTGGCGTCTATCTCTTCATCAAGAGCCAAGGCGACAGCGGTCACGCCAAGGTGTGCCTGCCCGACGGCTCCAACATCCCCTTTGACTACGAGGAAGGCGGTTGGACCCGCTACAAGATGTCATTCGACTTCACCGCTTACGATGGTGCTGGCGCTGTCACGGTGTTTGTCATGCCCGGCTGCGAGGGCGAATGGATTCAGATGGCAGGTTGCACCAACGTCTGCATGAACCTTACGCCTGGCAGCGGTGATAAGAATGACTACCAAGTGTGGGACGGTGTCTTCTTCCACTCTCAAGGTGGCACGGGCGGCTTCGATAACCTCCTCGTGCGCCAGCAGCCCGACGGCAATGCCCAACTTATCGAGATGGCCGACATTCCCAACCAGTTGATATTCAATGGCCCAATTACGCTGGAGGCCACTGCTTCGTCTGGGCTGCCTGTTTCTTTCGAGATGATGGAAGGCCCTGCCACCATTAACGGCAACATCTTGACGCTGACTGGTGAGACGGGCGTTGTCAAGTTCAAGGCCACGCAGGCCGGCAATGCCAACTGGCTGCCTGCCCCCGATGTGGTGAAGAGTTTCGAGGTGGTTGACCCTTATGCCTACGAGCCTGAAGTAAAGATTCGCCGTCCCTATGAGGGTACCAAGGTGTTTTTGGACGAATTACACCCCGTGATGATTGTGGTTTCAGCTTATATTGAGCATCCCGAAGTCATCAAGTTCACCGAAGTTACTGCAAGCGTCGACGGACAAGAAATCCCGCTTCAAACCGATTATCCTGACGATCCCGACAACGGCTATTACTATGGTTTTTGGACGCCTTCAAGCTTTGGCACCTACAATATGACCGTCAGTGTGACCCAAAGCGGCGACAAGACCACCACTTTCAGCAACAGTTTCGAGGTGACGGACGACATCGATAGCCATTTGGATGTGGTGACCATGCACGGCGACCTCGTCTGCGACCCGACGCATCATAGCGCCAAAGGCAACTATGCCATGCCCTCGCATGTGGGCGCCTTTAACGAGATCTTGGCGCATTACGACCACACCTGCGTGAATGGCAACTGCGACAGCTACGACCGTGTAGGCGGTGTCAAGGTGCGCAACTATCGTGGCGAGTGGGTCGAGTTGTTCCGCTACATCACACCATTCGGCGTGCAGTGCGATGACGACGTCGACGTGAGCGACTATACTTCATTATTACAAGGATTGGTCGAGCTCGAGTTCTACATGGAAAGCTGGGGTGGCAGTGGATATAACCCCACCCTCATCTTCAGCTTCACCAAAGGCACACCCGACTATCTCTATGCCGATGTGGATGAGATTTGGTTCGGCACCTACGCCTTCGGCGACTACGCCAACCAGCAACCCGTACCCGTTGTGGATTATGCTTTCAGCGATCAGGCACAGTCTGCCAAACTGAAAATCACCACCACCGGCCACAACTGGAGCAGTGGCACCAACAACAGCTACAACACGGGGAACGCTGCTGAGTTTTACGAAGCAACACACCACATTCTTGTGAACGGGCAAAACAAATACGACCAGCACCTTTGGCGCACCTGTACGCCCAATCCGGCAGGCTGCCAGCCGCAGAACGGCACTTGGACCTATAACCGCAGCGGATGGTGTCCGGGCAGCATCGGCCTCGTGTGGGACTTCGACCTGACGGAATATCTCGCGGCAGGACAAGCCGAGCTGTTCTACCAGTTCGACCCGACCTATCTCGACTACTGCCACCCAAACCACCCCGACTGTGTCGACGGCGTCACCTGCACCGAATGTGCCGCACCCGACAACCCGGTGTTGCGTGTTGCAGGCAAAGTCGTCTCTTTCAGTAACGACGAAGACCTGCTGGTGAGCGTACATGAGGCCCATGCGGCGCCTGCTTTCACAGCTGAGGTTTACCCCAATCCCGCCAAGGAGCAATTCACACTCCGCACTGACTACGACAAGGGTGCAGTCAGTGTGATGATGCTCAACATGTACGGCCAGATGGTGATGTTCTTCACCGTTGAGGGCCAGCGCACCATCGACGTGAGCCATCTTCCCGCAGGTGTCTATACCTTACAGATGTTGGGTGGTAGTGTGGTGACGGAAAAAATCGTTGTGGAATAATTATTGCATAATCATTGGTAGAGACGGTGTGACACCGTCTCTACATCAAAATCTAATTGATATGAAAAAACACCTCTTATTCGCCCTCATCCTGCTCTTCACCCTGCCGGGCATGGCACAAGTGGCCACGGTAAGGTCCAAAAAAGTCACTGTCCATCATGGCAACGCCACCTTGACTGTGAACACACCACGTAACCTGAATGCTCGTTTTTGGCTCTATGTCGACGATGTGCTGCAAAACGAGCAATCCGTCCGCTCCATCTGCATTCGTAATCTTGGTGAGGACAGCTATTATGTGCGTGTGGAACTCGATAACGCGCTGCAAAACTGTGTGGGTCAGTTCGTTGACCTTCGCCAGTCGCAAAACCTCGCTGTCGTCAGTTCCGGCAAATGGTATGGCTTGGAACCTTCCAATGTCAACATACGGCCTGAACTGACCATGGACCTGATAACGGGACAAGCCGAGCCTTCGATAGTGCCTCCTGTGCCTCCAGCGCCGCCTGTACCCGTCATTCCCTACGCCATGAACCCTCAAGATTATGATGCAGCCTATCAGTTGATTTCTAGGGAGTCATTCGACAGCTCGAAGCTGACCCTCGCCGAGCAGGTGGCGTCGGCCAACCCAATGTCGGCAAGCCAAATCCTTGGCATCTGCAAGCTGTTCTCCTTCGAGAGCAACAAACTGGAGTTTGCCAAATATGCCTACGAGTTTTGCGTCGACAAAAACAAATACTTCCTGCTGAGCGAAGCCTTCACCTACGAATCTTCGAAACGCGAATTGAGCGAGTTCATCAAGAAATACTGATTCTGTTGAAACAGTGCAAAAAAAAGGCCGCAACTGGTTTGCGGCCTTTTTTGTAATAAGTGCGATGTCTTAGTGAATCCTGTAACGGACGCTGAAGGCCACACCATAGCCGAAGCCATTGTAGGCGCAAGCGGGATCCATGAGGAAGTCATACAAAGGACGACCGTCGATAGACAATTGAATCGGCACATTCTTCGGGCACCACTCTGCACCACCTTGCACACCAGCGGCAAGACCGATGCCGTGGTTGCGGCAGTGACCAACGTTGACAGCGGGACCAATGAACCAATTAAAGTCGCCAGCGATGGGGAATACCCAATGATAGGCGATGGCCAAGTTGATGTAGTTGTCGGTGTTGTGGCTGAAACCGAGGTCAAACTCCAGACGGTTGGCGTTGGCAACGTAGTGCTGGTAAGACAGCTCGGCACCATAACCGGCAGCGTGAGCCGATCCGACACCGCCAAAGCGGCCGCCGATGTTCTGTGCGTTGGCAGCAAAGGACAAGCCTAAGACTGCGACCAAGACAAGCAATAATTTCTTCATAATTGTTAGGTTTTAGTGAATAAATAGGTAAGTTGTTCTAAGATTTATGGGGCAAAGATAGGAAAAATAACCAAAAAGCAATTCTTTTCTCCTATTATTCCTCATACAGCACGTGGAGTAGCACATTGCCGACCATGCCTAAGGTGTTTCTGTCAATGTTCTCGAGATTGTCATTTAGGGTGTGCCACACTTCGGGGAAACATTCGTTGCTGCTTTCGGGCTGCAAGTCGATGATGTCGATGGTGGGGATGCCTGCGATCTCGTTCATGGGGATGTGGTCGTCGCTGATGGGCGAACCCAGTTCGTTGTTGAAGTAGGCGCGGTAACCCAAGTCGTATGCCATGCGCCAAACCTTGTTGCTCACTGTGGCGGCATAGCCTTGCGAATAATACTCTTTGGGGAAGTTGGGGCTGCTGCCGCCCACCATGTCCAAAAGGATGCCGTAATAGGCCTTGTAACCGTACATGTGCGGGTGCTTGGCCCAATATTGCGAACCCAATGCCCAATAGTTGACTTCTTCGCTGTAGTATTTCTCGGCTTCATCCACATGCGGACCGTAGTCTTCAAGGTCGAAGAAGACGATGTCGACGCCGAGGTTTTCGGGCAACGGCTGCAGTTTGAACTGACGGGCACATTCGAGCAATACGCCGACACCGCTGGCACCGTCGTTGGCGCCATCGATGGGCTTACGGGTGTTGGCCGCATCAGGGTCGTGGTCAGCAAAGGGACGCGAGTCCCAGTGGGCACAGAGCACGATGCGCTTCTTGGCTTCAGGATTGAAAACGCCCACGATGTTTTGCCCATCGATGCCTTTGTCATTGAACAAGCGCGTTCTGAAGTCCTGCACGATGACCGTGTCAGCAAATTCGTCAAGCTTAGCGGTAAGCCATTCGGCACAAGCGGCATGGGCATCGGTCTCTGGCACACGGGGTCCAAACTGGGTCTGCTTGGCCACAAACTGATAGGCTGAGTCGGCGTTGAAGTTGGGTACGGTGACGGTCTTTTTGGGCTTGTCGTTTGTGTTAGGGTTGGTGGGCTTTGTCCTGTCGCATGATGCCAGAAGCAAGGCCACGGCTATGAGGATGAGGGTTTTCTTCATGTTGAATGGTTTTAGGCTGCAAAAGTACAATTTTTCTGCGTAACTATTCCTCGTTGACCAGATGTACATCGCATTGCGGGAAGGGAATCGAAATGCCGTTCTCGTTCAAAGTGTTGTAGATCAGCTCTTTTGCACGGTCTATATAACCCACACGCTCGGCTACAAGCACCTGCTGCTTCACGGCTATGGTAACCGCGCTGTCGTCCATCTCCTCCAAGGTAATGCTGACGCCGCGCTTCGAGTCCACGATCTCACGACCGAAAGCGTCTTTGTCTTGCAACGTCTGCAAGGCCTCTCCTAACAACTCGCGCACACGCTGGATATCGGTACCGTAGGCCACACCTACGGTAATCTTTACGAACTCATAACCGTGGTTGCGAGTGAGGTTGCTGAAGTTCTTGGCAAATAGCGTGGCATTGAGGAACGACATCTCGGCGCCATCGATGGTCTCGATCTCCGTGCTCTGGTAGCCTATGTGGGTGACCTTGCCTCGGATGCCGTCGCAAACGATCCAGTCACCGATACGCAGGCGGCCCGACATCAGTTGGATGCCATAGATGAAGTTGTTGAGGGTGTCTTTGAGGGCGAAACCGATACCAGCGGAGAGACCGCCAGCCACGAGACTCAACGAACTTGTGGGGATGTGCAAGGTTAAGACGATGACGACGATGTAGGTAAACCATACCAAGACGCTGATGATGCTGTTGCCCAACGACAGGTTGATCTCGTTATTGCGGATGGTCTTGCGGTGGTTTTTCTTCATGAAGATGGCATAACGAATCTGCTGCCAGATGGCATGCAACGCTCGGTTGATATAGCGGAACACGAAGAACAGGCTGACCAGCACAAGGATACCGTGGAACGACAGCCGGAACGTAGCTGTGCCGCTGTCGTTGACCAGCTCAATGAAGTTGTGGTGGTAGATGTTGTTGTACAAATCCTCAAAGTCGAAGACATCCAAAGCCAAATGGAGGCAGAATGGGATGGACAGGATGCCCATCACAGGAAGCACCACATCTTTGACCAGGTCGTAGAACCAGGTGGCGCCAAACATCAGTGTTTCCTTACCAGGGCCAGTGATGAAGTTGATGCGCGAACGATAGTCGCTCAAGCGGTTGACCATCCGCTTCTTGCGGTATTGCACAATTAGGTACAAGACGGTGTATACCGCATGGATGGCAGCCAGTTGGAAGTACCACCAGACCAAGATAAGTAGTGAGGCAAAGATATAACCTGCGATGGCCACACCCAAAGCTGCGCCAACAGCCACCAACGAGACCCAGCCCAAGAGGCGGTCGCTGCGGTCCACCTTTTTTGCATTGCGGAGGCAGGCAAAGAGCTGCCATACGAAGAAGGCCACCAACACGGGAGGGAAGATGAAGTTCATTAGTGAGTTGGGCATGAAGACCACTCGGAAACCAATGACGGCCAAGGCCATGCAGAAGGTAGGCAGATAGAGCTTCACACCATATTTCAGCTGTTTGGCTTTCAAACGGAAGAACAACGCAACGAGGATGACAGCCAGCAGCCAAAGGAAGGTGTTGGTGAGTTTTGCTGCGATATGGAGCAAGCCGTCGCCACCTATGGTGCTGTTGACGATGATGGTGATGAGGATGCCGAGCAACAAAGCGAGATAACGTCGCCGTGCCTTGCTGAGTTCTTTAAAGGGTTTGATGTAACGGAAGACAGGAATGAGCAGGAGGGAGGCGAGCAGCCAAAATGCCATCAACTCGATGATGAAGATGACGATGATGAAGACCTGAAGTGAGTATTCCCAACCGGTGTCTGTGGTCGACTGTTCAGTCTGGCCTCTCCTGAACAACGATTGTAGAGCACCAAGGTCATATTTCTCGCTGGCATCACCGATGGCTTGTTTCCAATAGCGCCCCGGGTGTTTTAGGATGGTGTACCAAGGCGTTTGTCCTTCGACGAAGATGCGGTTTTGCAGCACTTGGTAATAGTCGTGTGCATAGTCGTAGGTCTCCTTCAGGCGCAGGAAGGTCTCGTAGTAGTGGATGCTGTCGGCCACTACGACGGCTTTGGTCTCAGCATACATCTTGAGCAGTTCACCGGCATAGAAGATGCACTGTTCGCGGTCGTCCTCACCTTGTTGGTCAAGCACGAAAGGTATTATGGAGAGGGAGTCGGCCATGGCTTTGACTTCTTCGTCCAGTTCAAGATGTGCAGTGCTGAAAAAGAGCGGGTTGAGTGAGTCGTAGTGGATGAGCAAGCTGTCGGGAATGCCGACGATGGTGTCGAGCTCGGGAGGCAGACGCCGCAGCGACTCGATGAGACGGGCATGGCGTTCCATCTCCACATTGAGGTTGCTGACGATATGGTCGAAAGGCCCACGGTCTTGGTTGAACTCGTTGTATTTTTGGGCGACTTTCTGCAAGGCATAGCTCACGTCAAAAGTGAAACCTTGCTTCTGTGAATACAGCATCAGCGAGAGTTCGTCGCACTGCTTCATCACGTCAATCATCTTTTGGCGCTGCTTCTCATAGTCCTCGGTAAGGCGTTCACGGTTCTTGTCAATCTGACGGTGGTCGGATTCCAACTCATTGCGCAGCACTCGTAGGGTACGGTTGAGGTTGTGGCCGTAGGAAATGGCGAAGAGTGGCACCACGATGGCTAAGAAGGCGGCCAGGAAGAGGAGACGTTTCTGCTTAAAAGGGGTTCTCATTGGGCGATTTCTTTGATGAAACTCATGAATAAGGGATGAGGATGCAGAACGGTGCTGGAATACTCGGGATGGAACTGGGTGCCGATGAACCAACGGTGGCTGGGGATCTCGACAATCTCGACCAAGTCGCTCTCGGGGTTCACGCCGACGCACATCATGCCGTTTTTCTCGTATTCGTCTTTATAAAGGTTATTGAACTCGTATCTATGGCGATGGCGTTCACTGATTTGTGTCGTGCCGTAGATCTCGGCCACGCGGCTGCCTTCGCGCAGGTTGCAGCTGTAGGCGCCCAAACGCATAGTGCCGCCCAAGTTGGTAATGGTCTTCTGCTCCTCCATCATGTCGATGACATTATGCGGGGTGTTGGCGTCCATCTCGCTCGAGTTGGCGTCTTTGTAGCCCAGCACATTGCGGGCGAACTCGATGACCATCATCTGCATGCCGAGGCAAACGCCGAAGGCGGGCAGGTTATTGACACGTGCATACTCCACAGCGATGATCTTCCCTTCGATGCCACGTTGTCCGAAGCCAGGACACACCAAGATGCCTGCCACTTCAGAAAGCTGTTCTGCGACGTTCTCCTTGGTGATGTTCTCGCTGTTGATGAAGTCGATCTTCACCTTCACGTGGTTGTAGATACCCGCCAAAATCAGGCTCTCACGGATGCTCTTGTAAGCGTCTTGCAAATCGTATTTGCCTACCAGTCCCACGTGAACCTCTTTGGTGGCAGTGCGTTGCAGTTCGAGGAAGCGATGCCAGCCTTCCATCTTGGGGGTTTCTCCTACTGGCAAACCGAACTTCCGTAGCAAGGCGGCATCAAGGCCTTGACGTTGCATGTTAACTGGCACCTCATAGATGCTCGGCAGGTCCTCGCTCTGCACCACGCACTCGAGGTCGACGTTGCAGAAGGAGGCCACCTTCTGGCGGACGCCGTCGGAGAGGTGTTTCTCGGTGCGCAGCACGAGCACATCGGGTTGGATGCCAGCGGCTTGCAGCTCTTTCACCGAATGTTGGGTGGGTTTGGTCTTCAACTCATCGGCGGCTTTTAGGTAAGGGATATAGGTAAGGTGTACGCTGACGGCGCGGTTGCCGAGTTCCCATTTCAGTTGACGGATGGCTTCAAGGAAGGGGGCCGCTTCGATGTCGCCTATGGTTCCGCCAATCTCTTGGATGACAAAGTCGACATCATTGTTTTGCATGATGCGGTGTTTGATCTCGTCGGTGATGTGAGGCACCACTTGTATGGTCTTGCCGAGGTAGTCGCCGTGGCGTTCCTTGTCGATGACGGTCTTGTAGATCTTACCCGTGGTCACCGAGTTGGCTTGGGTGGTGCGGATGCCTGTGAAGCGCTCGTAGTGGCCGAGGTCAAGGTCGGTCTCGGTGCCGTCCACGGTCACATAGCACTCGCCGTGCTCGTATGGGTTCAACGTCCCTGGGTCGATATTGATGTAAGGGTCGATTTTTTGTATGGTGATGGTGTAGCCGCGGGCTTGTAGTAGTTTGCCAATGCTGGCCGAGATAATGCCTTTACCAAGAGAGGAGACCACGCCTCCCGTCACAAAAATATAGCGTGTCATAGTAGTAGTTAGTTATGTTGTTGAATAAAGGGGCAAAAATAGAAAAAATGGGATTAACAACAAAAAAAGCGAAAGTATAAGTATCTTTGCAGCTTTGATGAAGTAAAACATGAGCAAGTCACCGATTATAGGCGTCACGCCGCTTTGGGATGCGCAGCGCAAGAGCGTTTGGATGCTGCCGGATTATTTGGACGGCATCAAAGCCGCTGGAGGTGTTCCTGTTGTCCTGCCTATTGAAATGTCAAAAGTTGACGCTGACCGCATTGTGGAAACCTGTGATGGTTTTCTGTTTACGGGCGGTCAGGATGTCGCGCCCGAGCTTTATGGGACAAAGGATGCCACTGGAACCGTCGTTCCCAGCCCCGAACGCGACAAGTTGGAAACGTTGTTGCTGTCGAAGGCGCTGCAAGCCGACAAGGCCATCCTTGGCATCTGCCGTGGACTACAATTCATCAATGCGTTTCTTGGCGGTACACTTTGGCAGGACCTTCCCTCGCAGCATCCTTCGGATATCGTCCACAGGCAGGACAAGCCCTACGTCAATCCCACGCATAAAGTCTCGCTGAGTGGCGACTTGCGTACGCTATTAGGCAAAGACACACTCGAAGTGAACACGCTGCACCACCAAGCCATCAAAGACCTTGGCAAGGATTTGATACCCATGGCCGAGTCCCCCGACGGCCTCATCGAAGCCGTAAAAATGGCGGGCAAGCATTTTGTCTGGGCGGTGCAATGGCATCCCGAGTATATGTTCAAGACAGATGGTGATAGTTTGAGGGTGTTCTCTTGGTTTGTGAGACAGTGCGGATGAAGACGACACAATAAACAACGAAGCCACGCCAAAATAGCGTGGCTTCGTTGTTTTTCAATTGATGGTTTCAATACACGGCGTGGTCCAAAACAAGTTGCCTTTCAATCTTTTCGTCTGAGTTGATAGTAATAGGATTGATGCCACCATAGCCATCGAGTCCACCTCCATCCGTCAGTTTCCCGTTATACAATAAAAATATCGAGTAAGTGCCAGGAGCAAGATTGATTTCGTAGAAGCCTTTGGCGTTTGATGTGGTCTTGGCCACAAATGGCTTTGGCATTGCGTCAATAGGATAATTAACGGAAATACCGCCGCCGAAGTCAGAGAGCATGGTGTACTCGTAAACGTACACATCGCAAACGATGGGTCTCTCACCATGGTCGGCGTTTGCGCCAGGCATCCAATCGCCGTAACGTTCTATTACAGTGCCATACACGCCTTGCGTGATGGAAGGTTCTTTTTTACAGGCGGACATCAAAGTGATGACGCTCAATAACGCGAGGATAAAAACTGATTTTTTCATGTTATATAAGATTTAGTTTACGGTATCTTTAACGCTTAAAAGTCGTAATTATTTCGTTTAAAGATTTTTTCCTGAATTATTGATTTGGAAAGGCAATTGATGACAATTGTGATATGGAGCGGAGCGGAGAAATTGGGGGATGCTATATTCATCCACTCTATGCTTTATCATTAGTGTCCACTAAAAATTTGGACGATTAAAAATTGAATGTTTAACTTTAAAATAATAACAGTTCACTATTATCAATTTGTTCTTTGACATCGTTG
>CADCJT010000017.1:0-37603 GCA_902801815.1 uncultured Bacteroidia bacterium
ATCGGTCGAATGATTGCTGCCGTTCTTTCTCGCTCATCATCATCGGCACAATTTTCAAGGATTTCATTTCTTTTTTCCGAGTTGATGATGAAGGCATCGTTATAACCAGTCAATACTCCACGGTAAATCTCAACATCCCATTCTTTGAGTGGTACGCCAATTGATTCGACTTTTGTCTTAATGCTCAATTCTATGTCGCTCAATATAGACCATGCCTCTTTCCCAAAACTACAGTATTGGGTATGTGTCGTTATATAATCGCTCAATTTATTGATTTCAAATTCGTTTCTTTTTATTGAGCAAGCCTTTGCTTTGTTTTTAGTATTGGTCTTGATTACAGACAAGATATTGACATCTACAGTTGCGGTGTCAAATACTTTGAAGCCTGAAAAGTCAATTAAATACCAAGGTTGGTATTTCTCAGATAGTAGTGCACGTAAAGACTCACCATATGCTGCTTTCATCCATCCATTTGACGTGATAAACGATAATAGAGCATTAGGCTTAAGTAGCGACATGCCCATTTCATAAAACAGGCAATAAATATCGCCAGTGCGCTCATAGGTCTGGTAATTCATTTTTTGGAGCGCATCGGCATCAGCACCCATTTTCTGAAGTTGGATATACGGCGGATTGCCAATGACACAATCAAAGCCGATAAACTTGCCGTTTTCATCAAGCACTTCGGGGAATTCAATACGCCACTCGAAAGCATCCACAAAAACCTTATTGCCATGAATCTCATCGATCTCTTTTTGAAGCTTGGCAATCTTTCCCTGCAAGTCTTTCGCTTTTTTGTCGCGTGCGGCCTGTTCCTTCTTGCTAATCTCAAAGAGTTGCGGAGCTAACAAGTCGTTTAATTCGCTCTCTAGTTTTTGCTTGTCCTTCAGTTTGGGATCATTTTGCCCAATTTGAGTGCGAAGGTTTCCTTTAATTAGCTGTAAATAATCCACCAGGGTTTTCTTCTCATCCTTGCTGTGCGCGTTTTTATATTTGTTGACCGCCTGACAATAATCGCTTATAGAAATGCCGTTTTTGCGAAGTATTCCAGAGATGTCCTGAGACAAATCGAAGCGGTGCAACAATGAATTGCCCACCTTGATATTGATGTCGATGTTAGGAAGCGTTTCCAACTCGGTGAAACTGCTTTCTTTTGTGTAATAGGCATTCTTAAGTAACTCAATCCAAAGGCGAAGACGGCAAATGTTTACCGCATTGGGATTCAAGTCTACACCGAAAAGACAGTTTTCGATGATTTTGCGCTTTTCGTTGAAAAGGGTTTCTTGTATGCGCTGACTTTCAAGATTGCCTGGAATATAGGAAAAAGGATTGCCGTCCTCGTCGGAAACAAGGAGTTCGTCGTTCTCGATGTCAATATTGTATTCTTGCTTCTTGATTCGTTTACCAGTGCTGTCAACCAATATTCCAAGGTCGTATTTGGTACGGATGATTTCATTAAGGACGGAAACAAGGAAGTGGCCAGAACCTACGGCAGGGTCGCAAATATGCATGGAATCAACAATGGCATTGGCACGAGCAAGATCATCTATATCCTTGTTTTTGAGGGCTTCGTAATCCTTGCAAGACCAATCCATTTCTTCGTTGAAACGGCGTACTACCGTTTGTTGGATAGCTTCGCGGCTCATGTACATGGTGACGGCTCCAGGGGTGAATACGGAACCGTCTTTGTGTCCATTGATTTTTTCGAAAATCAAACCAAGGACAGAAGCGTTAATAAGTGTTTTTGACTGTTCCTGAACTTCTTCAGAGCCTTCACTTGCAAAATCGTAGGCATCAAGAAATTCCAATAAATAGCGGAGCGTTGGAAGCTGCTTGTAGCGGGGCTTCGAGCCATCTTTGAGAACTGTGCCGGCAAAAAGAGGAAGCTCGCTGTTGTCCAATCCACTAATCTTTATGGTTTGACGTTCCAATTGACTCACCTCAAACAAAGAACTGTTAAGGTATGGAACCTTTCTGTATTTCTCATTGATTAGATCGGACCTGTCGGAAACACGTTTGGCAAGAACCTGGAAAAACAGTTTGTTCAATTCGTCATAGTCTGGGATGACGGAAGGCTTCATAAATGCATACGTATCATCGCCTTTATGATATTTGACAAGCTGTGCTTCCAATAGTTTCAGAAACAAAACCCGATTGATCCAATTAATAGTTAGAGCAAGGGCAACATTGAAAAGTTGTTCTTCACGGTTTCCTCCATAGGAAAAACGGTTTTTAACATCATCCAAACAATCTTCGCTATCCAAAATATTGATTGCGTTTTCGAGAATTGACGCTTGATGACGTTCGTTCTTGTTTCGACGGGTGATGATGCGTTTATGGCTGTCCTTTTCCTCAATCTCTTCGAGCCCAATGATGTACAATAACTCACTATAGAACTTGGTGTTGAGCGAGTTGCTGTCGCTTTGGAAGCGCTTCTTAAGGAGATGCTCTGGGCTGAAGAACTTAAACAACTCGATGAGGCGTTTGTCGTTGCCCGATTCAAGGTGAATTTTATATTTTCGGATGTCAAACCATGTGAAGGTCAGTTGGTCAACCACCTGGGCAATAAAGTCGGCGGCAATTTCTTTGTAGAAAAAGTCTGTTTTCTCAGACGTTAGCTCTCCTGCATTGAACTCCTCAAAACGTTTGATGAGTTTCTTGTTGGAGTAGAACAAACGCTCGAACTCTTGAGCATCGAAAACGAAAAACTCATAGATGTTGGTGACCACAAGTTGTTTGAGCTGGAAATTTTTCTTCGTGTGCCGCTCCCGAAGGTAATAAAGAAGTAGCTCTTGTAAGGCTTTCCGATTAAGGTCTTCCCTCGTAATCATCTCTGATACGTTGGTAGGCTTCTTCACTTCGAAGATGACACCCACTGGATTGTCGATACTATTGCCCAAATGGATGGCACAGTCAATATCTCCGTTGGGTGAAACTTTGTAGTCTTGCCCATAGAACGACAGCTTTAGGAAATCCATAAGGTCACCTTTGAGTTTTTCTTCGGTGTTGATGGTCGAAATCTGCTCATAAAGGATATTTAGCTGTTTTTTGAATGTATCGAAAACTGTGCGGTCAACAGGAATCTGCCGATAGGCTTTATTCAATGATTTGGCAATAGTGAGTTCTAACATAGGATAATATGATTAAGGTGTCAAAAATACGAACATTTTTCCGATTGTTGAATAGAAATCATAATAACTGATTTTGCTTTGGTAGGCGAGGCTATCATGCTGGCCATGCGGACGGCAGTGGAGTGGGAGTTTACAACAAGTCCATCGGATTGATTTGCAGGAAATCTTCTGCTTTGAGGCTACCGTCGCCAACGACGAAGATTGCATCGAGATGAAACTTTTCTTGGAACTTGTTCAGCCTTTCAGTACTTTTCATCTTTTATAGAAAGGGGGCGACGGCTGACATCAATTCCCCCCATAAAAAAACAATTTGTTTAGATGTAATAAACAAAAACAAAGGAATTTGTTTAGTGGCATTAAACAAAACATTTATTTCACCAGCTAATGCCTTCAATTTATAAGCAATCCGTATCTATTAAGAGAGCAGAAAGATAAAGACTATTGAAATTGCCATGAGAGAATCTTGGTTTAATATGTTGAAAGTGTCTATGAGGTTGTAGTTTTGATTGTAAAAGCGACAAACTTTTTGCATTTGATTTTTTTCGCGTATCTTTGCCGCTAAATAGAACATCCTATGGAAAAATTCATCATTAAGCACTTTGGCCCAATTAAAGATGTTTCTCTTGATTTCGGAGATTTGACTATCCTAGTTGGTCCTCAAGCCAGTGGAAAAAGCATTGCTCTTGAAACCCTAAAGCTAGTCATCGACCGCGACCATGTCATCAATACTTTGGATAGATACAATTACATCATCGGGCACAATACCGAGAACATTCTTAATGTCTATTACGGAGAAGGAATGTCTGATATTTGGAAAGGTGATTCTTTTATTGAATACGATGGTGAAGCTTTCCTCAAAAGAAGCCTGCCTAAAAAAGCAGATGACAAAGACGAGTCGATGTTTTATATCCCCGCACAACGCATTTTCAGCATTTCGGATGGCCGACCAAAGAATTTCATGGAATTTGACAGCTCATCGCCTTATATCCTTCGTGCTTTCAGCGAGACCTTGCGACTTTTTATGCAAAACGGTTTAGGAAATGCCAATGTTTTGTTCCCGATGGGAAACCGTTTGAAAGGTTTTCTTCGCCATTCTTTTGATGAGAGCATTTTCCATAATGCCAAAATCATGATGGAGGAACGTGCCGGACAGAAAAAAATGGTACTGAATGTGGACAACATGAGCATACCTTTCATGTCGTGGAGCGCAGGACAGAAGGAGTTCATGCCGTTGCTATTGGCGTTTTACTGTCTTTCGGGTCCACCTTCAAAAGTGATAAAAAAGGAAAAATACAAATATGTTGTCATCGAAGAGCCGGAAATGGGTCTTCATCCCAAGGCGATTATCAGCGTTATCTTACAAATTTTGGAACTGATTCAAGCTGGCGGTTACAAAGTCATTGTATCGACACACTCGCCCGTGTTCCTTGAGTTTGCATGGGGATTCAATGTATTGAAAGCCAACACACATCAGTATGACGCTTTATATGAAATGTTCAACATCCCTGAAACATCACCAGTCCGTGACATGCTTCAAGGTTTGTTTGAAAAGAATATTAAGACATACTATTTCAAACGTGGAAACAGAAACGGGAAAGTTGTGTCACACGACATTTCAACGTTAGATGTTGCTGACGCCAACAGTATCATTTCCGAATGGGGCGGCCTGTCGGAGTTTTCAAGCAAAGTTTCAGAAGTCGTCTCGAAATACTCCATCGACAATGAATAACAACCCAGATTCGAGTTTATTAAAGACCGCTGTCGAGCACACGGATGATGTCAAAGGCAATTTCAAAGTTGGTTTGGGTGCCATAAAGAACAATGAGCGACAAAAATTCGTGCTCCCTGATCCTCGTTTGATTGGAGGTAGCTTGGATATTGATTCTTCGACCAAAACCTTGTATCCCGATGCTTTTCGATGGGATTATGCTGTAGAATACGATAAAGAGACTTTTTTCATTGAGATTCATCCTGGATCGACGAGTGAAATCCAAACAGTCATCGCGAAACTGGATTGGCTAAAACATTGGTTAAAAGAAAAAGCACCTGAAATTGATGCACTTAAACCAAAAGACAAACAACCTTACCACTGGGTTTTTACGAACAAATTTGCCATCCTTCCAAATTCGAGATATGCCAGACTGCTTAGTTTACATGGCATAATACCTACCAAACAATGGGATTACAGTTGGTTATAAACAGATTCTTGACTATATTTTTCAATTCACACAACATATTTGAAGCTTTCGGAAAACAATTCCCCCAACATTTTGCAAACTCCACTTTGCAAATTCTTCAGTTTTTTGTCGATTGCATTCGACAATTCCTAAACATGACAACAACTCCACCGGATTGATTTGCAAGAAATCTTCCGCCTTTAGGCTTTTGCGTTCTTGAAACGCTATTTTACTCAATGGATTGAGTAAATGTACTCAGTAGATTGAGTAAATTTGCAAAACGAAAAACCACCAGTTTTGAAAAGCGTGTGTTTATTAGTTGGAATAGTATAGAAAAGCGTATACATTAACTCGATTTTCACCCAATCCCATATTTCTCCGCCAACAAGTCCATCAATTCGTCGGTTTGGGCCATGAATTGGGTGGCGTCTTCTTTCCAGTTGGGATAGTCTTCTTCCGTCTCGTCCTTGCCGCGCATGGCGTTCATCCTGGCAAGGAAGGTGGTGTCGCGCTCCAGCTGGATGAACATGGGCAGCATCTTGTGGCAAAGCGCTTGCATCTCCACGAAATCAGACTGCTCGATCAAGGTGTTCATCGAAACCAGATCGTTGGCCGTCGACTGCACAAAGACGGTCAAGATGTCGGTCATGGCCTCCTTGTCGTTGCCCATCATTTCGCTGAAGGCCGGGAAGTCGGGGAAGGCGGTGTCTTCTTCGTTCTCGCTTGTGGCGACGCTACCGAAAAGACTCTCCAACTGTTTTAGGTTGAAGGGTTTTTGGAGGAACCCGTCAAAACCTTCTTTTTTGGCTTTCTCGTTGGTGTATTCGATGCGACCGGTCATCAGGATGACGGGCTTGTTGGCGTCGGCCTCCTTGAAGATGTGGAGGATGTCGTTGCCAGTGAGGGCACCCATCTCACGGTCGGTGAGGATGTAGTCGTAATCGGCAATCTGCGCCACGGCACCCTCGACGTCGCTTTTCGACCTGCAGGGGATGGCTTGGTGCCCGAGGCGGTGCAACATGGTGTCGATGACGGAAAGAAGGGTGTTGTCATCGTCGATAATCAGGATGTTCAGGCTCTTTTTGTTGTCTACGAGCTCTTCTTTGGCTTCGGGCGACGACTCCACGACGCCTACTGGAATCCTGACCTCGAAATGGGAGCCTTTGTCGACTTCCGACTCGATTTGGATCTGGCCTCCGAGGAGGTCGACAAGACCCTTGACGACCGACATGCCATAGCCGCTACCTTCGGCGAACTGGTTGTAGGTTTCGATGCGTACGAAGGGCTTGAATACCTCTTCCAGCTTGTCGGAAGGAATGCCTACACCCGTGTCGGTGATGTCGAATACAACCAGGTTGCGCCCCATGCGTGCCTTGAAAGTGACGCTGCCTTCCAAGGTGTATTTGACGCCATTGGAAATCAGGTTGCTGAGTATCTGTTTGATTTTCAGTCGGTCGGAAAGGATGGTGCAGTCCTCTTCGATGGAAGGCTCGTAGATAAACTGCAGGTTCTTGTGGCGGGCAATGGGCTCAAACATCTCGGCGGTCTCGTCGCAGAGTTGGCGCAGGTTGAAGGCTTCGTTGCTGACCTTCAGCTTGCCTTGTTCGAGGCTCGAGAACTCCAAGAGGTTGGTCAGCAGGTTGAGGATGTGGTCGGCGGATTGCTGTATGGAGCTGAATTCTTTCTCGTTCTTCGACTTGTCCATAAGCTCCACGTTGCCCATGATGGAACTCAGCGGGGTCTTGATGTCGTGGGTGACGGAGAGCAGCAGTTTGTGTCGGCTTTCCATGATTTCCTCAGTCTTCCGTTTGGCTTCCTCGGCGGCGCGACGGGCACGATAACCTTTGTTTACATCACTGATTATCAGTATAATGAATATAATGATAAGTCCAAGCGTGACGGCACCGATGAGGATGGAGTAACGTGTGTTTTCTTGGATGATTTCCTCGCTTTTTTCGATTTCCTTGATGGTGGAGTCGAGGATTTCCTGGTTAAGGCGAATGAGCAGGGAGGAGATCTGTTCAGAGAGTTCGTTGTCGGCCTTCACCAGCTCCTGCGTTTTCTTCTCGTATTGCTTGATCTTATTCCAATACTCGGTCTTGGCCTTGTCGGAGAGCACGCGCAGGTTGGCGAGGATGTTGACGGAGTCTTGGCCTTGGTGCTGGATGCGTAGCGTGTCGCTCCGTTCGATGGAGACATGCACCAGGCTGTCTCCCTGCTCCTCCGAAGAGTCGAAGACCTGGCCGACGCGTTGCCAGAAGCTCTTTTTCTCCGCTTTCTTTGGCACATGGATGATGGTGTCTTTCGACACGGTGGTGACCACAATCTCCTCTTCGGGCTTCGGGGGCCGGTAGTCGTCGATGGTGCGGTCGAATTCGGCCAAGGGGTTGAAGTCGTGGAACTGTTTCGACAACTCGTTGCTAAGTCTGCCTTTGCTCCTGATGAGGTTGTCTATCTCGTTTACCATCAATTTGTTGTCTTCGCTGATTTCAAACAATAGCAGCGAATCGGTTTGGTTCTTGATGGCATCGCGGTAAGCGTTGAATTCACGTCTGTATTTGGCCTGTTCGGTGAAGGCGTAAAGGTTGGCCGCATTTTGTGCGGCATGCACGTTCTTGGTGAAGTTGTTGACCCAGTTGAGGGCGTCGTGTTGCGTGTTGATGTTGGAGCGTTGGTTATCGATGCTCTTTCTCAGGTTGAAGATATAGTAAAACAAAGCCGCGCAAAGGGCAATGACGAACAGGTAGGTGATGACCACCTTCCAACTCGTCCTGCTCCCGCTGGGGTATTCGTTTTGGCTTTTCTTCGACATGATGCCGCAAAAATAGAACTTTTTTCATAAATTTGCCGCACTTTTAATCACTTAACCTATGAACAAAAAGAAGTTGTTCCTGCTGCTTGGCCTTTTGGCTGTGGTTTTATGGCTTACGCTTTGTAATCGCTCCAAAAAAGAGCCCCAGCAAGCTGAAACGAGAAAAACCGAAAAGGCCACAACGGCGGGCGATGCCGAAATCGTCATCCTGTCGGTCAACGATATGCATTCCAGCATCGACATGTTCCCCAAGTTTGCTACGATGGTCGACAGCTTGCGTGCCGTTTATCCTGACCTGCTGCTCTTTTCGGCAGGCGACAACCGCACGGGCAATCCTGTCAACGACCAATACGAGCCCGTCAACTATCCCATGATCGAGCTGATGAACCGCATGGGCTTCGACCTTTGTACTGTGGGCAACCATGAGTGGGACGGTGATGTCGACAATTTAAGGAAAGACCTTGAAAGGGCCAAGTTTCCCTTCCTCTGCGCCAATGTGTACGACTTCCAGAAGGTCGGCCTCGATTTCAAGCCTTTTGTGACCTTTGAGCAACAAGGTGTGAAGATGACGGTGGTGGGCATGATTGAAATACGCCATGATGGCATCCCAGGGACGCACCCTGATAGGGTAAAAGATGTGAGGTTTAAGAATGCCAAAGTGGTGTTGCCCGAATACAAATATCTTAGGAACGAAAATGATGTGGTGGTTCTGCTTTCGCATTGTGGTTTAGAGGACGATATGGAACTTGCCCAGGCCAATCCTTGGCTCGATGCCATCATCGGAGGCCATTCCCACACTTTGATTGAAAGGCCGTCTGAGACCAATGGCGTGCTCATCACCCAGTCGGGTTCGCACTTGAAATATGCCACTTTGGTGAAGCTGAAGGTGAAAAACCATAAGGTGATATGGAAGGAAGCTGTGGTCCTTGATGTCAACAAGGTACGCAAAGAGAAGCCAGAGATCAAGAAACTGGTGGACGAGTTTAATGACACGCCCGCCTTGAACGAGCCTCTCGCCGTGGCAAAAACGAAGTTCGAGACACCGCAGGAGCTGGGCTGCATGATGACCGATGCCATGCGTGAGATGAGCGGCGCCGATTTTGCCTTCCAAAACACTGGCGGTGTGCGTATCAACTTCCTGAAGAAAGGCCCCATCACCGTGAAAGACGTCTACAGCATCGACCCGTTCAACAACGAAGTAGTGGTGTTTGAGATGACAGGTGCCCAGGTAAAGAGGTTCATCGTGAATAGTTTCCGCAAAAACGGCGGATTCCCTTCGTTCGTGTCGGGCATGACCTATTCCGTCGACGATGACGGCCGTAACGTCTGGATTGAAATGGAAGGGGAAAACTTCTCGACGAAGAAAGTATATAAGGTGGCGATGAACAGCTACATGGCCTCGACGGTTGAGATTGAGAGCGAGGACGATGGCCAAAGCATGTTCATGACCTCGGAGGAGATGATGATCGAGTTTTTGCGTAAGCATAAGACAGTTGATTATCAAGGCGTTGTGAGAACTAAATAAAAATGTGTTTGCAGGAAAAAAAGAGTTTTTGTATTTTTGCCGCTCGATTTTTGAAGAATTGATGTCAAAAAAGATGAAAAAAGCATTAGTTGTTTTTGCAATTGCCTTATTATTAGTCGGTTGCAATCGTAAGAAAGAAGTCAAATTGATTCCTGCCGAAAACTTCAACACGGAAGTGGAGGGCAAGAAGGTGTCGCTTTATACCTTGCACAATGGTTTTTTGACGATGCAGGTGACCAATTATGGTGGCCGTGTGGTAGCCCTTTGGATGCCCGACAGACGCGACAGCTTTGAGGATATCGTCCTGGGTTACGACCATATCGACAAGTATTTGAACAACAATGGCGAACGTTATCTTGGTGCCGTGGTCGGACGTTGCGCCAACCGCATCTCCAATGGTTCGTTCACATTGGATAGTGTTGCCTATCAACTGACCAAGAACGACGGAGAGAACACGCTTCATGGTGGTCTCATTGGTGCCGACAAGCGCGTTTGGGATGTGACTTCGGCCAACGACAGCGTCATCGAGATGCATACGGTTTTTGCCGATGGTGAAGACGGTTTCCCTGGCAACCTCGATGTGACGATGAGCTACACGCTGACGCATGACAATCAATTCCAGATCCGTTACAGCGCCACTACCGATGCGCCTACGTTGTGCAACTTCTCCCACCATTCCTTCTTCAACCTTTTGGGTGAGGGCAATGGCAGCATCCTCGACCACGAGCTGCAGATCAACTCACGTTATATGACTACCATTGACGAGCACTTGATTCCCAATGGCAAGTTCTCTGGCGTGAAGGAGACTCCGTTCGATTTCCGCGAGAAGCACCGTATCGGCGACAACATCGCTACCGACGATGAACAGCTGAGAAACGCCAAGGGTTACGACCACAACTGGATTGTGGACAAGACCGACGTCAAGGCCTACACTTGGAACGCCACGCTGACCGAGCCTAAGAGCGGTCGCGAGATGCAGCTGTGGAGTGACCAGGTGGGCATGCAGTTCTATAGTGGCAACTTCTTCAACGGAAAGGGTACGGGCAAGTGCGGCAAGTCGTTGAACTATCGTGAAGGTCTGGCTCTTGAGCCTCAGTTCTTCCCGGATGCCATCAACCACGAGACCTTGTCGCCCAAGCCGATCTTGAGACCTGGTGAGGAGTACCACCAACTCTGCATCTACAAGTTTGCGGTGTTGCCCAAGGAGAAGAAATAAGCTTGTTGAAGACAAAAAGTTGAAGCCTCGTGTCTGCAGATGCGAGGCTTTTCTTATTTTTGCGCTATCAAAACTACAAGCTATGCTGAAATTCAAATGCCCGTTATTGGTGGTTACTGACATGGAGAAATCCATTAACTTCTATGAAGAGGTGATTGGCGACCGCGTTGAGATGAACTTTGGCGAGAACGTCCAGTTCAAAGGCGGCTTTGCGCTGCAAGAGATGAAGAAGTGGAAGAAGATGATCCATAATGCAAAGGTGCGCAGGAATGGCAACGACGCCGAGCTGTACTTCGAAGAGGAGGACTTTGATGATTTCATCGATTATTTGAGAGGCTTTTCCGAAATCCTGTATGTCCATGGCGTGGAAGAAACGCCGTGGGGGCAACGTGTTGTCCGCTTCTATGACCCTGACTTCCACATCATCGAGGTCGGCGAGCCTATGGATGCCGTCATCAAGCGGTTGTTTGCATCGGGCATGACGGTGGAGCAGGTGTCGGAGAAGTCGCAATATCCCATTGAATACGTCAGGCGTTTTGCGAAATGAACTATCTGTCGGTCAACTCAATATCTAAGTCATACGGCATCAAGACGCTGTTTGCCGATGTCACCTTTGGCATTGAAAAGGGTGACAAGACGGCACTGATTGCCACCAACGGTTCAGGCAAGTCGACGATGCTGAAGATCTTGGTGGGGCAGGAGTCGCCTGATTCGGGGACGATCACCTATGCCAACGACATCAAAATCGGCTATCTGGAGCAATTGCCTGTATATCCCGCTGGGACACGGGTTTCCGACCTGTTGGCCGACTTCAACGAGGAACAGCATCTTAAGGCGCGGCAATATCTGACGCGTTTTGCCATCACCAATTTGGAGCAGTCGGTCGACGAATTGTCGGGCGGACAAGTGAAACGCCTCGCTTTGGCCTTGGTGCTATTGCATGAGCCTGATTTCCTTATTCTTGACGAACCCACCAACCATTTGGATGTGGAGATGGTGGAGTGGTTGGAGAAGTTCCTCACCCAGTCGAGTATGACCCTGCTCATGGTGACTCACGACCGTTATTTCCTTGACCGTGTATGCAACAAGATCTTTGAACTCTATCAAGGCGTAATGTACACTCACAACGGTAACTTCGACTATTATGTGCAGAAGAGTCGGGAGCGTGAGGAGGTGAAGCGGGCCACAGCAGAGCGCAACAGCCAACTGCTGAAATACGAGTTGGAATGGATGCGCAGCACGCCACAGGCGCGTACCAGCAAGTCGAAGAGCCGCATTGATGCCTTTTACGATTTGAAGGAACGTTCGAGATACCAAGAACAGGACGAGCGTCTTGAGTTTGGCCTGCAGATGCAGCGGCTTGGAGGCAAGATATTGGAACTCAGCAATGTGTCGAAGTCGTTTGGCGACCTGACGGTGCTCAAAGACTTCGACTATGTCTTCAAGCGTGGCGAACGCATTGGGTTGATTGGCAAGAATGGAGTGGGGAAGTCCACTTTTTTGAATCTCATCACTGGCGCGATGCAGCCTGACCGAGGTCGGGTGAAGACGGGCGAGACCGTGACTTACGGCTATTATCGCCAGGAAGGCATACAATTTGACGAAAACAAAACTGTAATCAGCACCGTGCGCGACATTGCCGAGGTGATGACCTATGGCAAAGACAAGGTTTATACTGCCGACCAACTGTTGGCGCATTTCATGTTTCCCTACAAGATGCACCGCCAACCCGTGGCTTTGCTCAGCGGTGGTGAGAAGCGTAGGCTCTATTTGTTGACCATCTTGGTGCAGAACCCCAACTTCCTCATCCTCGACGAGCCCACCAACGACTTGGATTTGTTGACATTACAGAAGTTGGAGGACTTCCTTCAAGGCTACAAAGGATGTTTGCTCGTGGTATCTCACGACCGTTTCTTCATGGATCAGGTTGTCGACCAACTCTTTGTGTTCCAAGGTGATGGCGTGGTGAAGGGCTTCATGGGCAATTACAGCCAATACAAGGACTACTTGGATGCCAAGCAGCGGGAGGAACGCAAAGAGAAGTCGGCGCAGAAGAAAGAAGAGCCCAAGCCCGTAAAGCAACGTGATAAGGTAAAGCGCTCATTCAAGGAACAGCGTGAATACGAGATGCTTGCGCAAGAAATGGAAGCCCTTGAAAAAGAGAAGATAAGCCTCACAGAAGCCTTGAATAGCGAAACCGACTACCAAAAGCTACATGAGATGGGCAACCGCTTGCAGGAAATCAAGGACTTGTTGGACGAGAAAGAACTGCGATGGCTGGAATTGGATGAAATTGGAGGATGATAATACTTAATATTATGAGAATCAAAAATATACTTATAGCTTTGTGCTTGTGTCTGGGCTTGTGTGCCTGCGACAATCGCGATGTGGATTATGACGTGGCCGTGCTCTTTATGAATAGGGCAGAGGGTGTCAACTTCTTCTCGCAGGGTGATGTGAACATCATTGCCGATAGCGATTTCAACATGGTGAACACGGGCTCCAGTCAGGTGGAGTTTGCTTTTGTGAAGGATTTGGTGTACCGTTTGAAGATGGTCAACAAGATTCCCAAGGACGGTTGGTCGGACACGATCGAGCACATCAACCTACAGGACGGCTATGTGGGACGCTTGCTTTTGGACGACGGCACCTACGAGTACTGCCGCTTCTGTGTCCATTCCATCGATTACGACATCAATGCGGACAAGTTTATCTTGTTCAAGTATCAGAGTAATTATGTGAAGAAATAAGGCTTCAAATCATCTTCTCCACATTCCAGCTGAAAGCCCTCAGCCCCAAATCCGGGGTCTTGAGGTCTTTTTCGTGTAGTTGGTTGAGGATGCCGTCCACTTTGTCGTCGTCGACGATGCTGATGATGGCGTTGTTCAAAGTCGGCCAGGCATGGGTGCCGTAGTGCGGTTCACCCGTGTTGCTGCCGTGGCCTTTGATCTCATTCCATTCCGTGAAGCCTTTTACGCCATTGTCGTTGAGCGTGGCAGCTATCTCGTCGTAATATGCCTGATTATATGTTATGAGTATTGCTTTCATGATTAACGGATGTTTTCGGTTTTAGTTAAGGCTTCTTCGGCTTTACGTCTCTTGCGGCGTACAGCACGAGTTTCAAGGGAACAGTACAATGCCGGAATCAGCAACAGCGTAATCAAGGTCGAAACCGTCAAGCCCCAAGCAACGGTGGTACCCAACGAGTTCCACATCTCAGCACCTTCGCCACGACCAATGGCCATAGGAATCATACCCAAAACTGTTGTCAAGGTGGTCATCAAGATAGGACGCAGACGTGAGCGGGCGGCTTGCACGGTGGCTTCCTTCACTTCTACGCCACGCTCTTCGAGCAGGGTGGTGTAGTCGATGAGCACGATACCGTTCTTCACGACGATACCCATCAGAATCAAGATACCCACGAAGGCCATGGCGCCCAAGGCAGTGCCTGTGGCCCACAAGCCAAGCAGGACACCAGTGAAGGTGAAGGGCACAGAGAACATGATGACGAAAGGCTTCATGAGGTTCTCGAACTGTGAGGCCATCACGATGTAAACCAAGATGATGATGAGGATGAGCAGGGTGAGCAGGTCGCCAAACATCTCCTGCTGGGTCTCGTAGTCACCAGCGATTTTAGGATATATCTCAGGCGGGATGGCGGTGTCTTCGATGACTTCTTGGCACATTTTGACCACATCACTCAGCACCTGTCCCTTGCCGACGACGGCGGTGACGCTGACCATACGTTCACGGTCCTTGCGCTGGATCTGAGGCGGTGTTAACGATTCGACTACTTCGCCGAGGTCGCCCACGCGGACGGGCTGTCCGTAGCTGTTGTAGATCTTGATGTCCTCAATGTCTTCCACACTCTTGCGGAACTCGGGGGCGTAGCGTACGCGGATATCATATTCCTCACCGTCTTCACGGTAATATGAGCCCACCGAGCCATTGATGCGGTTCTTGACGTAGGTGGCCGCCGTGGTGCTGTTCAAGCCATTGAGAGCCAGCTTTTCGCGGTCGAAGTCGACCTGATACTCAGGTGTGTATTCGTCGCGACCCACGATGACCTGCAGGATGCCACGGTCGCGGAGTTTCTGTGCGATTTCGTTGGCCACGCGGTCGGTGGTGTTGAAGTCATAGCCGTAGATCTCGACTTGAACGGTGCTCATGCCGCCCATGCCGCCACCGCCTTCATTGACGTTGGCTTTCTTGATCTCGGGCATGGCGTTGAGTTTGGCGCGAATCTCGTCGGCCACCTCGCTGGTTTTGCGCAGACCCGCCTTGCGGCGTTCGGTCTTGGTGCCTAAACGCAGGTTGAACGACATGATGTGCGTGCCGTTGTTACGCATCGAGGCAAAGGCATTGTCGGAGTCGGCCTGACCGAAGCTGTAGTTACATATCTTCACTTCGGGAATGGCCATGAAGTCTTCGGCAAGGCTCTTGGCAAAAGCGCCAGTGACGTCTTGTCCCGTACCCGTGGGCAGCTCGATGTTAATGCTCAAACGGCCTTCGTCCATCTTGGGCATCATTTCGGTCTTCAAGGTCGGGGCGAGGAAGACGACAGACAGGATAAACAGTCCTAACATGCCAAAGATGACGACTTTACGGTGGTTGACGCTCCAGTTGATGAGGCGTGCATAACCGTTGCTGATGGCATCCAAAGCCTTGTTGATGGGACGGAAGATGGCCTTGTGGAACTTGCTCTGGTGGGGGTTCATCACCAGCATGCGTGAACACATCATCGGCACCAATGTCAAAGCACCGATGGTGGACACGATCATAATGATGGAAACGATCCAACCCAACTGCTTGAACATCACGCCCGTGGTGCCTTTGATCATTGTCAAGGGCAGGAACACGGCCAACATGGTCAAGGTGGAGGCGATGACGGACAGCTGTACCTCTTGGGTGGCATGCACGGCCGCCTCTTTGGGCTTAGAGCCACGCTCGATGTGGGTGGTGACGTTTTCAAGCACCACGATGGCATCGTCCACGACCATACCGATGGCGATGGTCAGTGATGACATGGAGATGATATTCAGGGTGTTGCCAGTGGCAAACAGATAGATCAATGATGCCAGCAGTGAGATCGGGATGGCCAAAACGATGATGAAGGTGGCACGCCAACGGCCGAGGAAAATGAACACCACAAGCATGACCAGAATGAAGGTGATGAAGATGGTGTCGCGCAAGCTGTTGATGGTGTTCTGGATTGAGGTGGAGCCATCGACGATGATGTTCAGCTTGACATCGGAAGGCAAGGTGGGCTCAATCTCTTTCAGCTGTTTCTTGATGCCTTTGATGACGTTGACAGCGTTGGCATCAGTCTGTTTCTGGATGACGATGGTGGCGCCTTGGCGGCCGTTGCTGTACGACTCCTGGATGCGTTCCTCCGAGCCGTCTCTGACGGTGGCCACGTCACGCAGGTAGATGGGCGCGGTGCCGCGTGAGCCAACGATGACGTTCTCCATTTCCTTGGCTGAGGTGAACTCCTTCTGGATACGCAAGCTGTAGCTGTTGGAACCGATGTCGATGTAACCGGCAGGCACGTTGCGGTTTTCCGTGGCCAAGGTGTTGGAGATACTTTCCAAGGTGAGGTTGTAAGCCTCCAGCTTGTTCGGGTCGACATAGACTTGAATCTCACGTTTCGGAGCACCGTTGGCCGACACCGTACCCACACCGCTCACACGCGCCAAAGGCGTCGTGACGCGGTCTTCGATGATCTTGTCCAAGGCAGGCAGGCTCTCTTCAGCCGTCACGCTGAGCAGCATGATAGGCATGTCCTCGGCATTGAACTTGAACAGTACGGGGTTGGTGGCTCCATCAGGCAGGTAGTTGCGCACCATGTCGATCTTGTCACGAACGTTGTTGGTGGCGGTCTCGATGTCGATGCCGCTCTCAAACTCCAGCGACAGCACCGAGGTGTTCTCACGCGAGGTGGAGGAGATGTGCTTCAGGTCGGGGACGGCGTTCAGCGTGTTCTCCAAGGTTTTGGAAATGTTGGTCTCAATATCGGCGGCACTGGCTCCAGGATAGGAGGTCATCACCATGATGAAGTTGGTCTCCATGTTGGGTAGTTGGTTGATGGAGAGGTTCATCAGGGAGAAGATGCCGAAGATGGCGATGGCGACAAACACCAAGGCCGTCGTCACCGGATTATTTACTGCTGTTCTTTGTAGACTCATGTCAGTTGTTCAGTTAATCAGTTGTTCAGTTGTTCAGTTGCCGCTTTGCGTCATTGCGAGGCACGAAGCAATCTAGGGTTGAATTTTTGGTTAATAGTTGTTCAGTGGCTTTCAACGATCAACATTCAGCAGTCAGCAACATAGCTGATAGCTGACGGCTGAAAGCTGATTGCTATTATTTTACAGTAACAGAAACACCGTCTTTAAGTCTCACTTGTCCTTCAGTGACGATGCGGTCGCCTTCGTTGATGCCGCTGACGATTTCGTAACGGTTGCCCATACGGACGCCGAGTTCAACGAGGGTGTATTTCACCGTGTTGTCGGGCTGGAGCACGTAGACGAAGTGCTCGCCTGAGCCTTGCTGCTTGACGACGGCTACATCAGGGATCACGATATGGTGGTTGGTGCCGAAGTTGGCCGTCACGCGGGCGAACATGCCGGGACGCAGACGCTCATCGGCATTCTGGCAGACGACTTCAACGGGGAAGGTGTGGGTGGTGGCGCTGACGGTAGGATAGAGCAGGTTCACTTTACCTTTGAAGACCTCATTGGGGTAGGCGTCCACGGTGATGTCGAATTCCATGCCCGGGTTGACTTGGGTGAACAGGCTCTCCGACACGTTGACCAGCATCTTGACGGGCTGGATCTGCTCGACGACGAAAATGGGTTGGGTCATGCTGTACATGTCGCCTCTGTCGTAGTTACGGGCGGTCACCACACCGTTGATGGGGCTGCGGAGATAGGTGTTTTCGGCAAGGTTGTAATAAGTCTTTTTTGTGATATTCAAAGCTAGTTTGGCCATGTCGTAGTCGGCTTGTGCGACGGCACCGATGTTATAGAGCTCGGTGAGGCGCGCCAACTCGGTCGAGTCGTTGACGTATTGCATACGGGTCTTGGCGAGGTTCACGTCGTCCATGGTGGCCAAGAGCTGACCTTTACGCACTTTCTGTCCCACTTCGGTCCTGATGCTCACGATGCGGCCAGCCGTCTGCGAAACGATGTTGTTCGTCGCGAAAGGCTCGATGTTGGCGGTGAAGGTGTTCGTGATGTCGACGTCTTCGGCCTGTGCCGTGATGACGCTCACTACGGGTGCGGCTTTTGGCGCCCCTTGTCCTGTCGTCGTGTTAGTCTTGGTTTCTTTTTCTCCGCATGCGGTCATCATGACGGCAGCGGCAAGAGCGATGATACTGAGTTTAAGATATTTCATTGATGTATAGTTTTATTCTTCTTTTCCAATTAATTCATCCAACGAGGCTTTTGTGACCATGTAGTTGTATACAGCCTGAGCCTGGGTGAGTTGTGCTTGTTGCAGAGCCAATTGTGCGTCATTGAGCTCCACCAAGGTGGCTTTGCCCACTTCGTACATCTTGGCTGAGATGTCGTAGCTCTTTTGGGCGATTTCAACGGTGGCGTTGGCGGCTTCGTAGTTTTTCACGCAGAGTGCCATCTGGTCATTGTAGTTGCGCATGGCGATACGAAGGTTGCGCTCGGCATCTTCGCGTTGCAGGGCGAGCATGTTACGTGTCACCTGACTTTGTTTGATGGCGTTGTGTTTTTGGAAACCGTCAAACACCGGGATGCTGAGGCTCAAGGCAGCAGTGGAGGAGGGGAACCAACTCAATTTGTCGTCGCCCATGGCGCTATAGTTGTAGTTGATGTTGGCGGCAAGGGTGGGAAGGTATTGTTTCTTCTGCATCTTAATGGTCGACTCAAGCATGCGGTCTTGAATGTCGAGTTGAAGCAGAGAGCTATTGTTGCTGAGGTCGTTTTCCAATGTGTAGGGCGACAGCATCTGTGAAGTGTAGTCGTTCAAGTTGCCCGCCACTTCGATGTCGGTGCCGAGGTCAAAGCCCATGACGGCTTTCAGCTGCCATGTGGCGAGGAGTACGGCGTTTTCGGCGCTCGACACGTTAGGCTCGGCGTTGAGCATCGTCACTTCGGCACGAAGGCGTTCCACCTCCGAGGCCTTGCCCACATTGAAGCGCTGCATGGTCTTTTCGTAGTTCTTCTGTGCGTTTTCGTAGACCTGGCTCATGACGTTGTGCGACTCTTGTGCCAGCAGCACGGCATAGAAGGCCTGTTTCACCTGCTTGACCAGAGCGATCTTCGACGAGCGGGCTTGTTCCACCGCCATCTCCACATCCATGCCCGACAATTTGAGGCTCTCCCATAACGAGGCATTCACCAAAGGCATGCTGGCGGAAGCCGAGGCGTTGATGTTGTTGTCGCGTCCCACCTTGATTTCCATGGCCTGACCGCCCATGTCCATCACCATGACCTGCTTTTTCAGTGTACGCTGATAGGAGCTGCTCACGCTGACATTCGGGTAAAGCGAGGCGTAGCTGCCTTTTTTCGCGTATCCCGACTTTTCTACTGTCATGTCGGCAATCTTTACGGTGTTGCTTTCCGACAAGGCAATTTCCAAAGCTTGTTCGAGGGTGAGCTTCAAAGGTTCTTGTGCATGTGAAAAAACAGGTATGGTGCTAAGTGCGATAATTGCTAATGTATTAAAAATCAGTCTTTTCATTGGAATAATGCTCGATACTTGGAACGTTTAAATTAATAAGGTGCAAAAGTAGGAATAATTGTGCTTTGTTGACGTAGTTTTCAACGAAATATTATGTCGATTCAACGAAAATTAATCCAAAAACTTTATTTTTGCATTCAAATTCCGTGGAGATGAAGAAACGCACGTTACCGACCCTGCCAACCGCCAACCTCGACTTGTTGGAACGCCTTTACAAATGGGGCGTGATTTGGATTGTGCTGTTTGTCGTTTTCTTCGCCGTACATTCCAATGTCAACTACCTTTTCCGTGCAGCCAGCTCGCTCTGTTTTGTAGGCATGGTGGTGTTGTTGGTTACCGTTATCAATAAGGTGTTGATTGAGTATTTGCTGCGAAAGGGTAGGGTAGTGCTTTTCATCCTTTTGTCCATCTTTGTGATTCCTGTATGGGCGGCGGTCTCAACAATCATCGATGTCTGCCTATTGCATTTCATCTCAGGGACACCATTCGAAGAGCTTTTTGCTTTCCAGCGATTCTTTGTCGCTTTCTTGGTGCGTTTGATTTGGTTCATCGCAGTCTATGCCATTGTGGTGATTTTCTATTACCAGCGTAAGGAGAACGAGGAAAAAATCATTTCTGACCAGCTGAAGAGCGAGAAACTCGACATGGAGCTGCGTTACTTGAAGTCGCAGATCAATCCGCATTTCCTTTTCAATGCCTTGAACAACATCTACTCGATGGTTTACACCCACGACGACAATGCCGCCGACGGCGTGTTGAAGCTCTCGGAGATGCTGCGCTATGTGCTTGTCGACTGTCAGGCCGAAATCATCCCGTTGAGCAAGGAGATCAACTATATTGAGAACTTCATCGACTTCCAGATGATGCGTATGGGAGGTGAGCGCGACGTGGTGTTGGAACAGGACATCGAAAAAGAGGACTTTATGATTGCCCCTATGCTGCTTCAACCTATCATTGAGAACTGCTTCAAATACAGCCGTTTGGAGACCCATCCAGAAGGCTTCGTGCACGTCAGTATTCGGCAGTCTGGCAACAGCTTTAGCTTTGTTGCCGAAAACACGGTTGCCCCCAATGTCAAACCGTTTAATGGCAATATGGGAGTGGCGAAGAAATCGGGCATCGGGCAGAAAAACGTGCAGCAACGCCTGATGTTGCATTATGGCGAAAGCTATGATTTTGATATTAAACAAGGAAACGGTACATATACGGTTAAGATTGAACTATGAAAGAGAAATACAATGTGGTCATCGTGGATGACGAATATTTGGCCCAGAAACTGCTGCAGGACTACGTCTCGAAGGTGGATTCCCTACAGATTGTTGCCGTCTGCTCCAATGCTTTCGAGGCCATGAATGCCTTGAAGAACTATCAGGTTGACATCATGTTTCTTGACATCCAGATGCCCGACCTGACGGGATTGGAGTTGGTGAAGAGTCTGGAGCACAAACCGGCGGTCATCTTCACCACGGCCTATTCGGAATATGCCGTTGATGCCTTTAACCTTTCGGTGGTCGACTACTTGTTGAAGCCTTTCGACTTCCCGCGTTTCTTCCAGGCGGTCAGTAAGGCCATTGGGGGCGAGCAACCTGTGGTGAGTACAGAGGACAAGCCGCGCGACACCGTTAGCCGTTCCAACGACTTTATCACGGTCAAGGCCGACTACAAGCTTTACAAGATCAACTACGACGACCTGCTTTATATTGAAGGGCAGCACGAATATGTCACATTCCATACCACCCAGCGTCGCATCACGGCTTTGTTTGCCTTGAAGGACTTGGAGGAAATCCTGCCCAAGGACATGTTCGTCCGTGTTCACAAGTCCTACATTGTCTCGTTCAAGCACATTCAAGATCTTGACAAGTCGGACGTTACCGTGGCGGGCAACAAGGTGCCGGTGGGGGCAAGTTACCGAGATGTTCTTTTGTCGCGTCTGCAATGAAAAAAAATCCACTATTTTTGGACATTGCTATGAAAAAATGTATATTTGCAGCCTAAACCAACCTTAAAAACAGATAATTATGGGTAAATTTGAAATCAAAACCAGGAAGAATGGTGAATTCCAATTCAACCTGAAAGCTACTAACGGTCAGGTCATCCTCACCAGCGAAGGCTACAAAACCAAGGCTTCTTGCCTGAATGGTGTTGAATCCGTTAAGAAGAACTGCAAGGACGAAAAACGCTTTGCAATCAAGGAAGCCTCCAACGGCAAACCTTACTTCAACTTGATGGCTGCCAACGGCCAGATCATTGGTTCCAGCCAGATGTATGCCAACACGGTGAACATGAAGAACGGCATTGCTTCGGTGCAGAAGAATGCTCCCGATGCCCCTGTTGTCGACTTGACTGAGGAAAAATAAGTGCCTTTGGCTAAATTAGCGAATCAGCGAGGGACGGCATAGCCGTCCTTCGCTATTTTATATAGTCTATGTCGTTGAGTACCAATGTGTAAAAAACAAATTTCAAAAAAATCTGCAAAAAACGCTTGCAGGTAACAGAAAAAAGCCTACTTTTGCACCGCAATTCACAACCGAGGAGAGGTGGGTGAGTGGCTGAAACCAACAGTTTGCTAAACTGTCGTATCCAGCAATGGGTACCGGGGGTTCGAATCCCCCCTTCTCCGCGAAAGAAAGAAGACGATGGTTGCATCGTCTTTTTTTTCGGGGTATGGCGCAGTCCGGCTAGCGCACCTGCTTTGGGAGCAGGGGGTCGAAGGTTCGAATCCTTTTGCCCCGACTTGAAAATCAAGGAGTTACAAGGGTTTGTGACTCCCTTTTTTTGGCCTTTTCAGAAATCAGGACACAAAAAGGACACGCTTTTTCGAAACATCTCCTATCGCTTTCCTATACTTTTTAGTAACTCCCCTGCCAAAAAGGACACACTTTTTGGACTATTTCAAAAAATGCCGCCCCCGAAGGGACGGCATCACGCAAATAAGTTGCTCATGTCTACTGAGCGGTGCAAATATACAACTTTTTCGATTTTCACAACCATTCTATAATTAAGGTGCGCTTTGTTGCTTCTCTTCTCCCCTCCCTTGGACAGACTGGAGCCTGACTGGCTGACGATGGCTGCGGGACCAAAGCTTCCCCGCTGGGGACAAAGCTGACCCGCAGCCATCGGCAGACAGGCAGCACACCGAATCGATTAAATTGCTGGAGTGGATTTGCGGATGACCGACCGAGGAAGAGAAACGAGAGCGGGAAAACGCAAACCCACTATTAACCGAAGGCGGACAAAGGATGCGGCCAAGAAGCTTCCTAAAAGATGCGACACCTACCCCCGCATCCTTTGGCCGACTGAGGTAAAACTAAAACCACCTACCAAGCCGGACGAGGTGACAAAAAAAAGGAGAAGGTCTCCATCAGGAAACCTTCACCATTTTGATCACAATCGTTATTGCAGTGATGATGACAGCCAGCAACACCACCACCATACCGAGCAGAAACCACATGAAAGCGGGTGGCTTTTTCTTTTCGGGCGGCGGCTCTTCGACGACGATCTGCGGATAACGCAGCGTGTCGGCGAAGTGGACTGGCTCGGGTTCTGCCTCGTAGGTGACTGTGAGACTGTCATCAGTGGCCGTTGCCGTGAAGATGCCCTGCTCCGTCTGGATCTTGACGGCTTGGCCGTCAAGCAGCGGAGCCAAGGGCATCAAGGCAGAATCGGCCAAAGGTGGCAATTCTATGAAGGTATCGATGGGATGCGCCTGAACGCTCAGCAGCTCGGGGCATCGCTCGACGATGCGACGGATGCGACGCTGGGCGCGGCGCTTCGCGTCGCAGGCACATAGCACCATCGACACCGACAACAGGAAGAGAAAACAGCGTGTCTTCATGGCCTTACAGGTTTTCGATCAATTGCTTCAGCTCAGCGTTTTCAAGGGTGAGTTGTGCGACCTGAGCGGACAGCCCGACAATTTCCTTGCGGGCCTCGGTCAGCTCGGCGTAGACGCGCTTGTTTTCCTCAACCAGGTTGAAGATAGTTTGCTGCATCTCTCGGATGGTGCGGTTCTGGCGGAGCCGCGTGGCGGCGAGCCAGGAGGCCACACCCGTGACAGGAGCCAGCAACATCGAAATCCATTCAAACGTGGTCATGGCTGTCAGGATTTGTTGATCTTACGACCTACCTTTTCGGCGCGGGTCTTGATGATGAACGAGCCGAAGCCACGGAGATAGACGTTTTCACCCTTGGCGGCATAAGTGAGGTAGAAGCGGACGGAATCGCCCTCTTCTGCCCAGTTGCCGACAGGCACAGACACACCCAAGCCGGGGTCGGTGACATCGGTGTTGAAGACACCGATTTTGCGCTTGGTGACGTTGTAAGCGACAGCGATGAAGTTGGCCTCGGCAGGCTTGCCGATGGCCTCGGCTGCGGCAGCTTCAGCATAGATGGCCAGTGAGCCATCGATTTCCGAAACGAGGCTTTCGAGCATTGGAGAGTCGATGCGCTCACCGTTGCCGATGCCCTCCATCAGGGAGAGGTCGACGGATTTCACGTCGTCCACGACAACAGCGGCAGCGGCCAGCTGGCGCGTGAGCATGTTGCGGCGGGTCATGCCGCGCATGACCGTCGGGAAGAGTGACTGCAGCTGCTCGTCGGTAAGTTGGCCGACGAGGCCTTGCAGATCCTTGAAGTAGGCGCGCTGCTGTAGCTGCGCTGCCGTCTTCGGGTTCTTTACTGACTGGGCAAGCCCACGCATGTAGGCGATGCCGTTCCATGAGGCACCGATGACGGTGCCGACTTTACCTTTGAATCCTCCGAGGATTCCTTGCTTGATTTTTCCCATAGCTTTACTTGTTTTAGGGGTTAGACATTGAGTTTATTTGCCCGTGCGAGGGTTGCGACGCTGACGGGCTGGACGATTGATGACACCCAAGGTGCCGAAGAAGCGAGGCGCAGTGGTTGCGCCTGTGCTGAGCATGAAGCCGTTGAACTCGCTGGAGCCAATGCCAAAGGCATCGCTTTCAAGGCTGAAGGATTGAGAGCCGGATGCGCCGACCGTCACTGTGGAATGGACCAGGAAGATCTTCTTCTGGGTGACGTTGAACACACAGATGGTCGGGTACTCGTCCGCGTGCTGGCTGCGCCACTCGTTGTCGGCATTCCAAGAGATGGTGACAGCGGAGCGTGAAGCGACGATGGACACATCAGGCAGGTCAGCAGTTGGGGCGTTGCCTAATGAAGTGATGTCGGCCAGGTCGACATGCTTGGAGCCTTCGGCGACAAGCGGGTCGGCGGACAGCTGCTTGACGAGCAGATTACGGCGGGACATGCCCTGCACCGATTCGGGGAACAGGAAAACCAGTTGCTCGTAGCTCAGCTGGCCAACGAGATCCTGGACTTCCCTGAAGAAGTCACGCTGCGCAATTTGTGCAGCGGTCTTGGGGTCTTTCTGCGATTGTGGAAGGCCACGCATGTAGGCGATGCCGTTCCATGAGGCACCGATGACGGTGCCGACTTTGCCTTTGAATCCTCCAAGGATTCCTTGCTTGATTTTTCCCATGGTTTTGAAATGTTTTTAAGGTTGCGTTTTTGAGGTTTGTGCTTGCGAGGTTGGTAGGGACTTGGTAGGGACTTGGTCAGGACCGGAATAGGGCTGTTTTTCGTCCTTTTCGTCCTTCGTTTTCTTGGGTGGCTTTTCGGGTCGTTTGGTGACTGACAAAGTGCCAAACCCAACCTTTGAGCGACCTTGGCTGGTGACAAACATGAAGCCCGAGAACTCGTCGCGCTCTCGCCCGTAGGGTTTGAGGCTGACCGCAAAGGACTGCTTGCCGGAGGCTCTCAGCGGTACGCTGGAGCCAATGAGGAAGAGTCGTTGCTGCGTGGCGTTGGCCACCAAGATGACGGGATAATCGTCGGGATGCTGGTCCCGATAGTAGGTCACGGCCTCCCAAGAGATTTGCAGATCACCGCGGTTGACAGCGACGGCGACCGCAGGAAGGGCGGTCGTCGGAGCGTTGCCAAGGGTGCTGAGGCTGTCGAGGTCGATGGTCTTGGACTTGCCGACGAAGGCGACAAGCTCCGCGAGTTGCTTGACGAGCAGATTGCGCCTGGACATGCCTTTGGGCTTGTTCGGGTAGATGAACTTTAGATCCTCGTTGGAGAGGGACATGGACAGGGTGACAAGCTCCTTGAAATAGCCTTGCTGCATCTTCTGGTTGCCCGATTTGCCGCCTTTCCTTTTAGACTGCGGGAGGCCTTTCATGTAGAAGATGCCATTCCAGTAGGAGCCGACAACCGTTCCGACCTTGCCCCTGAATCCTCCGAGGATGCCTTGTTTGATTTTTCCCATTGCTTTACGGTTTTAGCGTTTTCAAAAAAAGCCGTCCTGTCGGGCGGCTTTTCCACATTCATCCCGGGAAGGGCTTAGACGCGCTTCTTGGTTCTGGCGGGACGCTTGGTGACGATCATCGTGCCAAAGCCGACGAGGGCGACCTTCTTGCCCGTGCCGAGCATGAAGCCCGAGAAGGTGTCTTCGGCTTCGCCGTAGGCGGCCAGACCGACATTGAAGGACTGGGCACCCTCTGTGCCGATGGTGGCGGTGGAAGGCACCAGATAGACCTTCTTCTTGGTGACGTTGGTCACAAAGATGACGGGGTACTCCTCGCCGTGCTCAGCACGGAAGGCGTTGGCACCGTCCCAAGAGATGGTAAGGTTCTCGCCTGCGGCGGCGATGGCGACCTCTGGCAGGTCGTCAGTCGGCGCGTTGCCGAGGGAGTTGATGTTGCCCAGGTCGACGCTCTTGGTGTCGCCATCGACGGCGGCGAACTCCGTGAGCTGCTTGACGAGAGCGTTGTGGCGGGTCATGCCACCGACGTTTTCGGGGAACAAGAATTTCATCTGTTCGTCCGAGAACTGGCTGGCGATGTCCAGGACTTCCTTGAAGAAGCTGCGCTGGGTGGTCTGCGCTGCGGTCTTCGGGTTCTTGTGGGATTGGGCGAGGCCACGCATGTAGCTGATGCCGTTCCACGAGGCACCGATGACGGTGCCGACTTTACCTCTGAATCCACCGAGGATTCCTTGCTTGATTTTACCCATGATTTTAAGTTTTTAAGGGTTAGACATTAAGTTAATGAGATTGCGGGTCAAGCCCGCAATGACGACAGGGCTGCAGCCTTTGTCGGGTGCCGTCGCCGACATGGGTAGAGAAGCAGATCATAATCTTTATATTGTTTTTCCTCTGCGGCTCTGGTTCCTATTTTGGCAGCGGCAGGGCAAAAATAGCATAGAAATATCAGGTTTGAATTGTTTTGTAAGGTTTTGCGTTCTATTGCTTCTTTGCGTGAAGGATTTTTCGTTTTCCTTGGTATATTTTTGCATCGTTTTAAGCAAAACAATAGGATTATGAAGAAATTTTTGATTGTGGTGGCTGCGATGCTTATGCTTTCCTGCAGCTGCCGGAACGAAGTGACGGAAAGCAGACCGCAAGAATCCCCCGCCCTGACGGGCACCCCCTTCCAAGGGGGAAGCGCAGCGGCAAGCATTACAGGATGCCTTTCAGGAAGGGACACCGTCGGTGTCGTGCTGAAGGTGAGCCGAGTCATCGATGGCGACACCTTCGAGGGTCGGCTGGATAATGGTGGCAACCCGGGTGTAAATCCGTGGGCGCAGCAGCTGACCAAGATTGTGGTCCGCATCAACGGCATCGACGCGCCTGAGCGTGGGCAGTTCTACGGGGATGTGGCCACACTGCATTTGCAGTGGCTCATCAGCGGGAAGGCCGTAGGCCTGAAGCTGAAGCAGCGCGACATGTACGGGCGATGGATAGCAACGGCGTACCACGACGGCGCAGACATCGGCGCGGAAATGCTGAAGAAGGGTTTAGCCTGGCATTATAAAGAGGTCGACTGTAATCCCCTCTACGCTCAGCTGGAAGCTGAGGCGAAGCTGGCCGGACTGGGTTTGTGGTGCGATGACAGAGCCGTTCCCCCTTGGGAATGGCGAAGGATGAGCAAGTATGAACGTGACGCTTACAGATAATGCTGAATGAGGAATGCGGAATGATGAATGAATCCCCCGGCCTGCGGCCACCCCCTTGTAAAGGGGGACGAAGGGACGGAACAAAAGAAAGGAGAACAAGTTATGGAATTAAGCAAGTTGTCATTAGAGAGGCTAGAGGGTGTGGATGAGCGCCTGAAGGCCATCGTGATAGAGTGCGCTGTTCGGTGCTCCTACCCCTTCAACGTGTCTGAAGGGCTGCGCACTGAAGAGCAGCAGCGCGAATACGTCCGACTGGGTAAATCAAGGACGATGAAATCGAAGCACCTGACTGGGAAAGCGGTGGATCTCTATCCGCTGAGCTTGGACAGGAAGGTTGTCGACTGGTCCAGGTTCGAGGAGCTTGCCGACCTGATGTTTCAGGTGGCCAGCGACCAGGGCGTTGAAATCGTCTGGGGTGGCCACTGGAAGACGTTCGTCGACAAGTGCCATTTTGAGCTTCGATGACGCGGGACACGAGACTGCGGGACTTCGGGACTGCCTACCGGACTACAAAGAGAGTCATCAAAGAACATACATTTTTTCATTTTTTTCTGGGAAGCCCTCGCCGCGACGGTGGAGGGCTTTTCTATTTCTTCACTCTGAAAAAATGAGACGATTGCGCCTTTGGACAAAAACGAGGTGGTTAAAAAAGCAAGTTCCCTAACGGCAAACGGAGACCCGCGATAGCGGGGCGGAGTTTATTTAGGGACTTGGCATTTTTTAAGCACCGTACCCATAGAACGAGACATTAAGCCTTTACGACAAACCCCTTTCGCAATTTCAGGGTGGCGGTGGGGACGATGGTGGTACGGAGCGAAGCGGTAGCGGAGCGACACTTTCCGAATTCTCGACTTAGGGTGGCGGTTGGGGACGATGGTGGTACTGGAGCGAAGCGGTAGCGGAGCGACACCTTTCCGAACTTTCGATTTAGGGTGGTTGGTGGGGGTTGATGGTGGTACCAGAGCGAAGCGTTAGCGGAGCGACCTGACCAGATTGCGGGTCAAGCCCGCAATGACAAGGGGTGGTGGTCGGGGGTGACGGCGGCATTGCCTGTGCGTTGGAAAAAACCGAAAGGGGGAAAAGCGCCTGCGGCCTACTTACGCGGGAGTTTCAGCAGAACGACAACACTGCGCCTAAGAACTACGACTGCGATGAGAACGACTGCGCCCCGTTCGCGCCGGGGAGCCCGACCCGCCCGACAGGAGTCCGCGCACGGTTTCAATCCGAAGCGGCGGCGGGCGTGCCTTTTGCGGCGGCGCACCCAGCAGCGGCAGGCACCAGTATGGCCATCGCGGGGAGAGGTGGCAACGATGAGGGGGCGAAACACGATGCGCTTTAGCGCTCCGACAAGGGAACCGCCGGGCGGGCGACCAAGCAGGGGCGCAAAACTAAAGGGGCGCGGCTGCACCCGACAAAAAGATGCGAGGTACGAGAACCGCTTAGGGGGTACGGGGGCGGCCAAGAAAGCCCCGAGCGAGCAAGGAGCCACGAAAGCGGCTGGCCTTGGAGCCGCTGACGCTCGTCTGGAGCCGCGCCAGTGGAGCGCAGCGGAACGAGTGTCGCGGGACAGACGAAGGAAGCGGCGGTGTTGCGCAAGGCCGCTGATGAAAGCAAAAGCGCACGGAGCTTGCGGAGCTCAGCATTTTGTTTTCATCAACGCTCGTTATAGCCTTGCGCACACCAAGGCAGGCGCAAGAAGCGGCGACGCAGGGAACACCGATTTCCCCCTCGGTTTTTATTGGGTGGGCTGTGTGGTTAGTGTGCAAATTATTTGTTCGGATTGGGAAAAGCTGTATTTTTGTTGCGATTAAAGACTAATGTAATGAAGAATATCAAATTATGTGTTTTGTATGTGCTATTGATTACTGGATCGGTAATGACACATGCACAAAATAAAGATTGGCCCACAGACTTGTGGACTGATGTTGTGAACACGCAGCCTGAAGGTTATGTAACAGACTTCGAAGGCAATGTGCATATCTACACCGCCGAGGGTTTAGCATGGCTTTCGGTGCTGAGTAACGGCCTCCACGGTCAGGATGCGGAGGAGTTTGAGAATCGGACAGTCTATTTGGAGGAAAACATTGATTTGACAGGACATGCTTGGACTCCCATTGCAACATATATATGGAACGGTGTTTATGAGGATAATCATTATTTCAAAGGAGTCTTTGACGGAAAACAACACCTGATTAACAATATGATACTTTCAAAAGACTTTGATATTTCATATGTTGGGTTGTTCGGTAATATCATAAGTGGAGAAATTCGCAATGTTGTCATTGATAATTGCAGACTTGATTTTTATTATGAGACAGCAGGATATGGCAGATGTGGATTGCTCGCTTATATGTTGGATGAAAGTTCTAAAGCAAACGATTGTTATGTTCATTGCTTGGATTTCAGAACTAATGTCGGTGGTCTGTTTGTTGAGGTTTTATCAGGTTCATCGGTGACAAACTGTATGGTTCATTATGATTTCAAGTATGAAACGGATTATGGGTGCGGAATTTGTGACATCAATCAGGGTGTGATTATGAATTGTGCATCCATTATTGACACACTACAATGGCCATATTGGTACGAGGCCTCAGGTATAGCCAGTATAAATGATGCGTCAATTAAGAATTGCTATTCCTTTTGGGGAGAGTTGGTCGCGTTTCCGTTTTATTCCCCCATTGCTCCTCGTAATGGTGTGGCAGCCGATAATGAAGATGGTGTTGCTGAAAATTGTTATTACAACAAGATGCCGCAAGTATGGCAATTCGATGATAGTCCTGGCTATGGCGGAACGTTTCAAGATGTGTCGGAATTTGACATTGAAAACGACGATTGGCAACTTATGAATCCAATCGCCATAGGAGGTACAACAACAAATGATTTGGTCGAGGTGCTGAACCTTTGGATCGACAGCCAACCCAACAGCAACGACTATCTACATTGGTGTGCAGATACCACAGGCTTCAATCACGGATTACCCATTTTCGCAAATTATGACTTGACCAGTGTTGAAGACCAATGTGAAAACGTCAACATTGTGGTTTTTCCTAATCCTACAACGGACATTGTTCACATTAGTGGAATTGATGCAGTTGATGTGAAAGTTTACAATGTTTTGGGACAGTTGGTGAAAACTGTGCGAAGCATGAATGCAATCGGCGTTTCGGGCTTACCACAAGGGGTTTATTTGCTTCGGATAACGGATGCTGAAGGGAAAAAATATGTGGTGAGAGAGGTGGTGAGAGAATAGTTTTCGTTATTTGTACTTTCTTGCTATCGTACTTACGACGGTTTGAGGTTGCGGATCGAGTCCGCAATGAGGGGTTGGATGGCTTTCAAGTCCGTTGGTGCTTTAAGATAGTAGTTGAGGCAGCCGCTGGCGGGGTTTTTGCCCATCATAAAGCTTCAGTCGTGGGTAAGGCGCGACGGCCTTTCATTAGATTTTCATGCAGGCGAGCCGCCCGCAAGCCGGATGGGGCCGACCTGGGCAAGAGGCGTTTTTGTTGTTGTTTATTACGACGCATCGTGCTTTCGTTATTCGTACTAACGTACTAACGAAGGTGCGGCAAACGCTTCTTGCACAGGGCAAAGGAGAAGTAGAGGCAGGCCGTCGCGCGGGCTGGGCGGCATTATTGACGGGCAAAAAGTTGACACGAGGAACGAAGGGGCGACTTTTTGAACGGCAACATTGCCGAACAGCATTGGGGAGGCAAGGTTAAAGCCCAAGCCTTGCAAAAACCGTGACAGCGGCGGCTTGTTTTAGTTGAGAGTTTAGAGTTGAGAGTTTAGAGTTGTTAGGAGTTGAGAGTTTTAAGTAATGGGAGTTATAGGACGGATGGGACTAATAATGAGATTGACTCGCTTCGCATCGTCGAATCGTTGATTTGCGGATCAAGTCCGCAATGACGGTGAGACTTTGAGGGCTTTCAAGTCCGTTGAAGCTTTAAGATAGCAGTTGAGACAGCCGCTGGCGCGGTGTTTTTGCCCATCATCAAGCTTCAGCCGTGGGTAAGGCGCGACGGCCTTTCAGTAGACTTTCATGCAGGCGAGCCGCCTACAAGCCGGATGGGGCCGACCTGGGCAAGAGGCGTTTTTGTTGTTGTTTATTACGACACATCGTGCTTTCGTTATTCGTACTAACGTACTAACGAAGGTGAGGCAAACGCTTCTTGCACAGGGCAAAGGAGAAGATGAGGCAGGCCGTCGCGCGGCGCTGGGCGGTGATGTCGACGAGCAGAGTGGTCTACCGCAGGAACGAGGACAGCCACCCTGCTCGGCGGCTTGACCGCACAGCTTTGGGGAGGCAAGGTAGAAGCTTCCTTCTGCAAAAACCGTGACAGCGGCGGCTTGGGTCAGTTGAGAGTTTAGAGTTTAGAGTTTAGAGTTGTTGGGAGTTGAGAGTTAAAAGTTGGGAGGTAGATTCGCGTGAAAACTGGAGGTGGTTGAATACCAGAGAGTTTTGCTTCGGTGTAGATTCGCGTGAAAATAAGAATCACCCTTTTCGTTATGCGTACTATCGTGCTTTCGTGCTTACGACCTGGTTGCCTTTCGGCCCTTCGACGCTTCGACAGGCTCAGCGACCGCAGGCTCAGGGACCTCGGAGGCTTCCTTACGGGGTGGGGCTGCTGGTATTGGCCGCGTAGGTGAGCGGAATAGGCGTTTTGTGGGTGAGAGACGGCGCGACCGACTGCGGCGGGTGTGGCTTATTCTCATCATAAAGCTTTTAGGCGGTGGTAGAGCCAGCGTCCTGACAACGGACTGAAAGCGGAGCGAGCAGACGACGCTGGAGGTACGGAAGCGTCGTCTGCCCGACGGAGCGAAAGGTAGTCGTCAGGCCGCGGACCTTAGTAGAAGCTGAGGGAGTTCGTTAGCGTTGGCAACGCCCGTGAGCGACCGTAGCGGCGAATGGCAGCAGCAGGCCTTGTGCGGCTGGCGGGACAAACACGATGTGGAGCGCCTCGACGAGGCCTGCGGGATTGGGGTAGGCAGCGCGGGCCGCGTTAGTGGAGCGATGGACACAGTGAGGTACGAGCCGTGTCCGTCGCGGAACGGTAGCGGCTGTAGCACTGCCGGACACAAGACAAAGGCTTCGTCGGGGTGCGGAACTCCTTGGCGGGGATGGGAATAAACTTACATTATTCTGATGGAGTAACCCAATGACCTTGTTTTCTTCCGCCTTCCCGTTTTAGCAAACCTTTTTGACGAAGGATTTCAAGGTCACGACGAACAGATTTGACAGAAGAAGAGGTCTTAACGGCCATTTCTGGAATGGTTATCTGGTCATTGGCTTTTATCAGAGCACATATAAGCATCTGGCGTTCAGTAAGTTCTTTCTGCCCGTTTCTGCCCTCTTTCTGCCCGTTTCTGCCCTCTTTCTGCCCCTTTATGTCCTCTTTCTGGCCATCCGTGTCCTTTTGAGCTTTCTTGAAAGTCAAGCATACGGTTCCTTGCCCCAAGTGAAAACGCGGATCAGGAAGATGCTGCTCTCTGCACAAGTCGGTCATACGCCTAACACCAGACCCCCATTTCTCTGAATAGGTGGTTTGGTAAAGCACTTGTGCAATCTTCAAATTGGTTGGAAATGAATCGTGAGGCTCCATAATGCTTTCTTCATTTAATCCCATAGGAAATCGTCCAGGATTCATTATCTCAATCCTGTCATCGTAGATGGCAAGGCTGACAGATGTTCTTGGGTCATCATATTGGCGATGGCATAGGGCATTTATCAAGGCTTCGCGCAAAGCTTCAGCCGGGATTTCCAAATGTTCCTCCCGACGGAGGCCGACAATCTTACCGCTCAGACTCAGGTGGCGGAAGCAAAACGCCATTCCAGCATCGAGCAAGTCAAAGAAATTTCCCGTTTGTTGCTTGTTGTCGATGAAAACATTCTTGTCCGTTCCATCGAAACAAGCCATGCGCAAGAGCATTTGGGGAAAGTCATCCGTGTTTTTGGCGAATAGCATCACGGCTGCATTGGTAGGGCAACCGTCTTTCAAAAGGTTGAACTTTCGCAGAAGCGACTCAACCGTTTCGCCTTCGGCAGAAGCGTTGATTCTACCTCCAGCGATGCCAAGACGGACGGCGTTACGGATGCGCTCTTCGTCCAAATCGTCTATTGCAACACCTTCAGCTATTTGGGCATCCCAGGCAAATTTGCCGGGCTTGCTTTCGCGCAAACGCTCTTCAAACATTTCTCGCGGCATTATCTTGGTGGTGCTTTCCACGCGAATATAGGGACGGCCATGATAAGTGTAAGGTACCATCCCTCTAACCCAACCGTCAAAATGCATGACGATGAGCTGTTTGCCCTTCCCGTCCGGGACATCGATGTATTCAACGGAAACATCAACGGCAGGTTCCATTCCGACCAAAGCTTGCGCCAGTTCGCGGCGTGTGCTTTCGGTGACATCTTGTCCGACGATTTTAAGCGAAGTTGGCGCAATGCCAAAAATGAGCCAACCGCCTTCGGTGTTCAAGAAAGCGCAAGCGGAATGCATACCATCTTTCAGTTCACCTGTTGTTTTCTTCAGTTCAAGGTGCTTGGTTTCGTCGTCCGAAATAATCCGTTTAATGTCCTCAATAGTCATAGGATGGTGTTTTAGCACGGCAAAAATACAGTTTTTGGGTCAATGCAGCAAATTTCATTAAAGCTTTAAATAGAACGCTGGCTCAAATAATTGGCAATAATGTCAGATATTGCCACCTCCTCTTAGAGGGGGACGAGGTGTTTGGCTGTGAAGTCTTGGATGTATTTGACGAGTTCGGGGGTGTCGACGATTTCGATGTCATCGGCAAGGCCGATGACGAAACGGCCAACGCCGCGATAGTTGGCGACGAAGGTATCGAGGAACCAATGCGTTCCGTCGACCTCAAAGACTTCGTTTTCGGCAAGTGGGTACTCCTCGATGAGGAGGCTGTAGGCCATGACACCCAGGCGAAGACGGACGCGGAAGCGGTCGTAGCCTGTCATGCGGAAGACATCGACGAAGCCTTTGCGATGCGCGTGGCCATACTCCCATGATATGGGCAGCACCTCAGCGTTGGTGATGCGAGCGGTCTTGAAGGTCTTGTTCTTGTGGTCGTCAAGATCATAGCACCAGATTTCAGCGTAGTTTGTGGTGAAGCCGAACGGCTCAACATAGCGGTCGCGGACGGATGCCGAGTTGGGCGAAGCATAGTCGTGGAGGATGACTTGCTTGTGTTCCTTGATGGCGGTGGCCACTGCGTGAACATTCTCGGCATTCTTGTATTTCATGGTGCATTTGGGGAGGCTTAGCGTGTCGATAAACGCGGAGAGTTTGCCACGGATGTTCTGCTTGAAAAGCGTGTCGTCGTGGATGTTGTTGATGGCCTGAATGAGGACATTGGCTTCTTCGTTGGTGAAGTAAAGCACCTTTGTAAGGTCTTTTGAGGCTTCAGAAGCGAAGCTGTAGCGGCGGTTGTGGTAAACGACAGGGAGGCCACCCATCTTGAGGCATTCGAGGTAGCGATAGACGCTTGAGGTAGATGTTTGCAGTTTCTCGGCAAGCTCGGCAGCGGTGAATCCTTCGCCTGGTGCGAGGATGGAGATGAGTTTTACCATGTGAGCGATTTTGGGGTCTGTAATGTCGGTCATTTGCATAGAGTGTTTTTGATGATAAAAATATATGATTTTGAAAAACAGGTATATATCTTTTAATCAACGTAATGACAAGTTCAGAGGATGGTCAAAAAGAGACTCTATGCTGCGACAAAGATAAGAGATTCCTCAACACGAAGGGTTGAGGAAGTTGAGGAAGTTGAGGGATTGGATATAAATATATATAAGGTGGGGTTGTAAAAAGTTGTATCTTTGCGGACTCCCCCGCGTGGGTTAGTTTAGAGTTTAGAGTTTAGAGTTTAGAGTTGTGGAGAGTTGAGAGTTTAGAGTTGGGAGTTGTTCAGTTGTTCAGTTTCGTTATGCGTGCTTACGTGCTATCGTGCTTACGAAGTGGGTTTTAATACTAATGAAAATGAGGAAACTTATATATGTGGTTTTGATGATGGTGGTGATGGTGGGGTGTACTCCCCCTGGCCCCCTCTCAGAGGGGGAAGAGACTCCCCCGCCCGTTGGGCACCCCCTCTCAGAGGGGGAAAGACTCCCCCGGCCTGCGGCCACCCCCTCTCAGAGGGGGACGACTGCGCACGAGGCTTTGGAGGGGATTGATAGTTTGATGTGGTGGCGGGCGGATAGTGCTTTGAAGGTGATGTTGGAGTTTGCGGGGAGCCCAGAGGCGGACAGCCTTGATGTGTTTGAGGGGCATTATTGCCAGGTGCTGATTGCGGAGTTGCTGTTTAAGAATGACTATGGGCAGAGCAACCGCGAAGAGGTGCTGAAGGCGGTTCATTATTTTGATTCGATTGTGGGGATGGATGGAGCGGACACACGCGGTAAAGCGGACGCACGCGGTGCGTCCGTACAAGAGCGGGATGCGTTTTTGGCGGCACGGGCGCATTATATTAATGGTGTGGGATTTTATGAGCGGGACAGTCTTATTGAGGCTTGCGGGGAATACCTGTGCGCCTTGCGGATGATGGAGAGCCATTTTGCCGAGGGTGAAATGGTGGATAAGAAAGCGCGGTTTATGGCTTTGACTTATAACCGACTTGTGGAGTTGTTTTCCAAACAGTTTATGCAAGAGCCTGCCATCTATTGCGGGAAGCAAAGCCTGATTTACTCCAGGATTGCGCCTACCTCTCCATACGCAGTTTCCAACGTGCTTTACAGGATAGGAAAGCAATATGACAAATTGAAGGTGGCAGACAGCGCGGCCTATTACTATGATAGGGCTTTGGAAATCATGCCCGACAGGAACAATTTAATTTACAGGGATATCGTTTCATCGCGGGCATTGTTTGATTACGAGTGGCATCACGACACTATTAGGGCATTGGACAGTTTGAAAAGAATGGCGGCTCAAGCAGCAGATGAAAGGGAAAGATTACACCGATTTCCGGCTATTGGCAACATTTACCAAGATATCAGGCAATATGATTCTGCAAAAGCCTATTTGATGCCTGTGTTTGAGTCTGAAAACGAAGCCATCGACAAAAAACTTGCTGCCAGAGTTTTGCATATTATTGCCATAAGCGAGGGCGATACCTTGAACGCCAGTCAATATGCCCAAATCCTTGTAGAAGATGTGACCTCGACAGCCAATAAACAGTTACGAAACTCGCAATTGAACGACCTATTCCAGAAGTATTTGCAGGAGAAGCAGGAAAAGGCTTTGGCCTTGGAGCGGCTGGAGGCTCGGCGGAGAAACCTTTGGATAGGTGGCATGGTGGCATTGCTGGCCATTGTGGGGTTGGCGGTGGCTATCGTGACACGGCGCAGCCACAGGAAACGACTGGCGGCGCAGGAGGCGGAGGCGCAGATCTTGAATGAGGAGAAGCAACAGCTTCAGACGCAGGTGAACGATGCCTTGCAGCAACTACAGACGGTGGATGACGCGCTGCAGCAATTGCAGACGCAAGCGGACGATGCCTTGCAGCAGGTGCGGGCGATGCTGCCGCAGCGGGTAGCCGACCTTTTCCGCGCAAAGGTTCCGAACCGCTTGGAGCGCATCATGGACGAGTTTGAGGCGGCCTATCCCGGAGCCATGGAGCGGGTGGCGGCTGCCTACCCCAATCTGACCAAGACGGAGGCCCAACTTTTCGTGCTTTCGTTCCTGCAATTCCGCGCGAAGGAGGAGGCGGATTTGTTGGGTTTGAGCCAAAACACGGTGCTGCAATACCGCTCCAACCTACGAAAAAAGACGGAAAACGCCTCGATTTCGGCGTTTTTGGAGGCGTAAAAATCTATATATACCGATTATAATTGCTTGATTTTCAATGGGCATTTCAAAGGAAAATATATAATGGGCCTTGGGGTTGATTTTTTCGTTGATTTTTGTTATAGTTTTGCGGAAACGAAATCTAAAACTATAACGTCATGAAAAAAATTAGACTTTACACCCTGGTTGCGCTCCTGCTGATGGCGGGAGGGGTGACGATGCAAGCGCAAGAGTATGAATCCTATTTTGGTGCAGA
>CADCJT010000018.1:0-32682 GCA_902801815.1 uncultured Bacteroidia bacterium
CATGATCGTCTGCGGGTGGTTGGGATCCGGGTAGTAGGTGCTACCGAAGATCAAGCGCCAACCAGTGGCATATTCAGGAACCATCCAACGCAATGTCACACTGGCGGGTTCGAGGTCGTCGGCATCGTCGGCGGGTTCGGGGTTGAAGGCAAAGCCTTCGGCCTCGATGGCCGGACAAGGCATCTCGTCGATGTTGATGTAAACGAAGAAGTTCTCTTCTGCTTCAGCTCTAGGTTGAGGAACCTCTTCCTCTACAGCCGAAGAGGCAACCAGGTAGTAGGTGCCAGGAGTCAGTCCGAGGTTGCTGATGACGGGACCAGCGCTCACGCCTTCCATAGCAGGGCCAGGTGTAGGCGTAGGAGTATCGCCACCACCACCGGTAGCTCCAGTGATGTTGATGTTGTCAATGGCGGTGCAGTAGCCGTAGCCGTCGTAGCTCTCGAAGGCAATGTAGTAGGTGCCATTCAAGTTGCCCAGGTTGACAGAGGCCGTCGTCCAGCTGTAACTGGTCTGATACTGGAACGAAGTGTACGTCCAGGGACCAGTGGGGCTAGTACCGTACAAAACCGAGAGGTCGTTATAATCGCCTGACCAATCAGGAGTGGTATAGGCAAAGCTCACAGAAGCACCACTGCCGTCAAACTCCAAGGCGGGAGAGACGAAATAGTCTGAATCATAGTTGCCATTACCATCGATGTAGAGCGAATAGCTGCCAGCATAAGCAGGAGCATGTCCCCAGAAGTCTTCGGTATCAACATACCAGCTTTCGCTAGAGCCATAGTACGTCCAACCGGCAGGCATGTTGCCATCTTCGAAGTCAACGAGGTCGCGGTTGCGGCTGCGGTTGCCACCCTTAAACAGGATGTTGCCACGAGCGGTGCTGCTGGTGTACATGCTGTAGCTCGTGGTCTGGGCATTGTAAGGAGCGTTGTCGGTATAGGCATAGCTCATGGCGTTGAAGCCAGGGTTGGAGCATTGCCACTGGATCGAGCTGCTCCAGCTGCCATTGTTCATCTGAACCATCACGATCACGTTGCTCGTGCCGTCCCAAGCGAAGCTGCCTTGGTTGAGCACAAACTCGTTCTCGCCAACCACTTCTTGGTGGTTGCCTTGGTAGACGAGGGTCATGCCAGAGCCGAGGGGCGACATGGTGGAAACCTCATTGTCGCTCACATTGGCCATCCAAATGCTGACGTTCTGGATGTTGTAGCCGTAGGTGCTGTTGCTGAACCAGCTCACGCTCGTCATAGGAGCGGTGGTGGCGCCAGCCTCAGCGAGTTCAGCAGCCGTGTAGATGGCCGTGCTCAAGCTGTAGTTGTAGAGGTAGTACATCGGGTTGTAGCCCGTGGTGCTGGTGCTGGCGGGATCGCCAATCAGAGCCTCAAACGGGCCAGCGGCTGCGCCACTGCCAGAGGTACTCAAACCAGTGTAGTTGTTGGTAGCCATGGGGCCGCCTTCTCCGTAGAAGTCCTCGGTGTAGAGGGCCACCTTGCCATTCTCGAGAGGATTCTCCTGACCATCACCCACATAGGCGCTGATGATCACATCGTTCTCAACCGTGAACTTGTAGACGCCGTCCTCGCCTTCCGGAATCTCCGGGAAAGGCAGGGTGTAGTCGTTGTGATCATAAGCCAATTCAACCACATCCGGGATTTCGGGCTGATAGAGCTCAACCACGACAGGCCAGATGTGAGCGGCACGGTTGCCTTCGGTGATGGCCACGAACTGACGCTCGATGACGCCAGCCTCAGTGCCGTTGCAAGCCAAAGTCAATTCAACATCGGCATCGGGAGCCACCTGGAAGGGCAGTTCCTCGCCAGAAACGCTGAACATACCGTCGCTGGGCGTGAAGTCCAGAACGTTGACGGTGTAGTTGGGACCTTCGCTGTACATGGTGAACTGGAAGGGTTCCATCCAGCAGCCGGCAGGGCGAACGCCCATGTTCAGGCTGTCGATGACCTCTTCTTCACCGTCCATGTACTTGACGTGCAGCTTGTCTTCGAAGCCGCCTTGACCACCGCCACCTTCGGTGGTGATGCTCAGTCTCAACACGTTCTTGGAAGTCGTTGTGTAACCAGACACACCAGGAGTTGTCGGATCGTAAACGGTACCGTCACGATAGGCATAAATAGCTTGGTTACCAGTGGTAGTCAAGGTGTTGCCATAGGCGCCACTGCTCCACGAACCAGTCACATCCTGGACACAGAGAACCAGGTTGCCATTGCCAGTGTACTCAAAAGGCGTGCTGAGGTTGATCGTGGTCTCGGTATAATCACTGATGCCAGTGGCCAAAGTGATCGAGCCAACCAAGTCGTTTGACGACATGCTCACCCAATCGCCACCAGCGAAAGCGTTTACGTTCGCTTCCTTCAGGTAGAAGTTGAGGTTACGGGCGTAGCTGGATGTGTTCTTCAACCACATGGTCAAGGAGTTGACAGTACCACCCACTCCGATTTCGTCAGCGGTGTAGATCTGCTGAGAGAGAGAGTACTCGTACAAGGAGTACGTGGGCAGATAACTGCTGCTTGTCGTAGAGGCGGGATCGCCAATCGTCACTTCGACAGTTTCGCCACCGCCACCACCAGCCGTCATCTCAATCTGGATGTTGGGACGTCTGTAAGTGGCAAACTTGGTGCCGCTGTACGAACCCAGATCGTACGGATCCGGATTGTACGAATCGCTGTAGTAGGAGAGAATGGAATTCTCCACATCGGTGTAGTAGAAGTAACGCGTGCTGTAGCCAGGCGTGTACTCATGCATACCGATCATGAGGTTGCTACTACCGTCATAGGCGAACGGGGTGTCAAGCGTGATGGTCGTCCAGCCGGGGCTGAAAGTGACCGTACCACTAAACACCAAATCCGATGCCGTGACCGGCTCGTAATCAGTGCTGTTCGAGAAGGTCGATCTCGAGACATTCTTCATGAAAACATCGATCGCATTGGTTTGCGATGCGTCGCTCTCACGCATGTTGAAGCTGATGGCAGTAATCGTACCACCACCGCCGATTTCGCTGGCAGTGTAAACCTGCTCAACGAAGGAGTACTCATAAAGAGAGTTGTACGGTGCATAGTACGAGGTACTAGTACCGTCACCAATCACTATGGTCTCCGCCTTTGCCACGCCCATAAAGGCAAGCAAAAGCATCATCATCAAAGAAAATACTTTCTTTTTCATAATGAATGAGTTTTGGTGAATAAATAAGTGAATTGAATTGTTTCTGTGTGTGTAAATGTGAAACGCACCTATGCCCAAAGGCATGGTGACAAGTTTTTTGCTAGGCATTACGGTAAAAAAAGAATGCATAGTAAACGCGTTTAACATTTTGTCGACATATATAAGACTCGCGCGCGCGTAATTACCCTTAGTCAATAATACAATTTTATCCTAAAAGGATAATATTTGTTGACTTGTAGAACATCGTAAGGATAAACAAGACAGAAAAAAGCCGTTGGCAGCAAGAAGACCGCATCTGTCCAGAAAGCCGCTGTCAGCAAAGCCACGGTCAAGAAGACCGCGGTTAAAAGAGGCAAGAAATAAGGCTTGACACTTAAGATGAAAAAAGTCCATCGGGTTTCCGATGGACTTTTTCTTTATGCTCACTTTGCTATCACCAATCGACGCACCATCCTGCCCTGCTTTGTGGTTACCTCCACCACAAAGACGCCCTGCGGAAAATCTTCGACATTGAGGATTACTGAATCTTCCCCTCCAAATGGGCCGTCATAAGCCACCTGGCCAAATGCATCGATGATTCTGACATGAGTGATGGCTGTGGCCTGCACGGTCACCTCGCTTTGAGCGGGGTTGGGGAACACACTGGCCGCTGACAGGCCATTCTCATCCACATCAAACCATACGGCACCGATGTTGATGGTGAATAATGCACCACATCCTTCGGCCGTCTGCGCCGTCAGGACGCCCTGACCTATGTTGGTCACCGAAAGACGGCATCGATAAGAGCTTTCAGATGGTGTGATGATCCAGTCGGGATGACTACACGACCAAACGAGCCCACCATAGGGGATATCCAATGAATCAGGTACGCAATACAAGAAATTGCCACTAAAAAAATCCGTGGCAGCATATACCGATGACGGACCTTGAAGGGCAAGCTCGCGGAATTGGTCGATGGTAAGACTGAGGCGGATAATGCTGTCGCAACCCCTGCTTGTTTGCGATACATATTCATAATCACCCGACTCATAATAGGTTTGTCCCATCCATTCGAACTCCTCACATGCCCTAGCGGTAGTATCGACCACGACATCATAATCCAAGGTGAGATGGAGCACAAAAGTGCTGTCACAGCCATAGAGACCAGGCGTTTCATCAGAATAGGTACCACTCATAGTGTAGGTTTGTCCTCGCCAGGTATAGCTATTGCATGTTTCCACGCTCTTTTCCAAGTTAAACGTTTCTTCTATAGCGAGGTTCAATATCAGTACGCTATCACACCCGTGGATGTTTTGTATCACTTTCTCATACACGCCTCCCTCCGTCAAGGTTTGGCCATTCCAAACGTATGAGTCGCAAGTAGTCGCCTCAAAATATGTCGTATCAACTTGATGAATGGTAAGATGCAAAGCCACAATGCTATCGCAACCTGTAGTTGGCGACACCAAAGTGTCGACATACACACCTGACTCCGTGAATGTATGGCCATTCCATTCAAACTCCCCGCAACTGCTTCTTTCAAACGCTGTATAAATGGCCTCCGTGACAGTAAGATACAACGTTACAATGCTATCACAACCTGTAGTTGGCGACACCAAAGTGTCAACATACACACCTGACTCCGTGAATGTATGGCCATTCCATTCAAACTCTCCGCAACTGCTTCTTTCAAACTCCGTCAAAATAGCCTCCTCGACAGTAAGATACAAGGTTACAATGCTATCGCATCCCGTTGTTTGCGACACCAACGTGTCAATATACACACCCGATTCCACCAATTGCTGCCCTAACCATGAATAGGGCACGTCACTGCACGTGAAGGCTTCTTGGGAGGATGAAAGCGTTTGCACCCGTATCGTCTTGGTGAGGAAAAGCGAATCCTCGGCTCTATGCGGATTGTGCAACACGTTGATCACTTCATATTCACCATCTTCCGCATACGCGTGCGTCACATTGGCGCCTTGCGCCGAAGCGCCATCACCGAAATACCAAACCACATCATCATATATCCAACTCGTGATGGTGTTGAACTCAATGTCTCTATTGGCGCAAAACACATGGTCATAAGGGATTTCCTGGTAATGCATACCATCAATGGTCATGTCATACTCCATCTGGGAAACAAAGCTGTGGGCCTTAATAAACACGCCCGAATCCACAAAGTAATCACCCACATCACAAATCGCCATTTTGATATGGTATTCCGTCATAGGCTCCACTTTGAAAGACACTGTCAACAATACCGTAAAACCGTCAAACTGAACGGTCAGTCCATGTGCATTGTCGATATAGTATTCCGAGTGGTTGTCTGGGTTGACATTGTCAATGCTGACCGACAGCTGCGTACCAGGTATCAAAGCCATGTTTTGGCTTACATATAATCCCCCATCCGGATTGATGCCGTCAACAAAAAAGCCAAACACATCATTGAACCCACCCCCGACATACTCTGGATATTCTTCGGAACCGAACACATAACTGAACTCCACCTCGGTGCTCATCGGCACAAAATCAAACTCAAGCACCGCGACGTCAAAAATATCTACTCCAGCAAGTTGATGAATGGTCTCATCGTAATAATTCGGGCAGGAATCGGCCACAGCAGCCTCTGTTTGATCATTAGGACCCACACAAACAGAGACACCTCCCGTTGCGAGGACAACGCCCTCCTCCATACCAAGGTTGGTGGGTGTCGGACCCGTCCTAAAGACGCCTATGCTATTGCAATCGATGACATCTGTAGAACCATTGAACTTCACATTGGAAATGGACACATTGCCATCAAGCAATACGTTCCTGACCAACCATTCCGGCGTACATTGTGAGATGGAATCTGCCGAAGTAACAATAAGCTGCGCTTTGGATGTAGTCACACCCAAGACAAAAAGCGAAACAACAATAATTGCAAACCTTTGGATAAAATGTTTCATTTAAATCATTTTTAGCGCGTCAAAAATACATATTTCTTTGATTCATTGCTATTTTTCCACTTTTTTCCGACAAAAAAATCCGCCCTCGGTGAGAGCGGATTTTCTTTTTTCAAAACGTCAATCATTTCGTCTTATCCGGCCAAGCAGGAATCTCTGGAATGTCAGGATAACTCTTCATCTGCTCAAGGATGACTTCGATGGCCTTGTTGAGCTGGTCGTCGATGCCCTCAAACTCGCGGGCGGGATCGTTGTCGACGACGATGTCGGGATCGACGCCGTAGCCCTCGATGACCCAGTTGCCTTTCTCGTCGAAAGGAGCGAACTCGGGACGGGTCAGCGAGCCTCCGTCGATGAAAGGCAGGCTGCCACGGATGCCAACCACGCCACCCCACGAGCGCATGCCGATGGTCGTACCTATCTTATGCTTCTTGAACTGATACGGGAACAGATCGCCGTCGGAAGCGGAGTACTTGTTGAACAGCAGCACCTTGGGACCCAGCATCATCTTGGTGGGCTTGGTCTCTGGCTCGCCGTTACGCATCACATCGTACATCGACAGCTCACGACGCAGGCGCTCCACAATCATCGGGCTGACATTGCCACCGCCGTTGCCGCGGTCGTCGATGATGAGGGCCTTCTTGTCGAGTTGGGGATAGAAGTACTTGGCGAACTCGTTCAAGCCTTCCACACCCATGTCGGGAATGTGGATGTAACCCACCTGACCATTTGTGGCCTTGCTCACCTTCTCCACATTGCCTTGCACCCAGTTGTAGTAGTAAAGGCCAGTTTCATCGGCGATGGGTTTCACCACCACATCGCGGGCACCACTCTCCGAAGCCTTGCTATTCAAGGTCAGCAGCACTGCCTTGTCGGCCTTGCCGATGAGGGCGGCATACATGTCTTTCATGTCCTTGGTGCTCTGTCCATCGATGGCGATGATGTAGTCGCCTTCCTTGGCGTTCACGCCCACCTCGGTCAGCGGCGAGCGGGTCTTCTCGTTCCAGTTCTCACCCTTCAAAATCTTGTCGATCTGGTAGTAACCCGACTTGTCGCGATGGATGCGGCAACCCAGCATACCCATGGGGATGCGCTCGGGCTTCAGGCGGTCGCCTTCGCCCACGTAGGCGTGACCGATGTTGATCTCACCAATCAGTTCACCGATGAGGTAGTTCACATCGTTGCGGTCGGCGCAATAGGGCAACAGCTTGCCGTATTTCTCTTTCATGGCAGGCCAATCCACGCCATGCATGTTGGGCGCATAGAAGAAGTCGCGCATCTGGCGCCAGGCCTCGTTGTAGATCTGCGTCCACTCGGTGCGCAGGTCGACCCATTTCTTCATGTTCGAGAGGTCGATGACGTCATCGCCCTTGCCGCCTTCACCCGGCTTGCCGCCGCCAGGCATGGGACCTTTGGGCGCATTGATGACCTTATAGCCACGACCTTCGCGCATGAGCATCTTGCTGCCGTCGGGCGTGAGCTGATAGCCGAAGCCACCGATAGAGGTGCATTTCTTTGACTTGGCATCGAAATAGCCGAGGCCACCGCCATTACGTCCGGCAGCCACATAATACAAGCCGTTTTCCACACCCGTCAGATTCCAATATCTACCTGCGTTGACAGGCAGCACCACCACCCTATTGCTGATGCCGTCGAAGTCGATCTTCACTTCCTTGGCTTCAGAGGTCCCTGAGCCCGTCGAAGGGCCGTCCTTACCATGTTTTTTATCCTTCGGACCATCAGGTTTTTCAGGGCCGTCCTTACCGTCTTTCTCTCCCTCCACTTTCACCTCATCATTCTCCGTCAAGAACGGCGACGGCGTGTCTTTCTGCAAGGTAATCAGATAAATCTTCGACATATCCGTATAGACATGGTTCCACTCCAGCCAGCCGTATGTCGGGCGGAAATCGCGCTCGGAGGTGAAATACAAGTACTTGCCACTCTTGTCGAAGGCAGGCGACGAGGAGTTGTACCAGCTATCGGTGACCGTCTCATCCTTCCCAGAGTCGACATTGTAGATGTGGATCTGACTCACACTGAAAGTGCTCGGCATGGCGTATGCAATCCAACGGCTGTCGGGCGACCAGCAGAAGTCATCCATCTCACCCGCCTTGCTGCTGGCCACTTCAGTGACTTTCTTGGAAGCCACGTCCACCATATTGATGCGGTTCATCTTGTCGTCCCAAAGGATTTTCTTGCTGTCGGGCGACCAGAGGAGGTTATACTTGTATGTATCTGAATTCTTGGTCAGCTGAATGGCTTCTTCCTTGCCGTCCTGGGCTTGGATGTAGATCTCATCCTCGCCCGTACGGTCACTGATGTAGGCGATGTATTTGCCGTCGGGCGACCAAGCCACATTGCGGTCGTGAGCATTGTCGCTCTGGGTCAGATTCCTCGTGATGCCCGACTTGACCGGCACCGTCCACACATCGCCGCGGGCACCGAAAGCCACTCGCTTGGCATCGGGTGAGATGCTGCTCGTGTTGATGAAATTGGAGGCGTCCACATATTTGGTGCGCGTCGACTTATTGTCATTCGCCATCTGCACAGGGATGGGATAGACCTTGCCATCGGCGAGATTGTAACGGAACAGTTGACCACCATTTTCATAAACGATGTCTTTGTCGCCAAGCGAAGGCCACTTGATATCATAATAGGTGTAGTCCGTCACCTTGGTGGTCTGCTTGGTGCCACGGTCATAGCAGAACAGGTTCATCGTGCGGTCGCGGTCGGAGCAGAAATACACCTTGTTGCCGACCCACATCGGGAAGATGTCCTGCGCGTTGTTGTTGGTGATGTTCTCAATCTTCTTCGACTTGAAGTCATAGACCCACACATCGTCGGCCATACCACCACGGTAGTATTTCCATGTGCGGAACTCACGCATCACGCGGTTGTAGGCAATCTGTTTGCCATCGGGTGAATACGAGATCCAACCGCCTTCGGGCAGGGGCAGTTGCTCGGCCAGGCCTCCGTTGATGTTGGCGAGGAAGAGCTGACCCACGAAGTCGTCCCAACTCTCCTTACGCGAGCGGAAGACGATATTCTCATTGTCCTTCCACGCCATAACGATGTTGTTTGGACCCATGCGGTCGCTGATGTCGTCGCGACCCAAGGTGGGCGTATAGGTCAAGCGCGTTGGCGTGCCACACTCGGGATAAGGCATGACATAGACCTCCGTGTTGCCGTCATATTGAGCCGTAAAGGCCAGATGTTTGCCATCGGGCGAGAAACGCGCGAACATCTCATAACCATTGGCATCATTGGTGATTTTGTGGGCAATGCCGCCCTTGATGTCGACGGAATAAAGGTCACCGCCATAGCTGAACACTACATTGTTGCCATGGATGGTTGGGAAGCGCAGCATTTTGGCTTCCTCCTGGGCGGTCATAGTGAGCGCGCCCAATAATAGGATTGACAGAAATAAGGATTTGATTTTCATAGTATTAGAAATTGATTATAACCTAATTCTAGGGAACAAAGATAAAAAGATTTCTTTAATGCACATCTAGGGTTGGAAAACTATGGGGACTATTACGGAAAAACACTGCTCAAAGTTTGCATATCTCAATAAAAATAGCGCCACAAAACCATATTTGCATAAAAAACATAGGGACAAAATAATCCGACACGTTTTTTCGTTATTTTTGCAGTTAATTAAGACATAAAGGGCTTTACGCCCGGGCTTCCTGACAACGAAATCTGGAACATTTTGTAAAGCAACAGGGAACCGGACGATAAGGCTCGCGCCATAGGCGTGAGCTGATTCGTTTTCTTGTTGCGCGGTTTTCCAGAGCCTGTTGTCAAAGGAAGCGAGGATGCTTACGCCTTTTATTGTAACGACAAGCAAAGGAATGACCTAAAAATAAGAAATATGAAATCGACAAAGAAAATCATTATGCTTTGCTGCCTGATGGTTTTGGCGGTTATGGGCCGAGCCCAACAATGGGAAACCATTTTGCCGGATAGTGTTTCTATCAGCAGTGGTTTCATCAACGAGGACAACACTATGGAACTCGTTGGCTGTTCAGGTAATTATGGAGCCTATTTCAGGGTGTTTGAAGACGGTCAATATGAAACAACCACATTCTCTGCGCTAGAAGGAAAACATCTGATTTTGCAAAATTTAATTCCTTTAGGCGATGGTGGATATTTCGTATCGGGAAGAATCCAATATCCTAACGATAGTTATTTGGGTGATCAAAAAATCATGATTCTTGACAGGAATCTGAATGTGACAAGTGATCAAACTATTGAAGTGATTGAAGGATTTATTGGGTTTAATTGGAATAGTGCCGCCGTCATTGACGATGACGGCACTATCGTCCTTTTGGTAAGTGCGAGGAGAGAAAGCCCAAGTATACCAGGTTCATACGAATTTAGAGGTGTGTTGTTCCGATTTTCGCAATCGGGTGAATGTTTGAACTGTCGTTATCTGGTAGCAGATCCTCCCGACCCCATTTGTTATATTCAAAGTATTAAATATCCAGAACTCCTTAATGATCCTTTTGACAATCAAATTATTGCAGTATGTGAAGGGAGAGGCGGAGTGCAGTCCTTGCTTTATTTTGATTATGAATTCAATTTGACAGATAATTTCTTGATAGATGATATTTCTATTCCAGAAATGGGACCTTCATGGCAAAGCAAGTATGTAAGCGACCCTTATGTGGGTTATTGGTATAACGCCAATGAGATGCTTTTGGTTGCTGACCAGCAAGATACAGTTGTCCACAACAAGCCACATTTGCTTGTCGGGAAAATGAACCGAGAAGGGGAAATCATCGAGAAAGCCGAAATCAACAAGCCGGACACCCTGTTTTATGCCTATGGAGGAATGGCATACGCCAACGATAGCACTGTCTATGTATCAACGAGATGCCATACGGAGAGTTGGATGGATCCGTATTATCCATGTGTCTATCTTGTGAATACAGGGTTGGAAATCCTTGGAAAGGTTGAACTTTGGGACGAACTGGACTACTATCCTCAAACCGTATTTCCTACCAGCGACGGTGGATGTGTGTTCTGCATTAAAGGCAACTCATGGTGGGTTGAACCTTTACAAAAAGTCATCCGTTTCTCGCGCGAGGACTTCAATCCCATTCCTTGCAACGTGAAGGAAGTGCCACAAGAAGCGATAAAGGCTTTGGCCTATCCCAATCCTGCCAAGGATGAGTTAAACATCGACATTTCGGGTTTGTCACAAAATATGGAACACCGCATTCAGATTACCGATGCCTTGGGGCACATTTGCATGGATCGCATTATCCGTGGCGAAGGGAATGTGCTTACGGTGGGCGTTGCCAGCCTCCCCGTCGGAATGTACACCTATCAAATCTATTACGATAAGAAAACGATTTCCTCCGGAAAGTTTGTGAAAGAATAAGATCATCTAAAAAGAACCATCATGAAAAAAACAACCATCATCCTCTTTCTCACCGCTTTGATGCTCATCGGCGGCAACGCCCAAGCGCAGGGCAAGAAGAAAATCCGTATCACCTATCGCAGCGCCAAACGCCTGGTGGAGAAAATTGAGGCCAACCCCAACGCCGAGACGCTTTACCTCTTCCGCAACGGCCTCGACTCGCTGCCCGAGGAGATTGGCCAACTGAAACACCTCAAAAAACTAGTGGTCAGTTCCAACCGCCTCACCTACATCCCGCCCGTCATCGGCGAACTGACCGAGTTGGAGTATATCTCCTTCAAGCATAACGACATCAAGGCGCTGCCGCCCGAGATAGGCCGACTCAAAAACCTGAAACATCTGGAACTGGACTACAACGACATCCAGACCTTGCCCGACGAACTGTGCGAATTGAAGAAACTGGAATACCTCTCCGTCACGCACAACGCGCTGCATCACCTGCCGAACGACATCGGGAAGTTGGAATCGTTGGAGTTTTTCTACATCGGCACCAACCTGCTGCAAGAACTGCCCGTCGGGCTGGCCCAACTCACCAACTTGGTGGAGCTGAACGTGGCCGGCAGCGGCGGCCTGCTCGTCGTCCCCAACATGCGCGATTGCCGCCGTTTGGAACGCCTCTACATCGACAGCACCACATTGTTCGACGCCTCCTTCAACCCTCGCACCATTTCGAGATTGGAGTTTTACATGGTGGGGAGATAACACGATAGGCGTGCTGTTTTAAAAACAAATAGAATCATGAGAGTGAAAAGAGATTACATTTTGCTTGCGCTCCTGCTGATGACGGGAGGGATAACGTTGCAGGCACAAGAGCTTTCCACTATTTCGGAGGGGCAAAAAGCATACGAACTTTCGGTGTTGTGGAAGGAAATGTCGTATAACTTCGGGAATATCGACAACTGCCCTGGGCTGGACATTGACAGCCTTTACAGGGCGTTTCTTCCCAAGGTAACAGCAACCAAGGATGACTTTGAATACTGGAAAATGCTTCAACGGTTCATGGCTTGCTTCAACAATGGCCACACCAAGGTTTTTGGCGCGCCAGATCATTTGGTGAAACATCTTGCCTATCCCATGCTGGCCACTGTTTATCACGACGGCCATGTCATCATCGAGAATTTCGGCACCCGAATGGCGGACTCACTGCACATTGGAGATACGATAGTGACCATCAACGGAATGGCTGCATTGGAGTATTTCAAGGAGTATCATATCCCATACGTTACCTGTTCCAACGAAGAATTCAAGATCCACGAAGCCATGTTTTATTTCAGCAACCTCAACTGCTGCTTGATGAGAAGCGACGAAAAAATACGTCTGGGGATCAAAGACCAGGATAAAGTGCGTGAGGTGAATGTTTATGCCGACTATTATCTTGACCCGGAAAAGCGAGGGCTTAATGACATGTTTTATACGGGCGGCAATTATTGGAGGACAGTGAACGCTTTTGTTGCTGACACGACAAACAGCTTCGCTTACCTCGCCTTGACTAACTGCAACGAAAGCTTTTCACAAGAGTTTCTCAAACATTATGAGGAGATACAGAAGGCTGACAACCTGATTATTAACATCTCATATAACATGGGTGGTTACAGCTCTTTCTGTGACACCGTCCTCGGTTATTTGGTGGACAATGACACCATTTTCAGATACCCGACGCTGAACCGTGTGAGCAATGCAAGCGCGATGGCTTCTTCTCATTTCATTCCAGAAGAAAGGAAAGAAACGGAGATAGACATTTCAAAGCATCAGGAATACTACTTGAACCACACCTTTGAAAATGTGAATTACCAAGACCCAGATTGGGCCAAGTTCGCGAATCCCGTTCCGGCATCGCAACGCTATCATGGCAACATCTATGTGCTGATGGGGCATGAAACGGTGTCGGCTGCCGAGTACTTCGCCATCATGCTGTCGCAAAACAGGCAGGTGGTGTTTTTGGGAGAGAAAACAGCAGGAGCCAATGCGCAACCTTATTATTTTACATTGCCATCGGGCATCAAGGCAATGATCAACATCGGGAAATGCTATGATTTCGACAACCAGGATGCTTCAAGCGGTTTTTCACCCGACTATGAACTGGATTTGTATGAGTTGTGGCAAACCAAGTCGCGGAAGAAAGTGCTGGCGAGGCTGGAAAGCCTAATTCAAGAAATGAAATGATGATTTTACTGATGGAAAGAGATTGTTATTTGTGCTGATCATTCTCCAATCCTAACCCTTCTCAAATCCAGCAAATTCGTCGGATTACTCCCCATATTGGTCACACGTTTATTGACGAAACGCAGCACCTCATCATAGAACAGCACCACCACGGGGGCATCCAGCATCATCAAGCTGTCCATCTCGGTGTAATAGGCGGCACGCTGCTCCATGTCGTTGCAAAGCAAGGCCTTGTCGAACAGCTGGTCAAACTTGGGATTGGAATAATGGCAGTAATTCGGTCCCGAAGGCGCGAAGTTGGAGGAAACGAACAAGGAAAGGTAGTTCTCCGCATCGGGATAGTCGGCCACCCATGAGGAGCGGAAGAACGGCATGCTGCCGTTGGCTCTCATGCTACGCATGGTGGCGGGCGGCATCACCTCCATCTTGCACTGCATGCCAATCTGCTCCACCTGACTTTGGACGAACTTGCCGATGTCGGCATAATCGGCGACGGTGGAGAGTTGCAGCAGATAGCCTTCCAAATGGTTCTCGGCCACCAAACGTTGGGCGCGCTTCAAGTCGTAGCCATAACCAATCGTGTTCTTGTGACCAGGCAAACCCACTGGAATCATGCCACCCGTGCCAGGCTCTCCGATGCCGTTGCGCAGATACCGCAACATCTTCTCGCGGTCGATACAAAGGTTGACAGCTTGCCGCATAGCCTTGGCTCGTTCGGGACCTAACTCATCGTTGGGATCGATGAAGAAGGAGAAATACTCTGTGTTCAAATAAGGCTCTGTAATCAGCTCGATTTTGTCTTCATATTTCTTGCGCAGGTTGCCGTCGTAAGTCAGCAGCTCGTCCTTGTAGCGCGCATCGATGCCCGACATGAAGTCGAATTTACCCTTGATGAACTCTAAGAAAGCCACCTGTTTGTCGATGAGGAAACTGACGGAAACGGCATCAATGTAGGGTAGCCTCTCCCCTGCCTCGTCGCGCTCGAAATAGTTAGGGTTCTTGCGGAAGACTAACTTCACGTTCTCCTTCCAATACTGGAACTTGAACGGTCCAGTCCCCACTGGATGGCTGCGGAAGTCGTCGCCATAATACTCAACGGCTTCGTGCGGCACCACCGAGGCGTAGGTCATCGAAAGGATGCCCAAAAACGGCGGGAACGGCTTCGCCAACTCGATTTGGAAGGTGGTGTCGTCCAAGGCAGTGAAAGCATAATGGTCATCGTCGTGCTTGACAGATGAAAAAATCCATAAACCCGGAGAGTTCAAGCTTTTGTCGACCACGCGGTTGAAGGAATAGACGAAGTCTTCTGCATTGACAAAACGAGATCCCTGAGCCTGTCGAAGGGCCGACTGATAAAAGCAAGTATCCTCATGAAACTGTACATCGTTGCGCAGATGGAAGGTATAGGTCTTGCCATCCTCACTGATGTCCCACGACTTGGCCACCATCGGGACAAGATTCATCTTGTCGTCGAAGGCCACAAGACTGTTGAACACTTGGTTGCAAGCCCAGATGTGCGGCAAGTCCTTGGCATAAATCGGGTCGAGAGTGAGGATGCCTGCACTTTCGTTGTATTTAAAAATAGCGAGACCTTCCTCAGAATCTTGGCGTTTGCCGCAAGAAACAAGCAACAGCAAGGTTAATATCCAAAGGAACAATTTACGCATCATCACTTCACTTTAAATCCAATCACCTCAGGATGCAAGTTGTTCAGATATTTGTTGTAATCCAAGTCGTTCGTGTCCTGTTCTTTCTCCAAACCCAGGTCGAGCACCTCCATCATGTTCTCCACATAGTGGAAGTTCAATCCGTTGATGTAATCTTCCTTGATGTCCTTGATATCGTGCTCGTTGTCGATGGAGAGTATGAGGTCGGTCACGCCGTTGCGCTTGGCGGCAAGGATCTTCTCCTTCACGCCACCCACTGGCAGCACTCTGCCACGCAGGGTGATCTCGCCCGTCATGGCCAAGTTGCTCTTCACCTTGCGTTGCGTGAAGGCGGAGGTCAGAGCAGTGAGCATGGTGATACCCGCCGAGGGACCGTCCTTGGGCGTGGCGCCTTCGGGAATGTGTACATGCACATTCCACGCCTCAAACACGTCGGGATTGATGTTGAGTTGGGAGGCGTGTGCCTTGATAAACTCGTAAGCGATGGTAGCGGATTCCTTCATCACCTCGCCAAGGTTGCCCGTCAGCGAGAGGTGTCCGCAGCCACGGCTCAGACTGACCTCGATGGACAGGATCTCGCCGCCCACCTGCGTCCAAGCCAAGCCTGTGGCCACACCCGGCATGCTGTGCTTCACCTCATCCTCGTCGTGGTGCATCGGCACGCCGAGCACCTTGCGGATGTCATCCATCGTGATCTTCTTGTCGAACTCTTCCTCCGTAACCACCTGCTTGGCGCGGAAACGCATCATGTCACCGATACGTCGTTCCAAGTTACGCACGCCCGCCTCGCGGGTATAGTCATCAATAATGTGCATGACGATGTCCTTTGGGAATGCGATCTGCTTGCTGTCGAGGCCGTGCTCCTTCATCTGCTTGGGGATGAGGTGGCGCTTGGCAATCTCGTATTTCTCCTCACGCAGGTAGCCGCTCAAATCGATGATCTCCATACGGTCGCGCAAGGCAGGATGGATGGTCGAGAGGTTATTGGCCGTGGCGATGAAAAGGATCTTCGAGAGGTCGTAGTCCAGTTCAATGAAGTTGTCGTAGAAGGTGTTATTCTGCTCAGGGTCAAGGATTTCCAAGAGCGCTGCCTGCGGGTCACCCTGGACATTGTTGCCACTCACCTTATCGATCTCGTCAAGGACGAAAACGGGGTTGCCCGACTTCACCTTACGTAGGTTCTGGATGATACGACCCGGCATGGCGCCGATATAAGTTTTACGGTGACCGCGCAACTCTGACTCGTCGCGCACGCCGCCCAATGACATTCTGACATATTTTCGGTTAAGCGCACGGGCGATGGACTTGCCCAAGGAGGTCTTACCCACACCAGGAGGTCCAACGAGACAGAGAATCGGCGACTTCATGTCGTTGCGCAGTTTCAACACGGCAAGGTGCTCGACGATACGGTCCTTCACCTTGTCCAAGCCATAATGGTCAGCGTCAAGGATGCGCTGGGCGCGTTTCAGGTCGAAATTGTCCTTGGTGTATTCTTCCCACGGCAGGTCGACGAGAAATTGCAGGTAATTCAGTTGTATGCCATATTCCGCGGCTTGCGGGTTAGTACGTTCCAGTTTCTTCAACTCACGGTCGAAGACCTCGGCCACTTCTTTCGACCATTTCTTCTTTGCTGCCTTCTCTGTCAGTTCCTTGACGTCCTGCTCATTGGGGCTACCGCCCAATTCCTCCTGGATAGTGCGCAGCTGCTGGTTGAGGTAATACTCGCGCTGTTGCTTGTCCATGTCGACGCGCACCTTGCTCTGGATCTGCTGTTTCAGCTCCATCATCTGCTGTTCCTCGGTCAGCACACTCAACAGGTCAGTGGCCATCTGGTTCAGCGTGCGGGCCTCAAGCAGCATCTGTTTGGTGGGCATATCGGCTTCCACATTACTGGCCACAAAGTTCATCAAAAACACAGGATCTTCAATGCTCTTGATGGCGAAACCAGCCTCTTGCGGAAGGTTGCGCGAACGCCCTATGACCTGAATGGCCAACTCTTTGACCGACTGCACCAAGGCATTGAATTTCTTTGTATTGGGGATTTCTTCGGCCACGGCGTATGGAACGACTGCGGCCTTCAGATATGGCTCAGTCTGGGTAGCCGCCACCACCTCAAAGCGGCGTTTGCCTTGGATGATAACCGTCGTGTTGCCATCGGGCATCTGCAAGGTCTTGATGATTTGGGCAACCGTGCCCACCTTGTATAAATCATCCAGCGTGGGGTCTTCCACGTCAGCATTGGTCTGCGCGATGACGCCGATAGCCTTGCGTTTCTTATAGTATTCCTTGATCAGTCGGATGGACTTGTCGCGTCCCACGGTGATGGGGATGATGACACCCGGATAGAGCACCGAATTACGCAAAGGCAATATAGGAAGCTCCTCCGGTACCTCTTCATCCTGACCGAGGCGCTCGTCCTCAATAGTCAACACGGGGATGAACTCAGAGTTTTGGTCCATCATATCGGAAAACAATTCAGTATCTAACTTAAAACTCATAGATTCATTTTGAAATGTGGGCGACATTTTGTCAGTCTGCCGTCGTTTTACACCTTATATTATATATGGCGCAAAGATACGACAATAATAATGCCAAGGCAAAAAAAAAGCCCTCGCGACTGGCAAGAGCTTCATTCTTTTGATATGGTTCAACTTACTTGGCTTCCTTCTTCTCGAAGAACTTCTTGTACTTGTTGTTGAACTTATCAACACGACCGGCGCTGTCGACGAGCTTCATCTTACCCGTGTAGAAGGGGTGTGATGCGCTGGAGATTTCGAGCTTCACCAGAGGATATTCGTTGCCGTCTTCCCACTTGATGGTTTCCTTAGTGTTGATGGTCGAGCGCGACATGAAGGTCACATCATTCGACATATCTTTGAAAACAACCAGTCTGTAATTCTTAGGGTGAATGTCTTTTTTCATCGCTTACTTTCCTTTTGATTTTGAGTGTGCAAAAGTACAACATTTTATTGGAATGGCAATCGTTTTGGAGATTTTTTTTTACACAATACACCAATAAACTAAATTTCAATGATTTACGCTACAAATTACGCCTCTTTACGATTTCTCGGGATGCAAATAATTCATTAGAATTGCTCGCCTTACGTCATAATTCATTTCCACTGCGAGCACTTTTTCGGGATCGACACCAAAATCGGCAAGCGTGCGCGTCACCAATGACTTGAAACTACTATCCAAACCTGCCATAAGTACGTAATCAAAGTCAGCATCGACGATGGACTCCACTGGATCGACATTCATTCCGACTCGACGGTACTCCCAATAATAAGGATCAATCCACCCGGTGATTTCCACCTTGCCTGTGGCCTCCAGCCGACGGTACATCTGCTGTCCAAAAGTGCCTGCGCCACCGATGACGACCTTCTTCCCTTCGATATTCCTATTGTAAATGCTGTTCAACACCATGTCGTTAGCAATATTGGTAATGCCTCCACAACGCACGATATAGACCGCCAACATCGCATCATCGACTTGTTTTTTCAACTGATAATCAGCAGGATAGTCCTTGACCGCATTTTGCAAATAATAGTAAACCGACTTCAGTCGTTCCGCTTCGATAGACAAGCTTGTCATCGACTTCAGCATCGAATCGGAACGTTGACGGTAATGGTAGGCATAATTGTCAGTCAATACAATCTTCTTGGCTGCAAGCATGGCAGGATAAACCGCCGCTCCATCTTCCATCACCGAGAACCCGTCCTCCACCACCATTTGGAACGGGATGATAGCCTCACGATGGAAGAGTTTGTTCCAATGGTAAGTGGTCACGCCAAAGCGGAAGAAACTACCGTACGACAACATGTTTTTGCGGAGAAACTCCATAGACTCGCCTTCATAAACCCCTGATGGCAACGCATTCTGCAGATACATCGACTTACGATACAGGTCGCGTGTGCAACCGCCAACCGCAATATCTGCATCACAAGCCGTGATAGAGTTGAACATTGACTGGAAGTAACCAGAGCCCACCCAGTCGTCGCCGTCCACAAAGCCGATATACTCGCCTTGGGCTATCGCTACGCCAGCTTTCCTGGCCGTAACGATGCCTCCGTTTTCTTTATGAATCACTTTAATCCTTTTGTCTTTGGAGGCATAAAGGTCGCAAATCTGCGGGCAACGGTCGGGCGACCCGTCGTCGACCAAGATGATTTCGAGGTTTTGATAAGTCTGTTGGATGAGGCTCTCGATGCAGTGCCCCACATACCTTTCAATCCCGTAAATCGGGACAATAACACTAATTAATGGTTGGTTCATATTGGTTGGTTTTGGTTGATCAAATAATACAAATCTCTAGCAAAAGCTAGTTCTAACGAAAAGAACAAACAGCTCGGACTGTCCGACCGTATGCCCTACCAAAGGTGTCGTACAGGTCGCAGTCCTCAAAGCTGATGATGAATTGGAAGCCTTTGACGCCGTTAGGGGCACTCTTGTGAAGCGTACTTGACCAATAGGAGCCTTCGTCGCCGATGAGGCGAGACTCTTCGTCAAAACGGCTATCCCCTGCAGGCAGAAAGATGCTGTTGCCATTACGCGCCGTGAAAAGGCAGCCTTTAACTCCATTTATTGTAGTCCAAGAATGAGTGCATTTTCTCAACAGCTCGACCCATTGGTTGTAGGTCGGAGTGCTCCAGCCCTCACCCCAGTTGGCTGTGGCAGCATCGTCATTCGGTTGAAGGGTGACCAAATCGTCAGTAAAACCATTGAAGCCAAAATCAGATTTGCTACAATACTTTGTGAGCAGGTTGTAGTCCCCATTGCTGTATTTATAGGTGCTCCAATTATAGGTGTCTTTCGGCGTGGTCTCGCCCCAAGCAAAATAATCGCCGTATTGATCGGGGCTTTCAGCCCCCACATTACAAGTCGCCCACATCGTGCCGCTCGGCAAGCCGAGGTCAATGTAATCGTGGCCTTTGTATGTGCCATTACCTCCATTTTGTTTCTTGCATCCAACAGTGCAAACTAACGCTATCGCAAGCATTAAAATTGCTATGGTTTTGATAGTTTTTTGCATTATACGATGTTTTGATTTTATGCTGCAAAGGTAGCGATTTTCATGGGAAAACAAGTGTTATTCCATAGAAAAACCTAAATATTTCAAAAAAGGTTTGGCACATGGTTTTATTTCTTATCTTTGCAGCAAAATAAACGAGTTAAACTTAATCAACAAATTATAAACCAATACATTAAACAACAAATTGTAATGAAACAGGCTTTTAATTTCAACGCAGGTCCCTGCGTATTGCCCAAGCAGGCTATCGAAAGCACCGTCAAGGCGCTCTATGATTTCGACAACACCGGTATCGGTATCGCCGAGATTTCTCACCGCACCCCGGGTTGGGAGCGCATCATGGCTGAGACTCGTCAACTGTGGCGCGACCTCCTCAACATCCCTGAGGAGTACGAAGTTCTCTTCCTCGGTGGTGGTGCCAGCACACAGTTCTTCACTGTGCCCGCCAACCTCATGAAGACCAAGGCCGCCTACCTCCAGACCGGCGTCTGGGCCAAGAAGGCCGCCAAGGAAGCCAAGCTGTTCGGTAAGGTCGACATCGTCGCCTCTTCCGAAGAGAAGACCTACACCTACATCCCGAAGGGCTACACCATCCCGCTGGATGCCGACTACTTCCACATTACTACCAACAACACCATCTATGGTACTGAAATCAAGTACGACATGGACTGCCCCATCATGCTTGTCGCTGACATGAGCTCCGACATCATGAGCCGTCCCGTCGACGTGAAGAAATACGGCCTCATCTACGGTGGCGCCCAGAAGAACGTCGGCCCCGCTGGCGTGACCTTCGTCATCGTGAAGAAGGACATCCTCGGCAACATCGGCGACCGCGCCTACATGAACCCGCTGCCGACAATGGTCGACTTCCGCACCCACGCTGCTGAAGAAGCCAAGAACATCAGCATGTTCAACACCCCGCCCGTACTGCCTATCTTCATGATGCACGAGACCCTCGTGTGGCTGAAGGACACCATCGGTGGCGTCGAGGCTATGAACAAGATCAACACCAAGAAGTCACAAATGCTCTACGAAGAGATCGACCGCAACAGCATGTTCGTCGGCACCGCCGAGAAGGAAGACCGTTCCATCATGAACCACTGCTGGGTCATGGCCCCCGGTTACGAGGACAAGCAAGACGCCTTCATGGCCTTCGCCAAGGAGCGCGGCATGGTCGGCATCAAGGGTCACCGCAGCGTCGGTGGTTTCCGCGCCAGCCTCTACAACGCCTGCCCGATTGAGGCCGTCGAAGCCCTCGTCCAGTGCATGCAAGATTTCGAAAAAGCCAACAAGTAATAAGGAGAAACGAAATGAAAGTATTAGTTGCAACTGAAAAGCCTTTTGCCAAGATCGCCGTTGACGGCATCCGCGAAGTCGTTGAGAAGAACGGCTATGAACTGGCTCTTTTGGAGAAATATACCGATGTCAATGACCTCTACAAGGCCGTTGCCGACGCCGATGCCCTCATCGTCCGTTCCGACAAGGTGACGAAGGAAGTCATCGACCACGCCAACAGCCTGAAGATCGTCGTCCGTGCCGGCGCCGGTTACGACAACCTCGACCTCGAGGCTTGCACCGCCAAAGGCATCGTGGCCATGAACACCCCTGGTCAAAACAGCAACGCCGTTGCCGAACTCGTCATGGGTATGCTGGTCTACGCCGTCCGTAACTTCTACAACGGCAAGAGCGGCAGCGAACTGATGGGCAAGAAACTCGGTCTGCTAGCCTTCGGTAACGTGGGTCGCAACGTCGCCCGTATCGCCAAGGGCTTCGGCATGGATGTTTATGCTTTCGATGAATTTGTCCCTGCCGAGAAGATCGAAGAGGCTGGCGTTCACGCCGTCGCCAACCGCGACGCCCTCTTCGAGACCTGCGACGTGGTCAGCCTGCACATCCCGGCCACTGCCGAGACCAAGCAGAGCATCAACTACGCTGTGGTGAACAAGATGCACAAAGGTGGCATCCTTGTCAACACCGCCCGTAAGGAAGTCATCAACGAGCCCGAACTGCTCAAGCTGATGGCCGAGCGTACCGACCTCAAGTACATCACCGACATCATGCCCGATGCCGACGCCGAGTTCAAAGCCTTCGAAGGCCGCTACTTCGCCACGCCCAAGAAGATGGGTGCACAGACCGAAGAAGCCAACATCAACGCTGGCCTGGCCGCTGCCAACCAGATCGCTGATTTCTTCAAGACTGGCAACAAGCGCTTCCAAGTGAACAAATAATTAACCAACAGCGAAAGACACCGCAAGCTTGTCTTGTGGTGTCTTTTCCTTAATTGCCTGATAATGATTCCGGAAAACACAAAACCCACCAATTTTTTCAAGTTTGAGGGACTCCGCATTTACCACAAATCCGTCGATTTCATCAATGCCATCCTCTCCCTCAGCAATACCGTCCAAACAAACGCCCAAAAGATCATCGTCGACCAGTTCCTCAATGAAGCCGGACATATCTCTGCCAACATCATCGAAGGTGCTGGCCGTTCAAAAACGGAGTTTATCGAGTATTTGCAGAAAGCCAAGTCGAATATCGGCAAATGCGTGATGCTCTGCGCCTTGGCCTCCAAACAATCACTCATTGACGAAACCCAAGAGAACGACATCCGCAACGAACTGATGGAACTCACAAAAATGATCGGCGCACTGATTATCTCTTTTCAGAAACATGATTCAGTCAATAACCCAGAAGTCTGACTGTCAGTAAACAAACAAAGAACTATCAATTAAAACCTAATACAATGTCAGTTATCAAACCGTTCAAAGGATGGCGTCCCGGCGTGGACATCGTCCAGAAACTCGCCTCCCGTCCTTACGACGTGCTGAACACCGAAGAGGCACGCAAAGAATGCGAAGGCAATCCCTATAGCCTGCTCCACGTGACCAAGGCCGAAATCGACCTGCCCGAAGGCCACAAGGACAGCGACCTCGAGACCTATCTGAAAGTCGTTGAGAACTTCAACAGCTTCAAGGATTTCGGATGGATCAAGCAAGACCAAGAGGAAAAGCTCTACATCTACGCCCAGAGCATGAACCCCACCGACGCCAACGCCCACTGGCAGTATGGCATCGTGGCCTGCGCCTACAGCGAAGACTATGTCAACAAGGTCATCAAGAAGCACGAGCTGACCCGTAAGGACAAGGAAGAGGACCGCATGAAGCACGTCCGCCTCACCAACGCCAACGTCGAGCCTGTGTTCTTCGCCTACCCTGCCGTCGCCGAAATCGACGCCATCGTGAGCAAGATCACCGCCGAGAAGCCCATCTATGACTTCATCGCCAAGGAAGACGGCTTCGGCCATCGCTTCTGGGTCATCGACGACAAGGCTACCATCGCCCGCCTCGTCGAACTCTTCGACAAGAAGGTCCCGTCCATGTACATCGCCGACGGTCACCACCGTAGCGCTGCCGCAGCTCTCGTCGGTCAGGAGAAGAAAGAACACAACCCTGCCCACACTGGCAAGGAAGAGTACAACTACTTCATGACCGTTATCTTCCCCGACAACCAGCTGAACGTCATCGACTACAACCGCGTCGTGAAAGACCTCAACGGCCTCAGCACGAAGGACTTCTTCAAGGCCCTGCAAGAGAACTTCGACATCGAGTGCAAGTGCAACTGCACCAAGGACGGCGGCAAGTGCAACTGCGAGTTCCCCTGCCACTGCGAGTGCGACACCGAGTACAAGCCCAACAAACTCCACAACTTCTCGATGTACATCGAGGGCGTGTGGTACAGCCTGACTGCCAAACCTGGCACCTACGACGACAACGATCCCATCGGCGTGTTGGATGTCACCATCCTCAGCAACCTTGTCCTCGACAAGATTCTGGGCATCAAGGACCTCCGCACCGACAAGCGCATCGACTTCGTTGGTGGTATCCGTGGCCTCGGCGAGCTGAAACGTCGTGTTGACAGCGGTGAGATGAAGGTTGCTTTCGCTCTCTATCCTGTGAGCATGAAGCAGATCATCGACATCGCCGACACCGGCAATATCATGCCTCCCAAGACCACTTGGTTTGAGCCGAAATTGCGCTCTGGCCTTGTCATCCACACCCTGGATTGATAAGACACGAGACGAATTGACATGGGACGCGAGACTTTCTGGTTTCGCGTCCTGTTTTTTTGTACCTTTGCAGAAACAAAACGATGGACAAGACTCCTGTTAATATCACCCCAAACCTCATCAAACACTACGCCGACTACCTGCGGCTGGAGCTTTCGTTGTCCGACAACAGCGTGGAAGCCTATTGCCACGATGTCCATCTTTTTTTGCAATACCTTGAGAGCCAAAAGATGTCTGTGGACATCAACGAAATTTCGCAGGACACTATCGAGAATTTTTTCGCCTATCTCTTCGATCTCAACATAGGTGCCAGCTCGCAAGCCCGCATTCTGTCTGGTTTGAAGTCGTTTTGGCGCTACCTGATACAAGAGGAAATCGCTGATAAAGACCCTACCCTGCTCATCTCCTCACCCACCCTGGGACGACATCTCCCAGAAGTATTGAGTTATGAGGAGATCCAAAAGATGATTGACAGCATTGACCTCAGCCAACCCACAGGGCATCGCAACAAGGCAATGATTGAGGTGATGTACTGCTGCGGCCTACGCGTCTCCGAGCTCATCGGACTGCAAATCAGCAACATCTACCGGAAAGACGGCTTCCTGCGCATCTTCGGCAAAGGCAGTAAGGAAAGGCTCGTGCCCATCGGCGACAGCAGCCTAAAAATCCTATTCCAATACATCGAAGGAGCTCGTTTGCATGTGAATGTGAAGCCTAAATTCACCGACACCGTCTTTCTCAACAGCAGAGGCACAGGTCTTACACGTCAGATGGTCTTCCTCATCGTGAAAGAACTCGCCGAGAAGAATGGCATCGACAAAACCATCAGTCCACACACCTTCCGGCATAGCTTTGCAACACATCTTTTGGAAGGCGGTGCGAATTTGCTCGCAGTCCAACAGATGTTAGGACACGCCAGCGTAAGCACCACTGAAATCTACACGCATATCTCCGACGAATTGCTTCGCGACACACTAACCACGTATCATCCGCGTTTTAAAAAACAATGATAAGACTGCCCTTCGACGAGCTCATGGACCTGCTAAAACACAAAAACCAAGGTCCCTGAGCCTGTCGAAGGGCCGACATTCAAAAAAAACACTACTTTTGCAAAAAATCTCCACCATGGACACCACGAAATACGACTTCCTGAAAGGCATGCGCCCCGACCGATTCTTCCTCTTGGCCGGTCCTTGCGTCATCGAGGACGAGAGCTCGCCTCTCTTCATTGCCGAGACCTTGAAAAACATCTGCCAAAAACTTGACATACCCTTGGTTTTCAAAGGCTCCTACCGTAAGGCCAACCGCTCCAGACTGGACTCCTTCACTGGCATCGGCGACGAGAAAGCCTTGAAGGTGCTGCAAAGAATCGGGAAGGAATTCGAACTGCCCGTGGTGACTGACATCCACGCAGCAGAAGAAGCCACTATGGCTGCCGAGTATGTTGACATTTTACAAATCCCAGCTTTCCTCTGTCGCCAGACCGACCTCCTTGTGGCTGCTGCCAAGACGGGCAAGACCATCAACATCAAGAAGGGACAATTCCTCTCGGGCGAGGCTATGGGCTTTGCTGTCGAGAAAGTACGTCAGTCGGGCAACGACAAAGTCATGCTGACTGAGCGCGGCTCCATGTTCGGCTATCAGGATTTGGTGGTGGACTATCGCAACATCGCAGCCATGCAAAAGTTTGATGTGCCAGTCATTTTAGATATCACACATTCTTTGCAGCAGCCCAACCAAAGCAGTGGCGTCACAGGTGGACAACCAGAACTCATCGGATTAATCGCCAAAGCAGGCATCGCTACGGGTACTGACGGCATCTTTATGGAGGTGCATCCCGAGCCAAAAAAAGCCAAGTCCGACGGCGCGAACATGCTCCGTTTAGACTTGGCTGAATCTCTTTTGAGACAGTTGGTGAGAATCAAGGAAGCGGTTACTGCATCCTCATGTTGACGATCTGACCTGTCTCAGTGTCGAACACCAGCTTCGTATTCGTCAACGGGGCAATCAACATGGCACCCAACTGATTGACGATTACCCTCTCTTCCAACAATGTAGAATTACCACAAGCCACCTTCACTTGGGCCATCTCAGGAACGCGGTAGAAGACCTTGTTTTCATACGACATCGACTCGATGGCCGACTGGCTAGGAGCGTTGATGGCCGCCGTCGTGTTGAGGGATAAAGTCTGCACCGTAATCATGTCGCCCGTGCCTCCCGTGCCCAAAGTTAGGCCGTCAATCTCAGAAAACTTAGCGATAGTTTGAGTCGGCACCTCTTTATTCGGGATCACATAAACCGTCTTGACCACCTTCTTGCCCACACGTTTGCCAAGCAGTAAGCCTGTGTATTCTTTCTCCATGGCATCCAGCTTTTTATACATGGTGTTGAAAGTCTCAGGGTTGTAAGCCATTTCAACATCGCCCGAAATCAGATAATACTTGGCCTTCCGAATCTCAACAATTTTGTCGGCCACTTCTTTAGCCAATTGGGCGTTGCTCTTTCCAGCCAGCATCAAAGGAATGAATCCTTCAGTCTCTTCATCCTCATCACTTAAGTCAAGTTGCTGTTCCCTAACGGGCGCAGGCATCTCCACAACAGCATCAGCGGCATTGCCAATGCCTACACTTCGAATGATGCCATTGGGAAGCATGTCGAATTGCGTCTTAGCGCCTCTCGTGCCTGCCATCGTAACAAAAAACAAGGCATTGGGATCAGGGCTCGACACGGTCGACATCTTCACGTCCAAAAGTTTATACTCCGTAGTTTCATATTCCACGATGTCCTCCATTTCAAAATAGTTGGAAGCATAGTCGCTGAGCGGACCTTTTTCAAGTCTCACCTCATCGATGATGAAATCCAGCTTCAGCATGGTCTGCGGCAAAGAATAATACACGCCGTTATGCTGGCCAGGATTGACGTTCTTGGCGAAGGTCGTAGTGAACTGCGCTTGGACTTGGCTACCTATAAAGGTCAAGGCCATCAGCACCAAGGCGAATCTAGTAGCAATTTTATTCATTTCTGTAAGGTTTAGTTTCAAACTTCAAAAATACAACTTTTTCAATAATCACGTCAATTCATGGCTGTTTTTTCCTTTCGGCTGAAAAGCAGCAATGCCAAGAATGTCAACAAGCCATTGATTATCAGTATCTCAAATCCAATTTTATAGCCACCAAACAGTTGAGGAGAATACATCTTCAAAAAATAGCTAATCACTGGCGAGGCCACGGCAATGAAAGGCACGGCCTTATCGATGACCTTTCTGTTCTTGACAAACAAGCCAAAGGAATACAAACCCAGCAACGGACCATAGGTGTAACCCGCAATTTCAAAAACCTTGTCAATCAGCGACTCGTTGTGGAAGGGACGAAATGCGATGATGACCAATAGATAGAGCAAGGCAAAAGCCACATGAATCCATTTGCGGCGTTGCGTGATCTGCTGTTCCGTCAGCTGTTTCTTGTCGAAGTGCATGAAATCGAAACAGAAGGTGGTCGTCAAGGCCGTCAAGGTGCCGTCGGCGCTGGAATAACCTGCTGCGACAAGTCCTATGACAAAAACAATTGCAGTGAACTTGCTCAAGGAGAAGGCCACCGAGGGGAAGATCTTGTCGTTGACCACCACACCCGCTTCGTTCACAGGCAGTTGGAATCCTGTCTGCTGGGCGTAATAGATCAAAGCGGCGCCTAAGCAAAGGAAGAGCGCGTTGACCACAACGAACAACAGACTCGATGTCATCACATTCTTTTGGGCATCACGCAGGTTTTTGCAAGTCAAATTCTTCTGCATCATATCCTGATCCAGACCCGTCATGGTGATGGTGATGAACATACCACTGAGCACCTGCTTCACCCAGAACTTGTTGTGCGTCCAATCCGTCTCAAACACTTTGGTATACCCTTTTGCGGAGGCGGATTTCAGCAGGTCGCCCAACGAGATGTTCAAGTTCTTTAGGATGAACCATGCCGTCAGGAAGGCTGCCAGCAATAGGAATGTCGTCTGTAGGGTATCCGTCCAAACCACCGTCTTAATGCCGCCCTTGAAGGTGTAAAGTAAAATAATGGCAATAAAAATAACTGCCGGTACCCAAAACGGGACACCCCAATCTTTGAAGACGAACTCATACAACACAAAGACAACGAGGTACATCCTCAAGGCCGAGCCCAACAGACGCGACAGGATGAAAAACGCCGCACCCGTCTTCTCCGACTTTGGACCGAATCGCATCTCAAGATAGGAATAGATGGAGGTCAGGTTCAGTCGGTAATACAAGGGAAGCAATATAAGGGCAATCACCGCATAACCAAGCACATAGCCAAATACCAGAGGCAGATAGGTGAACTGCCCCGTATAAACGCCACCTGGCACCGACATGAAGGTCACGCCCGACAAAGAGGCACCAATCATGCCATAGGCCACCACAAACCATGGCGAACTCTTGTTCCCACGGAAAAATGCATTGTTGTCGGACTTTCGCGCCGTAAAGTGCGAAATCACAAACAAAAGGACGGTGTACAAAACAAAAACGGCAAGTATGATGGTAGCATTCATGATGAATCGGTTTTCAAATTGCAAAATTAGCAATTATTATGCTGCTTCCGCCCCTTTCCAGACCAAATAGGCAAATAAAAACGCATCATCGTGGCATAAAAAGCAGTATTTTTGCGCCCCAAAACTAACATCAACCATGAAAGGCATTTACACAATCCTATTGCTTATTGTCTCCAATGTATTCATGACATTTGCTTGGTATGGCCAGCTCAAATTGCTCGAAATCGTCCCCAGTTCAAAAGACTGGCCGCTCTTTCTCGTCATCCTGATGTCGTGGGGCGTCGCCTTGTTTGAGTATTCCTTCATGATTCCCGCCAACCGCATTGGCGCCATGCAAAACGGAGGCCCTTTCAATCTTATCCAGCTGAAAGTCATACAAGAAGCCGTCTCGCTAACCGTATTCACCATTATCGTGATTACGGTGTTCAAGACGGAAACTTTCCGTTGGAATCATGTCATTTCATTCCTATTCATCATCCTTGCCGTGTTTTTTGCCTTTAAAAAGTAGGTTTTTGTTGCGAAAAACGTAAAAATGCATGATATTTGCGGACTGAAAAAGGACTATTAACTGACAAAAAAGAAAGGAAATAATATGAAATTCTATGACATTGATTCAGTATTCACCTTCGGCAAATACGAAGGCATGACCATCGCCGAAGTGTATGAGAAAGATCCCAAATACCTGAAATACTGCGAAGAGAACATTGATGAGTTCTATGTCTCCCCTTCCGTGATGCGTGAGCTGAAGTCGATGGGCCGTGCCATCAACGACTCTGCCCTTTTGGATGTCAATTTCGACAAGATGAGCGACGACGAAATCGACAGCTTCATCAGCGGACACGAGGAAGAAGACGAATTTGACGAGTCGAAACTTGAGCGCGACTTCGATTGGGACAACAACGATTTTGCCGACGACTCCCCATTTGATGAGTTTGAGGATGAATTCGATGAAGAGGAATTCAACGATGAATTCGGCGACAGTTTCGACGAAAGTATTGACGGCGGTTTCGACGAATTGTATTAACTAGCACAAAAAAAAGCCTGCCCTCTATGTCATTCCCTTGGGAATCTTTAGAGGGCAGGCTTTTTTTGTTTTATCAAGCATTGATTCGCTCTGAAATGGAATACACGCGCTTTTCGCGTTGCGTTGAGGTAATCATCTCGGCGAGGAAACCTGTTGAAAACAGTTGAACACCGATGACGATAGCCAAAAGTGCAAAATAGAACAGCGGACGGCGGGTCATGCCATAGACATGGCCGAAAATCCTGGTGCAAGTCAGGTACACAGCAATGCCAAAACCGACCAGGAAAGTGATGGAGCCCAGCATGCCGAAAAAGTGCATCGGGCGGTTGCTGAATTTCGAGATGAAATTGATGGTGAGCAGGTCAAGGTATCCACGGAAGAAACGACTTAAGCCAAACTTACTGCTGCCGTATTTACGCTTCTGATGATGTACCACCTTCTCCCCGATGTGACCAAAGCCATTCATCTTTGCAATGACAGGAATGTAGCGATGCATCTCACCATACACCTGAATATTCTTCACCACCTCGTTGCGATAGGCCTTCAGGCCACAATTGAAGTCGTGCAGTTTGATGCCCGACATCCTGCGTGTGGTCCAGTTGAAGAACTTCGAGGGGATGTTTTTCATCAGCTTAGAATCGTAACGCACCTTCTTCCAACCCGAAACGAGGTCGTAGCCCTCTTCCTTAATCATCTTATAAAGCTCTGGGATCTCGTCGGGGCTGTCCTGCAGGTCAGCGTCCATGGTGATGACCACGTCGCCTTCCACGACCTTAAAGCCCTCGTTCAAAGCCGGCGACTTGCCATAGTTTCTCCTGAAACGCAATGCTTTCACGTTGGGGTTGGCTTCAGCAAGGCCTTGGATGATAGCCCAAGAATTATCGGTGGAGCCATCGTCAACAAAGACGATTTCGTAGGAGAAGCCATGCTCGTCCATCACACGACGAATCCATGATTCCAGCTCGGGCAGCGACTCGGCTTCATTCAGCAGGGGTACAACGACTGATATATCCATAGTTTTCTTTTTTATCACAAAACCCACAAAACTCACAAAACCAACCGTAGAAGTGGGAAAGCAGCCAACTGGCCTGCTTTCCGGCGGCAACCCAGTTGGGTGCCGCCATACCACAAAAACGAGTTTTGCTGGTTTTGAAAGTTTTGTGACCTAATCATCTGATTTCTGTTTTTCCCCCCATGTAGGGTTGCAGGGCTTTCGGGATGGCGACGCTGCCGTCGGCGCGGAGGTTGTTCTCCAAGAAGGCGATCAACATGCGCGGCGGAGCGACCACCGTATTATTCAAAGTATGGGCAAAGTAGTTGCCGTTCTTGCCTTTGATTCTGATCTTCAAGCGACGTGCCTGGGCATCGCCAAGATAGGAGCAGCTGCCCACCTCGAAGTATTTCTTCTGGCGCGGCGACCATGCCTCTACGTCGAGCGATTTCACCTTCAGGTCGGCCAAGTCGCCCGAGCAGCACTCCAGCGTGCGGACGGGGATGTCCATCGAGCGGAACAGGTCAACCGTGTTCTTCCACATTTGTTCGTACCAATAGTCAGCATCCTCTTGCTTGCAAAGCACCACCATTTCCTGTTTCTCAAACTGGTGGATGCGGTACACGCCACGTTCCTCGATGCCGTGGGCACCTTTCTCTTTGCGGAAGCAGGGCGAATAGCTCGTCAAGGTCAGCGGCAGGCTCTCTTCGGGGACGATTTGGTCAATGAACTTGCCAATCATCGAGTGCTCGCTGGTGCCAATGAGATAGAGGTCTTCGCCTTCGATCTTATACATCATAGCATCCATCTCAGCGAAGCTCATCACACCGGAGACAATCTCGCTGCGCACCATGAAAGGCGGAATACAATAGGTGAAACCACGTTCGATCATGAAGTCGCGGGCGTAAGTGATGACAGCGGAATGCAGGCGTGCGATGTCACCCATAAGGTAGTAGAAGCCATTGCCAGCCACGCGGTGAGCCGAGTCAAGGTCAAGACCATTGAACTTAGCCATAATGTCGGCATGATAAGGCACTTCGAAATCGGGCACCACGGGCTCGCCGAAGCGTTCCTTCTCCACGTTGAAGGTGTCGTCCTTACCGACAGGCACCTCGGGGGCGATAATGTTCGGGATGGCATACATCACCTTGGTGAGCTGCTCCATGAGCGAAGACTGCTGCTTGCCAAGCTGTTCCAGCTCCTGAGCGTTGGCCTCAACGAGTTTCTTCATCTCGTTGGCTTTTTCGATCTCCTTGTTCTTGAAGAGGATACCGATCTCCTTAGAGATGGAGTTGCGTTGTGAACGTAAGTCATCGGCACGTTGTTGGCAGTCGCAATATTGGGTATACAAGTTGATAGCCTCGTCAACGAGAGGCAACTTATTATCTTGGAATTTCTTCTTGATGTTTTCCCTGACCACGTCGGGATTCTTGACTAAAAACTTAACGTCTATCATAGTTCAAATCGTATTGCTGTGTAAAAACGGGCAAAGATAGGAAAAAATATGGAAAGGATGGAAAAAATATGCGATAGCTTAAAAACAACGAACCCCGGCAGCATTTGCTGTCGGGGTTGTCGTTTAGGGTGGGCGGCGAACTACTTTCCCACGCTTTCGCGCAGTATCATCGTCGCGGCGGGGCTTAACTTCTCTGTTCGGAA
>CADCJT010000019.1:0-30076 GCA_902801815.1 uncultured Bacteroidia bacterium
AAAGATAAATTCAAATCCGTTTCACTTCAGAATCTCTGCAATCAACTGGTTTTACTAGTATTTCAAAGAACTATATCGATTTTTTAGTGGACAGCTATGATGCTTTATATCAGTTCGTGCTGAGAGAATAAAGGGGAAAATAGCCTTATAGTAAATGAAAAAAAGCCGCGACAATGGCGGTTTTTAATGCATTTCATCGGATAGAAGGAAATTATTACCTTGGATTTTTTCGTTTTTGGCCAAATTATTACCTTGGATTTTTTCGATTTTTGGCAAATTATTACCTTGGATAATTTCATTTTTTGGTATAAGACACTGAAAAACAAGTTTATATGCTTTATCGCAGTTTGTGATGAGAGAATAGAAAAAGAGTTACCTTTCGAATGATTCAAGCATACGAGCAGGGCGACCAGGACATCAGGAAGGCAGAGGCGCGGACGGTTTTTGCATTGTTTAGTGCGCCAGGGGGTGAGGTGATTTGTGGGTGAAGTAAAACAGTAACAGCGGCGGCTTGGCCGGTAGAGGCTTATTCCTTGTTTTTCTGTAACAGAGACAGTTTTTCTTGTGCTTCTTTATCTCCTTGCTCAGCGGCTTTAGTGTACCATTCAATGGCGTTTGCAAGGTCTTTTTTAACGCCATATCCTTTTTCATAGCAAACAGCAAGGCACCATTGGGCATTTACATCCCCTTGCTCTGCTGACTTCATGTACCATTTAACAGCCTTTTTATAACTCTTTCGGATACCTTTTCCACGTGCATAACAACATGCCAAATTTTGCTGTGCGTATGGATATCCTTGGTTTGCTGCTTTAGTGTACCAATAAATGGCTTTCTTCATGTCTTGAATAATGCCCTTGCCATTCTCATAACACAAAGCAAGTTCGTATTGAGCATCTATTTCCCCTTGCATAGCTGCTTTAGTAAGCCATTCAACCGCCTTTACCATGTCTTTTTTTACGCCCCGACCTTTTGAATAACACCCTCCAAGATTGTATTGTGCTTTTCCTGCGCCTTGTTCTGCTGCTTTCGTGTACCATTCAATAGCTTTTTTGTAATTCTTTCTAACGCCATCACCGTATTCGTAGAGAATACCCAAATTGTTTTGTGCCCACATATTTCCTTGTAGTGCAGCTTTGGTGTACCATTTTACGGCTTGTTTATCATTCTTTTCTACTCCTTCACCATCCTTATAGCATCCAGCTAGATTGTATTGGGCAGTGTCAAAGCCTTGTTTGGCGGCTTTTGTGATCCACTCAAAGCCTTTTATTGGGTCTTTTTCAATACCGTATCCATTCAAGTAACAGATTCCAATATCGTTTTGCGACCACGAATCACCTTGTGCAGCAGCCTTGAAAAACCATTCTAGTGCCTTCGTGTAGTCTTTTTCAACTCCAGTTCCGTAATAATAACAGGCTCCAAGATTCCATTGAGCGCCCATATTATCTTGTTCTGCTGCTTTGGTGTACCACTCAACGGCTTTGGCATAATCCTTTTCCACGCCTCTCCCTCGTTTGTAGCAAACGCCAAGGTTGTTTTGAGCACCAGAATGCCCTTGCTCTGCGGCTTTGGTGTACCACTCAACGGCTTTGGCAAAATCTTTTTTTATCTCTTCTCCTTTTTTGTAGCAACCAGCTATCCTGAATTGAGCTTCTACATCGCCTTGCTCGGCCAAAGCTTTCAGTTGTTTGGCAGACATATCCGAATAGGGATTATTCTTTTTAGTGTTTTTCACGATTCGATGCTTTAATATTCCACGAAATGCAATTCAATGCGCCTCCTCTCCTGACAGCTTCCAATGCAGGGATGCCTAAAACCTCACAGTCTGGCATAGCATTGCTGATTTGTTCAAGAGCTTGCTCATCTTCTTCAAGTCCCAGCTGTGGCACAAGTATCAACTTGCCGACCTGCAAGAAATTGATGTATGCCCAGCTACGGGCGTGAATCTTCTTGGTTTTGTAATACAAAGGAATCACTTCAAAGTGTTTTTCCAATGCTATTCGAAAACGATTGTAATATCGAGGCGAAATGTCGCCGTAGTTTGTTATTAAGACTTTGCCTTCACCTGCATAATGGACGATGCCGTCGCTGTGGCCAAAGGTCTCTTGGTGGTCCCAGGGCAAATACAGCACATCGCATCGGAAAGCATCCTTCAGGATCCTATCCACCTCGTTAATCGATTTATTTCTGTTTTCGGCAAAGACCTTCTCGGTCATCACGATGGTGTTATTGCATTTCACGACATTGCCGCCGTCTAGAACCAGGTCTATTGTGACGGCGTTTTGCAACACGTGGGTTAGACGGTTTTGGCTGGTTTGAAGCACTGCTTCGGGATTGGTTTGAAGGCGAAGACCTGTTTTATCTTGCAGATAACCAGGTGTGTACTTATAGGACACAAAACGGTCTTCTGCAATCTGGATGGGCATGAAATCACGGCACCAAATGTCCTTGGTTTCCGAAAGGTAGGCATACGGAATCCTGTTTGCTTCCAACACTTCGGCAATGTGCTGATTCAAGGTTGGGCATTTCTTTGGCAGAAGGTCAGAGAAATATACTGCGGTGGTGAGGTTGTCGGTGATCATTTGATGCTTGGATTATTTCTTTTCTTTTATGCCTTTTAACTTAAACTGCCATGGCCTCATATCTTGCATAAAGAATTTGGTTCCATATTTGAAGCATTTTGGATATGACTTATTTTCTTCAGCCTCTTTTTTTGCAATTTTATAATATGCTTCGGTCGTATCTATCTTATCGCCGTTCTCGTTATACAATGCAACATTTTTTCGTGGACATTGTTCAATTTCACCTCCTTTATCATATTCTATCCATTCAATTGTAGTCCTCTTATCGGTTGATAACAACAACCCTCCAAAAAACATATCATCAAAAATATGAGTAGAATAGGGGTCGTAAAGAATATCATTGTTGTTTAGATCTTTTCTTTCCAACAATCTATAGGAACGAATAAGAAAAGACGCTCTGTATTTATTTTCTTCGTTTTCAAATGTTATATCAATCCCTGATGAGTGCTGATTAAAACTACCTATTTCAAAATACGGATATCCGCCATTGTGTTTTATTATTTCCTTGAAACTCTTTGGCAAATGCTCGTTGGTGTGATACATCACATGGTCTTTTATTTCTCCATTTTCTTCGTGGTAATACAGTTCTATTACTCCTATGTCAATGATAAATATACCATTAACAAGAAAACAACCATTACAAAGAATCTCCTTTGCCAATGGATGAATTATTTTGACTAATGCTGTTTCATCCCAACTACCATGTCTTTTTGTTCTTTTTCTTTCTTGATCGAATTGCTCTAGAATTTTTATTAGTTTTTCCATAATGTTTGAGTTTTGAATTTGCAGCAAAAGTAGGGAGTTGAAATGGAAGCATTGCAAGAAAATTTGTTAAACTTTGTTAAAAATTTTCGAATATTTATTTACAACATAAATAACGTTTTATTCATATAATTATTTGCAAATTATTATAAATCAATACAAAAAAAAGGCGTAACCCTTTCAGATTACACCTTTTTTGATAGTGATTTAAGAAGCGTTTACTTTACCTCCTCAAAGATGTTCTATATTGATAATCAGTCTATTATGCGGACATGTTGCAAATATGTTGCAGATATTTGATAAACAAATGGACTGCGTAAAGCATTGATTTTGAATTGATTTGCAAAGATACGAATTGTTTCTGATAAACAAATAGAGGAATGACAAAAAGGTGCTAAAAGGGCACTTTTGAAAGCCTGACTGACGGGCAAAGGTTGCGGCCTATAAGCTTGATAAAGAAGGGATTGACCGAACTCCGCACCCTTTGGCTGGCAGGCAGCATATCCGAATCCAAAACATTGCCGGAATGGGATGCGGATGACCGCCCGAAATGGTGAAACGAGAGCGAGAAAACGCAACCCAATATTTAGCCGAGGGCTGACAAAGGTTGCGGCCAAGAAGCTTCCTAAAAGATGCGCCACTTACCTCCGCAACCTTTGGCAGACATCGGATTAACAATAACACTACAACCGACCAAGAGAGCGTATTTCGCGCCCTACGACAAAAAAGAAAGGCACCCCATCAGGATGCCTTTGATTGCCGTCGTGGTCTGTTCGTTGGACTCAGGCCTTGTTGATTTTGCGACCGACTTTCTCGGCTCTCGTCTTGATGATGAACGAGCCGAAACCACGGAGATAGACATTCTCTCCCTTGGCGGCATAAGTGAGGTAGAAGCGGACGGAATCGCCCACCGCGCCCCAATTGCCGACAGGGATTTCCACACCCATACTTGGGTCGGTGACTTCGGTGTTGAAGATGCCGATCCTCTTCTGGGTGATGTTGTAGGCCACAGCGATGAAGTTGGCTTCGGCAGGCTTGCCGATGGCCACGGCAACTTCAGGTTCTGCGAAAATATCCAACACACCGTTGGTGTCGGTGACCAGGCATTCGAGCATCGGCGAGTCGATGCGCTCACCGTTGCCGATGCCCTCCAGCGTGGAGAGGTCAACGGTCTTGACATCATCCACAACGGCAGCGGCGGCAGCCAGCTGGCGAGTGAACATGTTGCGACGGGTCATGCCACGGTTGACGGATGGAAAGAGCGAGATGAGCTGCTCATCGCTGAGCTGCGAGACGAGCCCTTGCAGTTCCTTGAAGAAGTTGCGCTGCTGCACTTGTGCTTCAGTGCGCGGGTTCCTGACCGACTGGGGACGGCCTTTCATGTAAGAAATGCCGTTCCATGAAGCACCAATGACGGTGCCAACCTTACCTTTGAAACCACCGAGGATTCCTTGTTTGATTTTTCCCATAGTGCTTTATTGTTTAGGGGTTAGACATTGAGTTTATTGGCCTGTGCGAGGGTTGCGACCCTGACGAGCTGGACGCTTGGTCACGGCCAATGTGCCGAAACCGACGAGGACGATTTTGGAGCCCGTGCTGAGCATAAAACCAGCATATTGGTCGGAGCCAACGCCGAAGGCATCGAAATCAATGCTGAAGGACTGCTCACCAGATGCGCCAATGGCGACAGTGGAATTCACGAGGAAGATTTTCTTCTGCGTGACATTGGCCACAAAGATGGTGGGGTACTCGTCAGCATGAGAGGCGCGCCAATCGTTCTCCTCATCCCACGAAATGGTAATGTTGGAACGGTCGGCGGTGATGGTGACCTCAGGCAGCTCGGCAGTGGGAGCATTGCCGATGGTGCCCAGGTTAGCCAAGTCCACATGCTTGCTGTCGGCCTCGATGATGGGGTCAGCGGAAAGCTGTTGGACGATGGCGTTACGACGCGTCATGCCTTTGGGCGATGACGGGAACAGGAAGTTCAGTTGCTCGGCAGTGAGTTGGCTGGCGAGTCCTTGTACTTCCTTGAAAAAGTCACGCTGCACCATTTGGGCAGCAGACTTTGAGTTTTTGACTGATTGCGGAAGGCCTTTCATATAGGCGATGCCATTCCACGAAGAACCTATCACGGTTCCCACTTTTCCTTTGAATCCGCCTAAAATTCCTTGTTTAATTTTTCCCATAATATTGAACTTTTTTAAGGTTGTTGCTTTGTTTTAGTAGAACCCGATTCGGGTTGCTTTTGTACTTCCGAATCCTTCGTTTTCTTGGGTGGTCTGGCAGGTCGATTGACGACACCCATTGTGCCAAATCCGACCTTTGCACCACGCTGGCCAGTGGCGAACATGAATCCTGAGAACTCGTCGCGCTCTCTGCCGTAAGGTTTGAGCTCGACTTCAAAGGATTGTTTGCCCGAGGATTTCATCATCACAGGAGAGGCGATGAGAAAGAGCTGCTGCTGCGTGATGTTGGCCACGAGGATGACCGGGTAGTCCTCTGGGTGCTGGTCGCGGTAGTAGGTCACAGCCTCCCAAGAGATTTGTAGGTCGGAACGATGGGCAGCAACCGTGACCGCCGGAAGGTCGGTCATCGGTGCATTGCCGAGAGTGGTTAGGCTGTCGAGGTCGACTGTCTTGGACTTGTCGAGGACAGCCGCGTAGGAAGCCAGCTGCTTGACGAGCAGATTTCTGCGAGTCATGCCCTTAGGCTTCTTTGGGTAGATGAACTCCAAATCTTCGTTGGAGAGCGACATGGAGAGGGTGACAAGCTCCTTGAAATAGCCTTGCTGCATCTTCTGGCTGCTTGACCGTCCTTTCTTGTAGGACTGAGGCAAGCCTTTCATGTAGAAGATGCCATTCCAGTAGGAGCCGACCACCGTGCCGACCTTGCCGCTGAAACCGCCTAAGATGCCTTGCTTGATTTTACCCATGATGTTGTGCTTTTGTGTTGTGATTTACTCGGGTTATATTTTGCGAACCTGACTCGGAGTTGGTATAGAGTTGACCCCTACATGCCCTTGCTCCGAAAACCTCTTAAAAAAGCCGTCCCGAAGGGCGGCTTTTGAGGATGTCCGCGATAAGCCGTTAGGCATTCTTCTTCGGACGAGCGGGACGCTTGGTCACGATCATCGTGCCGAAGCCAACGAGGGCAACCTTGGAGCCCGTGGCGAGCATGAAGCCACTGAAGGTGTCTTCGGCTTCGCCGTAGGCGGCCAGACCGACATTGAAGGACTGCTCACCAGAAGTGCCGACAGCAACGGTGGCGTTGACCAGATAGACCTTCTTCTTGGTGACGTTTGCCACGAAGATGGTAGGATACTCGTCGCCATGTTCGGCGCGGTAGTCGCCAGTGCCATCCCAAGAGATGGTCAGGTTCTCGCCTGCGGCGGTGATGGTGACATCAGGCAGCTCTGCGGTGGCAGCGTTACCGATGCTGTTGAGGTTGGCCAAGTCGACATGCTTTGCATCGTCAGTGGCGATGGGGTCGGCAGCGAGCTGCTGAGTGAGAGCATTGCGACGGGTCATGTTCTTCGGGGTGTTGGGGAAGAGGAAAGCCAACTGCTCGTTGGTGAATTGGCCTGCCAGATCCTGAACTTCCTTGAAGAAGTCGCGTTGAATCATCTGTGCGGGGGTCTTGGGGTTCCTGACGCTTTGGGCTTGACCTCTCATGTAAGAGATGCCGTTCCACGAAGAGCCGATGACCGTCCCGACTTTACCTTTGAATCCGCCAAGGATTCCTTGCTTGATTTTTCCCATAACTTTAAATCTTTAGAGAGTGAATAATTAGGTTATTTGAACTTTGTTCGCAAATATATAACCATTTTATTTACAGTAGGTTATAATGGTTTTGTCTGCTTCCTTTTGCGCTGGTTTGCGTTATGAGAGCGTTTAAGGTTTCCCCTATTTCCTCCGTTTCCCCTGTAGGGGATTTGGAGGATTTGGAGGAAATCAACTTCTCTCAGAAAGAAATGAGACGATTGCGCCCAAGGTCGTCAACGAGGTGGTTAAAAAAGCAAGTACCCTAACGGCAAACGGAGACCCGCGTTAGAGGGGCGTAGTTTATTTAGGGGCTTGGCTTTTTTAAGCACCGTACCCACAGAAGGACACATTTTCGCAACTCGGGCGAAGGCTTGGGTTGCGGGATTTTTTGTATTTCCTTCAACACCTGTTCGGCTGGATTTGCAATCCAGCTGTTGTGGAATATAAGGATTTGCAATCCGATAGAATAATAAACAAGATGTTCGTTTCGCATTACAAATGCTGATATTCAATGTGTTCGGATTACAAATCCGAACGAAGATTTGATTTGGGCCACAAAAGTATGATATTCTATCAAATCACTAAAAATAATTCTTATTTTTGCGCTAATATAATCTTAAACATATTCTATCATGACACTCGAAGAAGCAATGCGTGCCCGCCACATGGTGCGCAAATACACTGACAAGCCTTTGCCGGAAGACATTGTGGCACAACTCAACCAAAGGATTGAAGAAAACAACCGGAAGCATCACACCGACATCCGCCTAATGCTCAACGACACGAATGCCTATCAAGGCATCGTGAAACTGCTGCTCGCCAAAGGGGTGAAAAACTATTTCATCATGGCTGGCGACGAGGCTCCAGATTTGGGCGAACGCCTCGGCTATGCCGGTGCCGACCTGATGCTCTTTGCCCAGACCCTTGGGCTGAACACATGGTGGGCCAGCGGCACTTTCAGCCGCAAGAACACTAAGGCTGTTGTCGGCGACAAAGCTGTGCTTGGCGTGGTGGCTGTGGGTTATGGAGCCACACAAGGCGTGCAGCACAAACTTAAACCTGCATCGGAAGTCAGTGCCTACGAAGGCGTTGCACCACAATGGTTCAACAATGGCGTGGAAGCGGCACTGCTAACACCGACCGCCCTCAACAAACTGAGTTTCTTTGTGAAAGGCCAAGGCAACAAGGTCGCACTGACTTATAAAGAAGGTGCTTTTGCAGGCGTTGACAAAGGTTTGGTGAAATACCATTTTGAACTCGGTGCAGGAAAGGAGAATTTTGAGTGGGTGTAGGATGAAAATGAAAACGCTCATCATTCTCGCAGTGCTACTGTTGATCACGGTAGCAATAATTGCTGTATTGAACCATCCCTGTTTCGGCAGACGGATGTCGAAGGAGCGCAAAGCCCGCATCGAGGCTTCGCCGAACTATCGCGACGGTCAATTCCAAAACCAGATTCCCACACCGCAATTCACTGGCGACAAGTCCATGTTTGGAGCGTTATGGGAATTCCTTTCGGAAAGCAAAAAGGACAGGGTACCCGCCGAAGCTGTCCCTGCCGTGAAAACCGACTTGAAGACCTTGACCACCGACAAGGACTGGCTCGTATGGTTTGGACATTCGTCGTACTTGTTCTGTTTGGACGGGAAACGCTATCTGATTGACCCCGTGCTGAAAATGGAGTTTCCTGTATCGGTGATGATGCATCCGTTCAAAGGCACGGATATCTATTCGCCCGACGACATGCCTGAAATCGATGTGCTCATCGTCACGCACGAGCATTGGGACCATTTGGATTACGCCACGTTGCGCGACTTGAAGAACAAGGTAAAGCATGTGGTATGTCCGCTCGGCGTAGCAGAATATTTGGAGTATTGGGGTTACGACCCACAACACATCACCGAAATGGACTGGTACGAGAAGGCTGATAATATCACCTGCTTACCCACGCGTCACTTCTCAAATCGTCTCTTCAAGCGTAATCAGACACTGTGGGCATCCTTTATGGTGGAATCGGGCAGCAGAAAGGTGTATGTGGGTGGTGACGGCGGTTATGACGGTCGTTTCAAGGAAATCTATAAGCGATTCGGTTCGGTGGATTTGGCCTTGATGGAAAACGGCCAATACAACAAGGACTGGGCGAACATCCATCTCATGCCCGCAGACCTTGAACAAGCCATCTCGGACTTGCACCCGAAACAAGTGTTCACCGTGCACCACGACAAGTTCAGCCTTGCTCCACACGTTTGGACGGAGCCCGATTCCGTCGCGCAAGACATCGCTGAACGCAATGCTATCCATTTGCTTGACCAACCTATTGGGACGGTAGTCTATTTTTAATCTCAAAATCCGTAATTCGGGGGAGACTTGGGTTGAGGGTTTTTCTATGTTATGGATAGCAATTGCCCATTCCGGTACTCCAACGGTGCCAGCCCCAGATGCTTTTTGACGTATTTGCAGAAAAAGCTGACATCGGGGAAATCAAGCTTGAAGGCAATCTCCTTAACGGTGAGGTCGGTTTGCAAAAGGTAGTATTTGATTTGGGCGACCGTGCTTTCCGTAATCCAGTCCATGGCCGTGCGTCCGCTCTTTTCCTTGCAGACGGCGCTGAGATACTTCGGAGTGACCAATAGTTGTTCGGCGTAGGCCCTGACTTCGCGCTCGGTGTTTGTCGGATGACTGAGCAGGGTGATGAATCGTTGGAACAAGAGGTCTTTTTGTGAAGCCTCGCGTTTCGTATGGTCGGTAGGGTTTCCTTCAAGATGAGTCCAATTGTCAAGCTCGTGAAGAATCTCGACGGCTGCCGCTTGCGAGGTGATTTTGATGATGCGCTGGCGGTAAGGATTGTCGCTGTCTTCCATATAGGTTTTCAATAGGTTGAAATAGGCCAAGAAAAGCTTGCTTTGGAACTCGGTAGCGTGCATGACTGGGTTTTGCCTCAGGTAGAGGAATTTCTTCCACCAATTGGGGTCGATGTGAAAAACACCTGGCATAGTCTCATCGTACAGCGATTCGCCCATACAAATCACTTTGCCTTGCAAGTCGGGAGAACGCATATACAAACCGATTATATTGCGAGGCGTGCATGCCACCAAATCACCTTCCTTGGCAAGATACATTTCCCCCTCAATGGAAAACTGCAATGCACCTTTCTCGCAATAGAACGCGATAAAGAAACTCGACATGGTTTCCGGAGCCACGTTGACTTCGTCCATGTTGTCGGAAATGATGAGGTCGTTGAACGATTTCAGCATGGTTGGTCAATTTTTCTGCAAAGAAACAACCTATTATTGGTTTCTACAATGGTATATAACTCCTTTTTTGCTTTCCATATTTCTTCCATCGGATATATCAACCATAAAAAAGGTGGTATAGACACAGCACTTCTGCCTCGGTGCATCTACTTTTGCCAACTCAAGAAGAATAACAATGGAAAAGCAAACCTCAACAAAACAATCGGTGAGAATCCAGACTTCGGTCTTGAACGGAGTGGAGAAAAAAACACTATTGTGGCTCGCGGAACGGCAGCCGAAATGGGCCGACTCCGACATGCTGACTTTCATCGGATTCATCGGTGCCGTGGTCATTGCAGCAGGGTACATCTTGTCGAATTACAATGTGCATTTCCTGTGGTTGGCCTCGTTGGGGTTTATCATCAACTGGTACGGTGACTCGCTCGACGGCACCTTGGCTCGTTATCGTAAACAGCAGCGACCGATTTACGGCTTTTATCTCGACCACACTATGGACGCCATTAATGAAACTTTTATGTTCATGGGTGTGGGTCTGTCGCCTTTCATGCGTTTCGACCTGTCTTGCGTTCTGCTTGTCATCTATCTGATGCTGACCCTCAACGTGTCGATGAACGCGCATCTCAAAGGAGAGTTCCGGCTGACCTACGCCAAGTTGGGGCCCACGGAATTTCGGCTGATTTGCATCATCGCCAATGCCGTTTTAGTGTTTGCCAAACCGTTGAGAACATGGGCGTTGGAGCTGCCTTGGTTCTCTTCCACGCTTGAACTTCATGCCCTCGACTTGATAGGAATAGTCATTCTTCTTGCCTTGGTATTGATATACATTATCACCATAGGGCAAGATGCCCGCTATTATGCAAGAATCGACCCGAAACATAAGGATGAATAAGGCCAAGAAATTGATATTGCACCGCTTTCCAAAGTTTGTCGCAGGCAATGTATTGGGCACACTCGTGGACACACTCGTCCTATGGGTGTTCTCACATCTCGTATTTCATAGGTATGTCGGCAAGGTCATCATCTCGCCCATCATCTCATTTGAGTTTGCGGTTTTCACAAACTTCCTTGTATCCTATTACCTGACTTGGAAAGACCGTATCTCGCATCATTCAGGGAAGACGTTCATCAAGCATTATGGAGCCTATAATGCCTCATGTACAGCCGGTTTCCTCATCAAGATGGGCTTGCTCCTATTGATTCAGGCACTAACGAAATGGGATGTGGTGATATGCAACTTGCTGGCACTCTGTGTTTCTGGAGCTTATAATTTCACGATGAACGAACTGGTGATTTTCAAGAAAAGAAAGGTTGAGTGATGGCACTAATTACGATGGAAGATATGGAAGGCATTTCGCCAGTGTTCAATGGCAAGTTCGGCAACGGATTGGCTCGTCTGATGATGCGGATCACGGGCGTTGACAAGTTGTCGGAACGGTATGGGCGACACGAAGACCTTTCTGGTCAAGAGTTTGCCAATGCATTCTTGAAAGACTTGAACTTGAATTACGAAGTACAGGGGATGGAACACTTACAATCGGTACTCGATGGTCCTTTCATCACTATCAGCAACCATCCTTACGGTGGACTTGACGGGCTAATTCTCATCGACCTGTTTGGACATCTCCGTGAGGATTATAAGGTGATGGTCAACAAGTTTCTGTCGAAGGTGAAGACACTCAATGACAACTTCATCTATGTGGTACCCAAGACCAAGTCCACCAAGGGAATATCGCAAGAAAGTATTGAAGGTATGAGGAAAACCCTTGAGCATATCACCGAAGGACACCCGTTGGGAATCTTTCCATCAGGGGCGGTGTCGGACTTCAGCTTTAGGGATTTTTGTGTACGTGACCACGATTGGCAGCAGTCAGCTACTGAATTGATCCGTTACTTGAAAGTGCCCGTGGTTCCCGTGCGGTTCTTCAACCGAAATTCCAATTGGTTTTATTTTCTCGGATTGATCAACTGGAAAATGCGCACATTGAGGCTGCCTCGTGAAATACTCAACAAAAGAGGCAAGACAGTCAAGTTGGGAATTGGCGAGGTGATCAGCCTTGAAAAGCAGATGAGTGTCCCCGAGGCGGACTTTGCTGCTATGCTTCGCTCATCGGTCTATGGCATTGTCGAATCTGACAAGAGTAAATGATATGAAGGTTACAATTAAAGAGGTTAGGACAAAAAGAGATTTGAGGAAGTTCGTTCATTTCCCCAATGTACTTTACAAGAACAACCCGTATTATGTCCCGCAAATCGAGTCGATGGATCGCGACACGCTGACACCGTCGAAAAACCATGCCTTTGAAGTGTGCGAAGGAAAGTATTGGCTGGCTTTTGACGAAAAAGGTCATGTTGTAGGTCGTGTGGCCGGTATCATCAATCATCGTTACAATGAAAAAGTGGGTGAGAAAATCTGTCGTTTCGGATGGATTGACTTCATTGACCATCGCGATGTCTCTGAAGCCTTGATGCATGCCGTGGAGGCGTATGCCAAGGAAAAAGGGATGAATGTTGTCAGTGGCCCGACAGGTTTTCTAGAGTTTGATGCCGCTGGAATACTTGTGGAAGGCTTCGACCAACTTCCTACAGCCTACGGCAAATACAACGACCCTTACTACGAATACCATTTGTGGGCTCTGGGTTACCGGAAAGAGGTGGATTTTGTGGAATACCGCATCTTGGTGCCTGAAGTCATCCCTGAGCGTTATGCACGAATGGCCAAATTGGTCTCCGAAAAGTACAACCTGCGTCAGGCGCCGCTGCTCAAACATAGCGATATCAATCTTTATGTCGACGGCATTTTCCAATGCATGAACGCCGCCTATTCAAGTCTGCATGGTTTCTCGGAATTGACTCCCGGCCAATGCGAAGACTTGAAGAAGCAATTCCTGAGCAATGTCAACGTGGACTTCCTTTCCATCATTCTCGATGCCGATGACAAGGTGGTGGGCTTCGGGGTGGCTATGCCATCGCTCTCAAAGGCTATGCAAAAAGCCAACGGCAAACTGTTTCCTTTTGGATTTGTCCATGTCCTAAAAGCCTTGAAGCATAACGACACTCTTGATTTGTTGCTGATTGCCATAGATGAACACTACCAAAACAAGGGCGTGAATGCCATGATTTTCGACAAGTTTGCTCAGGGCATCACAAAGAATGGCATCAAATACATTGAATCAACGCGGGAGTTGGAAGACAACACCGATGTACAGAACCTTTGGCGCCTTTTCAATCACACCATTCACAAAAGAGCACGGGTTTACAGGAAAAACATTTGATAATAGAATTCAATTTCAAATCTAATAACCAATAATTACATATATGAACAACTATTTTGAAGACATGCTGCCTGCCGATGAACTTGCGCAGGTGAAGTACATCCCGACGATTCCAGAATTCGTCACTTGGATTGAAGGTAAATGGGGAGACCTGCCGGCTCTTTCCGACACCGTCAACACTTACACATACGCTCAGATGTGTGAGGCTATTGCACACAAACGTGCTTTGCTCAACGCCTTAGGACTTGCCAAGGGCGACAAGGTGGCCATCCTCGACGGCACCACCGTTAATGCGGTAGAGATGTTCCTGGCCGTCACCTCTGCGGGTTATGTGGCCATCAACTTGCCGTCACAGTTGCCAGGTCCCGCCGTGGCTGGATGCTGCATGAAGTTTGGCGTGAAGGTCCTCGCCGCCGGCGCCGATTTCATGGAGACCGCCAAATTCGCTCAGTGCACCGTGATTGCCGTCACTGATACGGCTGACCAGAAAGCTCCCGTTGCTGTTGTCGACAAGGACGACCCCGCCGCCATCTTCTTCACAGGTGGCACAACGGGTGCTCCGAAAGGCGCCATCCTGCCCCACAGAGCCCTGATGCGTGGTGCGCTGAACGGCGTTTACGCCCCAGGCCATCAATTGGGTTGCCAACGTTATGCGAGTGTGTTGCCTCTCAGCCATGTGTTTGGCCTGATTCGTGGCACCCTGTCGGTATTGTATGAAGGTGGCGCATGGTATGCCGCCGCCAACACCAAAGAGACCATCTCCAAATTCCCGATGATCAAGCCGACCTGCCTCGTGGCCGTCCCCGGCATCTGCGAAATCTTGCTGGGTCTTGTCAAGATGTACGGCAAGCCTTTCCTCGGCGGCAACCTCAAATTCATCATCTCGGGTGCCGCCAATGTGCCTCCGAAATTGATCGGTGAGTTCGACGAACTGGGCATCAGCCTGTTTGCCGGTTATGGCATGACGGAAGGCGCCAACCTCACCACGGGCAACATCGATGTCAAGGAGAAGCCCACTTCGGTCGGAAAACTCTATCCCGGACAAGAGGCCAAGGTGGTCGATGGAGAGTTGTGGTTCCGTGGCGACAATGTCTTCCTCGGCTATTACGGCGACCCTGAAAAGACCGCTGAGACCCTGACACCTGATGGTTGGATTAAAACTGGCGACCTCGTACGCTTCGATGACGAAGGTTATATGTACATCGTAGGACGTATCAAGAACCTCATCATCCTGTCCAATGGCGAGAATGTAAGCCCTGAAAGCATCGAGGAGCCGTTCTACAAATGCGACAAACTCCGCGACTGTTTGGTCAAAGAAGATGAGTTGGACGGCCGCAAGGTGATCGCCATCGAAATACTCCCTCGTATGGAAGAGTTTGGCAACACGTCTTGGGAAGAGGTGGAGAAATACTTTAAGGGATTGGTTGACGAGGTCAATGCGACGCTGCCGACAACCCATCGCATCAGCAAGTTGACGGTGCGTAAAGAGGACTTCAAACGTACTGGCGCAATGAAAGTTTCACGTAACTGATTAAATACCATGGATAGGAAGGATATTTTGGAAGATCTCAAGGAGATTCTTCAACTCATCAAGCCATCGCTTGATCTTTCGACGGTCAATGAAGACACCCAACTCATCAGCGACATCGGTCTCGATTCGCTTACCATCATGCTTCTAAGCCTTGCCATTGAAAACAAGTTCAAAATCAAGTTTGAAGGAGCTTTGAAGTTCAACACCGTGGGTGATGTCATTGACTATATTACACAAGCAAAAGCATGAAAACAACGACTCATATCGTGGAAGGGTTGACTGCCTTTCTTGTGAAGGTGCTTCTGAGGCCGAAGGTGTATTACGTGGAGCCTCCTAAACACCTTCACAAACTTGACGATCCCTCATTACTTATCATCAATCATACCTGCCATCTCGACGGGCCAGTGGTGACTACGGTGTTCCTTAAGGACAAGATCCATAACCTTGCCGCAAAAGACCGCTTTGAGCAACGGGGCTTCGGGTTCTTTCTGCGTCACACGCGATGCATCCCTATTGACCGACAGAACGCCGACCTGTCATGGATTCACGAGTCGATAAAGACGATACAACAAGACAAGGAGAGCGTGGCCATCTTCCCTGAGGGGCGTCATGGCGAGCACAGAAAGCAGCTGCCTTTCCATCCAGGGGCGGCCATGCTTGCTGCTGTATCGCAGGCTCCGCTTGTGATGGTTTACATCGACGGACCGATTAAGATATTCGGGCCTCGCACTCGCCTCATCGTGTCGCCTCCGTTTCATCTCGCTCCTCCCACAAATGGCATGAACTCTGATTACATCAACGAACAAACTGAGATGTTGCAACAAAAGATGAAAGAGCTGATGGAGGAACTGGTGAAGCGGATTTGATTTTGATAGAAGAAACAGGTGCTGATCAAGTTTCGAAACTCTTATTATATTTGCAACATCTAAAACCAACGACTATGGCAACAAAGAAATATCCGCTGGGTATAGCCTTCAGTGGTGGCGGTGCCAAGGCTGCGGCCCATTGTGGTGCACTTCAGGCACTGAAAGAATATGGCATCCAACCTGATGTGGTGTCGGGCACTAGTGCAGGTGCTCTTGTGGCGGCGCTCTACGCATCGGGTTTCACTCCAAAACAAATGATAGAAACCTTTCAGGGCATGAACTTTTTCAAGGATATCGTCACACCAAGTGTGCCCAAAGGGGGATTGTTTGATTCGCGTCCGTTGTCGGAATTGATTCAGGAAAAATTACCTTATAGTCGTTTGGAAGAGTTGCCTATACCGACTTTCCTCGTTGCATCCGACATTGAACATGGTGTGCCGAAAGTGTTCACTAAAGGTGAAATCGCTCCTCGTGTGGTGGCCTCATGCTCCATTCCGGTCATCTTCCAACCAAAATACATCAACGGAATCCATTACGTCGACGGCGGCGCTTTCCAAAACCTGCCTGTGTCGGCCATACGACAAAAATGTGAGAAGGTCATTGCACTCAACCTCAACCATTTGGAAGAGGACAAATATAAGGATAATCTCATATCGGTAGCTTATCGTTCGTTTATGATGATGATGGTGTCCAACGTAGCAGTCGACTCTGCCCAAGCAGATCTCTTCATCGAACTCGACACCTATGGTTGCACGGCTTACGATATGTCAAAGATCGAAGATCTGTTTTTCCGTGGCTACGAAAGTGCCGTGAAAGCCTTGGAAAAGAACGGTTATCAGCGTATTATGCCCAAGGAAGTCATCGAATTCCCCAAGAAAAAACACAAGAAAGACAACTTGAAAAACCCAGAGGAGATATTCCGTAATACCATAGAAAAAGGAATGACGGCCATCAGGACTATAAGAAAAGGAAACATCAAAAAAGAGTGATTCTATCATTCCATCTGGGCATAATCGCGGGCGAGACCTCCTTTGGAGGTTTCCTTATATAGCGAAGGTATGTCCTTGCCCGTTTCCTTCATGGTTTCCACCACCTTATCGAACGACACGCGGTGGCGGCCATCGGAGAAAGTGGAGTAAATGTTGGAGTCAAGGGCACGGGCGGCAGCGTATGCATTGCGCTCGATGCAGGGAATCTGCACGAGGCCGCAAACCGGGTCGCAAGTCATACCGAGGTGATGCTCCAAAGCCATTTCAGCAGCGTATTCTATTTGTGCCGGACTGCCTCCAAACAGCTGGTTGGCGGCAGCAGCGGCCATGGCACAGGCCACTCCCACTTCGCCCTGACAGCCTACCTCGGCACCCGAAATGGAGGCATTGGTGCGCACAATGTTACCCACCAATCCCGCCGTCACCAAGGCGCGGATGATACGTTGGTCTGTGAACTCATAGTTTTTCGAAAGGTGATACAATACCGCCGGCATCACGCCGCAGGAACCACAAGTCGGCGCAGTGACGATCCGTCCACCAGAGGCGTTTTCCTCTGCAACGGCCAAGGCGTATGAATACACCAAGCCACGGTTGCGCAAGGTATGTGTATAGCCCGAAGCCTTGATATGATACATGGCGGCCTTGCGGCTCAGGTTGAGCGGTCCAGGCAACACGCCTTCGGCTTGCAATCCGCGCTCGACGGCGGCTTTCATCACTTGCCACACCTCCATCATGTAGGCCTCGATTTCTTGTTGGTTCTCATATTCGTAGACATATTCCCAATAGGTACGCCCTCGTTGTTCGCACCAGTTCAGGATGTCAGTCATCTTGCCCAACGGATAAATGTCAGGCTGTTCGCTCTGTTTGCCTTCCTCAGCGAGGTTGCCTCCTCCGATGCTGAACACCTGCCACTCGCCGATAAGGTTCTTGCTTTCATCGAAAGCCTTGAACAACATGCCATTAGGATGGAACGGCAAAACGACATCAGGTTTCCAAATGATTTCGGTCGGGGCCTGCAAAGTGTTGAGAATGGCCCAGTCGGTCATGTGTCCTTTGCCCGTGGCGGCGAGACTGCCGTAAAGCGTCACCTCAAACGCCGAAGCATCCGGATAACGTTCGTTGAAGATGGAGGCGGCCTTTTGCGGCCCCATCGTGTGACTGCTTGAAGGGCCTATGCCGATTTTATAGATGTCTTTGATGGTTTTCATGGCGATGAGTTTTGATGCAAAAGTACAAAAAAAAGCCGACCCATAAGGCCGGCTCCAAATGATTTAAGCCTAATCTATTAAAGCGTAAAGCCGAGTCCGACAAACAGTCCGTTGGTCTTCAAAGAAGCGTTATCGGTTTTGTCGAGGTCAAGCAGGCCGAGACGATAGCCGCCGAACAGGTTGAAGTTGGCAAACTTCACATCGGCACCAAACACGGCGTAAAGGTTGAAACGGCTTTGGTTGCTGTTGTCGCCGTACCAGTCGTAGCTGTTTTCGCCAAAGAGGGGGTCGGCGCCTTTTGTGACACCCGTAAGGGCAATACTCGGCATAGGGCCGACAAACGGAACGATGGCCAAGTCGCGGTTGACTGCAACCTTATAGTTGAACAAAATCGGCACATCAATGATGGTTTGGGTTTCATTTGTTTTGCCGGTGATTCCCCAAATGGTTTGGGTCGTGTTTCTCATGTTCATGCGGAATTGGGCACCGGCGGCCACTCCGATACCTTTGGCCAATTCGATGTTCTGTGAGAAACCGACTGAGAAACCTTGGTAATTCGTGCTGTTGCTGCCAGCGACAAAAGTCTCAGGAGCATAAGTTGCATAAATGGTTGATTGTGCCTGCACGTTTCCGGCAACGAACATGGCGGCTACGAGAGCCACGATTGCTAATGCTTTTTTCATTGTTGATTGTTTTGATTAAATGAGTTTTATTTTCTGGTTTTGTCTTGCTTTTAAAGGCTCAGTTCATACATATAACCGTGGTATTGCAGCGAGCCGTCTATGACTGGAAAGAAGAACTCGTTGTCGTGTTCTACGTTTTTCAATTTGAGGTTTTCCATGATAACAGTTTTGGTGCCGTCGTCGTTGGTGACCACTTTCAAGGTGCCGCTTTGGGCAATATAGCCCGTTTGGGGCTGGAAAGTCAAGAAATCGCTGTCGAGAGCGACATGCACACATGGAAATTGGGGAAGATAAGGTGTGCCGATATATCCAAGCTGGTATTCGCCGTCCACGACCTGACCGCCTAAATAGCTGACGATGAAGAAACGCTTGCGGTCGGCCGACATGAAGAGCATCGACTTGACATCAAGCCCCAAAGAGCTTAGGTTGTTGAGCGCGGTAATGCCTGCCAGTCCGATGGGGCTTTCGATGTCCTTGATTTGGAACTTGTTGTTCATGTCGAAGACGTAGGGGGGCAAAGTGCCATTGAAGTTCAGAGCCATATTGACATTTTGTCCGTTGGCATTGGTGCCTACGCATTGTGACAAAACGACAGTGTAAGTGCCGTTGTCTTCAGTGATTGAGAGTTGCCCGTTGGCCCAGAAGTAGGTGTCGCCGAAATACAGCGTGTCGGCACCCATAAGGAAGGGCAATTCACCCATATTGAACTCATGCAGGCCGACTACTTGAGGAGCTGTACTTTTGGTGTTTTCGCTAATAGTGTAGGTGCCAGGGACAATGTCACCGTTGAAAATAATGGCAATGCCTTCGTTGTCGGCGGCAGTCATTTCCTTGGAAGTGAGGACAATGGCGTTTTGTTGGCCATAATTGACTGCATTGGAGGCGACGATGTTCATGGTTTTGCTACCGACAGTCATAGCTCCTTCTTCCACTTCGGGGGTTACCGTGTTGTTGTCTTTGTTGCAACTGGTGCTGATGAGGGCAAGGCCGCATAAAAGCACCAAACTTAAAAGTACTTTTTTCATGATGATAAGTTTTATTTTGTTGAATTTTTGTCTTTATAGATAATCTGCCCAACGGGCCTGCAAGCGTTCCTCGGCCACCTCAATGATGTCCTTTAGGTGTTTGCCATAGGAACGATAGTACAACAACCATGCCGTGATGCCATAGACGATAGTCTGAATCCACAGGCCTATCAACTCAGGCTTCACATCGCGGAGCACAGCACCCATACTATTAATCTTCACGTAGCCATTGATGCCAAAGGTCGAAGGGAACAGCCACGAAACGACTTTCCAGAATTCAGGAACTGAACATGTAGGCCACGAAATGCCCGAGATGAACAGCAACGGCACCGAGACGAACACGAATATGATGATGAACACCTCACGGTTGTGCGCGATGCCCGAAAGCGTCATGCTGAAGAAAAGGCATGCCAACAGATAAGGGAACAGGAATGCTACCAAATCGGTCCAATGCCCAATCTGAGCCAGATGGAACCAACGCGGCACGAGGCAGAAGACGTATGCCGAAATCACCGCGTAGATGGCGAGATAGGCCGCACTCTTGCCGAAAAGCATTTCAATAGGTTTTTTCCCGATGACATGCGGCTCAAGGATGCCGCGACGTTTTTTCTCGGTTTCCTCACCAGCCATCATGCCAATGCCCAAAACCATCGTTTGCTGGATAACCATCACCAAGACCGCTGGAATCAGGAAGGTGGCGAAACCGCTTTGCGTATTGAACATCGGGACATATTCGTACTTGATGGGATAGGCAAAAGTGGAGGCCTGTTTTTCGGTGGCTCCCACTAAGCGTTGCGTCTTGATGTCCTGGTTCATCGCCAAGGAGACCTCCGTACACGAGGCCAGCACCGCCTTGTAATACAGCATACTGCCCATGTCGGAATACAGTTCCACAACGGCCTGCCGACCTTCCATCAAGGCGTAGTCGAACTCGACGGGGATGTAGATGAGACAATGTGCCTTGCGACGGTGGATCAAATCCTTCGCCTCTTGCATGTCGGCGCAATGTCCCACGATTTCAACATCGGCTGTGGCATCCACCTTGCGCAGAAACTCACGGCTAGTGGTGGAGTTGGCCAAATCGACCACAACGGTTGGCACTTCGCGCACGGTCTCATGGCCATAAAGATAGGCGTAAAGCAACGGATATAGCAACGGCACGACGAAGAAAAACACGATGACACCCTCGTCGAATATCGAGTTGTGGAGTTCCTCGCGGAAAACTTCCAATATGTTATGCAACCATTTCATCTTGTATATTGATATTCTAACAAACACTTTTTCAATCGGTTGGGGAACAACAAGGGCAATGCCAGAAACACTAACAAAGCCGCATAGTTGACCCATGAATAATGCAGCGGCAAGCCGTTCAACGCTTGGTCGACATAGATGAGGTAATAATGCCTCAGCGGGAAGAGATACGACAGGGCTTTCAACGGTGCTGGAAATGCAATTTGTGGAAACGAAAACCCTGAAATCGGGAAGGAAAGCACGCCCCACAAGGTAGCAATACTCAAGGCCCAGCGCAAGGAAGGCAAGGCTTCACAAAGGAACACGCCAAAGGCCTGCGAGACCACAATCAGTAGCAACGATGCCAATGCCATCGGCCATAATCCGCTTTTTAGCGGGAAATCCCAATAGGCGTAAAGCAACACTAAATAAGTGGCGCCCATCACCATCCAAACCAGCAATTGAGGTAATAGTTTGCCGGCCAATGCTTTGTAGATGTTGTTGTCGGCCAGCTCGAGCCAATGCTTGGAAGTACCCTCTTTGACCTCGCTATGGATGGAATAGATGGTCACTTGGAAGATAAGCAGCATCAGCATGGCGGGTAGCAGGATGTTGGAAAGGTATTGGGAATAATTCAATCCCGGGTTGCTGATGGCGTGCATCTCCATCTTGATGGGTTGCAGGATGCCCATCACTTGGCTGTCGGCATAGCCCTTGGCATACAAGGTCTCGCGTGCGATGGCACCCGAGGCTAATTCCGCCATCGTCTTCATGTCGCGGTATTCCAATGAAGCAGGAATCAGGTAGGCTGCATTCGTATAGAACGACACGGTGGGCTGTTTGCTCGAGAGTGCCAGCTCCGTCGTGCCTTCTGGGATGTAATAGAAGGCGTAGATCTTGCCCTGTTGCATCGCCTCGCGTGCCTCGCCGAAGTTGGCGTATTGCTTGACGATGGCGGTCTGCTGGAAGGCGTCGAGGTTGCGCAGCACCTGTCGGGTAATGGAGGTGTTGTCCTCATCGACCACACCAACAGGGATGTCCATCGGCAGACCTTTTCCCATCAAGGTGGTGAAGAAGAGGAAGCCGATCAGCGGGGCAACCACCATGCAGAAGACATAGACCGGCTGCGACAGCATTCGAGCCACCTCGCGCTGCACCACGCGCCACACGCCTTTCTTCTCTGTCGTTTCAGAATTCATTTTTTATGCTCCTTTTCCACAATCACGCTCATGCCCGGGCGCAGGTCTTCACTTGTCGAAAGCGGTGTGGCACGCACCTCGAAGGTCTTCAGGTCGTATTGTCCTGTCTCCTTGGTGGCCTTCCATGCGGCGAAGTCGCCGATGTCCTTCATGTAACTGACTTTCATGCGGATGCTACGGTCCAAGGCGGGCACGTAGGCATCAAACTCACTGCCGATGGGGAACTGCTTCAGGTCATCCTCACGCACATTGAAGGAGGCCCATTGGTCGTCCATCATCGCCACGTTCATGATGGGAGCGCCTGTGCCGACCAACTCGCCCACATGGGGGAAGATTTCAGTAACCTCGCCGTCGGAGTATGCCGTCAGCACCGTCTCGTGGATGTAGGAATTGACTTCGGCCACAGCGCCTTGTGCCTGCAATACCTGAGCGGCAGCCATCTGTTTGTCCTCCGAACGGGCGCCTTCAAGGGCAAGGTCGTATTGCGACTTGGCTGCTTTCTCCGTTGCGATAGCGGCATCATACTGTGCCTTGGTCTCATCATATTTCTGTGCACTCACCACGCCGTCCTTGTAAAGGTTGCTGACGCGGTTGAATGATTTCTCCATGACATCCACACCCACTTTCGCCTTTTGCCACATCTCGTAGGCGCCCTCGATTTGCCCTTTCTGTGCACCATGCTGTGCCTTGGCGCTTTGGGCTCTCGCCGCTTTTGCCACGGCTTCGGCTTGGGCTTTCTTGGCCTCCACTTCAGGGGCTTCAAGGATGGCCAAGGTGTCGCCCTTGCGCACCTTCTGGCCTTCCTGCACCTTGTACTCAAGGATACGGCCAGGCACCTTGCTCGAGACTCGGTATTCGGTCACTTCGGCCTGACCTTGCAGATACTCAGTTTCCTTGTGGAAGGTGATGATACCGATCACGCAAACCACGATAATCACACACGCCAGCACACCTAATGCAAGATACGTGTTCACTCTTTGTTCTTTTAATGTGCTCATAGTATTTCTTTTTTTGTTATTTCAAACTCACTCCTGCGGCTTTGCGAAGGTTCACTCCCGCCATGATGCAGTCGATTTTGGCGTCGATATAGTCCGAATGGGCTTGCAGCCAAGCCGTTTGTGCCAGGTCGATGACCGACGACTCCACCACGCCTTCACGGAAACCTGCCGTCGCCATACGGAGGTTCTCGTCAGCGTCGTTCAGTTTCTCTTGTGTCAACTTCAGACGGGCATTGGCCTCGCCAAGTTGTTTTTCGCATTGGCGTACCTGAAGCATAATCATCTCCTTCGAGTCCTCATAGTTATATTGCTGGATCTTGGCTTCAGCCTTGGCCATGCGCGTCTTGTTGTAGCCCTCGCCCCAATGGAAGATAGGGATTTTGGCCATCACGCCGAAGTTCCACATGCCGCCGAACTCGTTCTGGAAGCCGTTGAAACACGAGGGGTTGCTCACTGTATAGTTGCCGAAAGCCCCAATTGTGGGCAGGTAGTCGGCGCGGGTGACCCACACCTTCTTGGCATAGATGTCGTTGGCGATGCTGAGGCATTTCAGTTCGGGACGATGGGCTTCGACATCGCTTTCGGAATAGAAAGGATGAGTGTTCGTCACCAACACATCATCAAGGTTCTCGTCCGCCAGCATGATGTTGGAATCCAAAGGCAGACCACAGATTTGGCAAAGCAGCATCTTCGACAGCGCCAAGCCGTTTTGCGCCTTCAACAAGGATGTTTCGGCTTCATTCAACTTCACTTTCACCGAAAGTTGGTCGGAAGTGGTCGCCACGCCTTCGGCCACCAACTTATCCATATCGTTGGACAGCGAGCGGAGCGTCTCGGTATAGTTCTCGGCCAATTTCAACTTGTTGGCGATGGAAACGATTTGCCAATAGGCCTTGTCCGTCGTGACCACCGTTTCCTGCTCTTGCATCTCCAACTTCGACTCGGCCAGTTCCTTCAAATCCTTGGTAATCTGGTTGTAAGCATATATCTTGCCGCCAGCGAAAATCGGTTGCTGAATGGAAACTATGCCTGCATAAACGTTTTTGGTGTCGATTTTGAACGCATCGCCCACTTGCTCGCCGATTTGGTTCAAGGCATCCTCAACATTAAGGCTCATCAGGTCGGTGACAAGTTTGTTGACGGTTGGGTCGTTTTGCAACAAAGTCCAAGCGATGACCGCTGCCGGGTCGCTTTGGTAGACCTGCAGCAGTTCCTCGCGGTAGGCATCGATTTGGGCTTGCGTCATCGTGCCGATGCTGCCGAGCGTCGCCAGATTCTCATCGCTCAAGAGTTGGAGGCTCTTGTTGTTGTGCATGTAAGTTCCCGTTGCCTCCACTTTGGGAAGGTAGTTGGCATACGAGGAATACATCTCGTACCTTGCCTTGTCGACTTCCGTTTCGGCCACTTTCAGTTTCTTGTTGTTCTCCAACGCGAGGCGGTGACATTCGTCCAAAGTCAGCACCCTTTGTGCATTCGCTGTGACAGCCATTAAGCAAATCATCAGCACCATCTTGATTTTCAGTCTTTTGTTCATATTGCTCTTTCCATTTGTTTGATGGCGCAAAGTAACGGCAACTTTTTCGACCAAAAGCAATCTTTTTGGAACTGAAAACTATCTAAAAGTCGAAATGATCATATTTTTTAATCAAATATCAATTAAAAATATCTACTTTTGCCGAAAATTTCAACAAATGGAAACACAAAAGCTAACAAGTATCAGCCTGTTGAGGGCAAAAGACTTCATCCCATCGGGTGACATCATTAATATAGGTGACGATTTCTTTATGGCGGAGCGCACCAACGAGGCCAACTACGACCTGTTGCGCCATCCATGCCGCATTGATGCCTACGTGGTGGCCTTTTGCAAAAGCGGCAGTTTCAAATGCCACATCAACCTGAAGGAATACGAAATAGGGGAGGGGATGATTATGGTGAACCTGCCGCAAAACATCATCAGCGTGGAGCCTAAGGAATCTGCCGACAAACCCACGCTGACGGTCATTGGCGTTTCACCCAAGTTTTTGTCCAACTTCAGCTCCGACATCAGCAAGATGCTCAACGAGGCCATGACCCTTTTAGACAATCCCTGCATGCGTCTTGAAGAAGAAGAACTCTACATTGTAAAAGAATACATTCAACTGATTTACAAGTATATACACTCGGACTATGTCTATGCTCACGAAAGCGTCAGTCACCTGATTTCGTCGGTGTTCTACCTCTTCGGTAGTTTCATCAACAAACGGATTATGAGCCAAAACGACGAGGAGAAGTCCGCTTCGACGCGACACAAGATTGTCTTTGAGCGGTTTATCGAATTGGTCACCCGACACCACAGCAAAGAACGCGGCGTAGGGTTCTATGCCGACAAGCTGTGCATCACTCCCAAATATCTCTCCAAAATCGTGAAAGATACCAGCGGCCTCTCCGCCCCGCAATGGATCGACCAATACGTCATCCTTGAAGCCAAGCAAATGCTGAAACACAGCGATTTGTGCATCAAGGAAATCTCTGAAGAGCTGAACTTCCCCAATCCGTCGTTTTTCTTCAAGTACTTCAAGAAACACACGGGGTTGACCCCGAACCAATATAGGAATAGTTGATTGGCAATCCGCAATTCGGGCGCAGGCTTGGGTTGCGGATTTTTTTATGGGTTAAGCCTACAATGATACGGGGTGGTGGTCGGGGGTGACGGTGGCACGGCCTGCGGGTTGGAAAAACCGAATTGGGGGAAAGCGCCTGCGGCCTATAGGGGCACGGAATGACAGAACCGAGAAAGAGAAAACAGCGCAACGAGAGAAAACAGAACGGGAACCCCTATCCCTCGCGCCCCGTCCGCGCCAGCGCGGCCGACCCGCCCGACAGGAGTCCGCGCACGGTTTCAATCCGAAGCGGCGGCGGGCGTGCCTTTTGCGGCGGCGACCCCGAAGAGGCAGACACCAGTATGGCCATTGCGGGGAGAGGTGGCAACGATGAGGGGGCGAAACAAGATGCGCTTTAGCGCACCACAAAGGAAACCGCCGGGCGGACGCGCAAGCAGGGGCGCAAAACAAAAGGGGCGCGGCGACCCCCGCTAATAAGTTGCGAGGTACGAGAACCGCTTGGGGGTACGGGGGGCGACAAGAAAGCCCCGAGCGAGCAAGGAGCCACGAAAGCGGTTGGCCTTGGAGACGCAAACGCTCGCTGGAGCCGCGCCAGTGGAGCATAGCGGAACGCTTGTCGCGGGACAGCGAAGAGCAGCGGCGGTGTTGCGCAAGGGCGGCAACCTGAAAAAGCGCACGACGTAGGAGCTCAGCATTTTTTCAGATTGACGCTCGTTATACCCTTGCGCACACCAAGGCAGCCGCAAGAAGCGGCGACGAAGGGAACACCGATTTCCCCCTCCTGATGAATTAGGTAGGTTGGGCGTTGGGCAGTAGTGGTTATTTCAACCACTTCCTATACTTGATCCAGACACGGAGCCAGATGCGGGCGATGGCATCAATGGCATCACCGAAAATCATCTTGCTGTACTTGTCGAAGTCCTGACCCCACTCGGTCTGCTCCATGAACTCTTGCATGGTCTGCGTGTTCTTGAAGGTCTCAGGAACGAGGTAGTAGGAGAATAGATAGGAGTATTGCGAGACGGCACTCATGAAATCCCATGTGTTGCCGTTGTCGCCTCCCCAACCGTGGATGTACTTCCTTGTGGCAACATCGTTCTCAACATCCAAAATGAAGGGCGTTGGGTTTAGTGGTAGCGGATAGCCATCGGGGTCGTAGAAGAAACGGTTGTTGTCCTTGTCAATCTTGTAGGACTTGTTAACCTGGTCTTCCCATTTCTTCTCGATGGCTCCGTGGATGCCCTTCTCGTCGGAGAATGGGCGACTGTCGCAATGCAGCGGCATGTGACAGTCGGCGACATAGTGGCTGAGGATGAAAAAGCGCATAGCGATGTGGTTTCCTGTTGTGGCAATGGGACAGCCCCTATCCTCGCGGTGCAGCATCTTGAAGTTGTCAACGATGCTGTGGGAAATGGATTCGCAGCGGTCAGCGCAGTTGCCGCTGTCGAATGCATAGGGCTTGTTGAAAAACGGTGAGGACTTGCGCATCTTCTCGTAGATGGTATGGGTAGAAGGCAACTTGCCAAAAGTGGTATAGGGGCCTTCATCCGAAGGATGGTACTTGACAATGTGGCTGGTGCTCATGTCTTTGAACACCTCATCGGGGTACCAGGCACCTTGTATGACGAAGTCACGATAGTTTTTGAACCACCTGACAAGGGCTTTGGCTTCTTTGCGGACATCTTCGCTGACACCTTTGACAACGGCTTCGTTGTCGGTGGTGGCAATGACCTCCAATCGTTTTATGGCCATAAAGGCTATCCATGCGTGGGAGTATTTTTTCATAGTGTTGGCGTTTTGAGGCTTCAAAGATAGTGAAATTTGTTGAGATTGCGGGTCAAGCCCGCAATGAGGTCGGACAATGAGAGCTTTCAAGTCAGTAAATGCTTTAAGATAGCAGTTGAGGCAGCCGCTGGCGCGGTGTTTTTGCCCATCATAAAGCCCAAGAATGTGGGTAAGGCGCGACGGCCTTTCATAAAGCTTTCTTGCAGGCGAGCCGCCTACATGCCTGATGAGGCCGCACTGGGCATGTGTCGTTTTTCTTTTCGTTAGTTTTTCGTGCTAACGTGCTTTCGTTATTCGTGATTACGAGCTGACGAAGCAGTTGGGGCTGAAAAACGACTCTTGCCCAGGGCGATTGAGAAGTAGAGGCAGGCCGTCGCGCGGCAGCTGGGCGGTGATGTCGACGAGCAGAGTGGTCACCCGCAGGAACGAGGACGGCCTCCCTGCTCGGCGGCTTGACCGCACAGCTTTGGGGAGGCAAGGTAAGAGCTTTCCGCTGCAAAAACCATGACAGCGGCGGCTTGGTCGGTAGAATCTATTACTTTAGTTGAGAAGTCCAAGGTGGACCTTTTTGGCGGGTCATCATCTTTGTCTTTGCCCAATATGGTTCTAATAAGGACAAAGGCAATAAACAGATCACGATTGAAGTCAAGCGTATCATGATTATAGTCTCCTATGACTTGGCCTTGGCCGACTTCTTCACTTCCTCGTGGTAGAAATAGTTGGCTACGACGGGCGGCTGGCCGAAGTCGCTGCGCTTGGTGTCATCGTCGCGGACATAGGTCATGCCCTGCCGGGCGGTGTATTCCCGCAACTGCTGGTCCAATGCGACCCAGTAACTGCGGTCGCGCTTGGAATAGATCTCGTGATAGAGGCTGTCGAGTTCGGGATGGTGGGCGTGTATCCAGTCCAGGATGACGGGGCGGTAGTCGCCTCGCAGGTTCAGGTTCTCGAGCCACACCAGGTTGCACTGGCCCTTGGCGCGCTCGATGATGGCCTCAACATCGGTGATGCCAGGGAAAATCGGCGAGATGAAACAGGTGGTTTCAACACCTGCCTCGTAGAACTGACGCATGGCCTCCAGGCGGCGCTCGATGCTGACGGCCACATCCATCTCACGGCGGAACGACTCGTCGAGCGTGTTGATGCTCCACGACACACGGGCATGGGGGAAGGTCTTGATCAAGTCGAGGTCACGCAATACAAGGTCGGACTTCGTGGCAATGCTCACGCTGATGCCGCTGCCCTGAAGCTGTTCCAGCAGGGCGCGGGTACGCTTGTACTTCGCCTCGTGGGGCTGATAGCAGTCGGTCACAGAGCCGAAGAAGGCCTCCTTGCCCGCATACCGCTTGGCATTCTTGATCTCTGGCCAGTGCTTCACGTCGATAAACTCGCCCCACGGCTCCGGATGGTTCGTAAACCGCTTCATAAACGAGGCATAACAGTACTTACAGCCGTGCAGACAGCCCACGTAGGGATTCACCGAGAAGTCGGCCACCGGCAGGTTCGACTTCGTCATCACCGACTTCACTTCAATTTCTTGTATCTTCACCATATTGTTTCTTATTTTGAAAGATGCAAAGGTACTACAATTTCCCCAAACCATTGCAAGACAAACAGCGACTGAAATGTCACTTTTCGGGACTATTGATGATTCCCTGCAATAAGCCCAAGCTATGCAAGAACCATGACAGCGGCGGCTTGGACGGTAAAAGTTAATAGTTGTTTTTTTTTGTACTGACGTGCTTTCGTCCTTTCGTGCTAACGAACGAGGGTTTTCAAGTACGTTGAAGCTTTAAGATAGCAGTTGAGACAGCCGCTGGCGCGGTGTTTTTGCCCATCATAAAGCTTCAGATGTGGGTAAGGCGCGACGGCCTTTCATAAGACTTTCAGAGAAGTAGAGGCTTTCCAAATACCATGTTGCCGCCCCGGGCATGTGTCGCAGCGGAGTAAGGGCTAAAAGAAAAATACATGAAGCCCGCGACCGCTGCGACTCTTGCCCAGGGCGATATAGAAGTAGAGGCAGGCCGTCGCGCGGCGCTGGGCGGTGTTGCAGACAGGCAGAGTGTTCGCCCGCAGGAACGAGGACGAGCACCCTGCCTGTCTGCTTTACCGCACAGCTTTGGGGAGGCAGAGTAAAAGCCCAAGCCTTGCAAAAACCGTGACAGCGGCGGCTTGGTCGGGAGAATCTATTATCTATCTGTCTGTTCGATAAATTGGAATTTACCTAATCTCTCTCTTGTGAAAACAGCCACTTTATTCTTTTTGTCGAAAAGGCATTGTCACACGCATTGCGATGTTTCTGCCCAAACAGAACGTCAAACTTTACGTTTCCTC
>CADCJT010000020.1:0-32269 GCA_902801815.1 uncultured Bacteroidia bacterium
GTCCACCAGGGTGAGGCTGCTGAAGTTGGCGTTGGCGGTGTTCCAGCTGAGGGTGAAGGTACCGTCTTCCTGGGTTTCGAAGCGCAGCGGCTGGCTGCCTTCGGTCATGTCGCGGAAGAGGATGCCGAAGTCGGTGTTGTCGTGACGCAAGCTGATGCGGCCCGTGGCGGAACCCACGCGGAGCTTCATGGCGCCATCGTTCTCGGGACGCCCCACCTCGAGCACGGCAACGTCGGCCTGTCCTTCGTTGTCGGTAAGGGTGAAGTTAATCAACGGGTAGGCAGGACGATTGCCGCGGAAGTTGGGTGTAGCATCATTGGTACGCATGGCGTTGGTGAATGTAGCCGTGCCATTTTGGCCCACTTGGATGAAGAAACCCTGATGCATGTTGATGTACTGACTAGCGGTATTCGAACCATCAGAGGAGCCACTCTTATATTGGAGGTACTTACCTCCCTTAGCTCCAGTAGTAGTCATGTCTGATGGGTCAAACACAGCGTAGGTCTGTGCATAATTACTACCATTCCAGAGGTTGGCGTTTTCAGCAGCATTAACAAACTTATCGAAGTCCAGGAAGCTCTGGTAGGGATTGCCCAAGAGGTTGTAACCCTTCAAGCCCGTCCATTCGGGTGCTTCAGCGGTGACAGAAATAGGAATCGTGCCGTTGTTCAGTGTGCCGCGGTTCTGGAGGAACTGGCGGTCCTTTCCATCGCCATTCCACTTATGCCAATTGGTAAAGTATTCCGTGTGGAGTGCAAGCAAGTAACCCTTACCAGGAACAAACTCCGTCTCTTGATTAGGATACTCAATTTGAACCATCGGGTCATCCATGTGCCAGTGACTATATTTGTTGCGCTTGAAGTTGAGCCAGTGGTATTGGGGCTCGTAGAAGCAGTAGAAGTCGAAAGGATGGAATGAACTCATATCACCTGGAAAAACAGCTGCATCATCATTATCAGACGCCGCCCAAACTCTACAAGGATCTTCAGGAACTAATGAATAATTCTCATTATTCGCTTTATATTCTTCAACAAAGTCTTCCCAATCATCACCCAAGGCTGACGGAACTTGATCAGTGATAACATAGGAAAGGCCAAATACACTATGATCCAAGGATGAGCTGACATTGTGCCAACGGTTGCCCGATTGTGGAGCATAAGTGCTACCATAATCAATAATGGTCTGGCCTGTATAGGCATCAATGGCTGCATTGCTAGTTTGCAGCAGGCTGACATTTTCATCAATGTATAGCATAGTACCTGCCTCAGACGAGGTGCCTAAACCTGTGGTTTCATTCTTAAACAGGTTAATAGCACCACCCTTAAGAACAGCCACGGGTGTGTCTTTATAGACATTGCTATTCCAAGTGCTCGTCTTGTTTACTGTATAGTTGTTGTGACGATCCAGCATCTCATCAAGCGAAATGGCGTAGTCAATACCAATGCCATTGTTGTTAGAGGCAAGACAAGTCACGGCTTTAGATTCACCCTCTGCGTCAAGAAAACTATTAAAAACCAACACAGGATAGTCACCATTAATATTACCGCCATTGGGCGAGGTTGAGAAACCTCCAGCCGTGGTACGTTTCCATGAGGCTTGTCCTGAAGCCACACCAGCCATTAACTTGGTTAGCATAGGAGTACCACCAGAAAGGACATACATATCCTCTTGCTCAATCCAAGTACCACCCACCATGTTGTCGTTACTGCGATCGCCACGCATATGTGAAGGATTACGTCTGATAGAATACAGGCTACTCGAAGCACCAACATTTGGAATAGTAACGTTCCAAGCGTTATTACCACCAATCAAAGAGTTTTCCTGATTGTTGTTTCTAGGCGTGTAACAACTTGTTTGAGTAAACGTGCCATCACCCACCACTTGGCCAAAGGTGGCCTTATCGAGCTTGCTGCTCTGACGCGAGAAACGCACATAACAGTTCTTGATGTTAGAATCCGTAGCATTAACACCAGCAATACCACCAACAGGCATAACAATACCATTATCGAGATAGTTGAACACTGGATTGGTGAAGCCGTTGGTGAACGAGCCTTCATTCAAACCTATCATACCACCCATGGTATAACCCGTGAGCGTAGGCATGGCCATACAGGAATGGATAGTTCCGCCGTTGTTGTAACCCACCAAGCCTCCAAGGACAATCTCAGAATCACGTGCAAGTTGTTCCGGTATAATTACACCAGTAGTCGGGTCCGTGTCCACATCACAGGTAATGCGTCCTACAGCCTCGCAATTAAAGATGCTGCCACCTGAGAGAGTGTCGGCGATGATACCAAAGTGGACAAAGGTCTCTCTTTCCCTGTCATGGTTTCGGGCACGGAAGTCGCTATCAAGCACATGAACGTTTTTCACAGTGCCTTTGACATTGGAAAACATACCAGGGAATACCACCACAATATACTGCTCGCCATGAGCTAATTTATAGAACTTGGCGGCATTGTTCTTCAAGCCAGTAATGACATGACCATTACCATCAAAAGTTCCCTCATAGGCTAATTTGACGGTCGGAATAGTAATCGGATTGTTATAATCGTCATACATAATGTTGCCTTGTCCATCTTTTTGATAAACTGGTTCACCTGCTGCATTCACATATTCGTCATTATTATTGCACTTGTAACCTGCACCAATCGGCACCCAGTTATGGGCACTCATATCAATGTCAGCGGTAAGGATGGCATTGAGTTTGGGATGCGAAGCCACCTTGTTGTTGTCTTGATAATGGATACGACCATTCACCTCGCTAACGAACCATGCCAACTCTTCAGGCGTGCCAATTTCAATGGTTTGGGTCTCGCTGGTGATTACAGGGAAATTTGCAGGTTTGGTGGTGACCTTCTCAGTCCACACCGCACCCATCACATTGGTAATAGGTCTTTCAAACTGGTAGGTGGTGGTTGAACCATCGGGCTGAACAAGCGACATCTCACCATTGGTATTGAAATCGTCGCCCCAAATGCCTTCCTTCACTTGAATTGGGATTTTGATGACCAGTTTACGTCCGACATAGGTTGTAACGCCATTAAGTACCACTTCACCGCAATACATAGCCTTGAAATTGAATCCCGTGATGTTGACTTGCTGATTGCCTGTCCCTTCTTCTTCAACAATGTTAACAATGTCACCAGATCTCAACCTATTCTCTTTCCCTTGTGCAGTAGTTTCATCCACCGCACCATGGTTATCTCCCCCCGGGTTGTTAATAAGGGTAAGATACTGGATTTGCCCATTTGAATAAGAGGTTTTCGTTCCATATCCAAGGGCATCACCGCCATCGGTGTTGAACTCGCAGTTAGTGACGTTACCACTGGCATCCACTTCGGCATAGGTACATTTCACGGCATACACTTCGATGGCGTCGACATTGGTACCTCCTTGCAGAGTGAAGGTCGGAGAAATCACATCTTGAACCATGGTGCCGGCTGTCATGCTAATAGGATCAGATCCTGCAGAAGCGGCGATAGTACTGAAAACTTGGGAAAGACCTGCTTGGTCGGTAGCGGCAAAGTACTTACTGATATGTTCCTTCCCTTCAGAATCGACATAGAAAAAATTCGATCCATGATTATTATTATCTCCGATATGTCTATGAAAATAACCAGGGTTATAATTTTGTGAACCAGAACCATTTGCAGGATTATTATAATTGGGAGCCTGGATATCGGACTGATACGCCAAGTCGGTCGAAATCATGTGCATCATGCCATTGGCCGCTGAAGTTCCTTGACGATAATAGCCATAGTAATTATTATTACTAGAGCTTGTATAACCAGCTATATAATCAGCACGCGGATTGGCTGCATCAAAAATACCTACAGTGTAAACCACCGCATTTGAGCCATTGGGATTCTTAAGGATGTTAGCACGATACACAGCAGCATCAGCCTCATAGGCTTGATTATAGCTAGTATTACCACTGTTTCTTGGATAATAAAAATCACCTTGAGTTCCTGAACCTCCAGGATAACCATCAGTAAAGAAAACAACAATGGTCGAACGAGGTTGAGGACCATCGGGACCGGCAAAAGTAGTCACCTCTCTAGTACTAAACACACGTTCGGCTAACTCAAGACCATATTGGGCATAGGTGCCAATCACGCAGTTGTTAGCAGTGATACGACCAACTGCAGTATTGGTTAAGGCAGTATTGAGTACGTTAGGGGCGCTGTGTATTTCCCTAAGAGATTGACGGCATAAAGCATCAGTAACATTATTATATTGAACTTCACTAGTTGTAGAATACAATGCACTCCTTTCTTGAGATGAGAAGGCAACTATAGAGACCCTATGACCAATAGTACCCGCAGTACCAGCATTTGGGACATCTTTGTTCCCAACAACTTCCAAAAAATCTTGAACAGCATTGTGCAAAGCTTGTACTCTAGTAACATTCCCCATGTTATTTGATCTCATGGAGTACGACATGTCAAGCACGAGCACAATGTCAGCAGGAACCGCAATGCTGGTAGTAAATTGAGCACCAGTTACATAGGTTTCCAGCCAAAGGTCGCCTTGTGTGTGTTCATCATTTGATGGGTAGAATTTCTTTGACATAATAAGCTTACCGTCTTCGTAGCTTTGCGCGTAAGCCTTCATCCCGCCCAATCCGAGCACGAACCCTATTAATAATAAGGCGCTCCTCAGGGCGTGTTTCCATTTGCCTTGGCCAAGCAGGGCCAAGCCTTTGTTTTTCTTGTTGTAATTCTGTCGCATTTACTTCGAAGTTTTTATTGTTTATACTTTAATTCTTTTCTTCTCTTGGATGGCACCTTATATGTATATATATAGGGTTCGCGGCTACGCAAAGGCATAGCCCATCGGGGCACTCTCCCATCCAAAAATCCCAATCGCCGCAGGCTTTGCGCCCGAGGCGTGGCAAGGTTCGGTTCGGAAAGTGTCCAGCTTAGTTCCTCGTAAGGTGCTGGTTTTAATCATTTTAGGATCCTTTTTGCGTTATCTTTTTACTATAGTATTTGCTTCAAACGAACTGGTTGTACCTTCCAGTTTTTCTCGTTGAACCGTACGAATTCGGGCGCAAAATTACTCAATCTACAGAAAAACTTCCGAAAAGTGTCCTATAAATCCAAAATAATTTAAGGTGTCCTAAGAGGCCACATATGGCAATGTTAATTAAATAAAGGGAAGACGAAGAAATAACCATAAACGACTGAGGGCGACCCATTTGGGGTCGCCCTCAGTCATTCTCCATGAAACGTGCTTATTCCTCCTTGCGGCGCTTGCCGACGAGGTAGGCTCCTGCCAAGCCAGCGAGCACGAAAAGGCCTTCGCCGACAGGCAAGTATTGGTCGTTGGGGCCATCCTGCGAGGGGACGATCACACTACCAGGCTCTCCAGGAGCACGTTTGTTGACGCTTTCGTCGTCGAGGAACACCTGGGCCATGGCCGGGGCGGCCAGCATCGTGGTGATTGCGATTGTCATTATTAACTTCTTCATTTCTATCTTATGTTTTATCGTTAATACTCAGTTTTATTTCACCACAATCTTTTGGACCATAGTGTTCGTGCCGTCGCTCACGCGCAGCAGGTACACACCTGCAGCCACGCCGTTCAGGCTCACGCGGTTCTTGTCGTTCACCAGGCGCTCACTGTAAAGCGTGCGTCCCATCACGTCGACCACGTCGAGCATGCCCTTGCCTTCGACAATCCATGCGCTGCCGTCGAAGAAGGCGAACGTGCCGTCACCATCGACGTTCTCGTCAACTGCCGTCACACGGTAGGTGATGTAGAAACGCGAGGCGTAGTCATCCGTCGTGGCGTCGAAGGTGTAGCTATCGGCGCGCAGCATGTCGGTGATCGTGCCCGTCATGTTGTCGACCAGCAACAGGCTCGTGAAGTCACCGTTCTGCTTGTCCCAGGTAATAGTGAAGGTGCCGCTCTCCTCTGTGCCGAAGTACACAGGTACACGCTCTGTGCCTTCCGGCACGAACAACAGGCCGTAGGTGCCGCCCTCAAGATGGGCAGCGACGGAAAACGTAGCGCTGTTCATGAAGCTCACCTTGGTGGCGCCGCCGATCTCGGGTCGGTTGAACTCGATGACGGCCAAGTCGCGGTTGCCACGTTCGTTCTCCACGAAGAGGTTCACCAACGGGTAGTTCACTTGCTCGTCGCCTCGGAAGTAGGAGTCGTCAAGCTTGGTGGCTGTCGCCATGGTAGGAACGAAGGTGATCGTGTTGGAACTCGCCTTCATGAAGAAAGCCTGGTGCGGGTGGATATAACGCGACGGCGTCGCGGTGTTCATCGACTGTCCGACAGCGTATGCCACGTAGTTTCCAATCTCGGCGTCGTAGACATAGAACGGACCCTGAACCGAATTTGCGACCAAGTCAAGGTCAAGGTATGCCTGGAAGGGATTACCCACCAGGTTCCAACCCTTGTTGTACTCAGGATTAAGCGGCTCGGCGTTGGTGAGTGCGATGGTGGCTTGCTTGTTGAGCGTACCCGTGCTGCTGAGGTAGCTGTCCTGGCTGATGGCCATCATGTAGCCCTTGCCGGGGACGAAGATGGTCTCGTTGTTGAGCACGGCCAAACCTTCCTGGCCACTCAGGTATTGGATCTTATTGGCATTGTCCGTATGCCAGTGGTCGTCGCCACGACGCTTCAGGTTGATCCAGTGGTACTCAGGCTCATAGTAGGTATAGAGGTCCCACTTGGTGCTGCCATGGAGTGCCATGGGTAAGCCATTCGGGAAGTAGTTGCCTACCATGCTGGAAATGCTCACATCACCTCCTTGTCCGGTAGCATCGCCATATTCAATACCCATCGGGGCGTCGCTCAGCGAGCTCGACATGAAGTGCCAGTCGTAATCTAACTTGTTATGCCAATAGTCGAATGAGTGCTTACCCTTATCGGAGTTGTCGAAGGTGACACCCACCGTGGCGGTAAAGTCTGGCGTATTATTGCCGTTGGCGACTTTCTGCAGCAACACGGCGTCTTCGTTGATGGTGACCTTGACCTTAGAACCAGGCACGTTGGCCACCTCCGTGGCCTTGCCGTAGTGGAAGATGCTTCCTCCATTCTCAAGGGCATTGTATTCCTCAAGCAGACCGTCGATGCCATTGTTGAAAGTATCTTCTTCAGGCTCATCACCAGTGTGGGTAAGACTAAAGGCGGTGTACTTCAGGAACTTGCCGTCGGTCGAGCCCATGGCATTGTCCTTCGGGAAGGCCAACACCGGCAGGTCACCATTGATAGCAGTCGTAATAGGACGGTTCCAAGAGCTGAAATCACCTTCAATCTCAGTGTTCCTCACCCATTGGTTCAAAGCACTGAGCAGGCCGTTCCAAACTGGGATGTGGTTGTCGACATAGGTAGTCAAGCCATCTTCATCGGTTACACTACTATTGCCCACGTATGAATTCGTACCCGTAGCAATAAGGTTGTCGCCATACATATAACCGATTTCCTTGACGCCTATTGCATTGCCATAGGTGCCGCAACCAGTAGTCGTACCTGAACCAACATAGTTATTTGTCTTGGCGTAACTATTCTTAATCGTACCGTTACCATTGTTAACAGCAAACTCGTAATAGCTACCACTTGGCGTTCCATTCGTTACCACGTAGCAGTTTTCAACTGCACCGCTGTTGGTGCCAACCAAACCAGCCTTTTGTTTGTTGTCGGTGAAGGTAACGTTAGAATAGGAGTTATAGAGGTTGCCCTTGTTGAGACCAACAAGGCCACCCATGTCGTTGCCACCTTCCATGCTCGTTACGGCGAAAGAAGAATGGACGGTACCACTTTCGAGATTACCCACCAAGCCGCCCATGTTACTATTAGCGGTCTTGTTGACCAAGACACCTGCAGCCTCAACATTGCTAAGAGTACCGCCATCCATGGTACCGATGAGGGCTCCCATGTTATCGGCCGTAGCCTCAAAGTCAACATCGGCGATGATATTTCCAATGGCAGCACCGTCAGTAACACCAAACATACCCATCTGTGTCTTAACAAGCGGGCTATGCATTCCCTTCACATAGTGACCATTGCCGTCGAATGTAGCAGCAAATGGATGATCTTCGGTACCCATCGGGACCCAAATGTGGGCATTCATATCGATGTCGTTGGTAACAATGACGTTATCGAGTTTATAGTTCTGATGTCCAATAACGACTCCATTCTCACCATTGGCCAAGGAGATTACCCAAGCCAATTGTTCAGGTGTGGAGATGTTCTTCAGCTGAGTTTCTGTCATATAAGGCGTATAACCTTGAGCCTCCGCACTTTCAAAGTAGGGGTTCCAAGTCTGGAAGGTCACCCAGGTCTCAAGCCAGTAGAGGAAGTGCTTGTCGAGATACTTTTCAAGTTTGTACTTACCCAAGTCATGCACGATGAGGTTTTGAGGCTCTGCATAAGGAATGTCAAGATACGATTCAGGATCATCATCCTTGTCTGAATAGACCACAGCCAAGAAACCGTCGGTGGTCACCGATCCTTCGCCAAACGACTTGTCAATACCGATGGTGTTGTTGAGTTCAGCATCTTTAACCAACTCATCATATTCGTCACGGTCGTTGCCAGTACCCAGCTGCACCACTTTGTATTCAGATATGGTATTACCCGCACCCGCCACATCGTTGGTCAACCAAACGTTGCTCTGAGCGGCCGTATTGGCAGCGCTCACTTTATTGTTATAGATATTAACCTTATCGGAAACGATAAGACCGCCATCCATAAACACGCCACCACCTTTTTCACAATAGTTGCCAGTAATATTGACATTGTCATTCATTCTCAACATACCACCTTGTTCCACTCTGATGGCTCCGCCCAAAAGGGCATCTGCCTTGCTGGAAGAAGCATTGTTGAAATTGCTCTGGATGTCAACATCCGTAGTCAAATTCACACTACCGCCATTAAGCACATCGATGATAGGAGCTTCTGCCAGACCGTTGAACGAACAGGTCTCGGGATAAATCTTATCATCACGTTCGGCAGCAGGTTTCTGCGACTCGGCATAGACGCCATCGATGGAGACACCCTTAAGGATCAAGTTGCCAGTGACATCGATCAATGTTCCTGTGTATTCGAGATTCGCATCTTCTGCACCCACACCACCTACAAAGAGTTCGTGCTTGCCTGGGTAACGATACACCTTAGCATGGGTCTTGGTAGTACCATCCCACATCTGGTTGTTGGCAATAGTCACCTTGTTCACAATGAAGATATGGTCGCCATTGGTGTAACCGGCACGATTCAGGATGAAATTGAATGTGGCAGCAGGTCTATCAGGATGCTTGCCGTAGTTTGTCTTGTCTTGACCGGCAATACCGTCGATATAGAAATTATCGCCACGGCCTTTACGCCATACTTCGACAGAGACATCAAATTGAGCAGTTCCTATGATAGGTTGATTATTATTGTCATATCCAGTAACATATTTGTCCAATTCGATGGTAACGGTAACCGTACCCATGCGAGTCTGTTGGTTCACGAGATAAGTCTGTTCGTTATACCACAAGGTGAAGTTGAGACCCGTCTCAGTACGACCGGTGGCCTTACCAATGGTCTTGCCGACTATATTATCTGAACCAAAATCAATAGTCTCACCGAGCGTTTCCCATACGTTCTTTTGGTCGTAAGTGTCACCAGCCTTCATGGTAAGACCGAAACTATTCAAATCGAAGGTGCCATTGGTTGCATTCTCAATGGATACATTGTGAGAATCCTCCACAGGCTCGTTGTTATTGTCGGGATCCAGCTCCACATCAGGAACAAAGTTGAAAGCCTTGACCTTGAAAGTAGAGGCATCACCCGTCACACCAGTGAAGGCAGGCAACACGATGATGAAATCAGAAGATTCCTTGGTGGTGTGTTGCTTGTCCATAATAGCATATTGCTTTGTCTCAAAGCCTTGGGTGATTTGAGTCGAGGTGGTAATGACCAAAGGAACGTCAATATAATCGTCAATGACTTCATGTGCGTTTTCGCCTTCACCCTCCATATGGCATTGCACCAGATGGATGATGACAGGATCCAAGGTCTTGTTAGCCGTCAACTTATTGCTGTAAGTGAGACGGAAGTTGAGTTTGGGCTGAGCATTGTAGTCAGCACACTCGAACGGCTTTTCTTGCGAAGCAAGGAATTGGTTAGAAGCATCGCAGATAATCAAAGGATCATAACCGGCCGTCTTCATGCCTTGGCCAGGCGTGACTACCAAACCGAAGTTGAGGTCCTTGTTGTCGTTGATTTCCTCAAGACCGGCTTCAATGTGCTCTTCGTCGATGGCGTTACCCAAATCCTGGCTCGTTCCTGCGCAGTACATCCAGTTGTCACCCGTAGTGGCAGCAGTGGCACTGGCAGCATTGAAGGTCATCACCTCTGCACCATAATCAATTTTAGCATAGTTTCCTGTAAGCGTTTCAAAGCGGAAGTAACTGCTGCTGCTGGTCCATCTGGGCAAGATGACCTCACACGAAACCGTCAGCCAGTCATTAGCTGTGTAGCTAGGATCAGTCTTTGCAAGCAGCATACCTTCAGCAGTGGTATGGTGATCGCCACCATACTGCCACACACGGAATAACTCGGTGTCACCTCTCTGCATAGGCGTATGGTTGACATAACGGAGCTGAACGCCCACCTGGCCATTCTGAACCATACCACCATCTGCAGTGTATTCATTATCGGCAGAGCGATAGCTCACGAAACCACCGTCGCCTACGTTCTGATATTCATCACCGTCAGGATTGTTACCTGTCTCCGCGCTCGTCTTCGGACGGGCGTATGCGCAGGTTGCTTCGTCGTTGCTACTCGTTCCAATCACCATCATGTGGAAGAAGCCTCTCAGCTCACCAAACTTAGTGGTGGTGCCGTCCAGATACTTCACCTCGACATAGCTACCGCCTTCCACACGAATCTTGTTGTCGGAACCGCCAAGGTTGCCAAGACCATTGTAGTTGACCGTAGTATAGGTGGGATTCCAAGTGACAGTGCCACCGTCATAAATGTCTTCGCAAGTCACACTACCGAAGCTCTTCAATTCGGAGGCGGGAGTCTTAAGCACCAGGGTACTACCATTGATCATATAGAAATAGTTGCCTATGCCATAGAGGGAATACTTCTCGGTAGTAACCAACGAATTGTATCGGCCTTGGCCATTCAATGCAAGGTGTGAATTATCGAATGCCACATTCTTAAAACGTTGGATGGAGTTGAGCGAACGTGTGGCCGACTCGATGGGATTCAGGTCGCTTTGCTGTTGATTCACATCACCATAGTCCTTAACAATAAGGATACGGTCAAGATTACCGGCATCGCACGAGGTACCGCAACCCATAAGGCTGCCTTCGATGTTCATATAGTGAGGTTCGGAGCTGCCGCCTGTGACGTCGTAGCTTGATCCATCCACGTAAACGTTTGAGTTACCCGATACGGTGGGGGCACCAAATTGTCCGGCAAACACACCCCAGTCGCCACCAGCCCAAACATTACCCTTGATATCGAGTTTGCCCAGCTCATAGCTGTAGCCCGTAGGTAACAGCGGAGCATGGTTGGGAGCGCCCGTAATGGCATTTGCACCGACAAAGACATAAGTGGATCCGTAGGTATTACCATAATAACCAGCAGCAAACACGTGCATGTCGATTTGACCAGCACTGACGTTGACCACGCAGTTGGGGTTGGTTTCGGAAGTATTATAACCAGTGAGTTTCAAGGCATCGTGGGCGTTACGCGAACCGCCATAGACGGAACCATGGATGCGGCCGCCAAGGATGTTGACAGTCTTAAGACCGGCATGGAACACACCTTGATTCTGGGCACCCTCGGCGCCACCAAACACATTGCCACCGATGCTACCACCAGCCACAGTGACAAGGGTGCTGCAGGTTGACCTACCCATTTTGCCAGCACCGAACACGTCATCGTTGATCACGGTGTTGCTACCCGTAATGGTAACGGTAGCCCTGCGGCCATTAACTGCAGCGGAATTGATCGTACCTTCCTCGCCGCCGCCATACACATCATTGACGGTGCCGCCGCTAACAAGCACATTGGTGTTGCCAGCAACGTTAGCATTATAGTTTCCGCTACCCTTACCAGCACCAAACACAGTATTCATCGTACCACCACTCACGGTGACATTGGTATTTCCAGTAACAGTACCTTCCTCGCCGCCACCATACACATTATTATTAATGGTGCCGCCGCTGATGTTGACGACGGTGTTTTGCGACATCGTAGTGCCATTACCATAACCGCCTCCAAAAACGTTTGTGGTTGTGCCACCGCTCATGGTGACTGTGGCAAGACCTGTAATCGTACCAGTCGTGTTGGAACCACCATAGATGCTACCATTAACGATACCCCCCTTCATAGTGATATTTGTTGCTTCGGGGTGAGCTGTTCGATTCCGATTGGAACCTCCAAATACGGAACCTTTCACAGTACCTCCGAAAACATAGATGTTACCTACGCCTCTATTATAGCCATAGTTACCACCGCCATAGACATCATGCAACACCACTGCATTATCAGCAACAACGATATTAGAGCCATCGATGGAACATGCTTCAGTATCACTATTGGCTCCATGGTCATTATTACCTCTACCTGCGCCAAAGATGTTACCTCCAGCAACACCACACAACTCAGTTCCGTTTTCACCAATGACAGCATTACCACCAATATAGAAATTAGCATGGCCGACAGTTCTGCCGCCGCCACTAGATGTACCATTACAACCGCCTGCAATCCAACCCTTAACAGTACCACCGGTGATGATAACACTACGGCTACCATAGGATGGATTCATTGTGGCGCCACCTACTATACAACCTCTCACAGTGCCACCTTTCATACGAAGATTGAACACTTCATCAGTTGTTTCTGCATAAGTCGAACTATTGGCTCCTTTACCACCTGTGATGCTTAACAAATTTCCACCTTCAACAGTAATATATCTCAATCCAGGATAACAATCATTAGCATTAGTGTGTCCGACATAAAAAGTCTGATTAATTTCTACGATGTTCGTACCTGTTGGCGTGTCCATATAAGAACCGCTTTTGACAAAGCAATCCAAAGTGCGATGTCTTCTATTAGCACTACCAAGAGTATAACCTCTACTAAAATACATGTGCGAAGCTGGGCCGCTATCATTGCTCGTGCTTCCTGTCCTTGCCATATATAATCTCTCGTTATTATTAGCAGCCCTATCGTAATCACATCCCAATATGGCATTGACATGAACCGTGCCATTGGCAGTGCCGCTACCATTACGGACCAAATTCAAACCCTCATAAGTTCCACTTTCAATACGAATAGTATAGTCCAAATCATAATTAATGGGATCTCCTCCTACACCGCTAACACTATTTGCGACTGTATTTGAAGTGCTTATACCACGACCAAAGCAGAGATAATGATTATTGGCAGTAATGTTATTTGTACCTATCAATGCTATGTATTCATACTTAGTATCAACACTCAAATCAATATCACTTAAACTTTGAGTTTGTGTTGGAGCAGCTGTTACCGCTGTGGTGCCGTCTGTTGTACCATTAGGATAGTATCTCGAAACAGTACCCGGACTTGCCATATTGCCATTAATGGCTCCTGTCAACACATAGAAATTACGCTCATAGCTACCTCCACTGAGGGTAGTATTTCTACTCGTCGCAACATACGCTCTAGCCCAAACGGCTTCAAACTCCACTTCCATACCATATTCATCAGTGGGTTGGAAATTCACCAATGTCTCGGCAGAAATGATATCACCAACGGCATAGCCAATGCTTCCGCCACGAACAGCCTTCACGCGCCAACCTTGGAAGCCACGCCAACGGCTGTTGCCTGTTCCATACGTGGGTCTCTTCGAGAAGGGATTCGGGATGGTGGTATAGGGATAGTTGGCACCCGTGCCTTCGGCATTCTCGTTTTCGAGGGTCTTCAGATAGATGAACCGGTTTTGGGGAGCATCAACGCCAACAGCAACACCGGTAGTTATTCTATCGTAACCCGTTGTCGCTCCATTAGTATAGTCGGTATCGCCCGTCATAACAATACCATTACCAAAATAAGTAATCTTCACATCTTTAGGATTCAGGCTATGGATGGGGTTGTCGGTACCACCCATGCTGTAGTAGGCCCAGCTGTGGTCTTCACGGTCGTCCAAAAGAACGATGTCATCACTCAAACCACTACCTCCTGCGGGCACATAGAAATCGGACTTCACTGCCGACGGAACGTAACCGATAGTATTGGTGCTGTTAATAGGGTCCTTATAGGCATAGGTCCTAACAGTGGCGCCAATAGAAAGTGTAAAAGCATTGCCATTGTAGGTCTGAGCCGTGCTGCTAGTCGTGGGGTCGGAGCCGTCGGTGGTATATCTCACCGTGGCATCGCTGAAACCTGTTGGCATGCTAAGAGTGGTGGAGCCATTCTCAGCAATGGTGATGGTAGGAGCGGGCACGTACACCTCTTTGAAAAGATAATCGTAGTATTCGGAAGAAATCAGCTGGTCGCACGAATAAGCACGCGTCTTGAAGCGATATGAGGTGTTGGGTGTCAGCACTTCAATGGTGTCGTATTGAACCTCAATATTAGTGAAATAGTGAGGTCTGTCCCATGTGGCATTGCCAAGAGTAGGCTCAACTGGGGTACCACCATTGGCGGCGGTGGTATAACCGATATACCATGTCTCCTGTATACCACTCGGTTTTGTACCAGGGGTAACAATAATCGTGTTGGTATTGGGGACACGCGTGACATTTGTTGGCTTGGTAGGAACAGGAGTGCGATCATCAGCATCAAAAGCTAAACTCTTTGTTGCCGACGTTTCGTTCCCAATCTTTGAGTAGGCATACACCGTAATGTTCTCCTGGTTGGTAGGCCATGAGATAGGAGCCGTATATTCTGCAAAATTGGTTCCATCAGTAGAATAATACATGGTTGAGCCCAACGTGGTGGGATACAACCCAATCAAGTTGTCGCACTTGTCCTTATAGATGAAAGGAGTTTGAGGCTGGAGGTCTCCATTAATGGCCACTACTTCGGCCGTCCAACCGGCACCACGGAAGTTAGCATTGGAAACCCAAGTAAAGGTAATGGCACCATCAGCCATAATGGAAAACTCGTTCTCATAGCTTCCTGTCAGCTCCGTGATGAGGCTGGAGGGATTGATGGTTGTTCCAGAATAAGCCGTCAAGTAATCGTCATTGATATGCAAGGCGAGGTTACCGTTGTTATAGGCAGCGTTGTTATTCCATTCCCAGTCAATAAACTGCTTAAAGGTCACCTTGATCTTGTCACCATCCGTCTTCGGTCTCAGTGTCAGGGTGTAGTTCTCATTGGTATTATACCATTGGTTCCAATAGTTTGCTCCATTACTACTGGCGCAAGGACCTTGGGAATCAAAAAAATGATACGTCGTACCACGTGCGATTTTCTCTGTACCGTTATGCATATATATGTCATTTTCGGCACGAGTCTGTGCTTGCGCCACACCGGCGAAGCACACCATCATCAGCAACAGCAAGCTGATTTTCAACTTGTTGAGCATTCTCTTTTTTGGGTAATTCTTTTGCATTTTACTACGTAGTTTTATTTGTATTATTTTGATTTTCTTATGATTACAATTTTAACAGAGGCGTGTCATACGGACACACCCGTCCCATAGCGGCGGCAAAAATACAAAAAATTACCTAAAAGTGGATTAAAAACCTACCATTCATTTAGAAAATCTTACATTTTAAAAGTCCTATATGGGGAAAAAACAAAAAAGGACAGCTCCGCCAACGGAGCTGTCCTTCATCATCATAGGATGGTTCTTATTCCTCCTTCTTACGCTTGCCGACGAGGTAGGCACCCGCCAAGCCAGTGAGCAGGACGATGCCCTCGCCCACGGGGGCGTACCAGTCCTCACCCGAGTCGTAAACGGCGGGGTTGTTGATAAGCAACTGAGACGAGTTTTCACCAGTTCTGTTGCCGTTCATGTCCTCGTCATCAAGAAACACCTGAGCCATGGCCGGAGCGACGAACATCGTAGCAATTGCTATTGTCATTATCAGTTTTTTCATTGTATCTAGTTTTTATTTTGTTCTGAATAATTTAGTTATCTGACTACGATCTTCTGGACCATGGCACCACTGGCGTTGCGTACCTGCATGAGGTCTGACTACGATCTTCTGGACCATGGCACCACTGGCGTTGCGTACCTGCATGAGGTAGACACCTTGCGACAGACCGTTGAGGCTGACGTGGTTCTGGTCGTTGGTGAGGTTGTCGGTGTAGACCATGCGGCCCATCACGTCGGTCACAGTGAGCTGACCCTGACCGTTCACAACCCATTCGCTTCCGTCGAAGAAGGCGAAGTTGTTGGTGACGGTCTCTTCATTTTCCTCAACGTCGGTGAACTCACCGATGAGAATCTTGAAGCGCGACTTGTAGTCGGAGGCGCGGCCTTCAAACTCGTAGCTGTCGTGCGTCAGCATGTCATAGTTCACGCCGGTGATGTTGTCCACCAGGGTGAGGCTGCTGAAGTTGGCGTTGGCGGTGTTCCAGCTGAGGGTGAAGGTACCGTCTTCCTGGGTTTCGAAGCGCAGCGGCGCGGCCCGTGGCGGAACCCACGCGGAGTTTCTCACCACCACCATTCTCAGGACGACCGACCTCCAGAACTGCAACGTCGTTGTTGCCTTCGCTGTCGGTAACAATGAGGTTAATCACCGGGTAGTTGAGGCGTTCACCACGGAATTGGGTGCCAGCAGCAGGCGTGTTGCTGCGCATGGTGTTGTTGAAGGTGGCAGTGCCGCTTTTCTTCACGCAGATGAAGAAGCCTTGGTGCATGTTGATGTCGCCCGTGGCAGCATAGGAGCCTTGCGAAGCCGTGCCGGCTGCGGTGGCTTGCGCGTAGATGTTAAGTGTAGGATCGTAGACGGCATAGGTCATGGCATTGGCATCGTTATTCCAGAGGTCGCTGTTCACCGCTGCGAAGGTGGCAAAGTCAAGATAGCTCTGGTAGGGGTTGCCCAAGAGGTTGTAGCCAGCCAGGCCGGTCCATTCGTTGGCAGCAGTGTAGGTGACGGGAATAGTGATCTCTCCATTGTTCAGCGTACCGCGATTCTGGACGAATTGTCCGTTCTTGCTGCCGTCATTGTTATCATTCCACAGATGACGGTTAGCGAAGTACTCGGTATAGAGGGCCATCAGATAACCCTTGCCAGGGATGAATGAGGTTTCATTGTCATGAACTTCAGTGAATTCCTCTTCATCTTCATCTTTATAATTATAATAGTAATCAATCTTTGCGTGATTGGTAGGTTCGTCATAACTAACTGCATCATTAATCAAGTCCATGTGCCAGTGACTTTGACCATTACGTCTGAAGTTAATCCAGTGGTACTGGGGCTCAAAGAAGCAGTAGAAATCCAAAGGGGAAGTTGACCTGACATCCGACGGGAAGATGGATTCGTCATCGTTGTCAGTGGGAAGGATCCATCCGCAGGGGTTGGGGTCCGAACTGTGAAGAACTTCTCCTTCTTCTCCATAACTCCAGCCGAACTTGCTTCCAGTCAGCGAGGAACTGACGTTGTGCCAACGATTACCATCTGTATCATAATCGCTACCGAAGTCCTTGATCGTTTGGCCAGTGTAGGCAGTGATTTTGGAGTTTTCGTCTTGCAAAAGGCTGATGTTCTCATCGATATAAACCATGGTTGATATGGTTTCATCATCTTCGTTTGTGACACTTATTGTGCTCTTGGTAACGTTGCTTTCGTTGGCATACAGGTTGATGGCACCTCCGTAGATGGCTTCTGCTTGTGTTTTACTATAAGTGGTGCTGTTCACGTTCATGTTGCCAGTGTTGTGACGTTCTAGCATTTCATCGAGCGAAGCAGCATAGTCAATGGTGATTCCGTCTGTAGAAGCAAGGCAGGTGAAGCCTTCGATCATCAACACGGGATAGTCGCCATTGATATTGCCGCCGTCAGGCGAGCTGGCAAAGTGGTAGTTGTTGCCAATGGCCGTGGTGCGTTTCCATGGCGTTTTGGAGCCTGCACCTTGGTTCAGCTTGGTCAACATAGGCGTGCCGCCATTCAAGACCTTATAGGCATCTTCGCCTTCACCCTTATTTTGCCATTCTCCGCCAACCATGTTGTCGTTGCTGCGGTCTTCGCGAACTCGCGATTGGTTGCGTGTATTGGTGTAGTAGGAAGTGCTCCCGCCGGCCTCAGGGATGGTGTTGTTCCAAGCCGTGTTGACAGTGAGAATCTCTTGGCCTTGCTCAACGAGGCTGGGCGTGAAACAACTGGCAGCAGTGTAGCTACCATTGCCAACAACTTGATTGAAACCAGTGGTCTTGTTCAGCCCGCTGCTTTCTCTTGAGAAACGCACATAGCAGTTGGTGATGTTGGACGCAGTGAGGTTGATGGCAGCGATGCCACCAATGGGTTTGGCCTGTTCGCTGGTGCCAATGTAGTTGTAAATGCCGTTGGTGAAGCCGTTGGTGAACGAACCTTTATTCTCGCCAATCATACCGCCCATTGTGTAACCCGTAAGTTCGGCCATAGCCATGGTGGAGTGGATGGTACCACCATTGTTAAAGCCAACCAAACCGCCTAAGATTATCTGGGAGTCGCGATCCACGTTATCAAGTTTGGTGTTGGTCATCAGGCGGCCTGCAGCCTCGCAGTTGTAAATGGCGCCGTTCGTCGAAAGCGTGTCGGCGATGATGCCAAAGTGGATGAAAGTCATGAACTCGTCTTCAGGTTTGAGCACATGGTTCTTGGCACGGAATTCGGCATCTAAAACAAATACGTTCTTCACTGTGCCTTTCACGTTGGAGAACATGCCGGGATAGACCATGGCACGATCGTTCAGCTTGTAGTATTTCGTGGCGTTGTTTTTTAAGCCCGTGACCACATGTCCGTTGCCGTCGAAGGTGCCAGTATAGCCATCGGTACCTTCACCGATGGACACCCAGTTGTGGGCACTCATGTCGATGTCGGCTGTGAGCTTGGCGTTGGTGCCAGGGTTGCTGGTCTGTTGTGAATTAACCGAATAGCCTGCACGACCATTCACCACGCTGATGAACCATGCCAGATCCTCGGGCGAGTCAATGTCCATCGGGTCGAAGCCTTCGGGTTTAGTGGTGACAATTTCCGTCCACACGTGGCCAATCACATTGGCCGTAGGAACGTTGAAATAAAGTGGATTCAGTATATCGCCGTTGGGTTGGATGATGGACAAAGGACCGTTGGTGACCATATCATCACCCCATGTGCCTTCTTCCACCTCCAAAGGTATCAGCATGACCAGTTTACGGCCAATGAAGACATGTTGATGCGTTGTGGGATCAATATAAGGTGTGCCATCATTGTTAATTTTTTGGGCCACATACATGGCGGCGAAGTTAAAGTTGGTGAAGGTGATGGTCTTGGTGCGTGCGTTATAGTTGACGACGCCGTCGGGCAGACGGTTTTCGCTGCCGCCAATCACAACGCCTTGGTTACCTTCATCATCAGTGCCCATTTGGAGGCGTCCTTCTAGTTCCTCTTCAAACACGAAGTTGTTGCCACTTTTGCCGATGCACTTGGGTGCGTAGGCTTTGATGACGGTTCCAGCCGTTTGGCCATCAGGAATTTCGAGTTGGAAGTTGGGTGAAATGACATCTTGCACCACAGTCTCTGAGCCCAAGTCGTAGGAGGAGGCGCCGCTTTCGCCAGCAATGGTCTCGAAGATTTCACTCAAGCTTCCCGATGATTCGGCAGTGTAGGTGTAATTGACGTCAGGAGTGGCTTGGCCAGTATTCGTCATACTTTGGGCATCTGGATAGTTCGACGAAGTGTAAGCCATGTAGTTCAGCACTTGATTAGAGGGATTATTGAATACTCCAATGGTGTACACCTTTGCATCGAACTGATATTCTATGTTATTGTTGGGGTTTGTCCAACTATGTTTCAGGTCGTGAGCATTACGGATGGTGTTGGTGGCAACTTGAGTCTGAAAATCACTTTCGTAGGTTGGTTCACCATCGGTGAACATTACCACTACCTTTGAACGCTGTTCAAACTCATTGGCAGGAATGCTGGCCAGCAGGTAACGGGCTTTGCTCATGCCATAGTCAGCAGCCGTGGCACCGCCAGCCGTAAGACTATTCACGGCATTTTTGATATCGTTGGCGTTGGTTCTCGGATTTCCTCGGTTGACGACAACTTCCGTATAATTGTAATTGTTATTGGTACTACCATTATATAGGACTCCTGTGTGATTTCCTTCCTCTAAGGATGACTCGGAACCATAATAGGTATTCATTGCATACTTCACGATACTGATGCAGTGATCGACATTATTGGTAGTGGCATCCTCCGCGATATTGTCGACGAAATTACACACGGCCTCTTGCAAGGCTTCCAGTCTGTTTTGATTAATGGTTTGTCTTGTATAAAGCACGCCAGTCCAAATAATGGTATTGCCATCCTGCACATTGGTTGGCGCTGTGGTTGTTGTACCTGTTCCCGACAGATAATACCACGTGTTCCCAACCTGATAACGGAGACGATAATAATACCGTGGGTTAAAAATGCCAGAAATCCACTGATTTTGTCTTTGTACAGGATAGTAATTCCCATCAGTATGTAGGTAGTAATAGGTATTGTTACCATAGCTATTATAGGAGTAAGCTGTTGAGGGTAAAGCAGTGTATCTGTATGAGGTAGGCATGGCCGTAGTCATAGACCCTGAGACGTCCAGCACAAGGACGATGTCGGTAGGCTTGTGTGATTCAATAATCATTTTCTCGCCCGTCACAAAGGTCTCGAGGCGGATGTAGCCGCAGCTGCCATCAGGGCATGCTTGAAGGTCAGGCTGCCAATCCTTGTGCATGTACAATCCTCCAGTAGGCTCTTGCGCATAAGCAACCATCATGCCGAAGCTCATCACGAACCCTATTAATAATAAGGTGAATTTGAGGGCGTGTTTCCATTTGCTTTGGCCAAGCAGGGCCAGGCTTTTGTTGTTCTTGTTGTAGTTCTGTTGCATTTACTTCGAAGTTTTTTATTTGTTTGTTCTTACTTTTCTTTTTGTCACATCTGATTAATATATGCTTCGCGTCAGGACTAAAAGCATAGTCCATCAAGGGCACTCTACCATCTTATCGTCCCTTTGTCGGAAGTCAAAAAACCCGCGGCATGGCACGATTCAATCTGGCATGTACCCAGCATAATACCTCGTAAGATGCTGGTTTTGTTCATTTTAGGATCCTAGTTTTTGATTCTCTTTGATTTAAAATACTATAGTAAAAATAACGTACGTTAAGGGACTGGCTGTACCTTCCAATCCGGGCGCAAAAGTAGTATTTTTTTCCTTACAGGACACAAATGTTGGATGTAAAATAGAAAATAAATGTAATCTGCGTCAAATCAGTAGATTATGAGGATATGAATTGGGGGTTGATGGGATACTTATTGGGGAATGGAAGGAAAAAATTGATAATTAACTACGTTGAAATCTCCGATTCGGCGGAGCCAATCTTCGATTTGAGAATTGAAAATTGATAATTGGGGATTTCACTGTGGGGAAATTATGTGAATTGGGGAGAATTGCACTGTGTAAGTGCAATTTTTGTTGAAAATTCCCCTTCGGGGAATCTCTAAATTACATTATTTGAAATAAACCCTCGTGATACCCGTGCCGCCCGTCTCGAGCGAGGCGTCGCAGAAGCGCTCCACGTCGTGGTTGTGGCTCAGCTTCTCGCGGATGAGCTTGCGGAGGATGCCGTTGCCCTTGCCGTGGAGGATGCTCACCTCTTTGATGCTTAACAGCTTGGCTTCGTCAAGGTATTTGTCGACGATGTCCAAGGCCTCCTCGGCACGATGACCGCGCACGTCGAGGGTGAGCTCGAAATGCTCGGCTTTCTCGCTGAGGTCCTCGGTGATGCCGTTCTGCCAACGGCGCTGCGTCTTGCGGGCCTCGGCACGGCTCACCTTGCGGAGCTTGTCGGGGCTGGTGCGCAGGCGGATGCTGTCGAAGAGGATGGTGGCATCGGTGTCGCTGATGGCCAGGATCTCGCCCACCACCTGCATCTCCTCGATGCAGACGGTGTCGCCCACCTTGAGCACCACCTCGCCTTCTTCCTTTTTCTTCTGCTCCGCCACTTCCCTAGCCTTCTGCGCAATCTCCTCCTTGGTCTTCTCCAGGTTCTGGCGGATTTCTTTCGTCTTGGTCTTCTCGGCCTGCGCCTCTTTGATTTCGCGGATGGTGCGCTCTATCTGGCTGTTGGCCCTCTGGATGAGCTCCTGCGCCTCGGCAGCGGCATCGCGGAGGTATTGTTTCTTCTTGCCTTCAAGTTCGGCAAGCAGACCCTTGTATTTCTCCACCACCTCGGTGAGCAGCTGGTCGGCGATGCGTAGGTCCTGCTCCTTCTTTCGAATGGCTTTCTTGTCGACCTCCAACTGCTGCAACTGCTTCTCGAACTTGAGGTGCTGGTCGCCGGTGATGTTGGCGGCATCGTCGAGGATCTGCCTTGGGAAGCCGATCTTCTTCGCTATCTCGAAGGCGAACGACGAGCCAGGCTTGCCCGTCATCATGATGTACATGGGCTGCATGAAGCGCGTGTCGAACAGCATGGCGCCGTTGACGATGCCCTCGTGGTTGTCGGCAAGCAGTTTGAGGTTGGCATAGTGCGTGGTGACCATGCCGAAGGCCTGTTTCTTGTTCAGCTCGAGGAGGATGGCCTCGGCGATGGCGCCGCCCAGTTGGGGCTCGGTGCCCGTACCGAACTCATCGATAAGGAACAAGGTCTTGCCGTCGGCCTGCTCCAGCAGGGCCTTCATATTAATAAGGTGTGAGCTATAGGTCGACAAATCATCCAAGATGGACTGCTCGTCGCCGATGTCGATGAAGAGGCTCTCGAAGAGGCCGCACTGTGAGTCGACGCGCATGGGGGGCATCAAGCCGCACTGCAGCATGTATTGCAACAGGCCTGTGGTCTTCAGGCACACGGATTTACCACCCGCATTGGGGCCGCTGATGACGAGGATGCGCTCCTTCTCGTTGAGTTGCAAATCGAGGGGGACGACCTGCTTGCCTTGGGCTTTCAGCTTCTGCTCCAACAAAGGATGGCGCGCCTGCTGCCAATTGATATAAGGTGTGTCCAGTAACTCTGGCTTCACGCCGCCGATTTCGTTGGCCAGCAAAGCCTTGGCGCGGATGAAATCGAGTTCGCCCAAAAGGTGCCATGCCTTGCGGAGTTCGGAGAGGTAAGGCCTTAATAGTCGCGTAAAAGCCATCAGGATGCGGTGGATCTCGCGGCGTTCGGCATACTCCAGCTCCTTGATTTCGTTGGAGGTGTCGAAGATCTCGGCGGGTTCGATGTAGACGGTCTGGCCCGTGGCCGACTCGTCATGGATGAAGCCACGGATGGCGCGTTTGTCGCCCGCCTTCACGGGAATGACCAAGCGACCGTCGCGCACGGTGAGTTCCGCCTTCGGGTCGACCCAACCTGCGGTCTTGGCATCGCCCATGATCTGGCGGATGCGCTTCTCGATGCCGCCTTGCTTGCGGCGGATGCTCTGGCGTATCTCGAGCAGCTCGGTGGAGGCGTTGTCGGGTATCTCGCCCTTGTCGTCGACGAGACGGTTCACCTCGGTGAAGATGCTGCGTTCGATGAAGATGTCCTCAATCAGTGCCTTGATCCGTGGCGTGGCGTTGGCGCTCTCGGAATGACCATAGCGAAGAATGGCCTCCACCACATTGAGCGAGGGCTTCAGAGCGAAAAGGTCCTCCACGCTGAGGCAGGTGCCGTCGATCTGGATCTGGTGGAAGGCCTCGCGCAGGTCGTGGAAGTCACGCATGGGGAAAGGCACACCTTTCTGCAACAAGCCGATGAACTCCTCGGTCTGTTCCAGGCTCTTGAGGATACGACTTTTGTCGCTGCCGAAAGCCATCTTGTCAACGCGTTCCAGTCCCATCTGGCTGATGCAATTTCTGGAGAGCATCTGCCGGATGCCGGCGAAACCGATCTTTTGTTCGAAGTTGGTTGGGTAGATCACGGATTGAGGTTTTGGGGTTGCAAAAGTACACAAAAAAAGTCCGAATGCATGCATTCGGACTTTTTTTGTTGTAACAGTCTTTACAGGCTCAGCTCATACATGTAGCCGTGGTACTGCAGGGAGCCAGTGATGTCGGGGAAGAAGATGCTGTTGGGGTGTTCCACATTCGACAGGACGAGGTTCTCCATAACGACCGTCTTGGTGCCATCCTCGTTGGTAACCACGTTCATGGTACCGCTCTTGGCGACATAGCCCGTCTGAGGCTGGAAGGTCCAGAAGTCACCGTCGAGGGCGACATGCACGCAGGGGAAGACCGGCAGATAAGGCGTGCCGATGTAGCCGAGGTTATACTCGCCATCGACAACCTGTCCGCCAAGGTAGCTGACGATGAAGAAGCGCTTACGGTCGGACGACATGAAGAGCATCGACTTGACGTCGAGGCCCAGCGAGGCCAAGCCATTCAAAGAGGTGATGCCTGCCAAACCGATGGGGCTTTCGATGTTCTTGATCTTGAACTTGTTCTCCACATCGAACTGATAAGGCGGCAGCGTACCGCTGAAGTTCAAAGCCAACTGGATGGTTTGACCGTTTTCGTTGGCGCCCATGCTTTGTGCCAGAATGACAGTGTAGGTGCCGTTTTCTTCGGTGACGGAAAGCACACCGTTCATCCAATAGTAAGTGTCGCCGTAGAACAAGGTGTCGGCGCCCATGATGAAGGGCAGCTCACCGAGGTTGAACTCGTGGAAGCCGACCACAGTGGGGACGGGGTCTTTCGAGTTGTCGCCCATCGTATAGGTACCGGGAACAATGTCGCCGTTAAAGATGATGGCGATGCCTTCGTTTTTGGCAGCGGTCATCTCCTTGGAGGCAAGGACGATAGCGTTCTTTTGTCCATACTTGACGGCTTTGGCGGTAACGATGTTATCGGTGTTGTTGCCAACCGTCATGGCACCAGCTTGAACTTCGGGTGTCACATTGCTGTTGTTGCTGTTGTTCTTGTTGCAACTGGTGCTGATCAGGGCCAAGCCACAGAAGAGCATCAAACTTAAAAACACTTTCTTCATGATAAAATGATTTTTGGGTTGTTGTCTTTGTTACATAACGTATATTTACCACAAAAATTGTGCCTAATGGCTGTAGGGCTGTCGTATTACGGCAGCCGCATGGGAAATTCGATAGCGGCTGCCACAGTGTGACAGCCCTACAGCCTTCGTTTTCAAATATTCAACCGCAGTTGAATTTCCTCCACCTGTTTTTTCAATTCCTGCACGGTTCGCATCAGTTCTTCCTCGCGGAAATGGTTCTCGCGCTGTTGTGGCATTTCCGCACTGATGTAATGCACAAATTTCCACACCTCCTTGATATCGGCGGCAGGCAGGTCGTAAGGATGGTAAAGAGGGTTGAGCGAGCTGAGTGTCAGTTTGCCCTCGTGCTCGATCTTGTTGTCCACGATCTTGAAGACGATGCCGTCGTCCTGGGTGAGCACGATGTAGGGCTGACCACTGCGAATGTAGGTCCAGTCGATGACATACTCGCCGGTGACGTAGGAACCGTCGGGGATGGGCAGCATCGAGTCGCCACTGATCTGGAAGGTGCGGTACTTGCGGTCGTGCGAGAGGAAAGGCATGGTGAAGGTGGGTAGCACCTTGATGTATTCGGGGTCGGCGAAGCCCGTGGCATAGCCCGCCTTGGCCTTCTCGGCGACGAGTTCGATGTTCTCGTCGTTGTCGTTGTTGACGGTGGTGGCCAGCACGCGCAGGTTGCTGCCTTTCAGGTGCACGTCGTAGCCACGTTCGAGCTGCGAGAGCTGGCTCGGGCTGATGCTGCTCAAGTCGACTTTCACCAATGTGTCGATGGCGATGCCGAAATACTTGGAGAAGGCGACCAGGGCCTCGAGGTTGGGCTCGGAAACGCCGTTTTCATAGCCACTCAGCGTGGAACGCTTCATTTGCAGGGCAAAGGCAATGTCATCCTGAGTACGACCGCGATGTTTGCGTAGGAATTTGATGTTGGAGTTGAAGTACATATTGTTGAAGTGTTGATGGTTTAACTGTTTGATTGTTGAGATTCCCTTCGGGAATGGAGGTTTGTCATCGTGTGATACAGCGGCGGCCAGCAAGGTCTTAAAGTGATAGGAGTATCACAGGCCGCCGCTATATTAACATTACGACATACTCCATTCCCCGAAGGGGAATCTCCTGATAAATCTCATTTGCCTCGAATTCGAGGCATTTGGAGAAATTATTCTATTTTTTTGAACCATATTAGAATAAAATGATTAAATTTATGGCGAAATATTTGATTAAAAACTCGTCAAAAGTACAACTTTTTTGGAACATGCAAGCATTTTGGGCAAAAAAAAAGGAGAAAAAAACGATGGAAAGGACGATTTTGCACTTGGATTTGGACACATTCTTCGTGTCGGTGGAGCGGCTGGTGAACCCGTCGCTTGACGGCAAACCCGTCATCGTGGGTGGTATGTCGGACCGCGGCGTGGTGTCGACGTGCAGCTATGAGGCACGCAAGTTCGGCGTGCATTCGGCCATGCCGATGCGGATGGCGCGACAGCTGTGTTCGCAGGCGGTCTTCATCCGTGGCGACATGGAGCTTTATAGCCGTTATTCCCGCCTCGTGACCGACATCATCGCTGACAGTGCACCCGTCTACGAGAAGATGTCGATCGACGAGCATTACCTCGACCTGACGGGCATGGATCGCTTCCACGACTGCCAACTGTGGTCGCACGAACTGCGGCAACGCATCATCAAGGAGACGGGTCTGCCCATCTCGTTCGGCTTGTCGGAGAACAAGACCGTGTCGAAGATCGCCACAGGACAGGCCAAACCCAACGGAGAGCTGCAGGTGCCCACACCTTATATTAATAGCTTCCTCGACCCGCTGTCGGTGCAGAAGATTCCGATGGTGGGCGAAAAGACCTATACCCTACTCCGCTCCATGGGCGTGGAGAAAATCGGCACCTTGCGCCGTCTGCCGCCCATAGCCATGGAACGCGCCATGGGCAAGCACGGCCTCGACATCTGGAAGAAGGCCAACGGGCAGGACAACACGCCTGTGTGTCCCTACCAGGAACGGAAGTCCATCAGCAAGGAACGCACCTTTGAGCAAGACACCATCGACGTGATGACCATCAAGCAATGCCTGGCGCGCATGGTGGAGAGTCTCGGCTTCGACCTGCGCTCGCAAGGCAAACTGACAGGTTGCGTGACGGTGAAAATCCGCTACTCCAACTTCGACACACACGACATGCAGCAGCGCATCCCTTACACCGCCTTCGACCATGTGCTGCGCGAGACGGTGAATGGCATCTTCGACAAGCTGTACAACCGCCGTATGATGATTCGGCTGGTGGGCGTGCGCTTCAGCGAGCTGGTCAGCGGAGCACCGCAATTGGCCTTGTTTGACGACAATATGGAGTTGACGAATCTGTATGCCGCGATGGACAAAATCAAAATGCGATTTGGGGAACAAATCATACATCGTGCGGCGGGGTGATGACTATGGCCTATAGCCTATGGCCCATGGCTTGCCTTTACGTAGGGGCAGCCATAGGCCATTAGTCATCAGCCATAGGCAACTAAATAACTCAATAACTGAATTGCTATTAAACCTACATTCATATAATAGCCTGTGCTACGGCACGATGCCGATTGCGGACCTGGTCAGTAGGGCCGCCGCGATGGGCTATGCCGTCATGCCTTTGACCGACATCAACACGACGATGGGGGCCGCCGACTTCGTGTTCGAATGCCAGAAGAAAGGCATCAGGCCCGTCATGGGCGTGGAGGTGCGCAATGGCAACGAACTGCTCTATGTAGCTTTGGCCAAAAACAACAAGGGCTTCGCCGAGCTGAACCGCTTCCTGTCCCAGCATAACCTCACCAAGCAACCCTATCCCGAAGTGGCGCCTGAATGGAATGATGTCTTCGTCATCTACCCCTTCGGAAAACGGAAACCTGCACAACTGAAAACGAATGAATACCTCGGCGTGCGTTTCTCCCAGCTGACCAAACTGTACAACTGCGAAGCCTTTGAAAAGTTGGTTGCCATGCAGCCTGTGACCTTTGCCGAGGAGGCTGATTTCGAGCTGCATCAATGCATGCGCGCCATCGACGAAAACGTGTTGATCTCGCGCCTGGAGCCCAATGCCTGTGCCGCTCCTGACGAGATCCTACTCCCTACCGAAAGGTTGAAGACCGCCTACGCGCTCTATCCTCAATTAGTTGAAAATGCGGAATATATCTTGGAACAATGTGAAATCGGCATCGACGCGAGCGTAAAAAGCAAACGCTGCTTTACGGACAACATTTACGACGACCGCGAGCTGCTGCGCAAACTAGCTTTCGACGGCATGGCTTACCGCTACGGCACGGCCAACAAGACTGCCTACCGCCGCATCGAGAAGGAACTCGACATCATCGAGCGGATGGGCTTCTGCGCCTATTTCCTCATCGCATGGGAGATTGTGCAGTTTGCCATGAAACAGGGCTTCTACCATGTAGGACGTGGCAGCGGCGCCAACAGCGTGGTGGCCTACTGCCTGAAGATCACAGATGTCGACCCCATTGAGCTGGACTTGTACTTTGAGCGTTTCCTCAATCCCATGCGGAGCAGCCCGCCTGACTTCGACCTCGATTTCTCGTGGAAGGATAGGGACACTGTCATCAAGCACATTTTCGATAAATACGGCCAAGACCATGTGGCCTTGTTGGGCGCAACGGTCACTTTCCAAAGCAACTCACTTTGCCGTGAGCTGGGCAAAGTGTTCGGTCTGCCCAAAGGCGAAATCGACCAAATGGAACGTAACCCCGAAGCCTTTGCCCGACAGAGCGAGTTGGGACGCCACATCCTTGCCCTTGCCGAACGCCTCCGCGACTTCCCACGCCAACGTTCCATCCATGCCGGCGGCGTGTTGATTACGGAAAAACCCATCACCAACTTTGCCGCCCTCGACCTGCCGCCCAAAGGCTTTCCGACGACGCAATACGACATGTATTCGGCAGAGAAACTCGGCCTGGACAAGATGGACATCCTCAGCCAACGCGGCATCGCCCACATCCGCGACGCAGTGGAGATGGTGGAACATAACCGCGGCATCCGCATCGACATCCACCAGATCAACGCGCTGAAACAGGACGAGCCGATACGACGACAATTGTTGAAAGCCGAGACCTGCGGCTGTTTCTACATTGAAAGTCCAGCCATGCGTGGCTTGTTGCGCAAGTTGCGTTGTTCTGACTACAAGACCTTAGTAGCAGCCAGCTCCATCATCCGACCGGGTGTGGCCAAGTCGGGCATGATGCGCGAATACATCTATCGTTTCCATCATCCCGAGACGGTGGACTACAAGCATCCGCTACTGAAAGAACTGCTAGCCGAGACCTACGGCGTGATGATTTATCAAGAGGATGTGCTCAAGGTGGGACATTACTTTGCGGGCTTGGACTTGGCAGAGGCCGATGTGTTGCGCCGTATGATGGGGCATAAGATGCGCGACAAGTCGGAATTTGAGCAGGTGACAAAACGTTTCTTTGACAACTGCAAAGCCAAAGGCTATCCCGACGACTTGGTGCATGAACTTTGGCGGCAGATTGAGTCGTTTTCGGGCTATTCCTTTTCCAAGGCGCACTCGGCCTCGTATGCCGTGGAGAGCTATCAGAGCCTCTATCTGAAGAGCCATTATCCACTGGAGTTTCAGGTGGCGGTCATCAACAACTTTGGTGGTTTTTACCAGACTTGGTTTTATTTCAATGAGGCGCGGCGGATGGGTGCCAAGGTACACCTGCCCTGCGTCAACCGAAGCAGTTACCTCACTACCTTAAACGGCAGGACAATCTTTATGGGCTTCGTACATCTGCAAGGCTTGGAACAACATTTCGTGGAGCATTTTCTTGCGGAGCGCGAGGCACGTGGACCTTTTGCCAGCCTGGACGATTTCATGGCACGGGTGCCGTTCACCTTGGAGCAACTCGTTCTGCTCATTCGTGGAGGCGCCTTCAGCTTCACAAAGAAAACCAAGGCTGAATTATTGTGGCAGGCACATCTCAACAAGAGCGAAGGCAAAAAGGAACAGCCCGAGACGCTTTTCCAAATCGAGAACCAGCATTTCGAGTTTCCTGACTTCAACACCAATGCCTTGCAGAACGCCTACGACGAGATTGAACTCTATGGCTTCCCTGTTTCCATGACGTGGTTCGACCTGTTGAAGACCCGCTTCCGTGGCGAGTTGATGGCCTCACAGATGCTGCATTTCGTTGGCAAAAGCTATCGGATGTTGGGCAAGCTGGTCACGGTGAAATATGTGCGCACCTGTAAGGGCGACACGATGGCGCTGGGCACTTTTGTCGATGTCACCGGCGAGGCCTTCGACACGGTGCATTTTCCGCAGGTGCTGAAGGCATGGCCATTCCAAGGTGATGGTGTGTATCTGCTTTTGGGTAAGGTGACGGAAGAGTTCGGGCAACCGTCGCTGGAGGTAGAAAAGATGAGAAGGTTGGGATATAAAGAATTGGGGTAAGGTAAGCCTATTTCAGTATGGCCAAAACCGTTTCCTTACCCGTCGTCTTGTCGCCAATCTTCACCTTGACTTCGGCATCCAAGGGAAGGAAGACATCCACGCGCGAACCGAAACGAATCATGCCCAGCTCCTCACCTACCACGGCTTCGTCGCCAGGCTGCAATTCGCAGACGATGCGGCGCGCCACAAAACCGGCAATCTGTCGCACCAATATCTCACGGCCTTTGGTGTCTTTCAAGATAATCGTATTATGCTCGTTATCCGTCGACGACTTGGGGTTGAACGCCAGCAGGAACCTGCCGGGATGATATTTGTAGTAGGTCACCGTGCCATCGAACGGGAAGAAATTGATATGGACATCATAAATCGACATGAAGATGGAAATCTGACGGCGCTTTTCATGGAAGTATTCGTCCTCGAGCACCTCCTCGTTGGCAGCCACAACACCATCGGCGGGCGACAGCACGGCATCGTCCTCAACAGTCGTTTTCCTCCATATCGGGACGCGGAAAAAACGTACAGTCAAAACCAAAACCACAAGTTCAAATGCATACATAAGGTAATGCCATACCGTTTGCGAAGGCCAAAACCAATTGACCAGGAAAACCGTCACCGCAATGACGGCAAGGGTGATGAGAATGGCAACCGTTCCTTCTTCGTGTAACCTTTTATGGATCTTCATAGCAGCAGCAAATAAACGAAAATAAACGGTACGCTGAACATGATGGAGTCGAAACGGTCCAAAATCCCGCCATGGCCTGGTATTAGTTTGCCCGAATCCTTCACACCCGCCTGACGTTTGAGCATCGATTCGCACAAATCGCCCAAAGTGCCGAAAACTACAGCGACAGCGGCCAAGCCAATAGCATGCGTGATGGGAAACCATTGGGAATAATGACAGAAGACGATAAGCGAAGCCATGGTGAACACCAATCCTCCGATGCTGCCTTCGATAGTCTTCCCAGGAGAAATGCGGGGAAATAACTTATGCTTACCTAGGAGTTTGCCAGTCAAATAAGCAAAGATGTCATTGACCCAAAGGAGGCAGAACACCAGGATGATGAGCCTTGGTCCCGCCAAAGCGCCAAAGAGATCCTCCCGATACATAAAAAGCATCAAGGCAGAAGGCAGGCTCAGGAAAGTGAGCGAAGCAAAAAGATAGGTGAATATCGGTTTGGCGTCATGCTTTACGGAGAACAGGGCATACAGGAAAGGCATCATCGCGATAAGCATTTCCAGAAGGAGCCAGCGTGGTTCGATGACATGGAGTGCCACCAAGGCGGGTAAGGCAAAGAAGCAGATGGAAAGTGCCTCGCCAATGACAATGCCTGTAATGGAATTCATTTGAAGGAGTCGTGACATCTCGAAGGTGCCGACGGCGATGATAAACAGAAGCAAGGCAGCCCACGACCAAGGTGAGACAAACACACAGGCGAGGAGCACAACGCCCATCAGCAAGCCAGAGACCGAACGGATCAACAACTCTTTCATGACATTCGAAATGGAATGCAAAGATAGGAAAAAGAGTGATAGGCAAACAAAGCGAAAGCATAAAAGTGCGGCAGCGCCACGTGTCGAAGACACGGCATCCTATTTACCCCACACGACTCCGTGTGGGGCTCGTAAACAGTAAAGCCCGCCAGCATTCGCTGACGGGCTTTCCGTTTAGGGTGGGCGGCGAACTACTTTCCCACGCTTTCGCGCAGTA
>CADCJT010000021.1:0-6842 GCA_902801815.1 uncultured Bacteroidia bacterium
GCTCGTATTGGCAAATGGATTGCCGTTGGGCAGTTTCAACTCGGCAAAACTGTACCAATAGAAGATGCCGTCCTGCCTGTCGGAAACCACCTCTGCACCGCTCGACGACTGAAGCCCTTGGTATATTACATTCTTCAGTTTCCCCTTCCCGTTCTCACGGTAATATGTCCCCTGGATATATTGTGACGACGCGTTGGCATTGCTCACGTTGTCAAAGGTGATTCGAATAACGGTACCATCAGCCTTACCCCCAGGTATCTTCACCTCTGCATTAATCGTGGTCGTCTCGTTGTAGAGCTGGATGGCAATCTGGCGGAACCGCTGCTTGGCTTCCTCCCAGTTCGACACCTCAAAATAGTTGGATGGACTGCTCGACAACTTTTGGAGGTTCTGCTGGAAACTTGTATTGTCGGTCACATCGTTGCCCCTCAATCCAATAGAATACGCGGTGATAGACTTGCCTCCCACTCGATCGTTCCTGATACGGTCACTTACTGCGTTCAGGTAATCCGATGGGGTGTTGTAGCTGTTATTCAACATTGTGGATCCATTGTCAAGTCCATCGGTGAAGGTAACCAACGATACATTGAACAGGCGTGATGGCAAACTTGCGTTTTGAAGCCAATCGAGTGCCTTGTTGTCAGCATGATAGAGCACGGTACCGTCTCGCATTTCTAAACCACTGATGAAGTTGGTATAGGCAGACTCGCTGCTTGCATCAAGCAAACCAATGGTCTTTGTTTTCAAGTCGTCATTGAATCCAATAACACCCAAATACACGCCTTCGGATGTCCCACCACCGCTGTTGCCTCCTCCATTGTTTCCGCCGCCACTACCATTTCCGCTTCCGTTTCCACCATTATTGTTTCCACCGCCATTCTCAGGGTCTTTTTGGCATCCAGCGGCAACAACTACCGCTACCGTTAGCATTATAGCCGCTATGGCCTTCGTGAATTTACTCATATCTAATGTTATAAAACTAGTTTCTTTTGTCTATTTTTTTGGACTCCTCAAACGGAGTTTCCAATAAGTCATTCCTGAATTAAGTCAGTCATATAGTGTTTGGCATGGCAAAGAAACGAAAAATTATTGGATTCGAGAAGGATAGAAAGAAAAAAAGCTAAAAAACAACAATCCATTCTCACTTCACCATCCCCAAAATCACCTCAGGCGCGATGGTCATTTCGGTGACGGCGCAAAGGCCTGCACCGATGTGCATGAAGTGCCAATTTGGCACTTTAAACTCTTATGTTTTTCTTTCGTCAAATTCCATTACGCCAGATTAAGATTTAAATTAATAAGAGTTTTTAGACTATCCCCTTGCAAGTTCATGGAAAAGTTGTAATTTTGCAGCAGTTTCGCTCCCATCCGTTGGCGACTAAATATAACCTTCGGATGTGTAGGCCAAAAGCAGCACTAACCTGGTTTGGTACATCGAAATAAAAACACTCCGACGAGAAAGACCTTTAGGGATTACTTACAGTCGGAGTTTTTATTTGCTTCCAACCCGTCAACAACCAGTTTACCTTATCGCCATTCCAGTTTTGCGAAATGACAGCCTCAAAGCCATCTTTTTGCAAATGGACAGTTTGCTTGGCTGGGATTGTCTTGGTTATAGTTCCATAAACTATCACATCCATGAGCTTTTTTACAACCTGAAGGCCAGTCTCTGGGAACGTATTAGGGTCTTTCGCATGCTCATAATCACGTTTGGAAATAATATGCGCAACACCAAATCCATTTTTGTAGTTTTTGTCACTCTGTCCTGGATTGCCATATTTTAGGCAAACTGAACCGAGAGGACAAAAGAAAGCATCGTCAATGTCGATTTTATTCTTTATTACTTTGTTCAAAGCTGCTATAGCTTTCCTTATTTCGGCTTTTTTATCCATGTTTTCTTGCTTTTGTATAATACACAGCAAAGAAACAACATCCGTCAAGAAAAAGCCGTTGAACAAACGTTTGTAGTCGACAGCAGTCGTTTGTTGTCGTTTGTTGTCGGGTAGTTCACTGTAAATGAATGATTAAAGCAGATAAACAAAGTGTCGGATATCCAGATTGCATATTAACTATTATTCTTATCTTTGCACCGAGGCTGAAAGCTGATTGGCTGACAGCCAAAAACCGCATCTAAACAATTCTGCTCATGGTCTTAAACTACCAATTATCCAGTCCAGAGACGATGGAGCGAGCCATTTGCGAGTTGGGCATCGTCCCGTTTTTCACCAGCGCCATCCCGGGCTATTCCATCAAGGAACTCACCCAGCCTGGGTTTTGGTTTGACGGCGAAGAGGATTCGCTCGGGCCGTGGGACTGGAAGATCGACTGCCTCCAAAACGGCGGCATCGCCTACGGGAAGTTCCTATGCGGAGGAAAAGCTGCCTTCGCAATGGTCCCATTTTTCCGCGAATTGATGAACTTCCGCCGTGCCACGACAACGCCCGACAAGAATGGCGAGTGCATCATGGAATATCTCGAAAAACAAGGCAGCATCACCATCAAGGAGGTGCGCGCCTTGCTTGGCGTGAAGAAAGGCCAAGCCGATGCGGCCATAGGCAAGCTGATGCAGCAGTGCCGCGTCGTCACGGGAGCCATCGAGCGGGTGTATCGAGGACCCGAGCAGGTTTACAACGGCTGGCAGGTGTCGTATTTCTGCATGCCCGAGTCGCTGTTCGAAGACTTCACCACGCTCCACACCGACCACACCCCCGAGGAGTCGCTGGAGTTTTTAGTCGACCACATCACGAAGCTGACGGATGGTATGGCTACCCGAAAGCAGGTTTTGAAGGTGCTGAAATAACTATAATAACTTAATCCTAATTCAATATGAAAAAACTATTCTTTCTCGCAGCAGTGGCACTGATGATGAATACAGGCTGCAATAATCAGAACAACAAGACCACACAAGTTACAGCAGAACCTGAGCCCGTGGTCGAGCAGGCCAGTAGCATCTATGACATCACGGTAAAAGACATGGACGGAAGCGATGTATCGTTGGCCAACTACAAAGGCAAGGTGCTGCTCATCGTCAATGTGGCCAGCAAATGCGGCTTGACCCCGCAGTACGAAGGCCTTGAAGCCCTTTATCAAAAGTACAAGGACCAGGGCTTGGAGATTCTTGGCTTCCCCTGCAACCAATTCTTGGAACAAGAGCCTGGCACCAACGAGGAGATCCAGAGCTTCTGCTCGCTGAACTACAACGTCACCTTCCCGCTGTTCGACAAGATTGACGTCAACGGCGAGGCGGAGAGCCCGCTCTACACCTACCTCAAGAAACAAGCGCCTTTCAAGGGCTATCCCGAGGGCACCGAGGAGTTTGCGACAATGCTTGACGAGATTCACCAAAAAACCGGCACGGGCTTCGACCAAGGCGACGCCATCCGCTGGAACTTCGGCAAGTTCCTGGTCTCCAAAGACGGCAAGACCATCCTCCGCTTCGAGCCCATGGTGACGCCTGACATGATGGAGGAGGCCATAGAAGAGCTTTTGAAAGTCAATGAATAAAATTCGATTCAAAATGAAAAGATTACTCATTCTCGCCATCGTAGCGATGGCCGCCGTTTCTTGTGGCCCTAAGAAAGAAAACCAAAAAGAAGCACCCAAGGCAGAAACCCCTAAAGTGCTGGTGCTTTACTATTCCCAAACGTCAAACACGAAAGCCGTAGCGACCGAAATCGCCACACGGCTCGGTGCCGACATTGAGGAGATTGTCCCCACGAAACCCTACGATGAGGATTTCCAAGCCACCATCGAACGTTGCAAGCAAGATCGCGAACAAGGCATTACGCCCGAGATTCAGCCGTTGGCAGCAGACATCGCCAAATACGATGTGGTGTTCTTAGGCTATCCCGTGTGGTTCGGCACGTACGCACCGCCCATGATTACCTTCTTGAGTCAAGTGGACTTGAGCGGCAAGAAAGTTGTCCCGTTCTGCACCTTTGGCAGCGGCGGACTGGAGTCCAGCATGAAAGATTTGGCCGAGGCACAACCTAAAGCGGAAATACTACCCGGCTATGGTGTGCGTGCCGCCCGACTCGAAGCAGCACCCAAAGAGATCGACCAATTCTTGAAGGCAAACGGTTTCCTTGAAGGAGAATTTGTAAAGTTGGAGGATTTCCCAGAGCAACATCCAGTAAATGAAGAGGAAACAGCTATCTTCAATGCTGCCGTCGATGGCTATCAGATGCTTCATGCTCAAGCCAAGGCCGTGGCTTCGCGTACTATTCCCGGAGGCACGGAATACCTGTTCACAGCCGAAGATCTTCCTCGCGAGGACAATCCAGGGATGCCTACGGGAGAGTTGAAGGTTTATGTGACCGTCGCTGATGGCGAAAATCCTGTTTTTACACGGGTGGTCAGGTAAGCCAAAAGTTAAGTGAAACGCATAGCATACATCGTTTCTTATCTATGTCCTCGACTTCCTGAAAATGCTTTGGGGTGGCGAAATATTCTAAGGTGAAATCCGCAATTCGGGCGAAAGCACCTTCAACGGTTCTGTAGCTAAACAATAAAAAAGTGCTTAATCCGTTTTAAAACAAACGGTTTCTCGTATGACCAAGAAAAATATCATTGGAAATAAAATACCCTTCTTTTGGGCTTTTATGATTGTCTATTTGGCATACGTCTTTTTGGGCTATCTGTTGGCATACATTCTCAACAACGATGTCTTTGTCAATCTTGAATTACCAGAAGGAGAAACGGCGTGTTTTATGATTTGTCTAAGCATTTTCTCAATGGTAATCCCCGGAATAGCTGCTCATTATGTTTACGAAAAGGCCAAACGGAATTGGTATATTTGGCTTTGTCCTTTTGTGCTAATGTCAATAAACGGTCTCATTTGGTTGGAGCCAATTAATAGTGGTGGTAGATTGTTGTGGCTTTTCCCTTTAGGTTGTGATTCTCCTTTAATCTTTGATTTAGTTGGTATAAATCTTGATTTGTCGCAAGTAAACATTAGCAATAATTTGACAACCTTCGATTTGATTGTACTATTGCCTTCGATTATTTATGCTGTATGCATCTTTCTTGCCAGATTGTTTGCACGAAAGCCCAAGGCCGAGATTATGGAACATAAACAAGATTCTATAGAAACCGCGTGTTCCAATGACAAATCAGGTATATAGTACGATACAAAAAGATAATACATAAGAAAATGAAAGTCCTGTTAATCAACGGCAGCCCGCACGCCAACGGCTGCACCTTCACCGCCTTGAGCATCGTGGCGGAAGAATTACAGAAAAATGGTATAGAAACCGAAATCGTCCATATTGGGAACAAGGACATCCGAGGCTGCATCGCCTGCGGCAAATGCGCCGAATTGGGGCGTTGCGTGTTCAACGACATGGTGAACGAAGTGGCGCCCAAATTCGAGCAGGCCGACGGCCTCGTGGTCGGCTCGCCGGTGTATTACGCCGGCCCCAACGGAACGCTCACCAATCTGCTCGACCGCCTGTTTTTCAGCACCCCATTCGACAAACGGATGAAAGTGGGTGCAGCAGTCGTTTCAGCACGTCGTGGCGGCACCACGGCGGCTTTCGATCGGCTCAACAAGTATTTCACCATCTGCGAGATGCCTATCGCGAGCAGTCGCTATTGGAACATGGTGCATGGCCACTCCGCTGAAGACGTGATGCAAGACGAAGAAGGCGTGCAAATCATGCGCATCTTGGGTCGCAACATGGCCTTCCTCATCCGCGCCATCACTGCCGAGCGCGAGCGCAACGGACTACCACAAAAAGAAGTGACGCGTTACACGAATTTCATCCGATAAACTGGATGATAACAATCCCCTAAAATGCGAAGGGTGCAGGACCATGGCGGCCTGCACCCTTCGTTATTTAATTACGATTCGTTAGTTATCATTCTACGAGGACAAATGGGATCTCGTCGCCATTGTCATCTTTAATGACGAGGTTCTTTTTATCGATCGAGACGACCTTCATGTTATGCATCTTGGGCATACCATCGAGCATTGTATTCTTGAATTCGTTTTTCAGGCCATTGATTTCACCCCTTATCTGCTTGTCCATCAAGGCCTTGGTCTTGGCATCCATTCCCTTGATTTCATAGTCAAGTTCGGTCTCGGCCTTGCTTCTGTCGAGGTTCATTTTCAAGTCTTTGCCATTAAGGGTGAAAGTGCCAGGAACGGTAACCGAGCCTTCAAGCGTAATCGGCACGCCATCCTCTTTGATCTCATAATCAGTCCCAACGAGCATTTCACAAGCTCCGTTTTCATCAAAATACAACGACACGACTATTTCGGTTCCTTCTTCATCGAGAAGTTTGGTTGCCCATTGCTTGCCTATCAAACTCTGCGCATTTAAAGCAATCGCTGAAACAAACATCAGCATCAAGGTAAAAAACAATTTCTTCATGATTTGGATAATTTGGTTAATAGAAATGGGTTAATTAGTGACGCAAAATTAGCAAAATAAACCTAATGTTGGTATATATTCCACTAATTTGTGTAGCACTTTATATCAAATAATGTGCGTATCTTTGTGGCGTAATTGGAAATAGAGATTAAACAAGTTATGATAAAAAGACCCAACCCCAATGAGGCTTTCCCGAACCCCAACATCCCAAGCCTCTGCTTCATCAAGAACGTGGTGAAGAACCCGCGCATCATCATTGGCGACTATACCTATTATGATGACGTGGATGGTGCAGACCAATTCGAGAAGCACGTCACTCATTTCTACGACTTCATTGGCGACCGGCTGATTATCGGCAAGTTTTGCGCTATCGCCAAAGGTGTGGAGTTTGTGATGAATGGTGCCAACCACAGGATGGACGGCGTGACGACTTATCCGTTTTATGTCATAGGCGGTGACTGGGGCAGC